>NZ_WRXM01000001.1:0-607644 GCF_010119205.1 Haloarcula limicola
AGCGAGTACTGGAGTGCGCGAGCCTCTGGGAAATTTGGTTCGCCGCCACCATTCATTCCCTATCATTCATTCAGCCCACACGGAGAGATGTCTCTTCGTGTGGGCTTTCCGTATTTATTGCGTAGCGGCAGCGCCGGACAACGAGTTCGACAAGCGCGAAAGCCGCGAGCGGAGCGTCAGTTGTGCGAGTCAGCGCTCGATTCTGACGGTCTCTCGAACGTCCTGAGCGGAGCGCGCTATCTCGACTGTGTATTCGCCTGTATCGACCGTCCACCCGCGGTCCGTATCGTAGCGCGAGAACGCGAGGTCGTCGAGAGAGAGCGAGACGGTTCGTGATTCGCCCGGCGACAGCGAGAGCGATTCGAAGCCCGCGAGTTCGCGATGCGGCCGGTCGATGCCGTCGACGGAGGGCGGTCGAACATACGCCTGTACGACCTCACGCCCTCGGCGACCGGCGACGTTCTCGATAGACACTTCGATAGTGCCCCCGTCGAGAGCGACTGCGTCGCCGTATTCGAAGGTCGCGTAGGAGCGGCCGTGACCGAAGGGGTACGTCGGGTCGGTGTCGGTCGTATCGAAGTGCCGGTACCCGACGAAGATCCCCTCGTCGTAGTGAGCGACGCCGTCGACGCCGGGGAAGCGCCGGTCGTCGCTCGTCGGGTAGGTCTCCGCCGGCGCGAACGTGACCGGCAGTCGGCCGCCGGGGTCTCGGTCGCCGTAGAGGACGGACGCCAACGCGTCGCCGTCGGCTTGACCGGGGTACCAGCTCTGGACGATCGCGGCGACGTCGTCGCGCCACGGTGTCTCGACCGGGCCGCCGGAGCGGAGGACGACGATCGTCCGGTCGTTGGCGGCGGCGACGGCAGAGACGAGTTCGTCCTGTCGGCCCGGGAGCGAGAGGGTGTCGCGGTCCCGCGCTTCGGTCGTCGCGTCGCGGACGACGACGACGGCGGCGTCGGCGTTCGCCGCGGCGTCGACGGCGTCCGAGAGCGAGGGCTCGCTCTCGGGCGCGGAATCGGCGTCGTCGCGGCCGCCCTCGACGAACGGGAGGAGGTCGAACAGCGAGACGGATTCGATCGCGTCGATACCCCGAGCCGTAGTCACTGATCCGGCGGCCCGCTCTTTCAGGCCGTCGACGGGACTTTGCGAGTGAAACGGCGTCGTCTCCGAAGAGCCGCCGCCGCCGAGTTTCGCTTCGTGAACGTGGGGACCGACGAGCGCCACGTCCGCGTCGTCCGAGAGGGGCAGGATGCCGTCGTTTTCGAGTAGGACGGTTCCGCGAACGGCTACTCGTTCGGCGAGGTCGCGGTGACGTTGGCTGTCGAGTTCGCCGGTGCGTTCGGCTCCGTCGAGCAGGCCGATTCGCGCCATCTGTCCGAGGACGCGGGCGACCATGTCGTCGAGGCGGGCCGCTGGGACTGACCCGTCGTCGATAGCAGCGGCTAAGGGGGAACCGAACAGGCCCGCGTGGGTCGCGTCTGGAATTCCGTCTGGCCACTCGAACTCGTCGGCGTCGTCGGCTTCGGGTTCGACTGGGACGCCCGGCATCTCTAAGTCCATACCGGCGTTGGCCGCGCCGACG
Source organism: Haloarcula limicola (assembly GCF_010119205.1). NCBI lineage: Archaea > Methanobacteriati > Methanobacteriota > Halobacteria > Halobacteriales > Haloarculaceae > Haloarcula > Haloarcula limicola. Next base: position 1,583 of record NZ_WRXM01000001.1, read on the forward strand.
GTCGTCTCCAGCCCGTACCAGTCCGAGACGACGTAACCGTCGAATCCCCACTCGTCTTTGAGGAGATCGGTGACGAGCGTCTCGTGGTCGCTCATGTGGGTGCCGTTCACTCGGTTGTAGGCCGTCATCACCGACCCGACGCCGGCTTCGACGGTGGCGCGGAACGGCGGAAGATAGAGCTCTCGAAGCGTCCGCTCGTCGACGTCGGAACTGACAGTCGTCCGGCTCGTCTCCTGGTTATTGGCGACGAAGTGCTTGACGGTCGCGACGACGTCTTCGGACTGTATCCCCTCGACGAGCGCTCGGCCGATATCGCTCGCGAGCACGGGGTCTTCCGAGAGATACTCGAAGTTTCGCCCGCAGTGGGGCACCCGCACGATGTTCACGCCGGGGGCCAGTAGCGCGTGCTGACCGTGTGCGGTGGCTTCGCGCGCCATCGCGGCCGCCTGTTCGCGGGCGAGGTCGGGGTCGAACGACGCTGCCGTGGCGAGCGACGCGGGGAACGCGGTCGAGCGCTCGCCCTCGGCGCGGACGCCGAGGGGACCGTCGACGAGGCGAAAGGGTGGAATGTCGAGGCGTCCGACGCCGGCGAGGTAGCCGGTCGCGGTCCCGTCGGGGTCGCGCGTCCCGCAGACGAGCGATAGCTTTTCGGCACGGGTCAGCTCGGAGACGAGTGCGTCGATCTCGGGAGGTGGGTCTGCCATCAGATACCGTATCCTCGGTCGACCGCCGTATAGAGGCTTTGACGACGGAATCGCTAAGCGTCGCGAACCAAAGGTATCGATATGATCGAACGGGGACTGACACGCGGCAGTGAAAAGGATGGAGCGCACATAGTCTGTATGGCGACGAACGACCTGACGAGGGAGGAGCGGTCATGAGCGGGCCACACCAGAACCAGGAACTGGTTACGGCCGGAACATCGCTGGACGACGCCGAGGCGGCGATGGTGTTGGTCCATGGCCGCGGGGCGACGGCACAGAGCATCGTCCAAATGGGACGGGAAGTCCACCGTGCCGGGCTCGCGCTGCTGGCACCGCAGGCCGCCCGCAATACGTGGTATCCCCAGTCGTTCCTCTCGCCCGTCGAGGAGAACGAACCCGGACGGAGTTCGGGGTTACGGGCGGTCGGCGACGCGATGGAACGGGCGAACGACGCGGGGATTCCGGCGGAGAAGATATTCCTACTGGGGTTCTCACAGGGGGCGTGTCTCGCAAGCGAGTACGTCGCACGGAATCCCGAGCGATACGGCGGGCTGGCGGCACTAAGCGGTGGTCTCATCGGCGAATCTGTGAACCCCGACGAGTACGACGGTGATATCGAGCGGACGCCGGTGTTCCTCGGGTGCAGCGACGTGGACCCGCACATCCCGCTGGAGCGGGTTCACGAGACGAAAGCGGTCTTCGAGCGACTGAACGGGGACGTGGACGAACGCATCTACGAGGGGATGGGACACGGCGTCAACGAGGACGAACTCGATGCGGTGGACGAACTAGTCGAGCGATTGATCTCCGCCTGAACCGGTTCACTCCACGTCAGCGAGCGTCCCGAACTCGTCGACGGGGACGACCGAGTAGTCGATGTTCAGCGTGTCCTTGGTCGCGCGAATCTTACCCACGAAGGTCGATATCTCTTCGAGTTCCCCTTCGAGAACGAACAGTTCCATACAGCGGTGTTCGCCGACGTGGCTGTGGAAGTTCGAGGCGACGAGACCCTCGTGCTCGTGGCGCAGGCGCATCATCTTCTCTTCGACGGCGGTCGTGTCGTAGTCGAAGAGGACGGTGACGATCCCCATGAGTTCACGGCCCTCCAGTCGTTTGTCCTCGAACTCGCCCAGTAAGTTCCGACTGGCCTCGCGGATGATCTCGCTCCGGCCGGTGTAGCCGTGTTCCTCGGCGAACTCGTCGATGCGTTTCAGGAGTGACTCCGGCATGGAGACGCTGACGACGGTCATGTATTAACTGAGTCGACAATTCCTATTAAGGATTATCGAACGACTCGCGCCGCGACGGCTTTCTCTCTCCTGATTCTGTGGGGAAAACTTATAATTAGGTCGTAAGTCCCTCTTACCAGTATGACCGCGAACGTCGTGACCGACGCTAACCGGCCACACGTCCCGGGGGATGGGGCGAAGTTGACGGCCGAGATCGAAGTCGAACCCGGCCGACAGGACGAACGACCGACGCGCCAGATCGCGCTGTGTATCGACGCCAGCGGGTCGATGGCGGGCGAGGATATCGAACGCGCTCGGTCGGGGGCTGAGTGGGTGTTCGGACTGCTCGAAGACGACGACTACGTCTCCATCGTCGCCTTCGATAGCGACGTCGAAGTGATCCTCGAAGCGACGCGGTGGGGCGACATCTCACGCGAGGACGCGATGGACCACCTCGAGGAGATCGCCGCTGGCGGCGGGACGGATATGTATCGCGGACTCGCGGCGGCCGCGGAGTCCCTGCGTCGGCTGCCGGACGACGCCACGACTGCGCGTCGCCTCCTGTTGCTCTCGGACGGTAAGGACAACAGCCACGACCCGCCCGAGTTCGAGACGCTCGCGCGGGAGATCGACGCCGAGGGCATCCGCATCAAGTCGGCCGGTATCGGCAGCGACTACCGCAGGGAGACGATCCGGACGCTCGGCTCGACCGCACGCGGGGAGTGGACCCACCTCGAAGCGGCGGGCGACATCGAGCAGTTCTTCGGCGACGCCGTCGAGGAGGCCGGAACGCTCGTCGCGCCCGACGCGCAGCTGGAGTTGGACGTGGCCGAGGGCGTCGAAGTCAGTGAGGTCTACCGCGCGCTGCCACAGACACAGGAGGTCACGCCCGAATGGCGGGACAACGCGACCGTCATCAAACTGCCGGACCTGCTGGACCGCGAGACCCAGCGCGTCGTGCTGAAGATACACGCGCCGCCGCGCGCGGTCGGTCAGGAGGTCACGCTCGCGGACGTGATGCTGACCGCCGGCGGCGAGACGGCGACCGGAGCCATCACCGTCGAGTACACCGACGACGCCGAGAAACTCGGCGAGCACAACGAGCAGGTCGACGTCGACCACCGTCAGACCGTCATCAAGACGGAACTCGGGAAGGGCAACGTCGCGGAAGCCCAGACACAGATCGAGCGGATGACCCGAATCCACGGCGCGGACGCCGAAGCCGTCGAGTCCGCGGAGCGCCAGACACAGATCGTCATGGAGGGCGGCCGCGAGGAACAGAGCCGGGCGACGAAGATCGTCACCGACGAAGGACTCCAGAAGTGACGACGGGCGAATCGGGTGAACCGAGCGAGGCGGCCGACCGAACCCGACGGTGAGCACCGTGACGTGGGAACCCGAACCGGGCGACGCCGTCGGCGGTCGGTACGAACTCGAGGAGTTCCTCGGGAAAGGCGGGTTCGCGAAGGCCTACCGGGCGCTCGATCGGGAGACCGGCGACGCCGTCGTCCTGAAGCACCCGAACTACACGGAGTCACAGAACGACCGGAGCGTCATCGAGGAGTACTTCGAGAAGGAGGCGGAGTCGCTCGAACGCATCGCCGCGGCGGGCGGCCACGAGAACGTGATGGACCTCTACGACACGGTCCGGGAGCGTGACGTCCCCTTCCTCGTCGTCGAACTCGTCGAGGGCGGCATCGAACTCGACGGGGTCATCGACCGGCACGGCCCCATCGAGGACACCGAGCAGGTCCGCCGGATCGGTATCGACCTCGCGGACGCGATGGGCTTCCTCCACGAGAACGAGATCGTCTATCGGGACTTGAAACCCGAGAACGTGATGCTCACGCCCGACATCACGCCGACGCTCATCGACTTCAACACGGCGACGGGGTTCGACGCCACCGGCGACCCGGCGACGGGCAACAACGGGACGACCATCCTCGGGCCGTTCAAACCCCGCGAGGTCGCGGAGGCGAGTCGGACTGACGTCCGGCAGGGGCCGTGGTCCGACGTCTACTCTATCGGGAAGATCCTGCTCTTCCTGCTGAAGGGGAGCGTCCCGAAGAAAGACGGCGTCAACCCACAGGAGTTCGGCGCGGACTGCGAGGACTACCTCGCGGAGATCGTCGAGCGCGCGACCCAGTCGGATTACCGGCATCGCTATCGCAACGCGACGGTGCTCAGAGACGTGCTGGAGGCCAAGGACCCGACGCCGCCCTCGACCGCTTCGGTCAGATACATCCAGGCCGACCAGCAGTTCACGGTCGAACCCGGCGACACGATCGGCCGCGAGGGGGCGACCGGTCCGCCCGCGTCCATCACCATCGAGGACCCGCAGGGCGAGTACATCTCCTCGGTGCAGGTGCAGTTCGACACCCGCGACGGGGAGTGGCACCTGGTCGACCGGAGTCTCAACGGCACGTTCGTCCAGAAGGGGTCGGGATGGCAGCGAGTGCTCTGCGAGGCGGGCCGCGAGCGCCTCCGACAGGAGGGCGAGGACCCGACGGACAGACACGGCGACGTGCCGCCGGAGTCGGTGCGACTGCGGGACGGCGACCTCGTCTCGCTCGTCCATCCGACCTACGGCGTCACCTTCGAGTTTCACCCCGAGTGATCATGCGATACGCAACCAACTACGACATCGGCGACCGGAAGCGCGGACGAGGAATCAACGAGGACAGCCTCTCGCTGACCGTCTTCGAGGAGGGACACCGCGACGGTTATCGGGGGCAGCAACGCTCGCCCGATAGCGGCGAGGCGTCGAGCGCGGACGCGGATGACGGCGACAGCGGGGCCGAGGATACGGACGAGCGAGAAACGGAAGACGAACGCGAGGGCCGCCCGGCCAACCGCTCGGCTGGCGTGTTCGTCCTCGCGGACGGCGCGGGCGGTCACGACGCGGGCGACGCGGCCTCCTACATCGCGACGACGGTCGTCGCCGAGCGGCTGGCTCCGGTCGCCATCCGCGCGGTTCGGAGCCACCCGGACGGGTTCGACGTGGACATCGGGCCGAACGTGCTCCCCGAGACGCTCGGTCCCGAGGACATTCAGGCCGCTATCGAGAGCGCCGTCGTCGAAGCCCACCGCGATATCGTTCGGTACGCCGACGAGTCGGGGTCGCAGTCGTACACGACGCTCGTCGCCGGCGTCTACGCCGACGGCAAGCTCCACCTCGGCTGGGTGGGCGACAGCCGTGCCTATCTCGTCAACCACGCCCGCGAGGAGATCGCCCGGCTGACCAAGGACCACGCCGTCGTCGAGGAGATGGCCGACGTCGGGGAGATCGACGACGTGGAGGCGCACGTCCACCCGAACGGCAACGAGATAACGCGGGCGCTCGGCGGCTCCGGTCACGAGGACCCCGAACGGGCCTTCGTCGAGGTCGACACGCGGACCGTCCGGTTGTACGCCGAGGACACCATCCTCGCGACGAGCGACGGTCTCGTCGACGCCCAGACCGACGCGCCGGAGCTCTACGAGGAGTACGTGGATGCCGACCGCTCCGAAGCGGTCGCCGAGACCGTCCGCGAGGCGGTCGTCACCGACGACGAGATCCGAGACGTCCTTCTGGACGCCGACTCGCTCGCCGACGCCGCTCGGGAGTACGTCTCGGTGGCCAACGACCGCGGCGGAAAGGACAACATCTCCGTCCTCATGTTCGCCGACGAAACGCTTCCGCCGACCCCCGAGACCGGTGGACTGCCGGTGCGGGCCGCAGACCCGGACGAAGACGTCGAAGACCGCGAGACGCTCATAATGTCAGACGAGTGAACTTCAGGGGTAACGTTTTATTTCTCGCCGTGAAACCCGCCAACGAACGAGCATGTCAGACGCAAGTACCGAACGTGGGGTGGAGTGCCCGATCTGCGGGGAGGAGTTCGACCCGTCGACAGCGGGCGGGTGGTGTACGAATCCGGAGTGCGGGGAGTGGCAGTACACGGACGATAGCGATGTAGACGAGGCCACGGAAGCGGATAGTGACGCGTCCACGGAGACGACTGCCGAGGAGTCTGACCGCGACTTGCTCTCCGAGACGGCGGAGCGTACCGACGACAGCGACTCCGTCGCCGACGCCGAGTCGACCACCGGAGCGGCTTCAGGTGACGCCGGCGAGACAGACGACGCTGGTGAGACGGCCGAAGTGAGCGAGTGGGACGAGGACGTCGAGACGGCCGAAACCGACGGCGTGGCGGAGGCGTCCGAGGAGGGCGCGCCCGCCGACGCCGCCGACGCGGAGCCGGCCCCGGACTCGCCGGGCGCGCCGGCCGGCGACGAGTCGCCCGAACCGGACGCCGAGGCGGCGACGAGCGACGCGCCGGCCGAGACGCCGGAGACGGCGACCGACGCGGGGGCCGACGAGACGACCGCCGGCGAGTCGGCGGGCGAAGAATCCGCGTCCGAGGAGTCGACTGCCGAAGTCGACGAACGCGACGAATCTGCCGTCGAGGCGAACGGGGCGACGGCTGCCGAAGCGGAATCGGAGACCGAGGATCGAGAGATGGCGGACGACGAGACCGCTGAAGCGGAGCCGGCGACCGTCGACTGTCCGGACTGCGGTGCGGACCTCGATCCCGAGGCCAACTTCTGTCTGGAGTGTGGGGCCGACGTACAGGACCTCGAACCGGGCGAACCCGACCCCCTCGCGGAGTGCCCGGAGTGCGGTGCGGACGTCGACGAGGACGCCAACTTCTGTATGAACTGCGGCGAGGACCTCGACGCGCACCGGGGCGGTGAATCCGGTGGAGACGACTCGGGAAGTCAGGACGCCGTCGAGGCCCTGGAGGCACAGAGCGACGACGGCGAGACGGAGCCGGTCCCGGACTCGCTGGTGCTCGAAGTCGGCGGCGAGGAGATTCCGGTCGCCGACGGCGAGAAGGTCGGTCGGGAGATCCGAGCGGCGCTCATAGACGCCGGACGACCGGAGGACGAGGCGGTCCGAATCCACCGGGAACACGTCCGGTTCGTCCGCGAGGCAGACGCGTTCTACCTCGTCGATCTCGGTGACAACCCGACTCGGCTCAACGGTCAGACGCTCCAGAAGGGCGACCGGGAACCGGTCGCGCCGGGGGACGAACTCGAACTCTCCGGCGTCGCGACTGTCGCGATTCGAGCGCCCTGACCGCACGAATTAAGCCATCACTTGGAGATACGTCACGTAATGTCGGACGGGGTCCCCGCCGAAGAGTTTCGCCGGTCGCTGTCGCTGCTCGCCACCGAGTGGTGGGTACTCGTCGGCGGGCTCGCGGGGTACCTGTTCTACGGCACGTGGGTCGTCCTCACCGGGATTGCCGTCGGCCGCATCGTGCCAAGCTTCGCGGATGCAACCGTGCTGACCGTCGGCGGCGTGGCCATCACGGGACTCTCGGCCGCCGCCCTCGCGCTGTGGCTCCTCGCACCTGCGCTCGTAGCCGCGCGGCTGACGAACGGTCGGTTCCGAAACAGACACGGGAACCTCGCGAAGCGATACCGGCTGAACCACCCGAGTGTTCTCGTCGCGCCACCGGGGGCCCTCTTACTCGGCTGCCTGTTGGTGTCGCTCGCCATCGGGCCGACATTGGCCGTCACGGTTGTGGCGCTCGTAGCCAGCGTCCACCTGCTCGTACGGACCGTCGTCTACGGCTATCGGGTGTACTCGCTGTCGGTGCCGCCGCTGTTCACGCTGTTTCTCTACGTGACTGCCGCGATGCTCGCGGCCGGGTGGCTCGTTCAGGCGACGTTCCTCGGTAGCGTGAGTCCGTCCATCGGGAGGCTGCTGACCGCCGCTGGCGTCGACGGCGTCGTCGAGACGGGGTTCGAAATGACCGGCGTCGGCCCGAGTGCGGCGCTCGCCGCCGTGGTCGCGGTTCCCGCGCTCCTCTCGACGGCGTACCTCCTCGCTCAGCAGGTCGCCGGCGCGATCGTCAGGTCGAAAGCCCCCCTCGCCGAGCCGTCGCGCCGGCCCGGCCAGCGGTTCCCGATCATGCCGCCGGTCGCGCGGGCGGAAGGGGGACCAAGCGACGCTCGGGCCGAATCGACGAGTGACCGCGCTATCGAGGACGGAACGCTGCCGGACGAGGGCGGCGAGAGGGACGAGAACGCGGCCGATCGCGGGACGGTGGAGACCCCGGTCGAAGAACGAGGCGGAGACGACCGTTCCTCGAACACGCGGGTGTTCACGCCGGACGAAGCGGTTCCAGAAGAGACGGAGACGAACGTGGGTGCGGGGGTGACGACGTTCGACGACGCGGACGATTCCGTGGATACCGAAGGCGAGGACGACGGGTGGCTGGACGACACGGCGGTGTTCTCGCCGGAGCGCCGCGACGCGTCAACGTCCGAGGCGTGTCCCGCCTGCGGCCGGGAGATCCCGCCGGAGACGACGGCGACGTTCTGTCCCGACTGCGGCGAGCGCCTCGACTAGACGTCGAAGACGACGTAAGCGCGCCAGCCGTCGGGCGTCGATTCGACGGCCATCTCGGAGTAGGTGACGGCTTTCACCTCTCTGGCGGTGACCGCTTCGAGCGGGACACCGCGGGCGCTCGCCTCGACGCGCCACTCGCCACCCTCCTCTGTGACGGCGGCGTCGTTTTCGACCGGGAGGACGTTCCGAACGTCCCGCTCGTAGATGAGTTCGTCGAGGTAATCGAACAGGAGCGCCTCGACGGACTCCGCGGTGACGCGGAGGTCGAAGCGCTCGCCCGCGTCGGGGACCGTCTCGCACATCGCGGCGGCGAGGCCGTCGGCCATCGCGGCGAACGTCTCGTCGAGGGTCCCGCCGGTGGCCTCGACGGCGACGTCTGCCGTGTGGGAACGGAGGGTGAACGGCATCGCTCGACGGTTCGCTCCTCGCCGAAAAAGAGGTGCGGGTTCTCGAGATCTCGGGCGACGGCTGGCTGTGTCACGGGTTACCGAACGTGCAGTAGATTTAATATGTGTTCCTGAGATGGATAAAATACGTCACACGAAGCGACGTGGTGTTCCCATGACCGACAACATCCAGGCCCCATCGTCCGCGCCCGACGCACGCTGTGCGTACAGCGTGCCGACGGCCCCCGGACGCGGCGAGCGTGCCGCGTCCGGGATTCCCTTTATCGGGGCTTGGATCGGTCGGGTGAACGCCCGTCCGTCCCGCCTCGCATAGGGACACAGCGCCGCCGTGGGACGGTTGTCCGGTCGCGCGGACGCCCACTGCGGCGGCGCTTCGATCTCGTCTTCCGACGCCCCGATTCGCCGGCGACGCCGCTGCCGACGACCGCCGGGCGCTCAACTACCTTCGTGGGTAGACGGTTCGCTCGGTGACAGACGACCGTCGTCCGTCCTCACGAGCCGGGCGTGATCGGGTGCTCGGAAACGACCAACTGGTGAGAGATGTCTCCGTCGAGCGACCGCTGTGTCGCCCCACCGACGGACTCGATCGGCGAGTCCACGCCCGGTTCGACTCCGGCCGTCGGTCTATGTCGCTGAAAGCGACTGTCCCCGTCGAGGCATCGGCCGAAGTCTCGCTGCGGGTCCCCCGCGGCGGTTCCGAAGACTTAGAGAGCGGCGTCGCCGGCGTCGTCGAGAACGTCGACGGCGTCGCCGAGGTCACGGTGCGGCGAGTCCGCGGCGTCCGGCCGACGTTCACCGACCTCCGGGTCGACGCCGACCTGCGAGTGTCGATCACCGTCACCGACGACGGCGACGACGCCGCACTCGAGGCTGTGGTGACAGAATGCCTCGCCGACGGGTTCGGTATCCTCGCCGTCGACGATCTCGTCGTCGAGGACGCGTAACCCGCGCTTCGGCTCTCCCCCCGCTGGCTCCCCGCCTCTCCGCGTCCACTGGCGGACGCCGGACATCCTCCGGTCTCTGGGTTCGACCCCCGGCGGAGAGAGGATCGACGAATGCGAACCACGTATCTCATCGCCATCGCGGAACAGCGACGAAAGCAGCGAGACGACGACCGCCGACGCGCCCGCCGTCGGTAACACCGCGGGTTTTCCCGCCGCTGTCGTGACCGAGCAGCCGTCGGCCCGCCGACTGGCTCACTCTCCCTCGTTCCAGCGAACGTCGGAGAGGGTTCGCTGCACCGCTTCCTCGCCGACGGCTTGCGCGAGCGTCTCGAAGCCGCCGCGCTCGACGGGGTCGTTGGCGTTGGCGACCAGTCGCGAGACGATGAACTCCGGCGTGGACTTCCCGACGGTGCCGAAGCGGGGCTGATAGTCCACCTGTAAGTTCAGGTCGGAGTCCAGCCCCTCGGCGAAGATGCCGTCGACGCGGGCGGCGTCGGGGAGCGGTTCGAGGTCCGCCGCGAGGTGCGTGACGAAGACGCCCAGCGCGTCGCGGTCGACGGTCAGCGTGACGAGGCCGTGCAACAGGTTCGCCGCCGAACCGGGTTCGGTGATGGCCTCGAACTCGTCGACGAGCATCAGGGTCCGGTCGCCGCCGGTCAGCGGCGGGACGACCGACCGGAGCGTCGATTCGAGGACGCCCGCGTTGAACGAGGCGTGTCGGCGGTGGAAGACGACGGTGTCGACGACGCCGACCTCCGCGGCGTCGGCGGGGACCGGCAGCCCCATCTGCGCGAGCAACTGGACCTGACAGAGCGTCTCCAGCAGGGTCGTCTTCCCGCCGGAGTTCGCGCCGGTGAGAACCGCCACCCGGTCGCCGCTGGGCGGGGCGTCGGTCCGCTCGATGTCGAGCGCGTGGTCGCCGACGGCGTAGGTGACCGGTTGCACGTCGTCGGCGTCGGCGAGCGTGAGGTTGCGGGCGTTTCGCACGGCTATCGTCTCGCGGTCGACGAACGTCGGTCGCGTCAGGTCGTAGGCGATGGCGAACCGAGCCAGCGAGACGGCCAGCGAGACCTCGTCGACGACGGTGACGGCCGCGTCGATGTCCTCGCGCGCGGCCGCGAGGTTGTCTTCCAGTCGCTCGGCGACCGCGGTTTCGCGCTCCTCGACGGCGGTCCGGAGCGACCGGCGCAGCTCGCGGAGGGCGGCGTCGACGAAGTCCTGTGCATCCGTCGCTTCGCTCGGCATCGCGTCGCGGACTCGCGTGGCGTCCATCCCCGTCTCGTCGGTGACGTACCGGACGAGCGCGTCCTGGAAGTCGGCCGGGCGGCGCGCCCCGTCCTGGACGGCCTCGACCACCTCGGGCGTGGCGGCCGCCAAGTCCTCGACTTCGCCGAGCTGCGTGCGGAGGCGGTCGAGTTCCGCGTCGGCCCCCTCGCCGACGCGTTCGCCCTCGCCGGCGAGACCGGCCAGCGCCGCCCGAGCGTCTTCGAGCGCGTCGGTATCGAGCGCCGCCACCTGCTCGAAGACGCCGTCCCCGACGCCGGTCTCCAGCAGCGCGAGCGCCGTCTCGACGGCCGCTCGCTCGCCGGTCTCCGCGTCGTAGCGGTCGAAGGCGTCGAGGACGGCCCGCTGGTCGTCGTCGGCGAGGTCGCTCCAGGTCCCCTTGGCTTCGAGGACGTCGTCCAGTCGCTCGGTCATCGCCTCGCGGGTGGGCAGCGGCGTCAGGACGCGAATCCTGTCGGCGGCGTCGGCCGTGACCGCGTACTCCTCGGCGAGGTCCAGCAGTTCCTTGTAGACGTCGCGGGTGTCTCGGGTCGCCAGCAGATCCATCGACTCGGCTCCAGTCGCTCGCCGGAGGATGCGCGTCGCCCGCCCGCGGGAGAGTCCCGCGGCGGTCAGCGTCCGCGTGTTCGCCGTCTCGATGGCCTCGACGGCCCGTTCGACGCCTAACTTCTCGGCCAGCAGCTCGGACGTCTTCGGTCCGATCCCCCAGTACTCCTCCAGTCGCATGGGCCAGCGGACGGGTCGCCGCCGTTTAGTCGTTTATCACGCGCCGTCGGCCTCGATCGAGGTGTGCGTCTCCCGCGTCTCGCCCGTCTCAGCCCTGTGTCTGCCCGGACCGCCCGCCGACGGCCTCCAGTGACTCCCACGCTACTGCCCCCTGTTCGACGATGTTCGACGGCTGCAGCGCCGGATCCGTGAGCGTCTCTCGGGCGAGTTCGACGGGCCCGGCACGCGGTGCCGGGAGCGCGCTCGGATCGCTCGTCTCGAAGGGCGCTTCGGTGGCGTCGCCAACGACGACGCGCATCGCCATGCCGTACGTCTCGTGGGGCGAACACAGCAGGTCGTAGACGCCCGGCGTCTCGAAAGCGTAGAGCCACGTCGACGGGACGGGTCCGCGGGGACTACCGCCCTGCTGTCCCCCATTCTGCGGTCCACCGCCGCCTTGCCCGTCTCCCTGTCCGCCACCCTGTTGATCGCCGCTCTGCTGTCCAGCGCCTCCCTGTCCGCCTTCGCCGCCTCCGTCCATCTCGGCCGGCGGCTCGATCTGGTCGTCGGCGATCGAGCGCGGTTGCCAGCCCAGTATCGGCGAGGAGAAGGCGTGCACGCCGGTCGGCACCCGGCGTCGCATCCCGAAGGCCGGGTGGTAGCTGACGACGTTGTGGTCCGGCGTGGTGAAGACGAACTTGATCACGTCGCCCGGCCGGAGGTGGAGACCGGTCGGCTGATAGAAGAAGTCGACCGGCCGATCCGGATTGGTCGGCGGCCCCCGTATCAGCGTCTCGACTTCGTAGACCGTACCCGCACCGTCACCGGGTGAAGGGGTGTCGCCGCCTTGTCCGTCATCTGTCTGTCCGTCGTCGGTCTGTGCGGTCGCCGTTCCGCCGAGTCCCGACAGCACCGCGCCCGCGCCGAGCGCCTTCATCACGTCCCGCCGCGAGGAGTCGAGTGGATGTCGTTCCATGCCAGTACGCAACGGTCGACTGCACTTTGTTAACCTCTCTCAGTAGCGGAGCGCCGTTCACAGGACGCCGTTACCGCCCAGACGGCCTCGAAACGCTGAACGTCACTATCGTGACAGGGTAAGTCGAGCGTAGCGAACGGCAGGCCGACCGTACCGAACCGACGACGAGCGGGCAGTCGGCCGTCGGACCGAGCGGACCACTCAAGCCGCTGGCGTCGCATGCGACGGTATGGACGAGTGGCGCACGGCCGACGACCCGGCCTGTCCCGCCTGCGGGAAGTCACTGGCAGCGACGGCGACGGCGTGCCCGGCCTGCGGCGAGCAGTTGGTCTCCGAAGAGGTGGCGGCCCTCCTCGACGAGCGGATGAGCGCGGCCCACGACGGCGACGCGAACGCCGCGCCGCGGTGGGCCGTCCTCCTGACGGGGCTCGCGCTCGGAATCGCCATCGCGCCGCTGCTCGCCTACGCCGTCGTCATCGCCGTCGGCGACCTGCCCCCTCTCGCGATCGGCGGCCTCCTGCTCGCCGGCTGGCTCGGGTCGGCGGCGGCGCTCGCTCGCCTCCCGAACCCGAGTGCGGCGCTCGCTCGCGGGCTCTCCCTCGTCGTCGCCGGCGTTCTGGCCGTCATGGCGGCGCTGGGCTACGACTCGGTTTCCGGTGGCGGTGTCGGTTCGGATCGAACGCTCCTCGTCGCCGCCGCGCTGGCGGTTCCCGCCGTCGCTGCGGCGCTCTTGGCGCGGCGCGTCTCCGAGCGCGCCGCCCGGCAGGCCCGTGGCGAACCCGGTCCGCTCCACGAACGCGCGGGGTTCGGCAGCGACGGCACGGAAGAGTCTGCGGACGAGCGGCCCTGACCGTCCACGTGGATGTCGACCGCCGCGGCGGCCTGCTCTCGGAGGCGATGGACGCGGACGAACGCCACACCTCATTCACCGTCCAGAACGCCGATCCGTCGGCCGTCGAAGGGCCGCTGTCCGACGCGATTCGGCGGCTGAGCTGATCTTCCGAAATCGACTCGGCTACCCCCAGAACGACTGCGTTCTGGCGTATTCCCGCTCCTGACGGAGGATGTCCCGGTAGAACTCGTCTTCGTCCTCGCGCAGGCGGTTGATGATCCGCGCGGCGTTGTGCGGCCCGACGCCGCGGGCGGCGAGGGCGACGACGGCCTGCTTGCCGTGGGTCTGGACGAGCGACCCGGCGCGGTAAGCGCGCTCGGTCATCTTCTCCTGTTCCTCGTCCTTCTCGTCTGCTCGCACCGCCGACACGACCTCGTCGGCCCACGGGTTCAGCGCGGCGACGCGAGTGGACCCGCACTTCGGACACTCCGGCTGGTCTCGCACTCGCTTGACCTGCTGCTTGCGGTCCCACTCCCGACAGTGCAGACAGGCGAGGATGACGCGGTCGCTCTGGATCCGCTCTCGCACGGTCTGGATGACGCTCGCGTCGGCGTTCTCCGGCGAGAGCAGTTCGCGGCCCGAGGCGTTCCCGCCGAGACCGATTGGCGTGCGTTCGCCGACCGTTTCGAGGGCGACTTCGCCGGACTGGAGCGCTTCTAGCAGCGCCGCCGTCTCCTCGATGGCGAGGTCCTCGTGGCGCACCTCGCGCAACGCCTCGTCGTACATCGGCGTGTCTTCCAGCGCGGCGAGCAGTCGGTCACGACCGAAGTCCGTCGACCCGCGGCCGCGCCAGCGCTTGAGCGACCCGAACTTCGTGGCGACCTGCGCGAGCTTGAACTTCAGCGCGTCGGCGTTCTTCAGGCTCAACTCGACGAGCGCCGGGAGGTGGTCGGGGTCGGTCCCCTCTAAGACCTCCATCACGTCGCCGGCGCTGATGCGGCGAGGCACTTCGAGTTCGATGCGGTAGGGGTCGACCTCCATCGCGACCGAGGACCCCGCCCGCTGGCCCAGCAGCGCCGAGAGGACGCGTCCCAGCGTCTCGTTGACCTTGTGGCCGTAACAGCAGTTGACGAGGACCTCCCGGCCGCGGAACTCCACGAGTATCGTCTCGGCGTCGGGGATCGGTGCCTCGTGGCCTTCCAGTTGCGAGAGCCCGTCGGCCACTGTCTCCCTGTCGGCGTCGTACCGGCGGGCGACGTGGGCCGCGACCGACTCGGCGGGCGCGCCCTCCTGTAACTGCTCGCCGGCGACTCGCCGCAGTTCGCCGACCTCGCCCGCGACGGCTCGTGGGACCGGAATCTCGCTTCCGACCCACGAAGGCACTTCGCCGGCGGGGTCCTCGATGGGGGAGACGGTCACGATTTCTTCCTCTTCGTCGATATTCGTGATGCGCCACATCTCGCCGCGCTGGACGAACACCTCGCCGGGGGTGGCGAAGTTGACGACGAACCGCTCGTCTAAGGTCCCGACCTGCTGGCCCGAGGCCACGTCCTCCACGTCGTAGGTGGCCTCGTCGGGGATCATCGAGAGGTTCTGATAGAAGTACTGCCACGTGCCGCGGCGCTTCTCCAGCGTGTCGCGGTCCTCGTCCAGCCAGACGACGTTGTTCTCGGCGAGTTCGCGGACGACTTCCTTGAACGCCGCTTCGTCGATATCGCGGAACGGGTAGGCCCGCGTGATGATGCGGTACGACTCCATCGCCCGCACCTCGCCGGTGTCCATCACGATACCGGCCAACTGGTTTGCGACGGTGTCGAGGCTCCCGTCGTGGATCTCGGCGGGTTCGACGTCGCCGTCCTGCGCCTGGCGGGCGATCGCCAGCGCCTCCAGCGTGTCGTCGGCGTGGGTCGTCACGACGGTCCCCGAGGATATCTCGTCGCGGCGGTGGCCGGCGCGGCCGACTCGCTGGACGAGCCTGGACACCTGCCGGGGACTGCCGTACTGGACGACGTGGTCGACCCGGCCCACGTCGATGCCCAGTTCCATCGACGAGGTACAGAGCAGGGCGTCGAGCTCCCCGGCCTTGAACTGGTCTTCCACGTCGATTCGGGCCTCCTTCGAGAGCGACCCGTGGTGGACGCCGAGGTTCGTCCCGAGCTCTTTGAACCGCGAGCCGAGCGCCTCGGCGGTCTGTCGCGTGTTGACGAACAGCAGGACGGACTCGTTCTCCCGTATCAGGTCGTCGATGAAGCGGACGTGACTGGCCGTCTCGGCGTCGGTGACCAGTTCGCGGGAGAGCCGCTCGTCGCGGTCGGTCACCTGCGGTCGCACCACGTTCACGTCCAGTCGGCTGCCGATGTCCACCGCGACGACGGAACACCCGCGGCCGCCGGTGAGGAAGCGCCCGACTTCCCGTGGGTCGCCCACCGTCGCTGAGAGGCCGATTCGCTGAAACGGGCCCGAAACTTCGCGCAATCGTTCGAGTCCGACCGTCAACTGCGCGCCGCGCTTGGCCGCGGCGAGTTCGTGGACTTCGTCGACGACGACGTGGTCCACGTCTTCGAGCGCCGTCCGGAGTTTCGACCCCGTGAGCATCGCCTGCAGCGTCTCGGGGGTCGTCACGAGCACGTCCGGCGGGTCGTTGGCCTGCTTCTGGCGCTGGTAGTCGGTCGTGTCCCCGTGTCGGACGTCCACGTCCAAGTCGAGCGTCTCGCCCCACCACTCCAGCCGCTCGCGCATGTCGCGGTTGAGCGCCCGCAGCGGCGTGATGTACAGCGCGCCGATGCCGAACCGCTCCTCGTCGGCCGACGCGAGCGCGTCCAACACGGGCAGCATCGCCGTCTCGGTCTTGCCGGTGCCGGTCGGGGCGACGACGAGCGCGTCCTCGCCGCGCGCGAGACGGGGAATCGCCTCGCGCTGCGGTTCCGTCGGCGTCGTGAACCCGCGCTCGGAGAGGGCGCTTCGCACCTCGTCGCCGAGCACGCTGAACGCCGCGACACCGGTCTCACTCATCGGACCCGTCTAGCGGATACGACCGGTTAAGCGCGTCGTGTCACACGTTGTCGGGCCTATTCGGCATCGGTTTCAAGGCGGTCGCGCCGGAACTGCGTCCATGTATCTCGCCGACGAGGCGTGGCCGGACCTCGAATCGTACTTCGAGTCGGAGTCGCTGGCGCTGATGCCGCTGGGGTCGACGGAGCAACACGGGCCCCACCTTCCGGAAGCGACCGACCACATCATCGCCGAGTCCTTCGCCCGCCGGGCCGCCGAGGAGACCGGCTATCTCTGTACGCCGACCGTCAATGTCGGCGTCAGCCCCCACCACCGGCAGTTCCACGGGACGATGTGGGCCGACGCGCCGGCGTTCCGGGACTACGTCGAGAGCGTCACCCGGAATCTGGCGTACCACGGCATCGACCGCGTCATCTTCGTCAACGCCCACGGCGGCAACGTCGAGCATCTCCGCGAGGTGGGCCGCCGGCTGCGCGACGACGGGACGCTGTACGCCATCGAGTGGATGTGGGACGAGAGCATCACCGACCTGATCGCGGAGACGTTCGAGACGCCGGGTCCCCACGGCGGGCCCAAGGAGACGTCGCTCATTCAGCACCTCGCCGGCGAACTGGTCCACGAGGAGCGCCTCGAAGAGGCCCGCGACGGTGGCTGTCGGGAGTTCGACGAGACGACCGGCCGCGTCAACGGCGCGAGGACGTTCTACGACGCCATCGACAACACGGAAAACGGCGTGCTCGGCGACCAGACCGACGCCTCGGCCGAAGCGGGCGAGAAGTTGTTCGATGCGGCGCTCTCAAACCTCACCGGTCTCTGCGAGTGGTTAGACGACCAGCCCGCAGAAGGCCTCTTTCCGAAACCGCACGTGTAGTTTATGTCGCCGGCGAGACGACGTGAGGACATGTTCGAACCCAGCGACAGCGCGAGGGCGGGTCGATGAACACGCTCGACGACGTCGAACGGGCGGTCAAGGACACGGCTCACTACATGCGCCGGAACCTCGCCAACTACGCCGGGCGACGCGGCGGCGGGAATCCGGGCGACGAGAACCCGAGCGGCGAACGGCAGGTCGGCGGCGACGTGTGGGCCGACGACCTCTTCTTCGACGCCCTGTCCTACGTCGACGGCGTCGGCGGCTACGCGAGCGAAGAGCGCGAGGGCGTCGTCGACTGCGGCGAGGGCTACACCGTCGCGATCGACCCGCTGGACGGCTCGGCCAACCTCGCGTCGAACAACTCTGTCGGTACGATCGTCGGCGTCTACGACGCGTCGCTTCCCGCGACCGGCCGCGACATGGTCGCGTCGATGATGGTCCTCTACGGCCCCTACACGACGATGACCGTCGCCCGCGAGGACCGCGACGTGGTCCAGGAGTACCTCCTGCGCGACGGCCACAGCGAGCGCTGGGGAACCTTCTCCCTGCCGGAGGAACCGACCGTCGTCGGCATCGCCGGCAAGTCCGGCGAGCGAACCGACGCTGTCAACGACTTCGCCAGAGACCTGAGCCGAGATCTGAAACTCCGCTACGGCGGGGCGACGGTCGCCGACCTCGCGCAGGTGCTGGAGTACGGCGGGCTCTTCGGGTACCCGGCGACGACCACCTATCCCGACGGGAAACTCCGCGTCCACTTCGAGGCCGCGCCGCTCGCGTACCTCGTGGAAGCGGCAAGCGGCGGCTCCTCCGACGGATCGCAGTCGCTGTTGGACGTCGAACCGGACGGTCTCCACGGGCGGACGCCGACGTTCCTCGGAAATACGGAACTCGTCGAGCGCTTAGAGGCCGCCGTGAGCGAGTGACCGGACGACAGACGCCGTTTCAGCGTCACACCCGATCGTACCGCCCGAGCCGCGTCCCGTCGAGCAGGAACGCCTCCGCGTCGGCCATCCCGTCCGGAAGGAACGGCGCGAGGAAGTCCTGTCCCTCGACGTTGACCCACGTCCCGCCAGAGCGGTCGTTGAACGCCGGGAAGACGACGAGGTCGGCGCTCGTCTCGACGGCCGCGCCGTAGCGGTCGGCGAACGGATCGGCGACGAGGGACCCGCGGAGCCACGCCCGCTCCTTCCGCGCACCGCCGACTTCGTCCTCCAGTCTGACGACCGGGTGTTCGTGGCCGACGCAGACGACCTCGGCGTTCAGCACGTCGGGAGCCGGCCACGTGTGCCCGTGAACGAACCCCACGTCGCCGATGCGGGTCCCGTGGCCCGGCGTCACGTCGACGGCGGCGTCCATCTCGGCGAGGACGGGTTCTAAATCGCCGTCGTGGTTCCCCTTCACGAGGGTGACCGGCACGTCTACGGCGTCGAACAGCGCGGTCAGCTCCTCGCGCTCCTCGGCGAAGGGGTCGCCGATCGCGTGGCCGAGGTCGCCGAGGACGACCAGTCGGTCCGCTCGCGCCCGGTCGAGCAGCGCCAGCAACCGCTCGCGTCGCTCCTCGGCCGCCGACTGGAGCGAAACGCCCTCGTAGCGGAGGCCGGCCTCGATGCCGGCGTGGAAGTCCGCGACAGTCAGCAGTCGCTCGCCGCCGGTCTCGACGGTGGCGGCCGGGGCGTTCGGGAGCGGTTCGACGCGCATCGCTCTCGCGTTGGCGACGACGGGAGAAAAGGGGCGCGACTGCGACTCCGCTCAGATCGGAGTGAGCTTGCCGTCTTCGGGCTCGTAGCACTGCCCGCTCATCAGCGCGTCCTGGATCGCGTCCTCGACGGCGTCTGAGTCTGCGCCGTACTCCTCGACGACGGTCGCGCGGATCTCCTCGCGGTCCGCGCCGTCGCCGTCGTCCAAGTCGCGCATGACGTCCATCACGGCGTCTTCGAGGTCTACGTCCTCGGCATCGGGTTCCTCGGCCGCGTCGGCGGCCTCGCCGGCGGTCGTCTCGTCGGCTCCCGCCTCGGTCGCCGTCTCCGGGGTCTCGGCCGGCGCGTCGCTCGTCGCCGCCTCGGCGTCCGGTTCGGGCGACTCGTCGCCGGCCGGCGCGCCCGGCGAGTTCGGGGCCGGCTCCGCGTCGGCGGCGTCGGCGGGCGCGCCCTCTTCGGACGCCCCCGCCTCTGCTTCGGCCAACTCCTCCGGGTCCGGCGTGTCGATGTCGGCCTCGCCCGGCTCGTCGACTTCCGACCCACTCTGGAAGTCGGTGCCGTACTCCGCCTCGATCTCCTCGCGCTCGCCCTCGTCGAGTTCGAACTCGGTGTCGAAGTCGCCGACCTCGTCGTCGGCGTCCGCGTCGTCAGCACCCTCGTCGGCCGTCGAGGACTCGGTCGCCGCGTCGCTCGAATCGGCGATTTCCGTCTCGTCGCCGCCGAACTCGCCGGCGGTCCCCACGTCGGTATCGGTCTCGGTAGGCGCGTCCTCGGACTCCGGTTCGGTCGGTTCGACGGTCTCGCCCTCGTCGGGCGTCGCGTCGGCGGTGCCCATGCTCTCGGTGTCGGCGCTCTCGGCCGCCGCGGCGGAGTCGTCGGTCGGTTCTGCTTCGACCGACGGTTCCGAATCGTCCGACGCCCCCGAATCGACCGACGGTTCCGCGTCGCTCGGCGATGCCGCTTCAACTTCGGCCGCACCGTCGCTCTCGTCGCCGGCCGCTGCCGCCGCCACGTCGCTCTCCAGTTTGACTCCGGCGAGCACTGGCAGCGGGTCGTCGGTGCCGTCACCGGGCGACAGCGACAGCGTCCCGGCCTCGTCGACCTCGCCCGCCACGACGCGGGCGGCGTCGAGCGAGAGGTCGCGGAGCGCTTCTAGGTAGTCGCCGGTCGTGCCGTAGTGCTCCAGCGCCAACGGGATGCCGGCCGCGAGACTCTCCTCGACGCCGGACTCGGTCAGCGAAGCACGGAGGTCGTCGCCCGCGAGATCCGACTGCTTCGCGCTGGCCATGTGCCCGATGCGCTCGACGGTCTGTTCGGCGGCCTGGACGACCCAGCGGTCGCGGGTGCCGGCGTCCACCTCGCTGATGGATTCGGGGCGGATCGAGGTGAACACGCGGTCGCCGTCTTCGGGTTCGAAGGTGCGCGCCTTGCCGGTGATGGCGACGAACAGCGGCGGCGTCGTGCTCTCTAGGAACGCCAGCGCGTCGGGCTGGTACTGCCCGGCGTAGACGACGAACGGCCCCGTCGGGTCCACGATACGGGCGCGGAGCACCTCCTCGTTGACCTGCTCGATCTCGGTGAGGACGCCGACGGCGAACAGGCGGTTGACGCGCGCCCCCGTGGGCGTGACGACGTAGTTCGGGGCGCGCTCTTCGTCGGACTCAGAGTACGAGAAGTCCGCGTCGTCGAACTCCGCGGCGAACAGGCGGTGGGCGACCTCGCGCCGCCCCGGCCCGCCGTCGTCGGACTCGCTCATGCGTCGACCCCCTTCAGGAAGTTACTCGCACGCGCCGCGGGGTCGTCGTCGGCCTCCGCGAACTCGGTGGCGTTGAGGTTCGCGCCGTACTCGTCGACCGACAGCGAGCCGCGGACGACGTACTCGTGGCCGACGACGCGCTCGGCGATGCGGTCGGCGACGACCTCCTTGTCCATCGCGTCGCGGGCGTGTTCGCGGGCGTCCTCTAAGTCGCCGCCGTACACACGCTCGGTGAGTTCGTCGTCGAGGATGACCGTGACCGTGGCGGTGCCGTCGTCCAAGATGGCCTTCGTCCGCAGGTCGTCCTCGCCCTCGACCGCGCCGTGGGTGCGACACTGGCCGTTCTGGACGACGCGGCCGCAGTCGGGACAGCGCTCGATGAGGCCGGAGCCGTCCCGGATCTCGATGACGTTGCCGACCAGTTCCACGTCGAACTGGCCGCCGCTCTCGACGGCCTCGCGGATCCGCATCCGCGGGGCGTCCTCGGTGACGCTGACGGGTTCGGAGAGCGGCGTGACCGTCGAGAACTCCGAGACGTTGACCGAGGGCGCACCGCGGAACTCGCGGACGAACGTCTCCTCGATGCGGACGGACGCCCCCTCCTCGATGGTGTCGTGGGGCTCCCAGTCAGTGAAGGGGAGCCGCCCGCTCTCGTCGCCGAGCACGCCGCTCAGGATGGTCGTCTCGCCGTCCCGGCCGTCGATGACCTTCTCCTCGCACTCTATGACCCGCACCTCGACAGTGATGCCGCGGTCGCCGGGTTCGAGGTCGGCGAGGGCGGACTCCCCGCCCACGTCGGCGTCGACGTCGAGCGTCTCGTCGACCACCTCGGCGTCGGTGCTCTGGCCGAGGTTGAGTTCGGGGCGGCCGTCCCACTCGCGGACGCCGGCGTTCCCGAACCGGACGGTCTGGCCGGGTTCGAGGTCGCCTTCGAAGCCGTCCCACGCGGTGTAGGAGATGGTGCCGGACTCGTCTGCGAGCTGGCCCTCCCGGATGACGTGTTGCTCGCCGTTGTACTGGATGGACCGGCGACCGGACGTGAGGACGACGGCGGTGACCGTCACGTTCGAGTCGTCGGTGGTGACCTCGCCGATGGCCTTACTCGACGGCGTGCCGCCGCTGCCGCCGGAGTCGCCGCCGTACTTCCGCCGGAGGCTCTGCTTGGCCTCGTCCATCGGGACGGAGTACTCCACGAGGTTCTCTAAGTCGCGTCTGACCTCCTCTTTGTCTACGTCGAGGTCGGAGGCGAGTTCCTCGACATGATCTTCGAGAGACATCGACGGGAAGTTCGGCGGCGGCGTTCAAAAGGGTTTGTGGGCCGGCGCGCGCTCCCATGGAACTGTCTCGCTCCCGGAACCGAAACCCGTTTTCGTCACAGTCGCCTGCCGGCGACTATGCACGTACTCGTCAACGCCGCGATGAGCGCGGACGGAAAGCTCTCCTCCCGGCGTCGAGAGCAACTGGCGGTCTCCGGTCCGGACGACTTCGATCGGGTCGACGAATTGCGGGCCGAGAGCGACGCCGTCATGGTCGGCGTCGGGACCGTCCTCGCCGACGACCCGTCGCTGACCGTCAAGGACGCCGACCGCCGGGCGGCCCGCGTCGAACGCGGCGACTCCGAGAACCCCGCCCGCGTCGTCGCCGACTCGCGGATCCGGACGCCGCCGGACGCGAAGGTGCTCGACGGGAGCGCGGAGACGTATCTGCTGGTCAGCGAGGCCGCGCCGACGGACTTCGTCGAGGAGATGGAAGACGCCGGCGCGTACGTCGTCGCCGCCGGCGAGGACCGCGTCGACGTGACGACGGCGCTGGCGAAGTTGGAGGGCGACGGTATCGACCGTCTCCTGGTCGAGGGCGGCGGCGAACTCATCTTCAGCCTCTTCGAGGCGGGGCTGGTCGACGAGCTCTCCGTCTTCGTCGGGCCGAAGGTGATCGGCGGCCGCGACGCGCCGACGCTCGTCGACGGCGACGGCTTCGTCGAGGAGTTCCCGGAACTCGAACTCACCGATGTCGAGCGCGTCGACGGCGGCGTCCTGTTGACCTGGGACGTCTAACGTCGGAAAATTAGTGGTCGTGGCCGGTCAGCTCGCCGAAGCTGGAGCCGAAGCGCTCCTCGAAGAGGTCGAGGGTCGCCGACTCCAGTTCGGCGATCTCCTCGTCCGGCTCGCCCTCGCTGTGGTGGACCGCGGCGTGGATGCGCTGGGCCAGGCCGAACATCGCGATGTCGCCGACGACCTGCGGGTCCGACTCGTCGGGTTGCTCGCGGAGGATGTCCAAGAGGTCGCTCGGGACCGTCAGTTCGTCGGTCGCGTCGTCGCCTTCGATAGTCAGCGTGACAGTGTCGGGTGCCATAGGCACCCTTCGAGAGTCCGTCCTAAAGGGCTGTGGATGCCCGGACGAGTGACTGTCGAGAACGGTTTCGCGCTCAGTCGTCCGCCTCGGCCTGCGCCTCGGACTCCGCGGTCGGCTGGGCGTCCGCGAGGTCTTCGAGGTAGCCGTCGGCGTCGATCGCGGCCTTACAGCCCATCCCGGCGGCGGTGACCGCCTGCTGGTAGTGGTAATCGACGACGTCGCCGGCCCCGAACAGCCCGGGAACGCCGGTCGCGGTCTGGTTGCCGCCCTTGCCGCCCTGGGTCTGGATGTAACCGGTTTCGTCGAGTTCGACGCCGGTGTCGGCGAGATACCCCGTGTTCGGGGTGTGGCCGATGGCGACGAACACCGCGCCGACGTCCATCTCGACTCGCTCCGTCCCGGGGTCGTCTAAGTTCTCCGAGGGATAGCCGGCGTCGTTCCGCGCGAGAGTGACGCGGTCGACGCCCGCCTCGGCCGAGCCGTGAATCTCCAGGAGCTCGGTGTTGCGCAGGATCTCGATCTCGCCCTCGTCGACCTTCTCCTGGACCTTCTCGATCCAGTAGTCCTCGGCGCGGAACTCCTCGCGGCGGTGGGCCAGATAGACGGTGTCGGCGAACTTCGTGAGGAAGTGGGCCTCCTCGCAGGCGGCGTCGCCGCCGCCGACGACGAGCATGTCCTCGCCGCGGAAGAACGCGCCGTCGCAGGTCGCACACGTCGAGACGCCGTAGCCCATCAGGTCGTCCTCGCCGGGGATGCCCAGGGTGCGGGCGCTGGCACCCGAGGCGGCGATGAAGGCGTCACAGGTGAGGATGTCGCCGTTCGACAACTCGACGCGGAAGGGCCGCTCGCCGTCGTCGACGCGCTCGACGATGCCGTGGCGCAGCTCGGCACCGAACTGCTCGGCCTGCTCCTTCATCTCGTTGATGAGGTCCGGGCCGGAGATGCCCTCGGGGAAGCCGGGGTAGTTCTCGACCTCGCTGGTGAGAGTCAGTTGGCCGCCCGGTTCGTCCCCTTCGAG
Source organism: Haloarcula limicola (assembly GCF_010119205.1). Lineage (NCBI taxonomy): Archaea > Methanobacteriati > Methanobacteriota > Halobacteria > Halobacteriales > Haloarculaceae > Haloarcula > Haloarcula limicola. The sequence continues at coordinate 25,776 of NZ_WRXM01000001.1, forward strand.
GACCAGAGGATCGTTGTTGCTGCGGCCCGCGTAGATGGCCGCCGTCAGCCCGGCGATGCCGGTGCCGGCGACGACGAGTCGGTGGTGTTCCTCGTTGTCTGTCATTACCGGGATTACTCTACACCGGCCTATACACCTTGCGCTGTCGTAGCGGGCACGCACAGCCACCCGACACGGTTATCCGCCCACCGTCGCTGGCTCCGATATGGCCGCCGACATCGAGGAGAAGACGGACCGCTACGAGGGACTGCTCGCCGACGCGCTCGACGCCGCCGCGATCGCGCCGCCGGAGGGGACGCCGATGCACGACGCCGCCCTCGACTGCGAGGAGATGGCGTCGGCGTACCTGGAGGACGGGAGACACTTCCGGGACGACGACGACCTCGTCAACGCGCTGGCGTCGTTCTCCTACGGGCACGCGTGGCTGGACGCGGGCGCGCGCATCGGCCTGTTCGACGTGCCTACCGAGGGGCATCTATTCACCGTCTGAATCCCCGCGGCGAGGCCGATGCCCAAACTAGTAGGCGGTGGGCTTACGTAGCGGCCCCGAGTTGGACACGACGATGGAGGCCGTCTTGTGGTACGTCTTGACGAGTACGCGGGGCGGAGCGAACCGAATCCGCATCCTGCGTACCATCGACGAACGGCCTCGGAACGCGAACAAACTCGCGGAGGAACTGGACCTCGACTACAAGACGGTCCGTCACCACCTGGACGTCTTAGAGGAAAACGACATCGTCACCGACAGCGGCGACGACTACGGCGCGGTGTACCTGCCGACCGATCGGGTCCGGAACTACTGGGACACCGTCGAACAAATCATGGAGGCAGCGGACTGAGTATGGCCGAAATTGGGAAAGAGTATATGAACTGTAACCTGAAATGGAAGAGCGATGGTTAGTTGGATTGACGCCGCCCGGGTCGCGGTCAGCGTCAACATGCTGCTCCTAGCGGTGCTCATCTACGTCTGGGGCCGCAACCTCTATCAGATCCGGTCGAAGCACACGTTCGGTCTTCTCTTCTTCGCCCTCCTGCTGTTCGCCGAGAACGCCTTCGCGCTCTACTTCTACCTGCTGGACCCGCTCCTCTCGGGGTGGTTCAGCAACGCGGTCCCCGACCCGGCGTGGCAGGCGATGGTCGTCCTCCACGTCCTCGAAACGGTGGGGTTGGCGGTGCTGGCGTGGATAACGTGGGACTGAAACTGCGGGTCGTCGCTCGGGATCGACGTTTCTCTTCGGGTGCGGAGCGGCGACGACGCGAGCGTCGAACGAGTCGAAGCGATCACCCGACCGACCCCCGCGCCAGGCGTCTCCATTTGCGGCAGAATTAAGTAGTTTACCGAAACGGCTTGTTCCTTGGTATCACCGTTCTGTCGGGCGGTTTTGGGTCGAAATTGGCGAAACATTTAAATAGTTGTCGAACTAACTATGGGTAACAGAGAGTCAGTAACAGCACTTCAAGATTATGCACCCGGCAGCCCGGGACACACCACCATGAGCGAATCACCAGCACACAACGGCGTTCGGGAACGGACACAGGACGAACAGGAACTCGGCGAGGAGACGACGGAACGGCAGGACGTCTGTCCGGAGTGTGGCGGTGACGTACGCACGGACAGCGAGCACGGCGAGACGGTCTGTCGGGACTGCGGTCTCGTCATCGAAGAGGACAGCATCGACCGCGGTCCCGAGTGGCGGGCGTTCGACTCCGCGGAGCGCGACCAGAAGTCCCGCGTGGGCGCGCCGACGACGAACATGATGCACGACAAGGGGCTCTCGACCAACATCGGCTGGCAGAACAAGGACGCCTACGGGCGCTCGCTCTCCAGCGAGCAGCGCCAGAAGATGCAGCGCCTACGCACTTGGAACGAGCGGTTCCGCACCCGCGACTCCAAGGAGCGCAACCTCAAGCAGGCGCTGGGCGAGATCGACCGCATGGCCTCGGCGCTGGGTCTGCCCCAGAACGTCCGCGAGACGGCCAGCGTCATCTACCGCCGCGCGCTGGACGAGAACCTGCTCCCCGGCCGCTCCATCGAGGGCGTCGCGACCTCGGCGCTGTACGCGGCGGCCCGGATGGCCGGCAGCCCGCGTTCGCTCGACGAGATGGCGGTCGTCTCCCGCGTCGAGAAGATGGAACTCACTCGGACGTACCGCTACGTCGTCCGCGAGCTGAATCTCGAAGTCCAGCCCGCAGACCCCGAGCAGTACCTCCCGCGGTTCGTCTCGGACCTCGACCTCTCCGAGGAGACGGAGCGACGGGCCCGCGAACTCATCGTCCGGGCGCGCGACGCCGGCCTGCTCTCCGGGAAGTCGCCGGTCGGACTGGCCGCGGCCGCGGTGTACGCCGGCGCGCTGCTGACCAACGAGAAGGTGACCCAGAGTGAGGTCGGCAACGTCGCCAACGTTTCGGAAGTCACCATCCGAAACCGGTACAAAGAGCTGCTCGAAGCCGAGGACGTTCCGGCCTGAATCCGACTCGCTCCGATTCAGAGGCAGAGGAGTGGGGAGACACCAATCTTTTTGCCTCCTCTTCATGTGTGTGATTAGCACACATGGAAGAAGCGTACGTTCGGTTGCTCTGTCCGGAATGCACGAAAGGCTGGGAGTCGACGCCGAGCGAGTTACCGACACACGACTCGCTGTTTCACTGTCCGAACTGTCACGCGAGCCGACGGCTCGCGGAGTTCACCCGAACCGACCGCGACTTACAGACGCTGAAGGATCTCCAGTAACCGGCGCTGCGGCGACGCCTCACTCGTCGCCCGTCGCAGAGCGCGCCCCACAAGCCTCACAGCGGAGGAGCGTCGCGCCGCCCTCCTCTTCCAGCCGCGTGTCGGGCAAGCCACACTCCGGACAGCGGACGAACTGCTCGGCGTACTCGTCCGTGGCGTTCCCGAGCCTGTCGGCGTCGAACGACCCCGTGAGCCGCGCCCGTCCGCTCTCGTCGATGTGCGCGCTGGTCCCGACCTCGCGCTGGAGGAACTGGAGGACGTGGTCCGGGTCCCGTCCCAGCGCGTCGCACAGTGACTGGAAGTTCTCGACGACGGTCTCGTTTCCCTCCTCTCGGACCGCCGGGTCGGGTACGTCGAGGCGGTCGGCCGGCTCGTCGATCGTCGGCGTCTCGCTCGCCGCCCGGTCGAGCATGTCGTCGTACTCCATGTCCGTTAGTGCACCACCCACCGACAAAAATCTTTCAGTCCCGGTTTTCGGCGGTTTAGATGCCCCCTAACACTCGAAATCATCGCTGATATCCCGAGCGGCAGATTTATAACTATTCTTTATCTGTGTGTTAACCTTCGTCAGAGTACTACTATAACCCTCCAGTCTCTAGCTTCGCGTGACCATGAAAAAGCAGGAGCTCATCCACCTTCACGGCCTGCTTGCACAGGTACAAGACCACTACGAAGCCGACACGGGCTCGGAAGTGGAACACGACGAGTACGCCGAACTCGGCGTGAAGCCGACCTCGATTCACAAGTCGAAGACCGACCACAAAGAGGCCGTCTTCGCGATCGTCGACGGCATCACCTCGGAGATGACCGCCGAAGAGAAAGAACCCGTTTCTGCCGCCGCTGACTGATCCGCTCCGCTCGATTCGAGCGGAATGCTGCCGAAAACTGAGCCGTGAGCGCGGACTGCGGGTCGTCGGGACTACTCGTCGATGAGGTCTTCGAACTCCGGGAGGACTTCGTCGTCGCTCGTCTCGGTACCGCTCTCGTCTCTCTCGTCGCTCTCCGCCTCCACCTCCTCGTCGTCTTCGTCCTCCTCCGCTATCTCCTCGATTTCGAGGACGTCGAGCGGGATGTTCTCCAGTCGCTGCCCGATCTCCTTGCGGGCGATTCGGGCGGCGTGCTCGTCGCGTTCGACGTTGAAGACCATCATCTCCAGTTCGAGCGCGACGAGGCTCTCGTCGGCGGCGAGAAACGCGGGGTCCAGGTCCTCCCCGCAGTGCGGGCAGTGGCGTTCGCCCATGTTGATTTCGACGTAGTTGAGGTCGGGATTGAGCATCTCGCCGGTCTTCGAGATGGCGATGCGGACGGCCTCGTCGGACGTCCCTACGTCGTAGACGGGTACGGCGGCCTCGACGACAACTCTGCAGTCCATGAAAGAGTGTTTGTGAGCCTATATAATGAAGGTTAGCCCGGGAGTCAATCGGACTCGAATCCGGTCGCGTCCTCGCCGACGGCGAGGCGGTCGGTCGGGACGGCGGTCTCCCCGTGGATCCACGACCTGACCGTGGCGAGCGAGAGCGACTCGCTGCCGAGTATCGCGAACCCGGCGAAGACGGTCAGGAACCCGACGACCGCCAGTTCCGAGACGGTCTCGCCGAGCAGCGCCCAGCCGCCGAGCGTCGAGACGACGGGGACGACGTAGAAGACGAGGTTCGCGTGGGTCGCCCCGGCGGTGTCGATCAGGCCGAAGTAGGCCACGTAGGCGACCGCCCCCGCGAACACGCCGACGTAGACGAGTGCGAGCAGCGCCCCGGCGGTCCAGTCGACGGCCGCGAGCGATTCGCCGGCCGACAGGCTGAGCGCGTGACAGAGCGCCGCGGCGAAGGGGAGTCCCCACGCCGTCCGGACCGTGCTCTCGAGGGCGGCGTCGCTCCAGCGGACGAGGACGCTCCCGAGCGCCCCGCTGATCGCGCCGCCGAACAGCAGGAGCTTGCCACCGCCGCCGCTCAGCAGCGTCGCCGGGTCGGGAGTCACGACCAGTCCGACGCCGAGCAGCCCGACGAGGAGGCCGGTCGCACCGCGGGCCGAGAGGCGTTCGTCCGAGAGCAGGAGCGCCGCGAACACCGGCGTCAGGATGGGATTGAGGCTGAAGACGATCGCTCCGACGGCGCTGGTGGCGTCCTGCTGACCGAGGAACAGGAGCGCGTTCGTCAGGCCGAGCGCGAGCAGTCCGGTCGAGAGAATCCCCAGGAGGTCGCCGCGAGTCCGCGGGAGCAGTTCGCTCCGCGAGCGAGTGAGGGCGACGTAGCCCAGCAGCGCCACGGCGGCGACGTCGAACCGCAGCGCGATGAACAGGAGCGGCGGGAAGTAGGCGAGCCCCGCCTTCGCCGCAACGAACACGCCGCCGAACAGCACGCTCGCGGCGACGCCGAAGGCGAGCATCCGTCGTGACACCATAGTTATACTACCTCCCGGCCGCCGTCGACGGCGGCCATCGAGATACGTCGAAAAACTGCAGATAGTAGTTCGCTCATCACGTTCTTCCGTAGGAGACGGCGGCTTATAGTCTCGTTCAGAAAATTTTACACGACGGGAAATTGTCGGCGACCCGTGATCGGATTTCACGGGGTGAAAATATTTCACGACGCGTAAGGGGTATGTGGGAGGACGCGGTAGCGCTCGGTATGGACGCCACGCTCGACGAGATAGAGTTCCTCGCGCTCTCGTCGAACCGTATCGCGGTGCTGGAACGCCTCGCCGCGGAGAAACACACCCGCTCGGAACTCGCGGAGGCGACGGGCGCGTCACAGGCCACGCTCGGCCGCATCCTCGGTGACTTCGAGGACAGAAAGTGGGTGCGCCGCGAGGGCGGCGGGTACGTCGCCACCGCGACCGGCACGCTCGTCGCCGAGGGGTTTCGTGACCTCGTGGACGTCCTCGACACCGAGCGCGAACTCCGCGACATCGCCGAGTACCTGCCGACGGACGCGATGGACTTCGACCTCCGTCACCTCGCCGGCGCGACTATCACTCGACCCACCCAGACGCGGCCGAACGCGCCGCTTCAGCACCTGCTGACGCTGATGGACGGGGCCGACGAGGTCACGGCGTTCTCCCACACCCTGAACGATCAGAGCCTCCGCGTCGCGGCCGACCGCACGGGCGACCAGCGGTTCCGGGCGGTCCTCCCGCAGAGCGCAATCGACGCGCTCGTCGGCGACGAGGCGCTACGCGACCGTCTCCGCGACCTCGTGGCTGCCGAAACCGCGTCCGTCCGCGTCTACGACGGCGAGATACCGCTGGCCGTGACTATCGTCGACGACGTGGTGAACCTCCTCGTCCGCGACCGGCGCGGCGTGCTGCGGGCCGCAGTCGACAGCGAACACCCGGCGGTTCGCGCCTGGGCCGAGACGCAGTTCGAACGGTATCACGCCGACTCGACGCCGCTCTCGGCGGGTTCGCTCTCGCCGTAGCTCACCGGACGCGCCAGACCTCGTCGCCCGGGAGGAACCGGCCGAGCTCGGCCTCCTGTCGGTAGTCGGTCTGCAGGAGCGCTTTCAGCGCCGCGACCAGTCGCTCCTCGTCGGTATCGACCCAGTCGGCGGGGTCCTTGATGGGATAGACGAGCCAGCCGCTGCCTCTGACCTCCGTCCCGTGCAGTTCGTCCATCTCCACCTCGTCGGCCCGTCGCGGGGTCATGTTGGCGAAGACGTACTTCGTCGCGCGTTCGCCGACCGGCAACAGGACGTGAGAGGTGATCGCCCTGACCTCGGTATCGAACATCGGTTCGTGGTCGTCGTAGTCCCGCTCGGTCGGTTCCCGGTCGCCGCACATGTACATGTACGAGAGGTACGTCTTCTCGACGACCGGCGGCGTTCCGGCCTCTCGCAGGAGGCCGGCCTCGACCAGCGCTCGCTGGAGGGTGTCTGCGGCCGGTGTGCCGGTGAAGGGGATCCCGGTATCGCTCCCGCCGTGGACGCCGGGGTGGTCGCCGATGACGTGGAAGTCGGCGTTCGCGTCGCCGTATCCCGGGACGAACGGCTCACACGGCGGGTCGAAGCCGAAGGGGTTGTGCTGCGTAGCCGTGATGTTCTTCACGGGCGGTCTGACGCGGCAGTGCGGCAAAACTCCGGCGGTCTCCGACGGGGACTCTCGGGCAACGTTTTTCTCGGATGCGCTCGACGGGACGGGTATGTTCGAGCCCGGGAGCCGTGGTGTCGCGTGAGTCACGATGACCGCGTCGAGGACCTCCGCGAGCGGAAAGCGGAGGCCGAACGGGGCGGCGGCGAAGAGCGCATCGAGGCCCAACACGAGCGGGGCAAGCTCACCGCCCGCGAGCGGATCGACTACTTCCTCGACGACGACACCTTCGTCGAGATCGACACGTTGCGAGAGCACCGCTCGACGAACTTCGACATGGACGAGAAGCGCGCCCCCGGCGACGGCGTCGTCGTCGGCTACGGCGAGGTCGACGGCCGGCGCGTGTACGTCTTCGCTCACGACTTCACCGTCTTCGGGGGGTCGCTGGGCGAGGCGTTCGCCCAGAAGGTCTGTAAGGTGATGGACAAGGCCATCGAGAACGGCGCGCCGATAATCGGACTGAACGACTCGGCTGGCGCGCGGATTCAGGAGGGCATCGACTCGCTGGCCGGCTACGCCGACATCTTCCACCGCAACCAGCAGGCCAGCGGCGTCGTCCCGCAGATCTCGGCCATCATGGGACCCTGTGCCGGCGGCGCGGTCTACTCACCCGCGATCACGGACTTCGTCTACATGGTCGAGGAGACGAGCCACATGTTCATCACCGGCCCGGACGTCATCGAGACGGTCACGGGCGAGGAGGTCGGCTTCGACGAACTGGGCGGGGCGAATACCCACGCTAGCGAGTCCGGCGTTGCCCACTTCACCGCCGCCGACGAGAAGGACGCGATGGACGACATCCGGTATCTCCTCTCGTTCCTCCCGCAGAACAACGTCGCGGACCCGCCCAGCGTCGACCCGTGGGACGACCCCGAGCGCCGGGACGAGTCGCTGGTCGAGACGGTGCCCGACCAGCCCCAGAAGCCCTACGACATGGTCTCGGTGATCGACGGCGTCCTCGACCGGGACTCCTTCTTCGAAGTGGCCGAGAAGTTCGCCCGCAACATCGTCACCGGATTCGCTCGCCTCGACGGCCACTCGGTCGGCGTCGTCGGCAACCAGCCGCGGGTCAACGCCGGGACGCTCGACATCGACGCCTCGCGGAAGGCGGCCCGCTTCGTCCGCTTCTGTGACGCGTTCAACATCCCCATCGTCACGTTCGTCGACGTGCCCGGCTTCATGCCCGGGAAGGACCAGGAGCGAAACGCCATCATCAACCACGGCGCGAAACTGCTGTACGCCTACAGCGAGGCGACGGTGCCGCTCCTGACCGTCATCACCCGCAAGGCCTACGGCGGCGCGTACGACGTGATGGCCTCGAAGCACATCGGCGCGGACGTGAACTACGCGTGGCCCACCGCCGAGATCGCCGTGATGGGCCCACAGGGCGCGGTGAACGTCCTCTACGACGACGAACTCGAAGCCGCCGAGGACGTGGAAGCCCGACGCCAGCAGCTCATCGACGAGTACCGCGACGCCTTCGCCAACCCCTACACCGCCGCCGAACGCGGCTTCGTCGACGACGTCCTCGAACCGAAGGACACGCGCAAGCGCCTCATCGACGACTTAGACCTGCTCCGGGGCAAGCGTAAAGACCAGCCCGACCGCAAACACGGAAACATCCCGCTGTAACATGGCCGCAGACACCGACGAGACGACGGACGCCGAACTGGTCGCAGAGATAGCGAGGCAGGTTCCCGATGCGTCGGCCGACGAGGCGGCGGCCATCGCCGTCGCCATCGGCGCGCATCTCACCGACCGACAGCGGGCCGCCGCCGCAGCCGCTGCTGCCGCCGGCTCGGGTGAGACCTGGAACGGCAAGGAGTGGTCCTTCTCGGGCCGCATCGACGCCACGCAGAAGCGACACGTCCGCGTGCGACAGGAGGCCCCGACGGACCCCTGGAGCGCGGCGGGACGCACCGACCGGATGTAGCCGTCGAGACCGTACGGCGGCAGGCGAACGGGTCGTCGACCCCCATCAGCTACACGCTCGTCCGTAGCTTCCCACGAGCGCGATATCGCTCGCCAACTTCGCCCCAATCTCCGGGTGGTTTTATGGGGTGACTACGGGTAATGAGCGATATGTTCGACAAGGTGCTCGTCGCCAACCGCGGTGAGATCGCGGTGCGTGTCATGCGCGCGTGTGAAGAACTGGGCATCGGGACCGTGGCGGTCTACTCCGAGGCCGACAAACACTCCGGTCACGTCCGCTACGCCGACGAGGCGTACAACGTCGGGCCGGCCCGCGCGGCCGATTCCTACCTCGATCAGGACGCCATCGTCGACGCCGCTCAGCAGGCGGACGCCGACGCCATCCACCCCGGCTACGGCTTCCTCGCGGAGAACGCCGACTTCGCCCGCAAGGTCGAGGAGGCCGAGGGCGTGAAGTGGATCGGCCCGGCCGGCGACGCGATGGAGAAACTGGGCGAGAAGACGAAGGCCCGCCGCATCATGCAGTCGGCTGACGTGCCCATCGTCCCCGGGACGACCGACCCCGTCGACGACCCCGAGGAGGTCGTCGAGTTCGGCGAGGAACACGGCTTCCCGGTCGCCATCAAAGCGGAAGGCGGCGGCGGCGGCCGCGGGATGAAGATCGTCCACGACCCCGACGAGGCCGAAGAGCAACTCGAATCCGCAAAGCGGGAGGGCGAGGCGTACTTCTCGAACGACTCCGTCTATCTCGAACGCTATCTGGAGAACCCCAGACACATCGAGATTCAGATCATCGCCGACCACGACGGCAACGTCCGTCACCTCGGCGAGCGCGACTGTTCGCTCCAGCGACGACACCAGAAAGTCATCGAGGAAGGTCCGTCGGCGGCGCTCTCGGACGAACTCCGCGAGGAGATCGGCGAGTCCGCCCGCCGCGGTGTGCGAGAGGCCGACTACTACAACGCCGGTACCGTCGAGTTCCTCGTCGAGGAGGACCCCGACCGCGACGCCGACGAGGTGCTCGGCCCCGACGCGAACTTCTACTTCCTGGAGGTGAACACGCGGATCCAGGTCGAGCACTGCGTCACCGAGGAGATCACGGGCATCGACATCGTCAAGTGGCAGATTCGGGTCGCACAGGACGAGACCCTCTCCTTCGAACAGGACGACGTCGAGATCGACGGCCACGCGATGGAGTTCCGCATCAACGCCGAGAACGCCGCGAAGGACTTCGCGCCGGCAAACAGCGGTTCGCTTGAGACCTACGACCCGCCGGGCGGCATCGGCGTCCGCATGGACGACGCGCTCAGGCAGGGCGACGACCTCGTCACCGACTACGACTCGATGATCGCGAAGCTCATCGTCCACGGCTCCGACCGCGAGGAGGTCATCGCCCGCGGGAAGCGCGCCCTCGCGGAGTTCGACGTCGAGGGGTTCCCGACGGTCATCCCCTTCCACCGCCTGATGCTCACCGACGAGGCGTTCGTCGACTCCACGCACACGACGAAGTACCTCGACGAGACGCTCGATAAGTCACGCATCGAGGAGGCCCAGGAGAAGTGGGGCACCGAGACCGACTCGGCAGACGAGGACGAGGAGGAACTCGTCGAACGCGAGTTCACCGTCGAGGTCAACGGCAAGCGCTTCGAAGTGGATCTGGAGGAGCGCGGCGCGCCGCCCATCAACGTCGGTGACGTGGACGCGAGCGACGGCAACCAACCGCAGCGACCGCAGGCCGGCGGGTCCGGCGGCGGCGACGGCGGCGGGTCCAGCGCCGAGGGGCAGGAACTCACCGCCGAGATGCAGGGGACGATCCTCGAAGTGAACGTCGACGAGGGCGACGAGGTCGAATCGGGGGACGTCCTCTGCGTGCTGGAGGCGATGAAGATGGAGAACGACATCGTCGCCGAACGCGGCGGCACTATCAACGAGATCGCCATCAGCGAGGGCGACTCCGTCGACATGGGCGACCTGCTGTTCGTCATCGACTAAATTTTTACTTCAGGGGGTCGCGTAGCGACCCCCGTTCGCAAAAATTTAGTATAAAAAGGCCGGAAGCGCGGCGAAGCCGCGCTTCCGGTGAAACCGCGAGCGCCGACGGCGCCCGCGGTATGCTACCTCTTACCGCGCCGCTACCGCTCTACACCGCCGCGTGCTGCCAACTGCTTTGTACCCTCGCCGCGCTACGCCGGGTATGAACGAAACGCGACACCGGGTGCTCGACGCGCTCTCGGCCGGGCCGGTCTCCGGGCCGGAACTCGCCGAGGAACTCGGCATCTCCCGGTCGGCGGTCTGGAAGCACGTCGAGGCGCTCCGCGAGGCGGGATTCGACGTCGCCAGCGACGACGCGGGCTACTCGCTGGCCGGGGTGCCGGAGTTCGGCGGCGAGGCCGTCGAGTACGGGCTCGACGCGCCCTTCGAAGTCGAGTATCACGACAGCGTTCCGAGCACGAACGCACGGGCGCGTGACCTCGCGGCGTCGGGGGCCGAGGACGTCGTCGTCCTCGCAGACGAGCAGACCGGCGGTCGGGGGCGACTCGACCGGGAGTGGTCCTCGCCGAGCGGCGGCGTCTGGCTCTCGCTGCTCTTTCGACCGGACGTGCCGATGGCACAGGCCCCGGCATTCACGCTGGCGGCCGCCGTCGCAGCGACGCGGGCGGCCCGCGAGGTCGGCGTCGACGCGGGCATCAAGTGGCCCAACGACGTCCTCGTCGAGAGCGACGGGGACGAACGGAAACTCGTGGGGATCCTCACCGAGATGGAGGGGGAGGCGGACCGCACCTCGTGGATAATCGTCGGCATCGGCGTCAACGCGAACGTCGGTCCCGAGGACCTGCCCGCCGAGGCGAACCCGACGAGCCTCTCGGCGGAACTCGGCGCACCAGTAGACAGGCGCGTGTTCACGCAGCGACTGCTCGAACTATTCGAGGAGTTACGACAGGATCCGGAGGCCGCCGTCGCCGAGTGGCGGGAGTACGCGACGACGCTCGGCAAGCGGGTCCGCGTCGAGACGCCGAACGGCGTCGTGGAGGGCGAGGCCGTCGACGTCGAGTTCCCGGGGGGGCTCGTCGTCGATACCGGCGACGAGCGCGTGACCGTCTCGGCGGGGGACTGCGACCACCTGCGGCCGCTGTGAACGGGCGCCGACTCGACTCACTTCGGCGCTCGGGCCTGCGTCTCGTCGGTCGGGGCCGCCATCTCGTGGTCGCTCACCGGCACCGTCGTCACCGGGACCGGCGACGCGCGGACGACCCGCTCGGCGACGCTTCCGAGCAAGAGGCGGTCGATGCCCCCGCGGCCGTGGGTCCCCATCACGATGGCGTCGCAGTCGGCGTCGAGGGCGTACTCGACGATCGCGGTGCTCGGAACGCCGTCTCTCGTGACCGTCTCGACGGGCACGTCGCCGGTCTGCTCTCTGAGGTCGTCGAGGGCCGTCTCTCCCTCCTCGCGCAGCATCTCGGTCAGGTTCTCCCAGCCGGTCTTCACCGGGAGCGTGCTGTATCGGCCGGTCTCGACGACGTAGAGGCCGTGAATCTCGGCGTCGTGGAACGCCGCCAGCTCGACGGCGTGGCGCACGACGCCGCCCATTCCCGCCGACCCGTCCGTTGGGACTAGAATCCGGTCGTACATGCCGGTAGTTGGCGGGCGACCGGCTTAGTTATTTGGTGCGTGGTAACACACGGCAGTACCGATCAGTTCAGTTCCGATTCCAGGTCGTCGCCGTCGCCCTCGTCGGCCATCACTTCTTCCAGTTCGCGCTCGAACTCCGACTCGGTGAGCTCGCCGTTCGTGTACCGCTCCGCGGCGCGGTCGACCTCGTCCTGCGAGTCGGCGGTCGTGGCCGCAGTCGAGAACTCGGCGGCCCCGTTCTCGTCATCGCGGCTACCGAGAACCGTCGAGGCAGCCCAGTACAGCGCGTAGCCGACGCCGGCGGCGATCAGGCCGGTGACGAGCAGGCCCAGAAGCGCCGCGACGAGATTCTGCAACAGGGCCAACAGGGCGGCAGCGATGGTGAGACCGACGAAGAGGGCGACCCCGCCGAGCAGTAAGCGCCCCAGCGTGCCGAGTGCGCGGTCGGTGGCGGACATCACTCTGACGTTGCATAGCGGAGCGTAAAAGCGTACTGCGCAAGGTTCGTGAGAATCGACCGTTTTCAGCATCGAGCGTCCTTCTGTCGGCGAACTACGCGGCCTCGTCTTCGACGGCGCGTCTGAGCAGCTCGCGGCGGGCGGCGACCCCGCAACGAACCAGAACTGTGCCGACTACCGCCGCGGGTCGTCTCGGTCCGGCGAGACGACCTGTTTCACGTCCGACGTGCCCGCCCGACGGACGATGGCCCGAATCGCGTTCCGCGCGCCGGCGAGGTTATCGGAGTCGCCGTCGAGGACCAGCAAGCGTGCGGGGCGTCCCTCCTCGACGAGTCCGCAATCGAGTCCGGCGAGTTCGGCCCCGTTGACCGTCGCCATCCGGAGGACGTCCCGCGCCGAGACGTCGAACAGCTTCGCGGTGAACGCCATCTCCCGGAACATCGAGGGACTATTGAGAAAGACGTTGTCGGTTCCGAGCGCGACGGTGGTTCGCCTCGCCAGTTCTTCGACGGGTGGCATCCCGACGCCGGTGACGAGGTTCGACCGCGGGCAGACGGCGACGGGGATCTCGCTGTCGGCGACCCGTTCCATGTGGAGTTCCTCGGCGTGGACCATGTGGACCAGGAAGTCCGGGTCCAGATCCAGCGCCGCGTTGATGTCGGAGCTGTCGACCTCGCCGGCGTGGATGCCGAACAGCTTGCCGGCCCTGCGCGTTGCCCGGCGCTCGTCACCGAACTCGCCGTCGTTGGCACCGCTCGCGCCGAAGCCGTCGGCGATCTCCATCGCATCGACCGTCTCGCGGCCGAGGACGACGCTCTCTAAGTCCGAATCCGCGAGCGCGGCCCGAATCGCGCGGATGCCGTCGACGCCGCCCTCGCGGAACTCGACGAACGCGCCGGTCCCCGACTGCTCCATGTAGGACAGGGAGTGCGCCATCGCCTCGACGAGTTCCGACTGGTCGGCCTCGCGGAGGAGGCGGTGTTTCAGGCCGTCCGGCGGCGCGACCAGTTCTTCGAGCGAGAGCCCCTCTCCGGCCTCTTTGGCGATCGAGTCGCCGATGTGCGTGTGGGCGTTGACGAACGCCGGGCAGACGATGTCGTCGCTCTCGACGCTGTCCTCTTCGACGGTCGCGATCTCGCCGTTCTCGACGACGACCCGTCCCTCGACGGGTTCGAACTCCCGTCCCCTGACGATGGTCCCCTCGATAATCATGGTCGACTCTCGACGCGACGGTCAGTTAAACTCATCGAGGGTCGCGTGGATTCCGGGACGAACGTCGCGGACGCGCGCCCCATCAAGATTCAATCCCAGTTCGCGGATGGCCACGTCGCCGACCCGTTCGCTGTCGGCCTCGGGCGCGTAGACGCCCAGTCGCCACTGGTCGCGCTGGGCGGCCCGGATGGCGTTGACGAGCGTGGACTGGTCGCTCAACCGCCGTATCTCGCCGTTGACGAGGACGCGGCTGCTTGACTCGGTCATCGACGGCTCGGCCGGCACGTCGAGGACGACCGAGTCGTGGTCGACGTTGGCCTCGTCGGCGATCGCGTGTTCCATCGCCCGCACGTCCCGGTGGTCGGCATCGAGCAGTTCGTCGGGGACGGCGGTCCGCTCGGCCCAGACCGCTCGCTTGTAGAGGTCGCGTTCGCTCAAGCGACGGGCGTAGCCGCTCGTCTCGTCGCAGCGTCGGAGGCGGACCAGCAGGTCGGCGTCGTCCCAGCGGCGCAGGTCCGAGGCCGTCGCGTTCGTCGCGGTCAGCAACCGCTCGGTGCCGCGCCGGAGCATCGACTTGGCGATCCGGGCGACATGGTGCTGATAGACGGTGGGATTCATCAGCGCCCGGGCGAGCAGGAGCGACTCGGCCGTCTGGACGTTGCCCTCGTCCAGGACGAGTTCGCCGTCGACGAAGGACAGCTCGCGGACCAGCCGTTCGTGGTCGATGGTGCCGTAGGGGACGCCGGTGTGGTGGGCGTCCCGGACGAGGTAGTCCATCCGGTCGACGTCGAGTTCGCCCGAGACCAGCTGCCCGAGTTCCCCGTCGCCGGCGACGAGGTCCGCGACGCGGTCCGGGTTCAGCCCGTGGTCGGTGAGGACGCGAGCCACCTCGCCGGTGTCGAGGATCTCGTGGACGTCGTCGTGGTACTTCCCCGTCTTCCGGTGGACGAGTTCCTCGACGTTGTGGCTGTACGGGCAGTGACCCACGTCGTGGAGGAGCGCGGCGGCGCGGACCCGCTCGGCCTGCTGGCCCTCGATGCCGAGCTGCGAGAGCGCCCGGTCGGCCAGATAGTAGACGCCGAGGGAGTGCTCGAAGCGAGTGTGGTTGGCGGAGGGGTAGACCAGCGTCACCGTGCCGAGTTGCTTGACGTGGCGGAGCCGCTGGACCGGCGGCGTCTCCAGCAGCGCCTCGGCGACGCCCTCGACCGCGATGTGGTCGTGGACGCTGTCCTTGATGGTGGTCATTGCGCCCGTGTACGACGGCCCCCGGCAAAACGGTACTGCACGCGAGGACAGGTGTTCGCCGCGTGCTCGACGAGTCAGCGCCGCGCGACGGACCCGAGCAGGTCGACCAGTTCCGCGTCGGTCGCGTTCTCGGTCACGACGGCGTCCCGGGCGTCCCGCCCCATCTCCTCGACCGTCTCGATGGCCCTGTCGGGGCCGTAGTCGCGGTTGTAGACGAGCCACGCGGCCAGTACCTGCCCGGTGCGGCCGATCCCAGCGAGACAGTGGACGACGACGCGGGCCTCGTCGTTTCGCGCCGCGGCGAGGAACGGGAGTATCTCCCCGCGGAGGAGCGACTCGGGAACGAGTCGGTGGTCGGGGACCGGCGCGTGGAGGACGTTCGACTCGCCGAAGGCGTCGCGGTAGCGGTCGAGGTTCGCGCCGCTCTCGTCGAGTTGCCTGCCGGGGAGGAGACAGCAGACGCGCTCGACGTCGCTCTCGCGCATCGTCGAGATCCAGTCGGCGAGGGCGGCGCTGTGGCTCGCAGCGCTGTGCCACCCCGGCGTACAGGAACCGAAGACGTACTCCTCGTCGGGGGCGGCGGGGGCGAATCGGTGTGCGTTCGCGGGACGCATGACTCTCTGTACGTGTCCGCTGACGGCCGACTACCTTGAGTGTATCCGCGCAGTTTTCAGGACTGATTCTCAGACCGCCGAGACGGGCGGCAGCCGCGGCTGACGCGCGGGATCTCGCGGCGGCCGACATGGGTCACCCTTTTACCGCCCGTCCCCCCACGTCGGCGTATGGTGACGTTCCTCGCCGGCGGCACCGGAACGCCGAAGCTACTGGCCGGTGCCGACGACGTGTTCGCCCCCGAGACGTCGACAGTCGTCGCCAACACCGGTGACGACGTCGAACTGGGTGGCCACCTCGTCTGTCCGGACCTCGATACGATGCTCTTTCTCGACGGCGGCGAACTGGACCGGGAGACGTGGTGGGGCCTCGCCGACGATACCGCCGAGACCCACGACGAACTCCGTCGGCTCGCCGAGGCCGCCGACCTCGACACCGGTCCGCGCTATCTCCCAGAGGACGCACAGACCGCTGGCCGCGACATCGCCCGCTGGCGGCGATTTTCGGGCGTCGCCGAGTTCATGCACATCGGCGACCGCGACCGCGCGGTCCACGTCACGCGCACCTCGCTCTTGGACGAGGGGCGCTCGCTGACCGAGGTGACGCGCATCCTCGCCGACGCGTTCGGTCTCGACCGGACGCTCCTGCCGATGAGCGACGACCCCGTGGCGACTATCGTTCACACCCCGGACGGGCCGATGCACTTCCAGGAGTGGTGGGTCGGCCGGAACGGCGACCCGCCGGTCGAAGACGTGGAGTTCCGGGGACAGGGAGCGGCGACGGCCACCGACGCCGTGCGGTCGGCGCTCTCTGATCCGGTGGTGATCGGCCCCTCGAACCCCATCACGTCGCTCGGACCGATGCTCGCCCTCGACGGTATCCGGGAGGCGCTCGCCGAGACGCCCGTCGTCGCCGTCTCGCCGTTCGTCGGCGACGAGGTGTTCTCCGGCCCCGCCGCCGATCTCATGGATGGCGTGGGCCGCGAGCCGAGCACCGCAGGCGTCGCCGAGAGCTATCCCTTCGCGGACGCGTTCGTCCTTGACGCCGACGACGAGACGCCGCTCTCCCGCCCCGTCGTCCGCACCGACACGACGCTCTCCGACGAGACCGACTCGGTACGGGTCGCCCGCGCCGTCGCGGACGCCCTCGCGGAGGTGACCTGATGTTCCGCCCGCGGGTCGCGCTGGCGAGCCTCAGCGGTCGGTCCGACGCCGCGTGGGCGCGCGCGGTCGAAGCGCACGCCGGCTGTGCCTTCCTCGGCGGCATCGCGCTGGACGATCCCACGCGCGAGGCCGCCCGCCGAATGGTCGGCCGGGACCGCGAGGAGTTCCTGCCCGAGGAACCGATCGCGTTCGTCGACGAGCAACTCACCGCCCTCGCCGACGCGCCGCTTCGCCCCGCGTTCAACGTCCGGAGCGCCTCGCTCGCTCCGGTCGAACGCGTCGCTCGCGTCTGTTCCCGGCACGACGCCGTCCTCGAACTCAACGCGCACTGTCGACAGACGGAGATGTGCGCCGCCGGTGCCGGCCAGTCTCTCCTTCGAGACGAAGCGCGGCTGGCCGAACAGGTCGCGGTCGCCTCGGAGGTGGGGGCGACCGTCTCGGTGAAGGTCAGGGCGGAAGTCGACGGCGTGGACCTCACGGAACTCGCCCGGACGGTCGAAGCCGCGGGCGGCGACGCGATCCACGTCGACGCGATGGACTCGGAGGCGGTGGTCGGAGATGTCGCCGACGCGGCGGACCTGTTCGTCGTCGCCAACAACGGCGTCCGCGATCCGGCGACGACCACCGAGTACTTCGAGCACGGTGCCGATGCCGTTAGCGTCGGCCGGGCGAGCGACGACCCCGCGGTCCTGCGGACGGTCCGAGAGACCGCGGACGACTGGTTCGCACGGGAGGCGATTCGATGACCCCCCGCTCGACCGCGCAGAACGCCGAACTGGCGCTGCTGTTGGAGGTGGCCGGGACGCCCAAGCCCGGCAACGTCGACCGCGAACGGGACTTCGAGGACCTCCGGTTCGAGCACTTCCTGGCCGGGGCCGTCGGCGCGCGACCGGGTCTCGAACTCGCCGCCGAGGGCGAGCGGGTCGGGCACGCCTTCGAACGCGCCGTCGCCGGGATGGCCGAGCAGTCGGCGGGGAACACGCAGTTCGGCGCGCTGCTGGTGCTCACGCCGCTGGTCGCGGTCGCGAGCGAGGGCGACCTGACTCCCGAGAGCGCCGATCGCGTCGTCAGGGCGACGACCGTCGCCGACGCCGCGGACTTCTACCGCGCGTTCGAACACGTCGACGTGGCCGTCGACGAGCCGCCCGAGGGGCTGGAACCGCTGGACGTGCGCCGCGGCAGCGACGCGATTCCGGCGCTCGAAGAACGGGGACTGACGCTGTTCGACGTAATGGCACGGAGCGCCGACGCGGACGGCATCGCCGCGGAGTGGGTCGGCGAGTTCGAGCGGGTCTTCGACGCCGGAGAGCGGATACTTGTCGACGACGGGCCGGTCCCGGACCGCGCCTCGCGTCTCTTCGTCGAGTTGCTCGCCGAGGAGGTCGATACGTTCGTCGTGACGCGAAACGACCGCGAGACGGCCGAGGAGGTTCAGCGTCGGGCGCAGGCGGTGCTTGACGGCGAGGAGAACGCCACGGAACTGGCCGAGGAACTGGTCGCGCAGGATATCAACCCCGGGACGACGGCGGATCTGGTGGCAGGTGCGCTGTTCGTCGCGCTGGAGCGGGGGCTGGTCGTGTGACCGACGACAGCGCGGACGAGGGGTCGGTGACGGCGAGCGAGGGGAGCGAGCGCGGCTGGCCGGTCGAACTCGCCGGCGTCACGGAGACTATCGTCACGACGCTCGGGCCAAACGAGCGCTGGAACGTCGCGGCGCTCGGTGTCCGGGCTCCGGAGGGTGACAGGCCGGCGACGGCGACGACGTGGGGCCGGACCCGGACGTGGCGGAACTTCCGCGAACGCGGTGAAGGCTACGTTCAGTTCACGCGCGACCCGGTCGACTTCGCGGAGGCGGCGCTGTCCGTCCGCGAGGAGGCCGAGCCGATACTC
The DNA here is from genome assembly GCF_010119205.1 of Haloarcula limicola. NCBI lineage: Archaea > Methanobacteriati > Methanobacteriota > Halobacteria > Halobacteriales > Haloarculaceae > Haloarcula > Haloarcula limicola. The sequence continues at coordinate 44,729 of NZ_WRXM01000001.1, forward strand.
GACAGCGCGGACGCCTGGGTGCGCTGCGCCGTCGATCGAGTGGCCGACGGCGAGGACGGCGGCACTCGGTGGGTCGAGTGGACGCTGAAGCCGCAGGAATCGGGGGTCGAACGCCGCGTCGTGCCGACGACGAACCGCGGCCACGCGGCGGTGGTCGAAGCGACGGTCGCGGTCTCGCGGCTGGACGTCCCGGCCTACGACCGCGAGACGTTGCTCGACCGGCTACGGTACTTCGAGTCCGTCGTCGAGACCGCGGGCAGCGAGCGGGAGCGCGAGGCGTTCCGACGGGTCCGCGAACTCACCGACGCCGAGTGGTAGCGAACAGGTGGCACGACCAGAGATGATCCAGCGACCGTGAGACGGCGACGTGTCGTGCCACGCGAGCGCGGTCCACGCCGCCGCAGCGTTCAGGACATATCGACCGCTGGTCCCGCTCAGGGTGATAAACCCTCGCGACCGGGCCGGAAGTCGAACCCTTTTTCAACGCGACATAGCAAGAAACCCACATGGCAATCAAACCCGCCTACGTCAAGAAGACCGGGACACTACTGATGGAGCGATACCCCAAGGCCTTCGGCGCCGACTTCGAGCACAACAAGGACGTCGTCGACGAAGTCACCGACATCGAGTCCAAGGGCGTGCGCAACCGCATCGCCGGCTACGTCACGCGCAAGTACAACAACCCCGTCGAAGCGTAATCCGGCTCTTCTCTCTGCTCTCAGTTTTCCGTAGCGACAGCGTTACCGATGCTACCGCTCGGAACCGGCGTCGGCGGAGCCGGTACCGGACGGCTCGGCCGGACCGGTGTCGGCAGTTCGGGAGTCAGACTGGCGCTTGCGGTGGATGACGCCCTGCATGTTCGCGGTGCGAGCGGCGATATCGCGGAAGGCCTCGCCCGTCTCGCTGTCCTCGTCTAAGACGAGCGGTTGGCCCTCGTCGCCGCCCTCGCGGACGCCGGGGTCGAGCGGCACTTCACCGAGGAACGGCATGTCGGTCTCCTCGGCGAACTCGCGGCCGCCGCCGCTCCCGAAGATGTCGTGGTTACCGCCGCAATCCGGACAGACGAACGTCGACATGTTCTCGGCGACGCCCAGGACGGGCGTCTCGTGGCGGCCGAACATCCGCATGCCCTTGCGGGCGTCGTCGAGCGCGACCTCCTGCGGCGTCGTGACGATGACGGCGCCGGAGACGGGGACGCGCTGGAGCATCGTCAGCTGCGTGTCGCCGGTGCCCGGCGGCAGGTCGACGATCATGTAGTCGAGGCCGCCCCAGACCACGTCGTTCCAGAGTTGGGTGAGCACGTTGTCGACCATCGGCCCGCGGAAGATGACCGGGTCGTCCTTGCCGACGAGGAAGTCCATGCTCATCAGTTTCATCCCGTACTTCTCGACGGGTAGTATCTGCTCGTCCTCGGTGGCCCGCGGCGACTCGTCGGCGTCGAGCATCCGCGGGACGTTCGGCCCGTAGATGTCGGCGTCGAACAGACCGACGCGAGCGCCCAGTTGCGCGAGACCGGCGGCGAGGTTGACCGCGATGGTCGACTTGCCGACGCCGCCCTTCCCGGAGGCGACGGCGATGACGTTCTTGACGTTCGGGAGCGGGTCCTCCTCCTCGGAGACGCCGCGGTCGACGCTCGCCGAGAGCGAGACCTCGCGGTCGGCGTCGGCCAGCGCTTCGCGGACCTCGCCCGCCATCGCGGTCTCGGTCGGCGAGTACGGCGCGCCGAGCGCGAGGTCGATCCGTATCTCCCCGTCGGTCACGTCGACGCTGTTGACCAGCCCCAGCGAGACGATGTCTTCCTCTAAGTCCGGGTCCCGCACGTCCCTGAGTCGCTCGCGGACGTCCGCTTCGTTCATGTCACGGGGATAGGCTCCGGAGATGCGATAAGGATTGTGACAGCGCTCTCTCCCACCTATCGAACGCCCTGGCGACGGTTCACGACGAGCGTTCGAACACTTCGGCAACGGTCAGGACCGCGTCGAACTCGGGCGGCTCGCCGGTGAGCCGGACGACGCCGTCGTCGGCGTCGTACTCGATGAACTCCGCCGTGTCCGCCTTCGGGAGATCAGCGTGGTGGAGCTTGATCTCGTATCGTTCGAGCTCCGTCTCCGAGACCGCCGGGGAGTCGGCGTCGGCCTCCATCTCCGCCACCGCCTCTGCTAACTCACGCACACTCACGGGTGAGTCCTGCTCCCGCAGGTAGTACAGTACGTAGCGCCGGCGTCTCTCGCTGAGCAGCTCGAACACGTCGTCGAGTGATACCATGATTGACAAAGGTACGCTGCCAGAGAATAAAAACAGGTCGCTGAGCCGACGTGTTCGTCGGTGAAAGGCGGAGCGGCTCGGCCGATTGTCGTCCCTTCCGATCGGGGGCTCGTCTCGGACTCGACTACGGCCGGCGAAACGTGTAGGAAACCGCCGCATCTCCGTCGCCGAACTCGACGTGCAACTCGCCGGCGTCGTGATCGAACACGAGCCTCTCGGCGGGCGCGTCGAACGCGTGAAGCGGCATTCCCGAATCGACGCGGCCGTCCGGGCCGACGCTGACGTGCGTCGACTGACCGAACTCCGCGGAGAGCGTGCCGTCGTCGGCTTCGGTCAGCCTGTCCGTGCCCGCGAACCGTTCGAGGTGCCGCCGCAGGGCGTCGCGATCGCTCGGGTTGACTGCGGTCCCGCCGTCGGTGACGAGTCTGTCGACCATACTCGCCGCTGAGGCCGCCGAACGCTAAGGGGTTGTGTCGTCGGCTCGATCGCGGTCGAGGCCCCGGTGTGCAGGGTATTCACGCGGCAGCCCCCTTCCGTTGCGTTTAAATACAACCCCGGAATAGTCACGGACAGACTCGTGTAGGGGGACCGGCCCCCGAGTCCGCGTGCCGCGGGCGCGAGTATCAATGCAGGCGTGTCGTGGTAGCCAAGCCTGGCCCAAGGCGCAGGGTTGCTAACTCTGTGGCGTACAGCCTCCGGGGTTCGAATCCCCGCCACGACGCTCATCAGACCAATTACCCACATATGAGTGCAGAAGACCCCAACGCGGGCGAGGACGCGGATGCCGAAGAGGAGGAGGACATCCGCTATTTCGTCCGTATCGGACAGACCGACCTCGACGGGACCAAGTCCGTCGAGCGAGCGCTGACAGAACTGAACGGCATCGGTCACCGCGCCGCCCGCATCATCGCCCAGAAGGCCGATGTGGACCGCCGCGCGGTCTTCGGCAAGCTCGACGACGACGTCATCGACACCGTCGTCGAGCACGTCGAGAACTACGCTGACGAGGTCCCCGAGTGGATGACCAACCACCAGAAGGACTACTACTCCGGTGAGACCACTCACGAGACCGGTAACGAGCTCCAACTCACCCAGCGCCAGGACATCAACCGCATGAAGATGATCGACTCCTACCGCGGCGTCCGCCACAAGCGCGGACGGAAGGTCCGCGGCCAGCGGACGAAGTCCACCGGCCGTACCGAGGGGACCATCGGCGTCAACGTCGAGGCCATCAAGGAAGAGCAGGCCGAGGAAGCCGCCGCGGAGGATGACGAATAATGGCGCTCGGATCGAACACCAAGTTCTACGAGACGCCGAACCACCCCTATCAGGGCGAGCGGATCGCCGACGAGAGCAACCTGCTCGGTCGCTACGGCCTGAAGAACAAGGAAGAGCTCTGGCGCGGCCAGTCCGAGCTTCGCGACTACCGCCGCGAGGCCCGGAAACTGCTCGGCAGCGCGAGTGAGGACACCGACCGCGAGGCCGAGGAGTTCCTCGCCCGCCTGCAGCGCTACGGCATTCTCGGCGACCAGGACTCCCTCGACGACGTCCTGTCGCTCGACGTCACCGACGTCCTCGAGCGCCGACTCCAGACCGTCGTCTACCGCAAGGGCTACGCGAACACGCCCGAGCAGGCGCGACAGTTCATCGTCCACGGCCACATCGAACTCGACGGTCAGCGCGTCACGCGCCCGTCGATGAAGGTCGAGACGGCCGTCGAGAGCTCGGTCGGCTTCGACGAGAACAGCTCGCTGTCGGACGAACTGCACCCTGAGCGCGCGGAGGAACAAGAATGAGCGAAGCCGAAAACGACGGAATCTGGGGCGTCGCCCACGTCCACGCATCGTTCAACAACACCATCATCACCATCACGGACCAGACCGGCGCGGAGACGCTGGCGAAGTCCTCCGGTGGGACCGTCGTCAAGCAGAACCGCGACGAGGCGTCGCCGTACGCGGCGATGCAGATGGCGGAAGTCGTCGCCGAGAAGGCACAGGACCGCGGCGTCGAAGGCGTCGACGTCCGCGTCCGCGGCCCCGGCGGGAACCAGCAGACTTCCCCCGGGCCGGGCGCACAGGCGACCATCCGCGCGCTGGCCCGCGCAGGGCTCGAAATCGGCCGCATCGAGGACGTCACGCCGACGCCTCACGACGGCACGCGCGCACCCAAGAACTCCGGATTCTAATCCATGACACAGGACTACGAGGTTGAGTTCGTCGAACGCGGCGAGCGGGAGTCACGCGTGCTGGTACGGGGCATCACGCCGGCCTTCGCCAACGGCATCCGCCGGGCGATGGTCGCCGACGTGCCCACGTTCAGCATCGACACGGTTCGCGTCATCGAGAACACCAGCGTGATGTTCAACGAGCAGATCGGCCTCCGACTGGGGCTGGTCCCGCTGACGACCGACCTCGACGACTTCGAGGAAGGCGACGAAGTGACGCTGTCGCTGTCGGTTGACGGCCCGAACACGGCCTACTCCAGCGACCTCGTCTCCGGCGACCCGCTGGTCGAACCCGCCGACGACAACGTCCCCATCATCGACTTGAAAGACGGCCAGCGCCTCGAAGTCGAGGCCGACGCCGTCCTCGACAACGGGAAGGAACACGCCAAACATCAGGGCGGCGTGGGCGTCGGCTACCGACACCTCCAGCGCGTCGAGGTCGTCGGGGAGAAAGGCGAGTTCGAGGACGACGAGCCGAACATCCTCCGCGGCGTCATCGAGGAGGGCGCGGCCGAGCACGCCGCCGACCCGGACGCCGAGAACGGGGACCTCGTCCTCACCGACGAGTTCGGAAACGATCTCTCCCAGCGGTACCCCGGCAAGGAGGTCGAGGTCACCGACGTCGAGAACGCCTTCGTGTTCCACGTCGAGACCGACGGCTCGTTCACGTCCGACGAACTGGTCCTGCGCGCGGTCGAGACGCTGCGTGACCGCGCGACCGAACTGAAAGACGCAGTCCAACTGTAACGCCACATGCCCCGAAACACACCTTCGACGCCGATGACCGCCCGCGCCCCGAGCGAGAGGACCGAAAGGGGTTTTACGGGGCACGCAGAACGAAATAACGCGAGCAGGGATAGCCAAGTCAGGCCAACGGCGCAGCGTTCAGGGCGCTGTCCCGTAGGGGTCCGCAGGTTCAAATCCTGCTCCCTGCACTTTTCCTACAAAGGAGGAACTCTATGAGCAAGACGAACCCGAGACTCAGCAGTCTCATCGCTGACCTGAAGTCGGCCGCCCGCAGCGCGGGCGGCAACGTCTGGGGCGACGTCGCCGAGCGCCTCGAGAAACCCCGGCGCACCCACGCGGAAGTCAACCTGGGCCGCATCGAGCGGTACGCCCAGGAGGACGAGACCGTCGTGGTGCCGGGCAAGGTACTCGGTTCCGGTGTCCTGCAGAAGGACATCACCGTCGCCGCAGTCGACTTCTCCGGCACCGCCGAGAAGAAGATCGACCAGGTCGGAGAGGCTGTATCGCTCGAACAGGCAATCGAAAACAACCCCGAAGGCTCCCACGTGCGGGTGATCCGATGAGCCTCGCGGAGTTCGACGCCGACGTCGTCGTCGACGCCCGTGACTGTATCATGGGCCGCGTGGCCTCGGAAGTCGCCGAGAGGGCGATGAACGGCGAATCGGTCGCCGTGGTCAACGCCGAACGCGCGGTCATCACCGGCCGCGAGGAGCAGATCGTCGAGAAGTACCAGAAGCGCGTCAACATCGGCAACGACAACGGGTACTTCTACCCGAAGCGACCGGACGGCATCCTCAAGCGCTCGATCCGCGGCATGCTTCCCCACAAGAAGACGCGGGGCCGCGAAGCGTTCGAGAACGTCCGCGTCTACGTCGGGAACCCCCACGACGAGGACGGCGAAATCGTCGAGGGGACCTCGCTGGACCGACTGTCGAACATCAAGTTCGTCTCGCTCGGCGAGATAAGCGAGCAACTCGGAGCGAACAAGACATGGTAACGAACACGTCTGGTAAGAAGAAGACCGCCGTCGCCCGCGCGACTATCCGCGAGGGCGAGGGCCGCGTGCGTATCGATTCCCAGCCGGTCGAACTCGTCGACCCGGAGCTGGCCCAGCTGAAGATGCTGGAGCCGTTCCGGATCGCGGAGGACGAACTCCGCGACGACGTCGACGTCGACGTGACCGTCGAGGGTGGCGGCGTCATGGGGCAGGCCGACGCCGCCCGAACCGCCATCGCTCGCGGTCTCGTGGACTTCACGAACGACGCGGAGCTGCGCGACGCGTTCATGGAGTTCGACCGGTCGCTGCTGGTCAACGACGTTCGTCAGTCCGAACCCAAGAAGTGGGGCGGTCCCGGCGCTCGGGCCCGCTACCAGAAATCCTACCGCTGAGGTGATTCAAGCATGATGGTACCGGTCCGGTGTTTCACCTGCGGCAACGTCGTCGGCGAGCACTGGGAGGAGTTCAAGGCCCGCACCCGCGAGGCCGAGGAGCCAGAGGACCCGGAGAAGGTCCTCGACGAACTCGGCGTCGAGCGGCACTGCTGTCGCCGGATGCTCGTCTCGCACAAGGACCTCGTCGACATCGTGGCTCCGTACCAATGAACGCACAGGAGAGCCGATACGAGAAGGCCCGCAAACTCGGCGCGAGAGCGCTGCAGCTGGCCCACGGTGCGCCCGTGCTCATCGAGACGGAGCACACCCAGCCGATCCTCATCGCGGCCGAGGAGTACGACGCCGGTGTGCTCCCCTTCACCGTCAAACGAGGCGACCACAAGTGACCCTAATCACCGACATCCGACTTCGCCGCGTCCTCGACTCGCGTGGGAACGCGACCGTCGAGGCCGACGTCCTCACCGAGAGCGGGGGCTTCGGCCGCGGCAAGGCACCGAGCGGCGCAAGTACCGGCGAGTACGAGGCCATCGAACTGCCGGCTCAGGAGGCGATCGCGAACGCTCGCGACGACGCGCTCCCGCGCCTCGTCGGCGAAGTCCACGCCGGCAATCAGCGCGACGTCGACGCGGCGCTCCGCGCCGCCGACGGCTCCGACGACTTCTCGGAGATCGGCGCGAACTCCGCCGTCGCCATCTCGATGGCGGCCGCCAAGGCCGGTGCCGACGTGCTGGGCGCGCCGCTGTTCCAGCACCTCGGCGGCACCTTCCGTGGCAACGAGTACCCGACGCCGCTGGGTAACATCATCGGCGGCGGCGAACACGCCGCGGACGCGACGAACATCCAGGAGTTCCTGGCGGCACCCGTCGGCGCGCCGAGCGTCGAGGACGCCGTCTTCGCCAACGCCGCGGTCCACCAGGAGGTCCACGACATCCTCGCGGAGCGCGACCTGCCAGCGGGCAAGGGCGACGAGGGCGCGTGGGCACCCTCCGTCTCGGACGACGAAGCGTTCGAGATCATGGAAGAGGCCGTCGAGACGGTGGCCGACGACTTCGGCTTCGCGATCACCTTCGGTCTCGACGTCGCCGGCGCGGAGCTGTACGACGACGAGGAGGACGGCTACGTCTACGACGACGGCGTCAAGTCCACCGAGGAGCAGATCGAGTACATCGCCGAGAAGGTCGAGGAGTACGACCTCGTCTACGTCGAGGACCCCCTCGACGAGAACGACTACGAGGCCTTCGCCGACCTGACCGACCGCGTCGGCGACCAGACGCTCGTCTGCGGTGACGACCTGTTCGTCACGAACGTCGAGCGACTGGAGGCCGGTATCGCCGCCGGGGCGGGCAACTCCATCCTCATCAAGCCCAACCAGATCGGGACGCTCACCGACGCGGTGGACGCCATCGAGCTGGCGACCCGGAACGGCTACGAGTCCGTCGTCTCCCACCGGAGCGGCGAGACGGAGGACACCACTATTGCACACCTCGCCGTGGCGACCGACGCGCCGTTCATCAAGACGGGCGCGGTCGGCGGCGAGCGCACAGCCAAGCTGAACGAACTCATTCGTATCGAGGACAACGCAGTATGAGCGGGAACGAAAAAGAGGGTCTCGACGCGTCCGAGTCCGACTTCGACCCGTCCGAGGAGGACGACGAAGCGGCCGACGCCGAGCCCGAGACGGAAGCCGAACAGCCCGCCGACGCCGCCGACGAGGCGGCCGAGGCAGAGATAGAGGAAGAGGAAGACGCCGGACCGCAGATGGACGAGGACGTCATGCCCGGCGAGCAGTCGGAGGCGGACCTCCTCATCCCCGTCGAGGACTACCTCGGCGCGGGCGTCCACATCGGGACCCAGCAGAAGACCAAGGACATGGAGCGGTTCATCCACCGCGTCCGTGACGACGGTCTCTACGTGCTGGACGTCTCGATGACCGACCAGCGCATCCGCACGGCCGCGGACTTCCTGGCCAACTACGAGCCCGAGCAGATCCTCGTGGCGTCGTCGCGCCAGTACGGTCGGTTCCCGGCCGAGAAGTTCGCCGAGGCCGTCGGCGCTCGCGCCCGCACGGGGCGGTTCATCCCGGGGACGCTGACGAACCCGGACTACGACGGCTACATCGAACCGGACGTCGTGGTCGTCACCGACCCCATCGGCGACGCGCAGGCGGTGAAGGAGGCCATCACGGTCGGCATCCCGGTCATCGCCATGTGTGACTCCAACAACACCACGTCCAACGTGGACCTGGTCGTCCCGACGAACAACAAGGGGCGAAAGGCGCTGTCGGTCGTCTACTGGCTGCTGGCCAACGAGACGCTCGACCGCCGCGGTGCCGAGCCGTCCTACGGGCTCGACGACTTCGAATCCGATATCTGAGTTCGCGCGCTCTTCGATTCGTTTTCGCGGCTCACCGTGTCGAGGAGTGGAGACGCTCGATGAGCCCACGACGGCACAAAACCTACTATCCACCCCCGAGTAGCGAGCGCGATGGCAGAGCAAGACACCCTCCTCAACGCGGTCATCGGCGCGGTCGCGACAGCCCTCCTGAGTTCGTTCGTCCCCTTCGCACCGGTCTTCGGCGGTGCGCTCGCCGGCTACCTCCAGGGCGGCGACCGGGACGACGGCCTCCGCGTCGGGGTCGTCTCCGGCCTCATCGGCCTCGTGTTCTCGGCGATCGTCGCCGTCTTCGTCTTCGTCGTCCTCTTCGGTCTCGTCCTCAGCGGCGGGATGCCGGTCGGGTTCGGCGCGTTCGGCCTCGTCTTCCTCGTCCTCGTCGGCCTGTTCTCGGCCGTCTACATCGTCGGGCTGAGCGCGCTGGGCGGCTGGCTGGGCAACTACGTCAAGTACGAGACGGACGTCGGCAACTGACGATCGCTCGCGGGCGGTTATATCACGGCGGTGCTCGATAGCGGCGGGTGAGATGCGCGAGACGCTGACGGACGCGGGGTGGGGCGCGCTCGTGACGCTCGCCGGGGTCGCGGCGATGGTCCCGCTGTTGGCGCTGTACGTCGCCGGCGCGCTCGGGGTCGGTGTCCCGCCGTCGTCGCCGGCCTACGACCTCTTCTTGGGACTCGTATTCGGATTCTTCCTTGCGTACGCGGTCGGCCTGAGCACCGTCGGCGGTCTAGGCGGGACGTGGATGCGGCGACACACAGACTGGAATCTGGACCCGAGTCGCTGGCTTTGAGGGGGCGCTTCGGCGAATGGCGACGCGGTTTGGCACTCGATTCAAACGTGTCCAGTCCTAACCGCCGCTATGTCGAAGACCCCGCCGGGACCGAAGGGGGAACCGCTGTTCGGCAGCAGCCGAACGTACGCGAACGATCCGTTTCGGTTCATCTCGGCGCTGGAGACGGCCTACGGCGACGTGGCCCGGTTCGATATGGGGCCGATGGACACCCTCATGCTCTGTGACCCGACAGCGATCGAGCGGGTGCTGGTCTCGGACGCCGACCGGTTCCGCAAGCCGGACTTCCAGGGCGACGCGCTCGGCGACTTGCTCGGCGAGGGACTGCTCTTGAGCGAGGGCGAGACGTGGGAACAGCAGCGGCGGCTGGGGAACCCGGCGTTCTCGATGGGGCGGCTGGCCGGGATGGCGGACCGGATTACGGACCACGCCGAGGACCGCATCGCGGGGTGGGACGCGGGAGATGTCGTGGATATCGAACAGGAGATGACGCGAGTGACCCTCGACGTCATCCTCGATCTGATGATGGGCGTTACACTCTCCGAACAGCGGGTGCGGACCATCGAGGAGCAGCTCGTCCCGCTCGGCCAGCGCTTCGAACCCGACCCGATCAGGTTCGCCGCGCCCGACTGGATGCCGATGCCGGACGACGCCGAGTTCGCCAGCGCCGTCGAGACGCTGGACGGAGTGCTAGACGACATCGTCGCCGTCCGCGAGGCGGACGTCGGGACGGACGCCGACGGCCCGATGGACTTCCTCTCGGTGCTCATCCGAGCGCGCGACGACGGGAACCAGACGGCCGAGCAGCTGCGCGACGAGATGATGACGATGCTGCTGGCGGGTCACGACACGACGGCGCTGACGCTCACGTACACCTGGTTCCTGCTGTCGGAGCATCCCGCGGCCGAGCGGAAGGTCCACGCGGAACTCGACGAGGTCGTCGGCGACGAGCGACCGGGGATGGAACACGTCCGCGAACTCGACTACCTGGAGCGGGTGATCCAGGAGGCGATGCGGCTGTATCCGCCGGTGTACACCATCTTCCGCGAACCGACCGACGACGTGGAGCTATCGGGATATCCGGTCGAGGCGGGGACGACGCTGATGCTCCCGCAGTGGGGGGTCCACCGCTCGGCCCGCTTCTACGACGACCCGGAGGCGTTCGACCCCGACCGCTGGCGGCCCGAACGCGCGGAAGAGTGCCCGCGGTTCGCGTACTTCCCGTTCGGCGGCGGTCCGCGCCACTGCATCGGCAAGCACCTCGCCATGCTGGAGGCCCAACTCATCACCGCGACGACGGCCAAGCGGTACCACCTCGACTTCCAGGGCGAGACGCCGCTGGAACTCATGCCGTCGCTGACCGCCCATCCCAGACAGGAGATGTCGATGCGGGTCGAAAGCCGAGACTAGCCGGCCGTTACCACTCGGTCGGGACGTCCGTCACGTCGACGTCTCGCTCGGCCGTGACGTGGCCGCGAATCCGCAGCGGTATCGTCTCGGCCTCGCTCGTCGTGTATTCCGTGTCTACGTCCAGCGACGCCGAGACCGACTCGCCGGCGGCGACGGTACGCTCGACGACGCGCGATTCGTCGTCGTCCGCGATGCGCTTCGTCGGCCAGTAGACCGCCGCGAGGAACCGCCCGTCGGTCTCGGCGACGTTCGTCGCCGAGAGCGACACCGACAGCGGCTCGCCCTGCGAGACCGATTCGGGGACGGTCACGCTATCGAGTTTGAACCGGGGAGACGAGGCGGCGAGCGTCTCGGTCGCACCCGCCGGGAGCGCCCACTCGGTGTCCTCGCCGTCGCGTCGGATTCGCGGATTAGACGCCGACAGCGGCGACGGCAGGGTGAACGCGAGAAACGGTCGCTCGATGCCCGCGGCCATGTAGTTTCTCGATCCGACGGTGTCGGGCAGTCCCGGGTTCCACGACTCCGAATCGGTCTCGAAGGTGAATCCGTCGGTCGAAGCGTCCCGCGGTCCCTCGATGGAAGCGACGACGTACTGCTTGCTCTGGGCCGTGAGCACGCCCCCCGATCCCATCAGGGACTCGTACCGAATCGACTTCCGGACGACGATGTCCCCGACGGCGGGCGTCGCGTCGGTGTGCGTTCCGGCGGGTTGGTCGGTTGGCGACTCGGTCCGCGAACCCGTTCGGGTATCGCTCGGCGGGGCTTCGGTTCGGTTCGGCGTATCGTCCGAGCCCGCGGGCGACTCGGAGAGACAGCCGGCGAGTCCGGCGAGGGCCGTTCCGCACGCGGCGAGCAGTCGGCGGCGGTTCATACTCGGTCGTTCCGCGCACCGCTAAAAGTGCTTTCAGGAGGCTGAAAACCGCTTTTTACCGTTGTCACATCGTGCGTCGTCCCGAACTGCGAGCGAGCCGTCGCGTCGATCCGGAATCTCGCTCCGAAAACGCCTAACCCCCTCCGGATACACGAACGGGTATGGTTACGTCGAGCGCCCCCGGCAAGGTGTATCTGTTCGGGGAACACGCGGTCGTCTACGGTGAGCCGGCGGTCCCGTGCGCCATCGAGCGCCGGGCGCGAGTGACGGCCACCGAGCGAGAAGACGGGTTGCGCGTTCACGCGGACGACCTCAAGCTCGATGGGTTCACCGTCGAGTACGACGGCGACGGCGATACGCGGCCGGACGTCGAGGCGGAGCGGCCACTCGTCGAGGCGGCGATGGGCTACGTCAACGAGGCGGTCTCGCAGGTCCGGGAGGCCACCGGGACGCCCGAGGCCGGCTTCGAGATACAGATCGAGAGCGACATCCCGCTGGGGGCGGGCCTCGGTTCCTCGGCGGCGGTCGTCGTCGCGGCCATCGACGCCGCGACGCGGGAGTTGGGCGTCGAACTCACGCCCCGCGAGATCGCCGACCGCGCGTACCGGGTCGAGTCGGCGGTGCAGGACGGGCAGGCCTCGCGGGCCGACACGTTCTGCTCGGCCGTCGGCGGCGCGGTCCGCGTCGAGGGCGACGACTGCCGGACGCTCGATGGCATCGGCAACCTCCCGTTCGTCATCGGGTTCGACGGCGGGGCCGGCGACACCGGGGCGCTCGTCGCCGGCGTCCGCCGGCTCCGGGAGGAACACGACTTCGCGGCCGACACCGTTCGGGCGATCGGTGACGTCGTCCGGGAGGGGGAGAACGTCCTCGGCACGGACGACTACGAGTCGCTGGGGGAGCTGATGAACTTCAACCACGGGCTGCTGTCGGCGCTCGGCGTCTCCTCGCGGTCGCTGGATACGATGGTGTGGGCCGCCAGGGACGCCGGCGCGGTCGGCGCGAAGCTCACCGGGGCCGGCGGCGGCGGCTGTATCGTCGCGCTGGACGAGGGCGACGACGCCCTCACCGCGCTGAAGTACACACCGGGCTGTGAGGACGCTTTCCGGGCGGAACTGGACACCGAGGGAGTGAGGCGGGAATGACCGTCGTCCTCAAACTCGGCGGGAGCGTCGTCACCGAGAAGGACGAACCGGAGACGGTCGACGACGCGGGACTCGCGGCGGCGGCCGACGCCGTCGCCGACGCGGACGAGGACCTCGTCGTCGTCCACGGCGGCGGGAGCTTCGGCCACCACCACGCCGCCGAGTACGGCGTCAGCACGACCGAGGGGACCCGCGACGTTGCCGGCGTCGACGCGATCCACGGCGCGATGAAGCGACTGAACGCGCGAGTCGTCGCCTCGCTGACCGACCGGGACGTGCCGGCGGTCCCGGTCCATCCGTTCTCGGCGGGCCACCGCGACGCCGACGGCGCGCTCTCGCTGCCCACCGGTCAGGTCGAGACGCTGCTCGGCGAGGGGTTCGTGCCGGTGCTCCACGGCGACCTCGTCGCCCACGAGGGCGAGGGCGCGACCGTCCTCAGCGGCGACGAACTCGTCGTCGAACTCGCGCCCGCCGTGGACGCGGATCGCGTCGGTGTCTGCTCTACGGTTCCGGGCGTTCTCTCCGAGGCCGGTGAGGTGATCGAGCGGATCGCGGCGTTCGAGGACGTGGCGGCGGCCCTCGGCGGGAGCGACGCGACCGACGTCTCCGGCGGGATGGCCGGGAAAGTCCGGGCGCTGCTCGCGCTGGAGAGCCCGGCCCACGTCTTCGGTCCCGACGACCTCCCCGCGTTCCTCGCCGGCGAGTCACCGGGGACGACCGTCGACGCCGAGTGATACTGTCGGCGTAACCTATTTGACCAGCGTTGGTCATTGTCGTACAATGTCTGCTGTTAGCTTATTGGACGTTTACCGATACGGCACGCGCTTCGTCGGGTACTTTCTCGTCGTGAGCGTCGTCGGGGGCGTGTTCGTCGGGATCGGCATGGTCCTCGGCGCGTCGAGTGCGACCTCCCCCACAGTCGAGACGAACCGCGCGCTCTTGGGCGTCGTCGTCGCCGGTATCGGCGTCCTCCTCACGCTCTCGGGCCTGTTCGGACTCGCCCACAAACTCGTCGCCGACGCGACGCGGGTCGGTGCCGCCGCGGCCGTCGCGGCGACGGGTGGGGAACCGACTGCTGATCGAGCCGAGGACGAATCGGGCGGTGAGACCGCGACCACTGACGAAACCGCCAGGGTCGATAGCGGGGAAACGACCGACGAGCGTCGGCCCGCGGATACGGCGGCCGCGTCGACCGGTACGGCGGCTGGTGGGGCCGCAGCGACCGCCGACGAGGAGACGTCGACCCGGCGATCCGAGACGCAGCCGCCAGCCGAGGACCCCGCGGACCCCGTGGGCGTCAATCGGCCCGGCCAGAGACGCGGCGGTCCGGGGCCGGCGGCTGCGACGGAGTTGGAGACGGCGGAAGCGACGCGGGCACCGGAACAGTCGCGGTCGGCGGTCGCCGGTGCCGACGACCGATCTGCTGCCGAGCGGGACTCAGTTCCGGACCAGCCGACGGACGCCGACGTCGACGTTCCGGGGGAAGAGACCACCGGCGATGCCCCTTCGAGCGCGGCGACTGCCACCGAGACCGACGACACCGGCGCGGGACCGACCGAGGTGTCCGCCGGAGACGACAGTATCTTCGGTGGCCCGACGGCGGACGCCCCGAGCGACGCCACGGGAGAGCCGACGGCGCGCGAAGCGAACGAGGGGAACGCGCCGACTCCGGCGGAGCGCGAGTCGCCGCAGGAGTGGTCCCCGCCGGACCCGACGGAGTTCGAGTCGGGCGAGTCGTCGGATCCGCAAACGGCGGACGACGCCGGTGGAACCGCGGACGCCGCCGCGTCCGACGCCGCTGACTGGGGTGCGGAGGGCACGGACGCGACGGGCGACCACGACGAATCGACCGACGGACCGCGAACGACGGACGACTTATTCGGCGAGGAGCCGATCGACGAGAGCGACCCGTTCGAGCGCGCGGTCGGCGAGGAGACGCGCACCGCGGACAGTTCGGACGTGACGGGCGCGGACGCGACGGACGAAGTGGTCGCCGACCAATCGACTGACGAGGACGACTCCGAGACCGCTGGCAGTACCCGACGGTTCGACGTCGACTCGGACGGCGACCCGCTATCCGACGCGCTGGACGACGAGTGAGCGGACGGAACCCACATCGTTTTAAGAAGCCGCGTTGTACTGCCGCGTAACCGAGCGCACGGCCGCCCGCGACTCGCGGTTCGGCGGCCGGCAGACGACGGGGGAAAAGTCGTCGGGACGCGAGTCCCTTCCACTGCGGGAACCGAGGCTACGGGGCTACCCCGGCCGGCCTCGCCACCCATCGGAATCGAGACGCCGTTTCGGCGGTTACCGTCGTCGCCACCACCAACCGCGTGCTCGCGGTCGGCTCCACTCGGAGCTACAACCATGGAAGTCGAAATCGCAACAATTGGCGGATATGAGGCTGTGGGCCGACAGATGACGGCCGTCCGTGCGGGGGACGACGTCGTCATCTTCGACATGGGCCTGAACCTCTCGAAGGTACTGATTCACGACAACGTCGAGACCGAGCGGATGCACTCGCTCGACCTCATCGACATGGGCGCGATCCCGGACGACCGCGTCATGTCCGACCTCGAGGGCGACGTCAAGGCCATCGTGCCGACCCACGGTCACCTGGACCACATCGGCGCGATCTCGAAGCTCGCACACCGCTACGACGCGCCCATCGTCGCCACGCCGTTCACCATCGAACTCGTCAAACAGCAGATCAAGGGCGAGGAGAAGTTCGGCGTCCAGAACGACCTCCAGAAGATGGAGGCCGGCGAGACGATGCAGATCGGCGAGCGCACCGAACTGGAGTTCGTCAACGTCACTCACTCCATCATCGACGCCATCAACCCGGTCCTTCACACGCCGGAGGGCGCAGTCGTCTACGGGCTTGACAAACGGATGGACCACACGCCGGTGCTGGGCGACCCCATCGACATGAAGCGCTTCCGCGAGATCGGCCGCGAGGGCGAGGGCGTCCTCTGTTACATCGAGGACTGTACGAACGCCGGCCGGAAGGGCCGGACGCCCTCCGAGTCCGTCGCGCGCCGACACCTCAAGGACGTCATGCACAGCGTCGAGGACTACGACGGCGGGATCGTCGCCACGACGTTCTCGAGCCACATCGCTCGCGTGAAGAGTCTCGTCGAGTTCGCCGACGACATCGGCCGTCAGCCGGTGCTTCTGGGCCGCTCGATGGAGAAGTACTCCGGCACCGCGGAGCGCCTGGACTTCGTGGACTTCCCCGAGGACCTGGGGATGTACGGCCACCGGAAGTCCGTCGATCGCACGTTCAAGCGCATCATGAACGAGGGCAAGGAGAACTTCCTGCCCATCGTGACGGGCCACCAGGGTGAGCCGCGCGCGATGCTCACCCGCATGGGCCGCGGCGAGACCCCCTACGAACTGGACGACGGCGACAAGGTCCTCTTCTCGGCCCGGGTCATCCCGGAGCCGACCAACGAGGGCCAGCGCTACCAGTCCGAGAAACTGCTGGGTATGCAGGGCGCTCGCATCTACGACGACATCCACGTCTCGGGCCACCTCCGAGAGGAAGGGCACTACGAGATGCTACAGGCGCTGCAGCCACAGCACGTCATCCCCGCTCACCAGAGCCTCAAAGGGTTCGCGCCGTACGTGGACCTCGCCGAGAACCAGGGCTACAAGGTCGGCCGCGACCTCCACGTTACCCGAAACGGTAACATGATCCAACTCACCGAGTAGAGTGATGTCAGGACGCCATCAGCAGGTCGAAGCGGCCATCCTCGCCCGGCGAGAGCGGGTCAACGAGGCGCTCCCGGAGGAACTCCCGGTCACGCGGCCGGAACACCTCTACGAGGCGACCCGGTACCTGCTGGACGCTGGCGGCAAACGACTCCGACCGACGGTGCTGCTGTTGGTCGCCGAGTCGCTGTTGGACGTCGAACCGCTCTCGGAGAACTACCGCGACTTCCCGACGCTGGACGACGGGCGCGCCGACGTGCTGTCGGCGGCCATCGCGATCGAGGTCATCCAGACGTTCACGCTCATCCACGACGACATCATGGACGACGACGACCTCCGCCGGGGAGTCCCCGCCGTCCACAAGGAGTACGACCTCTCGACGGCGATTCTGGCCGGCGACACGCTGTACTCGAAGGCCTTCGAGTTCCTGCTCGGAACCGGGGCCGCCCCGGAGCGGACCGTCGAGGCGAACAAGCGACTCGCCACGACGTGCACCCGTATCTGTGAGGGACAGTCGCTGGACATCGAGTTCGAGCAGCGCGAGGCGGTCACGCCCGAGGAGTACCTGGAGATGGTCGAACTCAAGACCGCCGTGCTGTACGGGGCCGCGGCGTCGATCCCGGCGACCCTGCTGGGGGCCGACGAGGAGACGGCCACGGCGCTGTATAACCACGGGCTGGACGTGGGCCGGGCGTTCCAGATCCAGGACGACCTGCTGGACCTGACGACGCCCTCGGAGAAACTGGGCAAACAGCGCGGGTCGGACCTCGTCGAGAACAAGCAGACGCTCGTGACCCTACACGCGCGCCAGCAGGGCGTCGACGTGGCGAACCTCGTCGACACCGACTCGGTCGAGGACGTCTCGGAAGCCGAGATCGACGACGCCGTCGCCCGGCTCCGCGAGGCGGGCTCGATCGAGTACGCGGAGGACCGAGCACAGGAACTCGTCCAGAGCGGGAAGGAGAACCTCGAAGTGCTCCCCGACAACGAGGCCCGCGAGCTGCTGGACGGCATCGCGAACTACCTCGTCGAGCGAGAGTACTGACCGTCGGACCGCGCCCCGTCGGTTTTTCCGGGGTGAGTATCGGGCAACAGACCTATAATCGGCAGACGCGACGGCCGAACCATGCCGACGTACTCGGTCCTCGCCGACGTCAACGAACAGGAGATACAGAACGCCCAGGAGCTCGTGAGCATCTGGGGCGACGTCCGACAGGACATCGAGGACCTCGGTGGGGAGCCCCTCGACAGCTACGCGCTGGCGGGCAGCTACGACTTCCTGCTCACGTTCGAAGTCCCCGACGAGGACACCGTGCTGCAGGCCTCCATCGCGATCGAGCGGTACGGGCTGGACACGGAGACGATGCGCGCGGTGCCCACCGAGCAGTTCGGTGAACTCGTCACGGACATCTGAGGCGATAGCCCGCGGTCGGCTCCCCGTGGCTCTCGTTCCCCGAATCTCGACCTTCACTCTCCGGAACGGAGTTAAACGGGTTCGACCCCAACAGTCGGCCGTGACACGGTTCGTCCTCTACGGCGGGAAAGGCGGCGTCGGGAAGACCACCGTCGCGGCGGCGACGGGGCTGCGACTGGCGCGCGAAGACCACGAGACGCTGGTGGTCTCGACCGACCCGGCTCACTCGCTGGCCGATTCCCTCGGCGTCGCTCTCGGCGGTGACCCGACCGAGATACGTGAGAACCTCTGGGGCGTCGAGGTCGACCCGCAGGCGGGCGTCGACCGCTACCGCGTGCTGTTCGAGGCGCTGGCCGACGAGTTGGACGACGCCGGGATCAGCCTCGACGAGGAGGAGGTGGCGACGCTGTTCTCCTCGGGCGTCGCGCCCGGCAGCGACGAGCTCGCCGCGCTGGAGGGGCTGGCGACGTACGTCGACAGCGACCGCTGGGACCGCGTCGTCTTCGACACCGCGCCGACCGGTCACACGCTCAGGCTGCTCGACCTGCCGTCGGTGATCGACCGCGGGATGGCGACGGCGCTGGACCTCCGCGACCAGGTGCGACGGAAGGTCGACGCCACGCGGACGATGCTGTTCGGGCCGATGGGACGCAAGCGCCGCGGGGAGCACGACGACTTCACGGAGATGCGCGAGCGGATGGAGCGCGTGGCGACGGTCCTTCGAGACCCCGAACAGACCGAGTTCCGCGTCGTCACGATCCCCGAGACGATGGCGGTCCGCGAGAGCGAGCGTCTCGTCGACCGGTTGGGCGAGTTCGGGATCCCGGTGACGACGCTCGTCGTGAACAAGGTCATCGAAGACCCGGGCGACTGCGAGCGCTGTCTCGGGAAGCAGGCCGTCCAGGAGGAGGCCATCGCCGCGCTTCGCTCGTCGCTGCCGGACCTCGACGTGTGGACGGTTCCCGACGAACCCGGGGAAGTCACCGGACTGGAGACGCTCGAACGGGTCGGCGCGCGTCTCGACGTCTGAGGGCCGACGGTCGACCGTCGCGAGCGGCTTAGCCGCGACGGGGGCCGACAGCCGCGCGAAGCGACCGGCCGAGCCACGTCAGCGCGACGGCACAGGCGAAGTACGTCATCAGCAGACCGACGTGATACAGCGCCGAGTTGTGGCCGATGCCCAGCAGGGATTCGACCCCGTAGACGACGTTCTCCAGCCCCCACGGGGCGTCGTAGACGGCCATCGTCAGGAGGTAGGTCGGCACGTAGAGGGCGATTGCCAGCGGGGAGTCGGTCAGAGTCGGGAGGGCGGTCGAGAGCGCGAAGTACGCGAAGAGGGCGAGCGTCGCAGGGCGGGTCAGGAGGCTCCGGCGGCGGTCGCGGTCGCGTTCGCCGCCTTCGTCGAGGTACTCCTCGAAGGAACGGAGGTCCGTCTCGCTGTGGCCGAAGGCGGTCACATCGTTGTGGGCGACGGTGTTGTCGAACTTCAGCGAGCGGTACTGATCGGGACCCATCGGGAAACCGGGAACGCTTCCGCCGATAGTCAGTCCGATTCTGGCGAGTGTCATCGGTACGGGAAGGACGCGAAGCGGCTTCCCGTCGGCGCGATAGATCGCGCGAGCCACGTCAGCGAGGGTCAGCACGTCGGGACCGCCGAGTTCGTACGTCTCGCCGACGTGGCGCTCGTCGGTCACGCAGTCGGCGAGCATCTCCGCGAGGTCCTCGACCCAGATCGGCTGAAACCGGGTCTTGCCGCCGCCGGGGAGGCCCGTGACGTACGGCGTCGTCAGCAGGCGCGTGAAGGAGACGAACTCGCCGCCGTCGCCGAAGACGACGGAGGGCCGAACGATCGTCCAGTCCAGCGCGGAATCGCGGACGACGGTCTCGGCTTCGCCCTTCGCGCGGATGTAGTGGGTCGGCCCGTCGGGGTCGGCACCGAGCGCGCTCACCTGGACGAATCGGGAGACGCCGTGACGTTCGGCCGCGGCGACGGCGTTCTCGGTCCCGCCGAGGTGGACTCGCCCGTGCATCTCGTTTCCCCCGTCGGGTTCGAACAGCGGCGAGAGCGCGACGAGGTTCACGACGGCGTCTTGCCTGTCGAACGCTGAATCGAGCGCGTCGAGATCGGTCACGTCGCCCGCGACCGTTCGCACGCCGTCGGGGAGGGCCGTCGCGTCGGGGGAGCGAGCGAGCGCCGTCACGTCGTGGCCTCGCTCGACCAATCGGGCGGCGAGGCGGCGACCGACGAAGCCGGTGCCGCCGAGGAGGAGGATTCGCATGCGAGTCGAGATACTGTGCGTGGGGAGTTTACGTCATCCGCCGTCGGCCGCGACACCCCCTGTCACCACCGCTAGCAGGATGGGTGGTGCCTGGTTGCGTAGGGTCCGCTGGAACCGGCGTCTCGAACAGCCAGAAAGCCCCCGGTCGCTCCAGTCGAGGGACTCGCTGCGGTCCTCGGCCTCCGGCCTGCGGTCCTTACGTCGCCCGTCTTCCCGGAGCGACCGGCCCCTTTCAGTCCCACCCGAGTCGGCTGCTCAGTTTTACCCCAAGGGGTAGCGAAAGATGGATTGTCGGCACAATTCGAGGGACGAACCATCCACGACTGGAGTCGGGGCTTCCCGATTCTCATATCCTACTTCCAAGCTACACCGTCTCTCAGGAACGGAGCGTATCGAGGCCCGACACCGACTCGCTGCGCTCGCGGTATCGATCGTACAGTTCCGCCGCCCACGCGTAGAACGCCGGGTCGGTCCCGTCGGCGCAGGCGTGGAGTTGTCCGCTCTCGTCGTAGGCGAGCAGGAGAACGCGGTCGTCTGTCAGCGTCAGGCCGAACGAGACGGAATCCGGACTCTGGTACAGCGTAAAGGGCAGGACGCTCACCACCGTTGCGAACTCGGCGGGGTTCTTCTCGCGGGCGCGGTCGATGGTCAGCCCGTCGAGGACGAGTTCGGTCTCGACGCCCGAGAGGACCAGTTCGGCGTGGGCGTCGTGGAACAGGCGGCTCAACACCGGCGATATCATCCGCACGCGGGAGGTGTCGGCCGACTCGACGGTACTCACGTAGTGGCTGACCGGGGCCTGCGGTTGGTCGGTCTCGGCGACGACGAGCGTCGCGTCCGCGAGTAGGTCCGGGTCCGGTGCCACGTCCGCGGGCAGGTGTGCGTAGAGGGCGTCGTTCTCGCCGATTGCAGAGAGGGCGTCCACGTACTCGCGGTGGCGGCGCGTGACCAACAGCCCCGTCGTCGTCAGGCGGTAGTCGCCGTCGCGCTTCTCGGCCCAGCCCCGGTCGGCGAAGGCGGCCAGATTCCGCTGGACGCTCCGGCGAGACTGGTCGAGTTCGTCGGCGAGGTCGCGGGGCGACCCCGGGGTCTCGCGGAGGCGCTCTAAGAGCGCCAACCGGTCGGGCGAGTCCGCGAGGAACTGCGCGGCGTCGGGAGCCATACCCGGTGGCTGCGACGGCCGCGAAAATAACGCTGACGGGACGCAGGCCGGGGAACCGCGCGCCGGCCGAGCGAACCCGACGGCGTTTTGACCGGGGCGGTGTCAGAGGCGAGCATGGACGACGCGCTACGCCAGCGTATCGAGGAGGCCGCCGAGACGAACGCCCTCCTCAACGCGGTCAAACACGACAGCGAGGCACAGGTCGGGGCCATCATGGGGCCACTCATGGGCGAGAACCCGGAGTTCCGCGAGTACGGCGACGAGATCCCGGCGATCGTCTCGCCGGTGGTCGACCGGGTCAACGGCATGGACGCCGAGGGACGCCGCGAGCGACTGAGCGAACTCGCCCCCGAGAAACTCGAAGCGCTCGAAGCGGCGGACGAGAGCGACGAGCACCCCCTTCCGGACCTCCCCGACGCCGACGAGTACGACACCGTGCGGATGCGCGTCGCGCCGAACCCCAACGGTCCGTGGCACATCGGCCACGCGCGGATGGCGGCCGTCATCGGGACGTACAAGGAACGGTACGACGGCGAGTTCGTCTGCCGATTCGACGACACCGACCCGGAGACCAAGCGCCCGGACCTCGACGCCTACGACGCCATCCTCGACGCCATCGACTATCTGGGCTTCGAACCCGACGCCGTCTATCGGGCCAGCGACCGCGTCGAGACGTACTACGACCACGCGCGGGAACTCATCGACCTCGGCGGGGCCTACACCTGCTCCTGTCCGCAGGGGGAGTTCTCCGACATGAAGAACAGCGGCCAGGCCTGTTCCCACCGTGAAAAGGACGCCGAGACCGTTCTCGACGAGTTCGAGGCGATGGTCGACGGCGAGTACGAGAGCGGCGAGATGGTCCTCCGCGTGCGGACCGACATCACGCACAAGAACCCCGCGCTGCGTGACTTCGTCGCCTTCCGGATGATCGACACGCCTCACCCCCGCGAAGAGGCCGAGGACTACCGCTGCTGGCCGATGTTGGACTTCCAGAGCGGCGTCGACGACCACCTGCTGGGGGTCACGCACATCATCCGCGGCATCGACCTGCAGGACTCCGCGAAGCGCCAGGGGTTCGTCTACGACTACTTCGACTGGGAGTACCCCGAGGTCGTCCACTGGGGGCACGTGCAGGTCGACGAGTACGACGTGAAGATGTCCACCTCGACCATCGCGGAGCTGATCGCCGAGGGGGAACTCGACGGTTGGGACGACCCGCGCGCGCCGACCGTCGCCAGTCTCCGCCGGCGGGGCATCCGCGGCGAGGCGTTGGTCGACGCGATGGTCGAACTCGGCACCTCGACCTCGAACGTCGACCTCGCCATGTCCTCGGTCTATGCGAACAACCGCGACCTGATAGACGACGACACCGACCGCGCGTTCTTCGTCCGCGACGGCGACGAGCACGGCGGCCTGGTCGAGCGCCAGGTCGTCGGCGGTCCCGACGCCGGCGAACCGCCGTTCCACCCCGACCACGAGGACCGGGGTCGACGCGAGATCCCGGTCGCGGGCGGCGTCGCCGTCGAGGGCGACGACCTGCCCGAACACGGCGAGCGCGTCTGGCTGAAGGGCTACGGCTGCGTTCGGCACACGCGCGACGCCTTCGAGTACGTCGGCGACGACATCTCGGCGGTCCGCGAGGAGGGCGTCGACGTGGTCCACTGGGCACCGGCCGACGGTCCCGAACTCCGCCTCCGGACGATAGACGGCGACGTGACCGGCGTCGCAGAGCCGGGCGTTCTCGACTACGAAGCCGACGACATGCTCCAGTTCGAGCGCATCGGCTTCGCTCGCGTGGACGAGATCGCATCCGACGGCGAGTCCGTCGCGTACTTCGCACACCCCTGATCAGGTCGTCCATTCCACGTCGGTGAACTCGAAGCGCGCGCCGCCCGCCTCGCTCTCGGTGAGCGTCACGTCCCAGTCGTGGGCGTCGGCGATGGTCTCGACGATCGCGAGGCCGAACCCGGTGCCGTCGCCGACGGTGGTGTAGCCGGATTCGAACACGGCGTCGCGTTCGTCTTCGGGGATTCCCGAGCCGTCGTCAGCGACGAAAAAGCCGTCTTCGAGTTCGCCGACGGTGACCGAAACCGGCGACTCGTCGGTGCCACCGTGTTCCAGCGCGTTCCGAAAGAGGTTCTCGAACAGCTCGGTCAACCGCCCGGGGTCACAGAGGACGGTCCGCGACGTCTCGATCGAGCAGGTCGCCCCCTCGGTGAGGACGCCGTTCCACGCGCCCTGCGCGACGATGCGGAGGTCGACCACTTCGGTGTCTTCGATATCTTGCCCCTCTCTGGCCAGCGTGAGCGTGTCCTCGACGAGCGCCTCCATCCGCTCTAACGCGTCGCCGACGGAGTCGAGGCGGTCCTCGACTTCCGGCGTCGCCCCGTGTCTCGCGAGCTCGAGGCTCCCCGATGCGACCTGTAACGGGTTCCGGAGGTCGTGGCTGACGATGCTGGCGAACTCGTCTAAGCGCTCGTTTTGCTCCTGCAGTCGCTCCTCGCGGGCCTTCTGTTCGGAGATGTCCGCGATGATGGCGACGCTCCCGAGGATGTCGCCGTGTTCGCCCCGAATGGGGGCGATGGAGACGCTCACGTCGAGCGTGTGGCCTCCGCGGTGTCGGAGCTGCGTCTCGACGCCGGTGAGGCGGTCCCCGTCGAGTACGCGCTCGTGGCGGCGCTGTAACTCGGTGCGGTGGTCGACCGGGAGGACGGAGAGCGGTTCGCCGCAGATCTCGTTCGTCGACCACCCGAACAGCGACTCCGCGGCGGGGTTCCACACGTCGACGACGCCCGCCTCGTCCGCGGCGACGATCGCCAGCGGCGACGCCTCGATGAGCGTCTGGAGGCGCTCGCGCACCTCAGCCAGTTCGGATTCGAGGTGAGCTCGGCGGGAGACATCTTGGACCACGCCGACCGCTCTCGACTCGCCTTCCGCCGTCGCGAGCGGCGTCACGGACACCTCGCACGGAATCCGGTTCCCCGACGGTGTGACGACCTTTCTCTCCTCGCTCGCGTCGGCCTCCGACGGTCCCTCGCCTCGGTCCGACTTCAGGACGGTCGCGACCGGTTCGCCGACGAGCGTCTCCGCTTCTCGGCCCGTGAGCTCGGCGAACGCGTCGTTGACCCTGACGAACCGTCCTCCGTCGTCCGCGAGGTACACCGGCTGGTCGAGCGACTCGAAGACGGCTTCGTACTGTCCCGCATGCCGCTCGTCGGGCTCGCAGTCCGTCATCGACCCTCCCGGGCGGTGTCGTCGGGCACGGGACGCCCCGCAGCGCCGTCTCGCCTGCGCATCGCTAAGTCGGGAGAGACGAGTGGGGCGAGAGCTACCGCGCGGCGCGGCGGAGCGAACCGGCTTCGCATTTCAGCTACGTGTTTGCCAGTATCGAACTTTGTTCTATCGGCCCCATTATCACTGTTTTATCGACGGCTCCGAAGTTCGGGGGCGGTGAGAGGCGACCGTTACTGTCGTTGAAAACGGCGAGTACCGGTCGCTCGTCTGTCGGTCCCCGCTCCCTCTCTGACCGGTTCCCCCGACGCGTTTTTACCGCCGACGGACGCAGTGAGTGACGTGACAGAAGACACCGGCGAGACTGTGACGGTCGAGCGGGACGTCCCGTTCCGGGAGGTCGACGGGCGGACGCTCCTACTCGACCGCTACGAGGCGACGGCGGCGAGCGGCCCGAAACCCGTGGCCGTCCTCGTCCGCGGCGGCGCGTTCCGCTACGGCGACAAGGGCGAGTTCGCCCGGCACGCCATCGACCTCGCCGCCGAGGGGTACGTCGTCGTCGAACCGCAGTACCGGCTGGCTCCGGAGTGGACGTTCCCGGCCCCGCTCGTCGACGTGAAGGCCGCGATCGAGTGGTGTCGCGCCGAGGGCGTCAGCGGCGACCCGCAGGGCGTCGTGGCCGTCGGACACTCCGCGGGCGCGAGTCTGGTCCTCCTGGCGGCGGCGACTGCCGACGAACCCGGTTTCGAACCGGAACGCTACCCGGGCGCGTCGTCGTCTCTCGATGCCGTCGTGGGCTACTCCGGCGTCTACGACTTCCGCGCGCTGGGCATCGAGGACGGCGACCACGAGCTCGCGGCGTACCTCGGTGGCGGCCCGGAGGAGATCCCCGAGGCGTACGACCTCGCCTCGCCGGCCGGGCAGGTCGACGCGTCGATGCCGCCGACGCTGTTGCTCCACGGCGAGGACGACGACGTCGCGCCGCCGCGGCAGTCCGAACTGATGGCCGAGGCGCTGGCACCGCTCACCGATATCGACTACGAACCGGTCGCGGGGGGCCACGCCTTCCCGTTCCACGGTGGGTTCTACGACGACGTCTACGACCGCACCGCCGCGTTCCTCCGTCAGCACGTCGGCGCGGTGACGGGGCCTGGCCGCGACTTGGACGCGGGCGGGCAGCCGCCGAGCGGTGGGCCGGACGGGCGGCTTCCCGACGACGAACCGGGCCGCCGACCGTCCGGCGGCCCCGACGACCGTTCTCTCGGCGGCGGTCCCGAGGACCGAAAACCGCCAACGGGCGACCCGGCCGACGGCTCGAACCGCTATCGAGACTGACGCGTCCGGTCGAAACTTTAAGTACCACCGACGAGTGGTGGTAGATACCAATGGCCATAGATCCCGAGTTCGAGGACAACCGCGAAGTGGTCGAGGAACACGACGGCCACGACGTGTGGGGACCGGTCGAGGAACCGGAGACGCTTGGTATCCACGGCACACACGTCGCCGTCGACTTCGACATCTGCATCGCCGACGGCGCGTGTCTGGAGGACTGCCCCGTCGACGTCTTCGAGTGGGTGGACACGCCCGATCACCCCGAGAGCGAGATAAAGGCCGACCCGGCCCACGAGGACCAGTGCATCGACTGCATGCTCTGTGTCGACGTCTGCCCGGTCGACGCCATCGACGTGGACCCCGGACGCGCCGGCCGGATCTGAGCGTTCGCCGACAGTTCCACGGGCCGCGTTCTCGGTCCGCGCGAGTCGCCGGTAGCGGGTAGTCACTCGCTACTCGCCGCCGGCCGACATTATCACGAACATACATTTATATTCGACCCGCTTTGAGGTACGTTCACGAGGGTCGTGAGTGATATGCACACAGTAGTTCTGACGAAGGGCGTCCCGGACTTCCGCGAGGGGAAAGTCTCCTTCGACGAGGACGGGCACCTGGAACGCGGGAAGACACCGACGGTAATGAATCCGAACGACAAGCACGCGCTCCGCGCGGCGTTCCAGACCAGCGTGCGCAACGGCGGGCACGTCTCGCTGATGAGCATGGGACCGCCGGGCTATCAGGAGGTGTTACAGGAGGGCATGGCCGACGTCTACGCCGACGACCTCTATCTCCTCTCCGACCGGGAGATGGGCGCGGCCGACACCTGGGCCACGGCGATGACCGTCGCCTCGGGCATCGAGAAACTCGACACCCGACCGGACCTCGTGTTCGCGGGGTTCAAGACGGCCGACGGAGAGACGGGCCACACCGGGCCGCAGACGGCCTACTGTCTCGGCTGGCCCATCGTCACGCACGTCATCTCGCTGGATATCGACGAGGAGGAGGACCGCTTGCGGGCCAAGCGGCTGGTCGACGGCGACGTCACCGAGATCGAGACGGTCGAGGCCCCGCTCCCGTGTTTCGTCGTCGCGGACCCGGAGTTCGAGCCGACCTACCGGAAGGCGACCCATCGCCTCGAACACAAGGACCGCCGCGAGCAGACGCGGGAGCGGGCCGAGGAGTACGAGGACCACCTCACGGTCTGGGACCACGAGGACCTCAACCTCGACCCGGACTACATCGGGCTGGACGGCTCGCCGACCATCGTCGCCGGCGTCGACCCCATCCCCAAAGCGCCCTCCGAACGGGAGGCGACGGACGTCGACGGCGGCGACCCGGCCGAACTGGAACCGGTACTGGACGAACTCGCGCCCTACGCGGCAGGTGACTGACGATGCCCGAGATAGACCCCACCGAACACGAGATCGCCGAGCTTGGACCGAAGATCAAGGACGTCGACGACGCCGACGAACTGCGCGAGATGCTGGAACTCGAAGCAGACGGTGAGGACCGCGCGCCGGTGAAGACGCTCATCGAGGACCGCATCGAGAAGCTCGAAGCGGAGGACGACGGCGAGGTAGACCCCGAGAGCGTCGACCTCTCGGAGATGACCGTCGCGGACATCGCGAACATGGTCCGGGACGTCGACGACGTGGCCGTCCTAGAGGGCGTCCTCGAACGCGAGCGCGAGGGCAAGGACCGCTCGTCGGCCGTCACGCAGATCGAGAACCGCATCGAGTCCATCGAGGGCAGCGACGAAGACGAGGACGCGGAAGTCGAGTACGTCCCGCCCGAGGAGAAGTACCCCGAACTCGACCACCCGACCAACGACAAAAAGTGGGTGGAGGGAACCGTCGGCGAGGAGTACCGCGACATGTGGGTCTACTGCGCGACCCAGGCCGGCGAACTGGTCGACGTCTCCAAGGAGATGCTCGGGAAGGCCCGCGAGCTGATGGACCAGTACAACGAGGACTACGGGGAGGACGAGCGAGTGGTCGCGGTTCTCATCGGCGACGAGTCGAGCGACCTCGTCGAGGAGGTGACCGCCTACGGCGCTGACCTCGTGATCTACCACGAGGACGACCGCCTCGAACGCTTCCGACACACGCCCTACACCGAGATATTCACGGACATGTCCCGGGCGGGCGGCGACCTCGCCAGCGAGGGCCACGAGGAGATCGACTGGAAGGACTACCACGAACCCCGGTATACGATTTTCCCGGCGACGAACAACGGCCGGGACCTCTCGGCGCTCGTCCAGGGCGCGCTCGACTCGGGGCTGGCTTCCGACTGCTCGGGGCTGTACATCGAGAACGCGATGATCTCGAACCCGGCGAAGGTCGGAAAGGCCGGCGACAAGAAGGAGTTCGAGCGCGTGCTTCACATGAAGCGGCCGGACTTCTCGGGGTTCGAGTACTCCACGATTCTGTGCATCGACAAGCCCAACCGCGACTTCCATCCGCAGGGGGCCTCGGTGATTCCGGGGAGTTTCGAGATCCCCGAACCGGACTACGAGCGCGAGGCGGAGGTAATCGACTACGAGATGGAGTTAGACGACGACTGGTTCCAGGTCGAGGTCACGGAGTTCGACCGCCTCACCGGCGGCGTCGACCTGACGGGCAACGACGTCGTCGTCGCCGTCGGCCGGGGCATCGGCGACGACCCGACGAAGGGCATCGAACTCGCCCTCGACCTCGTCGACGCCTTCGACGACGCCGACCTCGGCCTCTCGCGCGGCGTCATCACCTCCTCCTATGCCTTCGACAGCCACGTCGAGCAGTACGTCACGGAGGAGCGCCAGATCGGCGAGTCCGGGCAGGTCGTCGAACCGGACGTCTACATCGCGGCGGGCATCTCCGGCGCGATTCAGCACAAGGTCGGCTGCGACGAGTCCGACACGATAATCGCGATCAACACGAACCCGGACGCCGACATCCGGGACTTCTCGAACTACATGATCGAGGGCGACCTCTTCGACGTGTTGCCGCGGTTGACGGAGGCGGTCGAAGCGGGCGAACTCGGTGCGGTGATGCAGGAGGCGAGCGATGACTGACCACGAACACTACGAGGCGGTCGTCGTCGGGTGCGGTCCCGGCGGGGCCGCGGCGGCGGTGACGTTAGCGCGAAACGGCGTCGAGACGCTCGTCCTCGAACGCGGGGTCGACGCCGGGTCGAAGAACGTCTCGGGCGGGCTCATCTACGCCGAGGAGTCCGCGCCGTACACGATAGACGGCCTGTTCCCGGACTTCCGCGAGGAAGCGACCGAGCGCCCGGTGACGGAGAACTTCATCCACAACATCGCCGGCGACCGGGTGAAGACGTTCGACCTCGGGGGCTTACACCACCACGACACCGCGTGGGCCGACTCGGTCCTCCGGCGACCGATGGACTCGTGGCTGGCACGACGTGTCCACGAACGCACCCGTGAGACAGGCGGCGGCCTGCTGACGGACGTCCACGTCACCGGCCTGCTCCGCGAGCGGGGCGAAATCGTCGGCGTGACGAGCGATGAACTGGACCCCATCGAGGCCGACATCGTCGTCGCCGCCGACGGCGTCAACTCCGAACTCGCCCGCGACGCGGGGCTGATGGACTGGGAGGAACCCGACGAGTGGTTCCAGGGGGTCAAAGCCGTCGCCGAGATGGACCCCGACACCATCGACGAGCGCTTCGACATCGACGACGACGAGGGGGAGGCCCACCTGTTCTCGGGCGACCTCTTCGACGGCGTCCGGGGCGGCGGCTTCCTCTACACCAACGAGGCGTCGCTCTCCATCGGGACGGTGTTCCACCTGGACTCGCTGGCCGAGGAGCGGGCCGAACCGCAGGACCTGCTCGACAGCCTGCTCACCCACCCGCTGATGGCGCAGTGGCTCGGCGACGAGTACAACGAACTGGAGTACAGCGCGAAGCTCGTCCCGGACTCGAAGAAGGTGGCACACCCCTCGCCCCACGAGGACCGCCTCGTCCTCGTCGGCGACGCCGCCGGGCAGATGCAGGCTCAGGGCCCGATCATCAAGGGGATGAACCACGCCGTGACGGCCGGCGCGCTGGCCGCCGAGGCGTTCGCCGACGCTCGCTCGCGGGGTGACCCCCATCGAGCGGGGAAGTTCTACGAGAAGAAGCTCAACGACGAAGGGGTGATGGAGAAGCTCCGACCGACCGGTTACGACGTGTTCGGGCGGGCGGGTGAAGTCGGCGCGATAGACGACCTCACGAACAGCGTCGCCGAGTCCGGCGTCGGCCGCTTCGCTATCCGCGCGGCGGGCGGCCTCTTGGAGCGGGCCTACAACTCGCCGACGCTCGTCTCGATGATCCCCGACACGAAACTGCCCTACGTCACGCTCCCGACGGTCATCGCCGAGGAGCTGGGCGACCCGGTGACGGACGTGAACAAGGTCGAGCCGCCGGAACTGGACGAGCGCATCGGCGACCTGACCTACGACGTGGGCGAACCGCACATCAAACTCCTTGATAAGTCCTTCGAGGCGTCGGGGACGGCGGTGACGGCCTGCCCGGTCAGCGCGAAGGACTTCGGCGGGGGCTGTTACCGCGACGAGATGGTCCAGACGAACGGCCACGAGGAGCACCTCGTGAGCCTCGACACCCAGCCCTGCGTCGAGTGTGGGACCTGCGCCATCGTCGCCGAGACCGAGTGGGAACACCCCGCCGGCGGGAAGGGAGTCGAGTTCAAACAGGGATAAGTCGTGAGTCAGCACCCGCAGTACGAGGAGAGAATCCGCGCGCTCGAACGAGCGGCCGAGGCGACCGCCGAGTCGCTCGACCCGGACCCGCCCGACGAGACGCGGGCGACTGAAGTCGTCCGCGAGGGCGTCGGGCCGACGGTGGCGCTGTACTGCGAGGCGCGGACCGGCGGGACGTGGGCCCGCTTCGACGGCGAGACGTTCGACCGACTCGAAGCGGCGCTGAATCGCTGGCTCGACTGCTACGCCGCGTGCTACGGTGTTACCCTCGACGGAACCTACTCGATTCGCACGGCGGCGGAACTGCTCGTGGACACGCACGACGCCGCCGCCGTCGCCGCGACGCTGACCGGCGTTCCCGATCGGTAACTCGCTTCGGTTTCTCCGACGCTGGCGTTGTGAATAATCGTGACAAACAGTTAAATACTGGGGGATGGTAACACGTTCCATGGAGCTCACCGAGCCACTGCAGTTCGACCACACAGACCGGAAGGACATCTACGAGTACGTCGAGTCGCACGGGTCGGTGGATCCCGAGGAGGCGCGCAAGGCTCTGAGAATGGAGCCGCATCCGTTCGGCCACCACGTCGCCATCATGAAACGCGACGGCGTCCTCACCGAGTTCGACGAGGAACTGCGCATCGCCTACGAGGACAGCGGCGAGGAGGAGTTCCAAGCGGACGACGTGGAGTTCACCATCCGACAGGCCCGACAGGAGGACCTGACCGGACTCGTCGGGGCGATCCGGGCGGCCATCGGGAGCGGCGAGTACATCGACGCCGAGACGGTCGCCGACGTCATCGACACCGAAGGGGTCCTGCTCCGACACAACGAACTGGAGTCGCGCATCTTCTTCGTCGCCTGCATCGACAACGACGTCATCGGCTGGGTCCACCTCAAACACCCCGAGAGCAAGAAGCTCTCGCACACCGCCGAACTCACCGTGGGCGTACTGGCCGACTACCGCGGCCACGGCATCGGCGCGCGACTGCTCGAACGCGGCACCGAGTGGGCGTCGGACCACGGCTACGAGAAACTGTACAACTCCGTCCCCTCGACGAACCAGGACGCCATCGACTTCCTCGAAGACCACGGCTGGGAGACCGAAGCGGTGCGCGAGGACCACTACAAATTCGACGACGAGTACGCGGACGAAGTGATGCTGGCGCGCTCGCTCTGATCAGGGCCACTCGTCCTCGTGGCCGTCCAGCGGTTCCGGAACGACGCCATCCTTCTGCACCCAGACTCGCGCGTGTGCCGTACAGACGAGTCGGTTGGCGTCCCACGGAATGTGCAGCTCCACCGCGGCCTCGCTCTCGCAGTCCGCTTCCTCGCAGGTCGTCATAGCGCGACCACGACCATCGTCACCAGCATCGACCCGGTGAGCAGCGCCTGGACGACGCTCGACGCGAGCATCCCGACAGTCGTCACGAGCGCCGCCCGCAGTCCCTGCTTGGCGTCCTGTTGACGCCAGAACTCCACGGCGAACACCGTCGCGGCCACGCCGAGGATGAGGCCCACCGGTCCGGTGACGAAGAAGAGTAGCAGGCCGACGATCCCCGCGACGACCGCCGTCGTGGTCGACGCGCCGCCGACGCGGGCCGCGACGGCCCCGCCGAAGAAGTCGACGATCCACGTCAACACGCCGACCAGCGTCAGGCCGACGAGCACCACGAGCGGGAGGCCGACGGCGTACCAATAGACGTAGACGCCCGCGAGCGACAGCAGCGCGCCGGGCACCTGCGGGACGAGGCTGCCGACGACGCCGCCGACGAGCAGGGCGAACGCGAGGACGACCAGTATCGTCTCGGTTCCGGTGATCATGTGTGGCGGTCCAGTTCCTCCTGTACCCACTCCTCGCCGTAGAGTCGCGTCAATCTTTCGACGCTTCCGCCGAGCGCCCGCATGCACTGTCGCCGCGAGACGAAGCCGAGTTCGTCGGTCACGCTGTCCCACGACCGCGCCTGCAACACCTTCCGGACGAGCAGTCGCTCCTCGCGGTCGGTGAGCGCGTCCGGGTCGTCGGGCGCGACGAGATGTCGAACCGCGAGCGCCCGAAACGGCGCGGGATCGGTGTCGAGGATGGCCGCGCCGCCCGGGACGCCGGCGACGAGTCGCCACTCCCAGTCGGAGAGGTCGAGCGGGGGCGCGCCGTCGACGGCCCGCAGCGCCGCCCGCACCACGTCCGGGTCGCAGTCTGAGAGCGCGTCGGAGAGGACGGCACCGACGCGAGCGAGGAACCACTCCGCGTGTCGCTCGGCGAGCGCTCGACCGGTCTCCGAACGGGGGTCGAGCATCACTGCGGAGTACTCGCCGCTCGTGTCGTTGCGCGACGTGGAGAGGTGGACAGTATCGAACCCGTTCCGCCGCCAGAACCGGACGAGTTCCGGCGTCGCGCCGTAGCCGACGCCGAGCCAGTCCGCCTCGTCGTCGAACTCGGTACGGACCCCGTCGAGGAGACGCGACCCGAGGCCGCGTGACCGGACTGCGGCGTGGGTGGCGATGCGGAGGACGCGCTGACCGACCGGGACGCCCGCGGCCTCGTCGCGCAGTTGAGTCGTCAGCACGTCGGGGACCATGTTCCCGCGGATGCGCCCGCCCTCGTACATCGTTGCCCGCGTCTCCGCGTCCAGATCGCCCTCCTGCGCGAGCAGCGCGACGGCGACGACGTGGTCGCGGTCGGACTGCCGGTCCGACGTAGTCAACGCCCGAGCAGAGAGATTCGGGGCGTCGAGCAGCCGCGCGAGGTCGGCGGGTTCGGTGCGGTAGTGAGCCAACACGAGCAAGCCGAACACCTCCCGAAGCAGGTGTTCGTCGGCGAGCAGGTCGGCGCTCGTCAGCCGGCGGTACTCGACCGTCTCGGGCGTGGCGTCGGCGACCAACTGCTCGACGGGCGGCCGCGCGTCGAGCAACAGCGCCCGGAACGCCCACGTTTCCACCGGGTCGGCGTCGGCGTAGCGGATCGGCGTCGTCATCGTCACGTCCGTCACCGCGCGGTCGCTCTCGGCCAGTCGGTCGCGGAACCGCACCGAGAAGCCGCGTCCGGCCCCCTCGTAGCCGTGAACCGTCGTCGTGAAGGCGACGGCCGGGGCGGAGAGCAGCGATTCGAGCCGCCGGACCGGCAGCGCGGCGGCCTCGTCGACGACGACTACGTCGGGGTCTTCGGGTAGCTCGACGGCCGCGGCGGGCTTCGCGAACCTGATTCGGCCACCGCTTCTCCCGTCGCCCCCGCCCTCGCTGTCCCCGCTGCTATCAACCGCGCCGTCGCCCGCGACGCGCAGCTCGCGAGGGGCGTCCTCCCTATCGCCCTCGAAGGCGACATCGCACGTCTCGAACAGCGACGCCGCGCGAGCGAACACCTCGGCCGCGCTCCGATACTGCGGCGCGGTCACGAGGACGTCGCGCCCGTCGAGCGCGAGATTCGCCGCGGCGAGTCCGGCGGCGCTCGATTTCCCGCGGCCCCGGTCGGCCTCCACGACGACGGCGTTGCCGACCTCCCGAAGCGTCTCGAAGGCGCGGATGGCCGCGACCTGGTCGTCGGTGAGACACGCATCGTAAGTCTCGGGCCGAAACGCGGCGTCGTCCGGCGGGGCCGGCGGCGCGGTCGGACGGCGCGGCGGCGGGTCGGTCAGCCCGCGCTTCTCGACGGTATCACCCTCCGCAGTCACCCTCACGACGGCGACGCCGCGATGCGCGCGCAGCGTCTCGACTAAGCGACGGCGGAAGTGACCGCTCACGTCATCGACGCCGAACGGCGGGACGGCGAGGGTGCCGTCGAAGGCATCACGCTTCTCGGGCCACTCCTCCAGCGATGGCGTCAGGAGGACGAGCAGACCGCCGCCGTCCACCGCGCCGACGGCAGTCCCAAGCGCGTTCGGTCGGAGTTCGTCGTGACAGTCTAGCACGACCGCGGTTCGGGTCCGCCCGAGTAGCTCGCTCGCCCGGGCCTGCTCGTGGCGTTCGCAGCCCAGAAACTCGTCGGGACCGAGCAGCGTCGTCTCCTCGCGGGGGATCTCGGCGGCGTCGAGCGCCGCCGCGGCGCGGTCGCGGGTCCGGGGGGCGTCGCCGGCCAGCACGAGCACCCGCCGCTCGTTCGACCGACGGGCCTCCGCGCGTAGCGACCGTGCGAGGTCCATATCTCTCGGTGGTGGTCGCGCGGTGATGGTCGTGACGGTCTCGGACCGGGTTCCGGCTCTCTGTTACCGCTTCGACAGCCGTGACAGCGTCTTCGTTCACAGAACACGAGGGCGCTGTGTGGCGGGCTGGCACGCGCTCTCGGCTTCGAAAGCGCTTTTAGGGCCGGTGGCACAGAATGGGGTACAGCCTGCGCCGGGTTGATGATGCTCCCAGCCTTCTCAGGACTACGCATGCCATCGCGGCGTGCCGCGGGGTCTCCCGCGAACGGCGGGGGAGCCTGAGCCCGCGCGCAGGAGGTGAATCATACAAATGCCAGTATACGTAGATTTCGACGTTCCGGCCGACCTCGAGGACGACGCCCTCGAGGCGCTGGAAGTCGCACGAGACACGGGCAGCGTGAAGAAAGGAACCAACGAGACGACCAAGGCCGTCGAGCGCGGCTCCGCCGAACTCGTCTATGTCGCCGAGGACGTCCAGCCCGAGGAGATCGTCATGCACATCCCCGAGCTGGCCGACGAGAAGGGCGTCCCCTTCATCTTCGTCGAGCAGCAGGACGACCTGGGCCACGCCGCGGGTCTCGAAGTCGGCTCGGCCGCCGCCGCCATCGTCGACTCGGGCGAGGCCGAAGGCGACGTCGAGGACATCGCCGACAAGGTCGAGGAGCTCCGCTGAGGTGACCAGAGATGAGTGCTGAGGAATCCGAAGGAAGCGGTGCCACGCCCGCCGAGGTCATCGAGATCGTCGGCAAGACGGGGATGCACGGCGAGGCCATGCAGGTCAAGTGCCGCATCCGCGAGGGCGAGAACCAGGGCCGTATCATCACGCGCAACGTGCTGGGTCCCGTCCGCGAGGGCGACGTGCTGCAGCTCCGCGAGACGGCCCGCGAAGCCGACTCCATCGGAGGTCAGTGACGATGCCCCGAACGAGAGAATGTGACTACTGCGGGACGGACATCGAACCCGGTACGGGGACGATGTTCGTTCACAACGACGGGACGACCGTCCACTTCTGTTCCTCGAAGTGCGAGAACAACGCCGAACTCGGCCGCGAGGCCCGCAACCTGGGCTGGACCGAGTCTGGTCGCGGTGCCGGCGGCGAGGTCGAACACGCCGACGACACCGTCGAGGACGAGTCCGCAGAGGACGAGGCGGACGACGTCGCTCCGGACCTCGAAGCCGCCGAGGACGAGGCAGAAGCGGACGAGTCTGAAGAGGAAGCGGAAACGACCGAAGAGAGCGAGAGCGAATCCGAAGAGGACGAGGAGACGGAGGAGGCCGAGGCCTGATGGCCGACGCCGAGCGCACCTTCGTCATGGTCAAGCCCGACGGCGTCCAGCGCGGACTCATCGGCGACATCGTCTCCCGCTTCGAGGAGCGCGGGCTGAAGATGGTCGGCGGGAAGTTCATGCAGATCGACCGGGACCTCGCCGAGGAGCACTACGGCGAGCACGAGGACAAGCCGTTCTTCGAGGACCTCGTGGACTTCATCACGTCGGACCCGGTCTTCGCCATGGTCTGGGAAGGGCAGGACGCGACGCGGCAGGTCCGCGACATGATGGGCGAGACGGACCCCGCGGAGTCCGCCCCCGGTACCATCCGCGGCGACTACGGGCTCGACCTCGGTCGGAACGTCGTCCACGGCTCCGACCACGAGGACGAGGGCGCGAACGAGCGCGAGATCGCGCTGTTCTTCGACGAGGACGAACTCGTCGACTGGGAGCGCATCGACGAGACCTGGCTCTACGAGTAAGCCAGGGTCGCGGTCCGTTTCTGTCGTTCGCGGTTTCGCGGTCCGACCGCAACCACCTTCAGACGCGCGTCCGTAGCCCCCGGCGTGAGCCGAACGCTCTACCAACTGGACGGCTGTCCGTACTGCGAGAAAGCGGCGGACCGACTGGACGAACTCGACGTGGAGTACGAGACCATCTGGGTCGACGCGTTACACTCGGACCGCGACGAGGTCAAGCGCGTCTCCGGCCAGCGGGGCGTCCCGGTCCTCGTCGACGAGGAGTACGGCGTCACGATGGCCGAATCCGACCGGATTCTGGAGTTCGCCGAGCAGACCTACGCCTGAACGGTCGTCGGTCGGAACCGGGCGGAAAACGGTGGAGACGAGCTTACTCGGTCACTCGTCGGCCTCGAAGTCCAGCGCCGCGCCGTTGATGCAGTAGCGCTTGCCGGTCGGCTCCGGCCCGTCGTCGAAGACGTGGCCGAGGTGGCCGCCGCAGTTGCCACAGACGACCTCCGTGCGGCGCATCCCGTGGCTCTCGTCGAGCCGCGTCTCGATGTTGCCGTCCTCGTAGACGTCCCAGAAGCTCGGCCAGCCGGTCTCCGAATCGAACTTCTCGTCGCTGTCGAACAGCTCCGCTCCGCAGCCGGCACAGACGAAGACCCCCTCGTCTTTGACGTCCAGCAGGTCGCTGCTGAAGCGGGGTTCCGTACCGGCCTCGCGGAGGATCTCGTACTCTTCCTCTGTCAGCATCTCGCGCCACTCCTCGTCGTTTTCGGGCAGTCCGCTCTCCTGTTCGCTCATGGCTCCTCGTACGGGCCGAAGGGTCATAAGCCCACGTCGTGCCCCCGGTCAGTCGTCGGCGGGCGACCGCTCGCTCGGCAGTTCGTGGCGAGATATCGACGCCGTGGGCACGAGGAACTCCGCGGGGTCGAACGCGGCCAGCGACTCCCCGTCCCCATCTCGGACGCGGGCGGGCCAGTCGGGATTGGCGAGCGCCCCGGTCGCCAGCGTCACCAGGTCGGCCCCGTTCTCGATCGCCCGTTCGGCCGCGTCGGGGTCGCCGAGCCCGCCGTTGGCGACGACCGTCGTCCCGTCGGTGACGTACTCGACGGCCGCCTCGGCGAGGGTCGGTCCGTCGTCGCCGAACGTCGGACTCGTGGCGTCCGCTTCGGTCGTGTGGACGTACTCCGCGCCGGCGGCCGAGAGCCGCTCGAAGAAGACAGCGGCGGCGTCCTCGCCCTCCGGCCACGCGTACTCGTCGTTGGTCACCCGGGTCTGTGAGATCCGGACGCCGACGACGAAATCGTCCGGAACGGCGTCGGCGACCGCCGAGACGACCGACTCGGGGAACCGGACCCGTTCCGCGGGGGACCCGCCGTACTCGTCGTCGCGTTGGTTCATGTCCGCGGCGAGGAACTCGTTGAGGAGGTAGCCGTTGGCCGCGTGGATCTCGACGCCGTCGAAACCGGCCGCGCCCGCGTTCTCCGCCGCGTCGACGAACCCCTCGCGGACGGCGTCGAGGTCGTCTTCCGTCGCCGCTTTCGGTTCGGCGAACTCCCCGGTCCCGCCGTAGGCTTGGGTCTTCTCGGCGTCGGGGCCGACGTCCGACGGCGCGAGCGTGACGTCCCCGTCGACGTGCGGGTTGCCCTGCGTCTGCGCCCCGCCGTGCATCAGTTGGGCGACGATCGGTTCCCCGGCGTCGTGGACGGCGTCGGTGACTCGCTCCCACGCGGCGACCTGTTCGTCGGTGGCCAATCCCGGTTGATTCAGGTACCCCTGACTGTAGGCGTCGTCGGTGTAGGTGCCCTCGGTGACGAGCATCGAGAACCCGCCGTCGGCGAACTTCGCGTAGTAGTCCGCCATCTCTCGGGTCGCTCGTCCGTCGGCCGTCGCGCTCACGCGCGTCATCGGCGCGAGCGCGACTCGATTGTCGAGCGAGAGCGGTCCGACCGACGTCGAATCGAATAACATCGTGTTCCGGGATACGGGACTGGAGCCATTAACCGGCCGTTCGGACCACGCCGAATCGTGCGTCGCCGTCGCTCACCCGCGGGAAGCGGACGCGGTCGCCGACGGTGGGTATTTGCGCCGGCCTGTCGAACCCCCTCTCATGCGCGTCAACCGCGCCCGCACCGAGGAGGTGCTGCGGGCCATCGTCCACGAGGCCAGAGCGGAGAAGATAACGTTCATGGCCGGCTCGATCGCCTATCACGCCTTCATCTCCATCCTGCCGCTGTTGCTGCTGGTGCTGACTCTCGTCCAGCGGACCCAGAACGTCGCGTTGCGCGACTCCATCGTCGCCATCATGCAGGCCGTGTTGACCGAGGAGGCCAGTCAGGTCATCCAGCAGGGGCTGACCGACGCCGACGCCTCCGTCTCGATACTCGGTCTCGTTTTCCTCGTCTGGGGGGCGCTCCGCATCTTCCGGGGGCTGGACACCGCGTTCTCGGACATCTACGAGACCGAACGGCAGAACACGTTCGGCGACCAGTTGCTCGACGGCCTGCTGTTGCTCGCAACCGTCGCGCTGGCTATCGTCGGCGTCAGCGTACTCGGTAACGCCGTCTCGGTCGAGGGCGGGGGCGTTCTCGGGACGGTGCTGCGCGGCAGCGTGACCGCAGCCGGGCTGTTCGTCGTCTTCTACCCGATGTACTACGTCTTCCCCGACACCGACGTGACGTTCGCCGAGATCGTTCCGGGGACGCTGTTCGCCGCCGTCGGCCTCACGGTCGCACAGGCGCTGTTCACGACCTTCAAGTCCGGCGGCGCGGGCGGCAACCTCGTCGCCAGCATCCTCGTCCTGCTGACGTGGCTCTACATCATCGGGCTGGTCGTCCTGCTCGGGGCGGTCGTCAACGCCGTCCTCTCGAACCGCTCGCGGGACGTGAACCTCGAACCCGTCGTCGGCGGCGTCGAGGAACGGGGCGGGGACACGAGCGCCGGCGTCGAACGGACGGTGCTGCTGTCGGACCTCGACGAGTTGGCCGACCGACTGACCGAGGGCGGGGAGTCGGTGTCGGTCTCAGTGACGGTCGGCGACGAGACGACGACGGTGGTCGCCCCACAGACCGCCACCGTCGACCGCGAGAACAGCGTTTTCGGCCTCGACGGCTCGGTCGCGCTGACGCTCCGGTGGTGGCCCGAGGACGACTGAGAGAGGCGGGAACTGCGAGGGACGAGCGGACGGAGCGACGGACCCATGCGTCGCAAGCGCCGAGTCCGGAACGGATCAACGCCATGTCCGACATCACGAACGCGCTGCGACGCTTCGTCGACGACGGCGGTCCGACGCTGGTCCGCGCGGCGGGCGAAGCGGGCACCGACGAGACGATTCAGGCGGCCCACGACGCGCTGGGCGACCACTGGCGCGACGGCGGCATCGTCCTCGTGTTGCCGAGTTACGACCCGGATCGGGAGGAGTTCCCGATTCGGTGGTCGAAGACCGCGACGCTCCGCGGCGGGAACCACACGGTCATCGAGAACGCCGACGACGGCGTTCCGACGCTGATCGTGGACGTGGACGCGCCGGTCAACCGACCGCCGGGGCCGAACTTCAACGATTTCACGATTCGCGGCGGGAAACACGGCGTCGAGAAGCGCGGCGGTCGCTACACCATGTTCCGGGACGTCACGGTGAAAGACGCCGCCGAAGACGGCTTTCACGTCGCCGGCGCGCGGGAGTACGACGCCGGCGAGAACCCGCCGAACGAGTTCGCGCCGAACACCCACCGGTTCTACGGCTGCGTCGCCGAGAAGAACGGCCGGGACGGCTGGTACGTCGGCGAGGGGATCCACGGCGTCACGCTGGCCTCCTCGAACGCGTACTTCAACGGACGGGACGGGGTCAACTGGCGACAGAACTACGCGGGCCACGTCGAGGGCGGGAGCTTCGAGCAGAACGGGCGCAACGGCCTTCGATTCGCCCGCGCGCAGGCGCTCGAAGTCGAGAACGCCTACGTCGAGAAGAACGGGCGGGCGGCCGACGACGGGGGCATGACGATCGGCGTCCTCGTCGGCGAGCACTCCCGCGGCGTCTCGTTCTCCGACTGTTACTTCCAAGGCGGCGGCGACGTCTCGTGGGGAGTCTACAATCAGGGGCGGGGGACCGGTCTCAGGAACTGCTACGCGCGCGGGCACACCAACGGGTTCGTCTACAACAGCGAGGCCGCCGAGGACACCGAGTGGGCGCGCGCGAGTCACACGCTCGCCGACGGCGAACGGTTCGGCGGCGGCGACGGCGTGCGGACGAGAGATCACGGCGTCGTCGTCCCGCAGGACCTCTCGACCGTCACCGGCCAGTTCGACGGCGACAGGGGCGTCCACCTCGGCAGGGACGGCCCGGTCTTCTGTCTCTGGTACGACGGCGCGTGGTACCGCCCGGAGGGGAGCGCGCTCTGAACTCGGGATTCAGTCGGACCCCGACGACGTGCCGTCGCCGCCGGTCTGTGGATCCGTCGCGTCGGTTCCGTCGCCGCTGGTGGAGATGTCGCCCGCGTTGTCCCCCGCCGCCTCCGGGACGTCGTCGCGTTCGCTTACCGGGTCGGTACCGCTCTCGATGTCGAGCCCCACGGTCGGCCGCGGTGATTCCCCGCGGGCGAGTTCGGGCAGCACGATTCGGATGGCCTCCAGAACGAGGACGAACAGGATGGGAAAGAGGAAGAATCCGGCCCAGCCGTACAGCATCGGCCCGAGGATGTACGCGAACAACAGGAGCGTCATGTCGAGGCGGCGACCCGAGACGTACGGCTGGATGACCGCCTGCGGAATCAGGTCCAGGACGAGGACGTACGCGACGAGCGCGGCGACGACGAACGTGATCCCGCCTCCGCCGCCCGACTGGAACGCCTGGAACCCGAGATACCCGGCGACGGGGACGTAGACGATCTTGCCGACGACGATGGGGATCAGGCTCGCCGCCCCGGTCAGGAAGCCGAGGACGAGCACCATCGGGACCTGCAGGCCCTGGGGCGCGAGCACGTTCGTCGCCCAGTAGGTGAGCGTCGCGATGACGGCCATGATGCTCGCGAACAGGAGATTACCGAAGAAGACCGATTCGAGGTCCTCGTCTACGGCGGCGGCGTACGCGTACGCCGTCGTCTCGCGGCCGCCAGCGAGCTCGACGAACACGTTCGAGAAGTGGTGGTCCCGAGCCAGCAGCACGTACGCGAGCGTGAGCCCGAGACCGAGTATCAACAGCGCGTTGAACGCGGTCTGTAACACCTGCATCACGAATTCGGTGTTCGAGAGCAACGCGCCGCCCTGCCCGCTGAGTACCGTCGTCGGGTTGTTGAGCAGCGTTCGCAACTGCTCCCGCTGAACTGGGCTCAGCGAGTCCAGCGCCGGTATCTGACGGAGGAACGACGAGGAGACCTGTCCGTTCAACAACTGTCTGACCCGCCCGGCCGCCGTGGCGGCGAGGAAAGACAGCACCAGGAGTATCGGCAGGAGGACGACGAGGACGGTGAACGTCGCCGCGAGGCGGTCAGAATCGACGAGCCTGCTCATCCGGCGACTGATCGGACGCGTCGCGTAATAGCCGAACAGACCGAGGACGAGTATGCCGACGAAGCGAGCGGCGACGAACGCCAGGGCCACTCCGAGCCCGACGACGAGGAGCCACCAGCCGAGGCGGTCACGGGAAATCGAAATATCTCGAATGCTCGATGCGTCCGTGCGTTGCCGACTCTCTCCTCCGTCTGCCGGCGACTCTCTGTTGGGACTCAAAATTCGGGTAGCTCCGCTACGTTTCTCTCACATAGGGGGGTTCTGCA
This sequence comes from Haloarcula limicola, assembly GCF_010119205.1. Classification (NCBI taxonomy): domain Archaea; kingdom Methanobacteriati; phylum Methanobacteriota; class Halobacteria; order Halobacteriales; family Haloarculaceae; genus Haloarcula; species Haloarcula limicola. The sequence continues at coordinate 87,441 of NZ_WRXM01000001.1, forward strand.
TGCAAACGAAAGCAGTCTCTCTCACCGCTGTGGGTCACACGGAGGTGCCGCGGAGACGGGCAATCGCGGCCGAGGCGGCATCAACGACCCGATGGCTCGGCCGCGGTCCGCCCGGCACTCGAAACGGGCCGCTCGGACGCTCGCGGCGGTCGAACGGAGACCGTCGTTCCCTCGGGCCCGGTCCGGGAGGGCTCTATCTCCCCGTCGTAGCGGTCGACGAGTCGCCCGACGATGACGGTTCCCAACCGTATCTCGGTGTCGTGTCGGTCCATCGTCGGATCGAACAAGTGATCGCGCAGGTCTTCGGGAACGCCCGGTCCGTCGTCTCGAATGCGGACGCGGACGCTCGCTTCGTCCACTGTCGCCGTGACGGCCAGTTCGATGGGTGACGTTTCGGCGTGTTCGACGGCGTTCCTGAACAGGTTCGAGAAGAGGCTATTGACGAGGCTGTCCGCCATCACCGGAGCCGATTCGGGCAGGTCGAGTTCCGTCACCAGGTCGTCGTTACGAACGGCCAGTTTCTCTACTCCGGTGCTGATGACCGAACGGAGGTCGATCGGCTCTGCCGTGTTCTACGGATATTAAACGGTCTGGTCACCGTCGAAACAACGGCGTCCGCGGCGGAGCCGGCGGGAAGAGCCAGGGGTGGGATTTGAACCCACGAACTCTCGATTACAAGTCGAGTGCTTGGACCACCCAAGCTCCCCTGGCGCTCGCATGCAGTCGTTACGGGGGGACCGTTTAGAGCGTATCGCTTTCGGTCGGCTTCTCGAGTTCGACGCGGTGGGGGGCGTAGCCGTGTGCGGCGTAGAACTGGCGCGCCGCGTCGTTCTCGGCGAGGGCCTCCAACGCGACGACGTCCGCGCCGGCCTCGGTGAGCGTCGCTTCGGCGGCCCCCAACAGAGCGCTCCCGATCCCCCGTCGTCGATACGCCGGACTGACGTAGATGTTCTCGACGAGCCCGCGGACCCGTCGCTGTTCGTAGCGGCCGCGCTCTATCGTCAGCATGACGAACCCGACGATCGCCCCGTCGACGCGAGCGACCAACAGGTCTTCGGCGACGACGCGATGGAGCGTCGCCTCCCGCACCGTGGTCCGGTTTTCGTCCGCCAGCAGGTGCGAACCGTGCGCTCGCTGGTCGCGGGCGAGTTCGACCCAGAGATCCACGACGGCGTCGATATCGTCGGTCGTGGCGGTCGTTATCTCCACGGGCGAACTGGGAGTCGCTGACGCAAAACAGTTGCTGCGGTCGACGGCTCAGACGTCACGGCAGTCCGCACACAGCAACTGCCCGTTGAACGACGCGAGGTCGCGTGCGAACGTCCCGCAGGCCGAACAGATGCCCTGTTCGTCGAAGGAGTCCTCCGCCGCGGTGCTCGCGCCGTCGGCGGCCGCGGCCTGGGTGGTCGCCATCTGCGTTCCCTCCACGTCGGTATCGGCGTCGGGGTTCGTCGTGCTCTCGCTCTCCAGCCGAGCGGTCGAGAGGATGTCGTGTTCGGTGACGGTCCCCACCGGCTCGCCGTCTTCGGTTATCAGGACCCACTGAGCGGACCACGCGGCCATCCTGTCCCGGGCCTCGGGGAGTCGCGCGTCGGGCGAGATCGAGGGGACCGACTCGGTCATCGCGTCGCCGACGACCGCGGATTCGGTCCCGCCCTCCGAGACGAGGTGTGCGAGGATGTCCTCCCGCGTCAGAACGCCGACGGGGTCGTTACCTCGCAGGACCAGCGCGACCGCCTCGTCCTCTCGAACCAGCAGTTCCGTCGTCTCGAGGAGGTCGTCCGACTCGCTCACGCCCACGTACTCGCGGTTCATCACCTCCCGCACTGAGACCGGCTCGTTCATGTGTGTCAGTATCACACGACCGGTCTAAAAGATACCTCCACTACGCTTATGTGGCGTGGTATCCAAGCACAAGGGCTCGCTATTCGAAGGTGACCGTCTCGCCGGTGGCTCGGCACGTCTCCAGGGCGTGTTTCGCGTCCATGCCGGCGTCCGAGGCGGTGCGGCCCCGTCCGACGCCGACTTTCAGCTCGACGTCGACCGACTCGCTGACGTGGGCGATGGCGTCGTGGTACGCGTCGGCATCGAGCGACGGACAGACCGCGATGACGTTGTCGCCACCGACGAAGAACGAGAGCGAATCGTGGGCCTCGCGCATGTACTTCATCAGCGCGGCGTAGCCCTGTTCTATCTGGATGAACGTATCGAACTCGTTCAACTGGTCGGTGTACTTCCCCGTCGCGTCGTCCACGTCGAAGTGCGCCAACTGCACGTCGGACTCGGTCCGGAACTCGTCGTCGATGGTCTGGCCGCGCAGCACCTCGCGGCGACCGTCGTCCTGTGCGCTCCCGGCGTCCTGTAGCTGTTCGGTCGCCGTCCCGAGCGCCGAGACGGGCGTCGTCCCGGTCGCCACGGAGAGGCTCATCGTGACCGGATAGCGGTTACCGACGGACTCCTGAATCAGCGCGTGGTCGGCCTCGCCGAGCCCGTTCGTGACCGCGATCATGTTGTCGAACCGCGAGAAGAAGATGTAGCCGTCGCGGTTGCCGACGAGCTGTGCGAGGTCGGCGTACAGCCGGGACTGAAGCGTCTGAAGGTCGACCTCGCGACGGGGTTCCGGCGTCACCGTCCACGGGCCGTAGTTGTCGATCTGGATGTGGGTGACCTGCGTGTTCGTCACTGTCGCTCGTCGCTTCGACACCGGCGAGTATTGGTCTGTCGGAATCCGCTCGTCCGCCGTCCGTCTCAGGCCCGTCCGCGGCCGACGAGTCCGCGACGCAGTAGCGTCACCGTCCCGAGCATCGAATCGTAGGACAGCACGCCGGTCGCCGTCAGTTTCGGGATGTGCTCGTCGTAGAGCTCCTCGCACACCGCCGCTCGGTCGCCGTCGGTTACGTCCGACGCCGCGACGTCGTCACGGGCCGCGACGACGGCCGTCGCCAGGTCCTCGACGACCATCGGCTCGCCGCGCTCGTCCAGTATCGACAGCGCGACCCGACAGGTATCGGCCGATAGAAAGTCGCTGACGACCCTCTCGGGCAACTCGTCCGGGCCGGGCTCGGAACGTTGTGCCGCCATACGTGAGCGTACGATAGCCCCCTACAAGTATGTGTCGTGGGCACACACTACGTGCCGAATCGGCGGCGAGAATCAGGCGTGGTCGAGGCGGTAGGGCCACAGGTCGGCTTCCCGCAGCGCTCTGCCGAGGGCCTTGTGAAAGTCCGGGAAGTCCTCGAACTCCGCCTGGTCGACGTGCTCGAAGATGTCCTCGACGCTGACCACCGTCTCGTAGTCGATCCGAACCGGGTGGTCGCCGTACTGCTCGACGTACTCGTCGGCCGAGAGCGGGAAGTCCTCCCCTTCGTCGATCTTCTTCGCGAGGACGGCGTGTCCGTACTTCCGCCTCCCTTCGCTCCCTTCTTCACCGTCCGGGTCGTGCGGCCAGTCCATACCGGAGACTGGCACACCGATGCAAAAAGGATTCCCCTCCGGTCCCGCTACCGCGGGATTACAACTCGTCGAATCCGCCGGTGTCGCCGCCACCGCTCCCGCGAAGCAACAGCGCTACCGCGAGGAAGCCGAGGAGCGCGACGAGGACGCCGCCGCCGAGGTACAGCGTGTCGATTCCCAGCACCGTCGCCGGGACACCGTCGGGGAGGACCTCGTCGGCGCTGACGTCGGGTCCCGCTATCGACGGTCCGCCGTCCCGTCCCTGACCGCCGTCACCGCTCGCGGGCGTCTCGCTCGCTCCACTCTCGACTTGACTCTCGCTGATGACGAGGCTCCCCGCGTCCGCGTCGTTCAACCGTATCTCGTAGGTCGCCGGTTCCGTCACATCGCGCGAGAGCCGCACCGACCGCTCGGAGTTCGCCGGCACCGAGACGGCCGTCTCGTTGACTCGCTCGCCGTTGACGAACATCGCCGCGTCGTACTCGCCGCCGACGCTCCCGTCGTTCCGCACGACGCCCTCCAAGACGATCCGCTGGCCGGCGTCGGAGTCGACCGACTCGAAGGCGGTGTCGACGAGGGAGAACGACGGCTCCATGCGCCCGACCGCCAGCGTCGCCGCGTCGGTCACGTTCGCCTCGTAGACCACGGAATCGACTCGCTTTTCGGCGACCGCCGTCGACACGCGCTCCCACGTCGACCCGTTCTGCCGATAGACGCTCACGCCGCTCGCGTCGAGTCCGGCCGCGCGCAGCCGCGACCGGTTGACCGCGAGGCGCACCGTCGTCGAGCCGATCCCGTCGGTGGACCCGACCGTGACGACGCCGACGACGGAGTCAGAGGCGTTACCCGGCAGGCGGGCCGCCGTCTCGTCCGGGTCGCCGTAGGTCGTCACCCGCTGCGTGAACTCCTCTCGGGTCGCTTCGACGGTCCACGAATCGACCGCCACCGACCGATCCGACTTCGGGAACGCGAAGGCGTACGGCTCCGTCGTCGGGACCGCGGCGGCCCGCAGTTCGACGGTCCGTCGCGTTGCGTTCTCCGCGACGACCCTCGCCGTTGCCCGCTCGACCGTCACTGTCCCGATTCGCTCGTCCTCGGCCTCGATGACGTATCGACCGGGCTCCTCGAACTGCATCGTCTCGGTGAACGTCTCCGTCTCGTCCGCCCCGACGACGACCCACCGCTCCGCCACTTTCGTCCCGTTTCGCTTGACGGCGACGTTCTTCCCGCCGCCGTCGCTGCCGATGTTCTTCACCGTCACGTTCACGTCGACGTCCGCACCGACGAGCGCCGTGTCCGACTCGACCGATCCGCCGCTGACGAACAGCCGCGGCTCGGCCGCCGCGGACCCGACGACCGCGCTCACGAGGAGGAGGAAGGCGATACCGAGCGTCACCGCACGCGTCCCGAGCGTTCCCGAGGACCCAATCAGTCGCTGCATCGTGTTGGTTGAACCGGACTAGCGGCTTAAAGCTGTGCGATTGGTTATCGGAATTTGAATTTTCAGGTGGAAGATGGCCCGAGGCGGTTCTGATGCGCTCTACGCTCGGATTTTCGAATCGACGCTGTGACAAATATATGCGATGAATTGTACCGAGTGACCGAAGCGAAACGGTGGGGCTGGGAGTGAGCACTCACGAAGTGAGTGCGAGCCTCGCCGGACGAAGTCCGTCGGTGTTTGAACCCGATGCAAACGCTCACTCCGTTCGCGTTTCCGTGCTTCAAATCCAGTTCCACCGCTCTTCGGTCACGTCCGCTCCCTCAGAAGCGGTGGGGCTGGGATTTGAACCAGAGCCAGACGGTCGCTCACTTCGTTCGCGCTGCGACTGGCAGGGCTCAAATCTCAGATGACGAATTTGCCACTCACGTATTGTTCGTGGCAAAATACGGTGGGGCTGGGATTTGAACCCAGGAATCCGTGAGGATACCTGCTTTCAAGGCAGGCGCAATAGGCCGCTCTGCCACCCCACCGCACGCGGGGCTACTGTTCGGTCCCTCTAAGGCTTGTCGATTATTCCCGAAACAGTTCGGTGCCGTCGTCGCCGTCCCGGACGTTCAGGCCGAACTCCTCGACGAGTTTCGTCGTCGTCCGCGGCGGGACGACGCGGCCGGTCTTGAGGCGGGCGCGGAGCAGGGGGACGACGGTTCGGAGATCGGCCGGGGTCTCGATGACCGGGTTCGTCGGAAGGAAGTCCACGCCGAAGCCGGCGTCGGCCGCGCGGTCGACCAGCGTCTCGACGGCGGGCGTGGCGTAGGCCCCCTCGAAGTCCACGGGTTCGCCGAAGCCGGCGTAGTACACCCGGCCGTCCGTCGAGGGGCCGAGGACGACGTCGTTGGAGCGGAACTTCATCGCGGCGCTGTCGATCTGCTGGCGGGCCAACAGCGCGGCCGTCGGTTCGATGGCGGCGACGGTCGCCACCTCCTCGCGTTCCAGCAGGTGGGTGACGGTGTTGCCGACGCGGCCGGCGAACGTCGAGCCGACCTGCACCTCGTAGCGGGCGTCGTCGGGGGCGTTAAGTTCCCCGTCGAGCGCGTCCCGAATCGTCGACTCGGAGTCGACGCCGTCCGGCACCTGGTCGTCCGGGCGGTAGTTGACGAGCAACTCGGCACCGCTGGCCTCGACGGCGCGACAGACGTCGGCCAGCATCGCGGCGTAGAGGGACGTCGCTTCGGATCCGTCGAGCGGTCCCGCGGCCAGTTCCGGGAGGACGAACCCCTCGACGGGGGGGTCGGCGAACACAGTGACCGTGGTCATACCTCACTCTGGGACCGTCTGCGGTTAGTCGGTTCCGTTCTCGGCGCGAGGGGTCGGCCGAGGCCCGCCTACCGACCGCGGCGGCCCTTCGTCTGTCGGTAGTCCTGCCCGAGCACGTCGCTGAAGTGTTCGAGGAACGCGCTCCGCTCCTCGTCGGTCTGTTCGGCCGGCGGGATCATCGGCAGGATCTCGAAGCCGCGGCCGCGGATGGTGGTGGCGTGGCGCTCCTCGACGTCGAGTTCGTCCTCGCTCAGGGTCGTGTACTCGAAGGCCAGTTCTTCGAGCGGTCGCTGGCCGACGGGGAGGAGGAGTTCGGGATTTATCATCCGTATCTCGCCGTTGAGGTACGGTTCGCAGTTCATCACCTCTTCCTCTGTCGCCGGGCGCTCGGGGTGGCGACAGCGGGTGACGTAGGTCAGAAAGGCGTTCTTCATCTCGGGTTCGGCGGCGTCGGGGTCCTCGACCATGTCGACGGCGGCGAGGATATCGAGTAGCTCGCGCTCTCGGTCGCCGGTGAAGGGGATACCCGACTCGTCCGCGCCCTCGCTGGGCGAGTCGCCGAGGACGACGAACTCCGCGCCCACGTCGCCGTAGCCGTGCGCGATGTTCTCGCGCGTCTCGCAGAGCTCGGGGCAGTTCTGGCACGATTCGTCCATGCCGAAGGGGTTCGAGATCGTCTCTTGATTCGCGTCCATGATCAGTCCTCGTCGACGGTCGTGGCGTGCGTGTCGGCGTCCTCGGGGTCGTTCTGCGGGCTCGACGGGTGGTAGTCGGTGTCGTACTCGCCGGGGTGGCCGTCGAGGCGGTCGGGGTTGATGCGCCCGCCCAAGAGCATGAAGTCCAGTACGGTACAGTAGAGCATCGCCTCGACGACGGGAACCGCACGCGGCGGCAGGACGGGGTCGTGCCGGCCGGTGACCGTGATCTCCTTCTCCTCGCCGGTTTCCCAGTCGACGGTCTTCTGGGTCTTGGGGATCGAGACCGGTGGGTGCCACGACACCTCGCCGTAGATGGGCTGGCCGGTCGTGATGCCGCCCTGGATGCCGCCGTGGTCGTTGCCGGTCGGGACTGGCTCGCCGTCCCCGTCAAATTCCCAGTCCTCGTTGTACTCCTCGCCGGTCGTGGTCCGTGCCTCGCGGCCGATGCCGTACTCGAAGTCGTTGACCGCGGGGATGGAGTACATCGCCTGTCCGAGACGCGAGGGGAAGCTATCGAAGCGGGGCGCGCCCAGTCCGCGGGGAACGCCGCGGCACTCGAAGTAGATCGCGCCGCCGATGGAGTCGCCCTCTTTCTGGTACTTATCGGCGAGGTCGCGCATCTCCTCGGCGGCGTCGGGGTCGGCGCATCGGACCTCGTTCTCCTCGCTGTGTTCGAGCATGTCCTCGAAGGTGACCGGGCCGGACTCCACGTCGCCGATCTGGCAGACGTGGGCCTTTATCTGCACGTCGAACTCGCTCTGGGCCAGCACCTGTTTCGCGACGCCGCCGGCGGCGACCCAGTTGACCGTCTCGCGGGCCGAGGAGCGGCCGCCGCCGCCCCAGTTGCGCGTCCCGAACTTCGCGGAGTAGGTGTAGTCGCCGTGGGAGGGCCGGGGGGCCGTGATGAACGGCTCGTACTTCCCCGAGCGGGCGTCTTTGTTCTGGATGACCATCCCGATGGGCGTCCCGGTGGTGTAGCCGTCCTGGATCCCCGAGTTGAGCTTCACTTTGTCGGGCTCGCCGCGGGAGGTCGTGATCATCGACTGGCCCGGTTTCCGTCGGTCGAGGTCCCGCTGGATCTCCTCCTCGGATAGCTCCACGCCCGCGGGCACGCCCGACACCGTACACCCCATCGCCTCCCCGTGTGACTCGCCGTAGGTCGTCATCCGGAAGAGACGACCGAACTCGTTGCCGTTCATTGTCGGTGTGTCGGGGACGGGGGCATTTGAACCTTGTAGATGCGCCCCCCGAGGGGAATCGCTTCGGCGCGATAAAACGCGTCTACTGGCCGACTGCGGCCCCGAGTCCCTGCATGACGTCGAAGAATCCGGGGAAGGACACGTCGACGTGCTCCGCGCCGGTGATCGTCGTCTCGCCGTCGGCCACGAGGCCGGCGACGGCCAGCGACATGATGATGCGGTGGTCGGCGTGGCCGTCGACGGTCGTGCCCCGCAGGTCGGTGTCCTCGCCGTAGACGAGGAGTTCGTCCTCGCGCTCCTCGACCTCCGCGCCCATCTTCGTCAGTTCGTCGGCCATCGCGCTGACGCGGTCGGTCTCCTTGTAGCGGACGTGCTCGGCGTCGGTGATGCGCGTGACGCCGTCGGCGGCCGCGCCGAGCGCGGCGATGGTCGGCAGGAGGTCCGGCGTGTCCTCGACGCCGACTTCGACGCCGTCGAGGGCGGAGCGTTCGACCGTGATTTCGCCGTCGTCGCGGTCCCAGTCGAGCGTCGCGCCCATCGACTCGAGGACGTCCACGATCGCCGAGTCGCCCTGTGCGCTCGGGAACGCCGAGGTGACGACGAGCTCCTCGTCGGCGGCGAGCGCGCCGGCTGCGAGCAGGTAGCTCATCGACGAGAAGTCGCCGGGGACGTGGTAGGCGCTGCCGTCGGGGTCGTAGGACTGGCCGCCGGCGACGGCGTAGCCGTCGTCGGTTTTCTCGGCCGTGACGCCGAACGCGTCGAGGACTTCCAGCGTGATGTCGACGTACGGCGAGGACTTCAGGCCGGTTGTCAGTTCGACGTCGATTCCCGATTCGGTGACCGCGCCGGCCATCAGCAGCGCGGTGACGTACTGCGAGGAGACGTCGCCGGGGATGGAGACGGTGCCGCCGTCGACGCCGCCGCCGACGACGAGCGGTGCCTGGCCGTTGTCGCGCGTGCTCTCGGCCCGGCCGCCGAGTTGCTCGATGGCGTCCAGCAGCGGTCCCTGCGGGCGCGAGCGGAGCGAGTCGTCGCCGGTGAGGACGGTCAGGTCGTCCTGCAGCGCGGCGGTGGCGGTGACCAGCCGCGTGGTCGTCCCGCTGTTGGCGCAGTCGATGACGTCGTCGGGGGTCTCCGGTCGGCCGGCGAACCCGGTGATCGAGAGCGCCGACTCGTCGCTTCGGTCGACGATGCCGCCGTATGCCTCGACGGCGCGCATCGTTGCCTTCGTGTCGGCGCTCACGAGCGGGTCGTGGACCGTCGCGCCCTCGGAGTAGCCGGCGGCGAGGATGGCCCTGTGAGTGTAACTCTTCGACGGCGGGGCCTGTGCGGTGCCCCGAACGGCAGACTCGGCGATGGTGATGTCCATATCGGGCGGGTCACGGCCGGACGACAAGAGGCTACCGCTCTGAGGAGGTGACGGGACGGGGGGTCCCTATAGCCGAACCGCGCCGACGACGAAGGCGACGAGCGGGACGGCGACCACGACGTGTAGCGCGACGAGGACGGCCTGCCCGACGCCGGAGACGCCCATCGCGGGAGCGACGGCGAAGACGGGCACCAGCATCAGAGCGAACACCGCCGTGGCGAGGGCGGTGAAGTTCCGGACGGGGCGCTCGGTCAGGCGGACCAGCGCGGCGTAGGCGACGGCCGCGCCGACACCGGCGACGACGACGCTCCCGAGTATCGGTCCGGCGGCGAACGGGCTCATCGGCCCGCTGACCCCCAGCGAGAGGTCGAGGGCGCCGGCGAGTCCGTTGACGAGCAACGCGGCGACCACCGCGACGAGGACGCCGAGCGCGGTTCGACGGGCGAGCTCTCCGCCGCTCTGTGCGATGGGATAGCGTGACGTGATAGTTGCCATAGACGCGAGTACGTCGTCAGAGACGATAAAACAGATAGCAAACTGTCAGGTTTCCGCTCGGTGCGGTTCGCCGGCCGGTTCGCCGTCCTCAGCGTCGCTCGAAGGCCGCCCGGACGGCGTCGCTGGGGGCTAACTCCGACAGTTCCGCGGACACGTCCACGTCGGCGAACTCCTCGGCGCCGGCGGGCGTCCGCTTGAGGACGTTGACGTGATAGAGGTACGAGAGGCGGAGCAGCCACCGGGCGTGGTCGTACTCCTCGGGCGATTCGATATACGTCGTCGTCCAGCCGGACTCCGTCAGGAGGTGGTGCGGCCCGGTCTCGCCTTCCTCGACGAGCGCGTCGCGGAGCTTCCGGAGGTAGGCGATGTCGAGCATCCCCCACGCGTGGACGTGGCCGATCTCCCGCGGGCCGACGCGGAACTCCGTCCCGCCGAAGCGGTGGTCGCCGACGGTGACGTGGGGCCACCCGCCAACCTCGTCCACGAGGCGCTCGACGGTCTCTTCGATCGCCGCTCTGTCTGACGTCATGCTCCCCGTACGCGCGCCGAGACGATAAGTCGCTCTCGCGCGGCAGTTACTGCACGTTCGCGCTGGAGGCCCGCTGGAGCATGTGGACGGCCACGCTCCCGAAGAGAACGCCGAGCGCGAGCAAAACTGCCACGGCCGGGACGAGCGTGTTGTAGAGGCCGCCGAAGTCGAAGCCGTAGGCCGTCACTTCGACGACGGTCATCACGTCCCGGCCCAGCATGATGGCGCGCGCGGCGTCGACGCCGTACGTGACCGGGTTGAAGCGAGCGACGACCTGAATCCACGACGGGAGGACGGAGAGCGGGAGGAACGCGGTCGAGACGAACAGCAGCGGGAACTGCAGGAGGTTCGCGCCGATGATCGTCGACTCCTGGTCCTTCGTGACGACGGCGATCGTGTTCGAGAGCGCGGTGAACCACAGCGAGAACAGGATGCCGACGGCGACGATACCCAGCGCGCCGGCGACGCCCGTCGCCACCTCCGCGCCGAGCACCACGCCGAGGCCGATGATGATGGTTATCTGGGCGGCGATGCGGAGGACCTCGGCGGCCGTCTTCCCGAGGAAGACCGCGGTTCGGTTCATCGGACTGACGAGCACTTTCTCGAACATCCCGTTCTCGATGTCGTTGACGAGGCCGACGCCGGACGTGGCCGCCGCCGCCAGCGCCACCTGCATGCAGATGGCCGGCACGAGATAGGTCTCGTAGGTGATCGAGCCGGGACCCCGATTGACCGCGCCGGTGGCCACCTGTCCGAACACCTGCGTGAACAGGACGAGGAAGATGATCGGCTGGACGAGCGAGACGACGAGGACGAACGGGTTGCGAACCGCCTTGATGTTCCAGCGGACGAAGTTCACCCAGAAATCGCCGAGGAAGGAGTTGCCCGAGTGAGTAACCTCCGTGGCCGTCGCTCCGGTCTCGGACTCCGTCTCCGAGCTCACGCGTCGTCACCGCCCTCGAACCGGTCGTCGCCCTCGGCCCGCTCGCCCCCGTCGGCGGCGAGAGAGTCGACGGCGGTATCGGAGCCGTCGGCCCCGTCGGTCTCGACGTGCTCGCCGGTGATGGCGAGGAACACGTCGTCGAGCGTCGGCGCGCGGACGTTGAACCCCGTGACGGTGAGCCCCTCGTCTCGGAGGGCGACCAGGAGGTCCGTTCCCTTCGAGCGGGCGCGTTCGGAGGTGACGGTGATGCCCTCCTCGCTCACGTCTACCGCGGCGCTCGGTTCGAAGATGTCCCCATCGCGGGCGATGCGCGCCGCGGTTCGCCTGTCGCCTTCGTCGCCCTCGACGCTCACGTCGAGTATCTCCCCGCCGACCTCCTGCTTGAGTTCGGCCGGCGACCCCTCCGAGACGAGCTCGCCGTCGAGGATGACCGCCAGTCGGTCGCAGAGTTCGTCGGCCTCTTCGAGGTACTGCGTCGTGAGGAAGATGGTAGTCCCGCGCTCGTTGATCCGCCGGAAGTACTCCCAGAGGCGGTTGCGGGCCTTCGGGTCCAGCCCGGTGGTCGGTTCGTCCAGGAACACCAGCGGCGGGCGGTGGACCAGCGCCGTCGCGGCGTCGAGTCGCTTCTGCATCCCGCCGGAGAAGTCGTCGGCCTTCTTGTCCGCGACGTCCGCGAGGTCCACGAGTTCGAGCAGTTCGTCGATGCGGTCGGCCCGGTCGCTCCGGGGGACGCCGTAGGCGTCGCACGCGAACCGGAGGTTCTCGCGGGCCGTGAGCTCGGGGTCGACGCTCGTCTCCTGTGCCATGTAGCCCACCGTCTCGCGGACGCTGCGGCTCTCCGTGAGCGCGTCGAACCCGTTGACGCGGATCGACCCGGCGGTCGGACGCAGCAGCGTCACGAGCGTCTTGATGGTCGTCGTCTTCCCCGCCCCGTTCGGGCCGAGGAAGCCGAAGAACTCCCCGCGCGGCACCGTCAGGTCGACGCCCCGTACCGCCTGCGTTCCGTCGGCGTAGGTGAGTTCGACCCCCTCCGCCGCGATTGCGTCGTCGGTCACGGTGAGGACAAGGAGCGTCGGACACAAATACTGTGTTCCGTCCGCGGCGGTAGTCCTTTGCCGCCCCCGCCCGGACGGTTCGGCATGGACCCTGACCTCTCTGCGCTGGATGCGTATCTCGATGAGCGGGACGCCGACGGCTACCTCATCGACGCGGACTCGGAGGACTCCGACCAGTACTACCTCTCCGGGTTCGACGCGCCGGACCCCTTCCTCACGCTGTACGACGGCGAGACCCACCTCCTCTTCCCGCGGAGCCTGGAGTACGGCCGCGCCACGCGGGAGGCCCGCGCCGAGACTGTCCAGCGCTACGTCGACTTCGACCACGCCGAACTGGTCGAGGAGTTCGGCCCCGAGGAAGCCGTCTCGCACGTCTTCGCGGCGTTCTGTGAGTCCTACGGCGTCGAGAGCGTCGCCGTGCCGCCGCGGTTCCCGCTCAAGACGGCCGACAGTCTCCGCGCCCGCGGCGTCGAGGTGACGGCCGATACCGACGGTATCGTCACGGAGATCCGCGCGACCAAGACCGACGAGGAAGTCGAGCACGTCCGCACGGCCCAGCGCGCGAACGAGGCGTCGATGGCCGCCGCCGAGGCGCTCCTGCGGGACGCGTCGGTCACTGGTGAGGGCACGCTCGAATACGACGGCGAGACGCTGACCAGCGAGCGCGTCAAGGAGGAGATCGAGGTGACGCTGCTGCGTCACGGCTGTTCGCTGGACGAGACCATCGTCGCCTGCGGGAGCGACGCCGCCGATCCCCACGACCGGGGGAGCGGGCCGCTGTCGGCCGACGAACCGATAATCGTCGACATCTTCCCGCGGGACAAGGCGACGAAGTACCACGCCGACATGACTCGGACGTTCTGCGTGGGCGACCCGAGCGAGACGGTGCGGGAGTGGTACGACCTGACCGAGCGAGCGATGGACGCCGCCTTCGACGCGCTGGAGCCCGGCGCGACCGGAGAGGACGTCCACGACGCCGTCTGTGACGTCTACGAGGACGCGGGGATGTCGACGCTCCGGAGCGACGACCGCACCGAGACGGGATTCATCCACAGCACGGGCCACGGCGTCGGGCTCGACGTGCACGAACTCCCGCGGCTCTCGCCCGCCGGCGGCGAACTCGAACCGGGTCACGTCGTCACGATCGAACCGGGGCTGTACGACCCCGACGTGGGCGGGGTCCGTATCGAGGACATCGCCGTCGTCACCGAGGACGGCTACGAGAACCTCACCGACTACGAAAAACGGCTGGTCGTTTGAGCGGACGGGCGACGCTACAGCTCTTCCATCTGTCCGCCGCAGTTCGGACAGGCGGCCTCCGGCAGTTCCGTCTGCTTCCCGCACACGACGCACTCGTAACCCATCTCGGTCGGTTCGTCCGTCTCGTCTCCGAACAGCCCGGAGACTCGGGAGAGGAGGCTCATTGTTGAACCCGTGTTAACGTACCTCGCGATCGGTAAAAGCGATTGTGGCCGAGCGCACCAATAAATCATTAACTTTTATTATAGATGGCCGAATAGCGAGTGGTACGCTCATGCTTGTACCTAAGGCACGTTTCGCCCGCTCGCACGACGCCCGGACCGACGACTACCGCAGACGACCCACACGACCCCCGAGACCCCCGAAATGACCACACGAATCACGACACCCACCGACGAGGACGCGTATCCGACGACCACTTCGACGTTCGGCGACACCGGGCGCAGTTCGCGCTCCGACCGCGCGCCGATGACCTTCTCCCCGACCAGTTTCGCCACCGCCGGCCAGTTCGACACCGAGGCCGACGACCACAGCTGATACGGACTGCCGTAGCTGTATCCGATATTCGCCGACCCGTAGCGGCGAACGTCCGAGTCGAACTACAGCAGCCCGTATGAGACCGGGACACAACCGTTTTCCCCGCGGCTCGCGTCCCCTCAGATATGGCAGACTACACGACGGTTTCGATCCCGAAAGACCTCGCAGAGCGCGTCGAAGGCACTATCGAGGGGACCAGCTTCTCCAGCACGTCGGACCTCGTTCGCTTCCTCCTCCGGAGCATCGTCGTCCAGCACCAGCGCGAGGGCGAACTGACCGAGGCGCAGTTTCAGGACATCGCCGACCAGCTCCGCGACCTCGGCTATCTGGAGTGATCAGGCCAGCGATTCCTCGGGAGGTTCGACGTCGAGGACCGTGATCTCGAGCTTTCGACCCGCGCGGTCGAACGCGCCGAAGGCCGTCTCGTCCCACGGCGGGATGCCGACGAACACCACTTCGTGCAGGTCGTCGGTCTTGCTGACGCCCATGTAGCCGTCGGGGTGCGAGACGAACCGACCCTGGGTCTGGCCGGCCGGCGTCCCGAGGTCCATACCGAAGACGGCGTTGACCGACCCGCCGGCCGACGGGAGGTAGAAATCGGTGAACACCGGCGTCTCCGGGTCCAGGTCGGTCTCGGGAAGCTCCGCAGCTCTGGTGACCGCGAGCGAGATGGTCACGTCGTCTGGCTCGGCTTCCCGTGCCAGCCGTAACAGCGTCTCGACGAGGCCGCGCGTGACGTAAACCACAATAGAAGTTGGCGCGACGGGCGTATAACCCCGTCGGCCGTCGTCACCTCTGTCGGCCTCAGCCGAAGACGAACGACCGAACGGTCTTGGCGTACAGGCTCGGTGCCCGACTGCGAGAGCCGCGCAGCGCGTAGGCCAGTGCTTCTGCCGCGTCCGCCATGACGCCGTGGCCGTGGCCCACGAGCAGTCGCTCGGGGTCCAGTCGGCCCAGCTTCGTCGGCGGCGTCAGTCGGAGCATCGGGTGGACGCCGAGTCGCTCGTCGCCCGCGAGGAAGAAGTCCGCCGTCCCGACGGCTTCGGGCACGACCAGCGTGTCGTCCGCGTCGCCGTACAGCATCGCCTCCTGCCAGGCGGGATTCTTGACGAGTTTGTGGACGCCGTAGTCCGTCCCGGGGATCTGTCGCCCGACGCGTTCGACCGGCGCGTCGAGGTCGCTCTCGACGCCCGACATCCACTCGGGGACGTACACCGGCGCGTCGTGGCGGTTCGCGACGGCGGCGCTGTCGCGCTTGTGCCGGTCCAGCAGGACTACGACGCCCGCTACCTCGCCGAACTCCGCGAAGAGGTCGTCGATGCCGTCGGCGTCGACGGGGTCGACGACGACCGCGCCCGCCTCGGTGTCGAGGACGTGACTCGCCCGCTGCATCTTCTCGTGGGGGTAGGCGAGCCAGCTCGCCCCGCGGTCCCAGCGGTTCGTCTCCTCCCAACTCGTCGCTGCGCCGGAGCCTTTCATGGGCATGGCCGGTCGTAGGGCGCGCGCGTGGATAAATGCTCGAACCCCGGCCGAGAGATATCGCTATCCGACTCCGCTGACTCCCCTCAGAACTCGACAGAGACGGCGTGTCGAATACAGCGGGTCCACCTGGCACGCATCGATTCTGCTCTCCCGTCACTACGTGTCAATTCTGACACTCGATAGGGCCGATTTCTCAACAGTTTTGTCCGCTCGACCGCAACGGCGACTATGGAATTCGACTTCGCGCGCTCGGTGGCCCCGCTCGTCGCCATCGTCGCCGTCGCGGCGGTCGCGCTCACGAGCGTGATGACCCCCTCGACGGTCTTCATGATGGTCCTGCCCTCGATGATCGCCTTCTCGGTCATCGCGTTCTTCTTCGGGATGAAACACGGCGAGTTCCGCGCCAGTCCGTAGCAGTCCGGTCCGACTACCGACATTCTCAGGTCGAGTCCGCCGTCGCTGTTTTCCACACCGTTGGAGACGGAGAGTTTTCACCGTCGCCTCCGAACGTCCGCGTATGCTCTCACACCCGGAGTGGCTGGCGCTGGAGGTGAAGGACACCGATCGGATGACGGCCTTCTACGACGCGTTCCTCGAACTCGACGTCGTCGAGGAGACCGAACAGGAGGCGGTGCTGGCGGTCGGCGACACCGAACTCCGTCTGCGCGCGCCGGGACCGGTGCCCCGCGGCGGCTTACACACCCACTACGCGCTGACGATCCCCGAGTCGGAGTACGACCGCTGGTGGGACCAGCTGGACGACCGCTTCGATCTAGTCGAGGAGACGTTCGGGGAGGCGCGCTCGCTGTACTTCTACGACCCGGAGGGCAACTGCGTCGAGCTGGGCGAGCGAGCGGAGGGCGGCAGCGGCGTCACCGGCATGTTCGAACTCGTCCTCGAAGTCGAGCGGTTGGACGACGCCGTCGAGTTCTATCGGGAACTCGGGTTCGAGATGGTCGACGACGGCCGCGAGCAGGGACGGGTCCGGCTGACGACCGGGGAACTCGACCTCGAACTGTGGTCGCCGCGACTCGGTATCGCCGACGCGCGCGGCGGCGTCCACGTCGACTTCGGCGTCGTCGCCGACGACCCGAGATCGGTCGCGCGGAACGTCGCGGACGAGGCGCTCGCCGTCACGTCCGTCGAGGAGGGGGTCCGCATCCGCGACCCGGACGGGCACTACCTGACGCTGGTCGGTGAGGAGAACCGGCAGTAGAACGGCCGATAAACCCGCTCAGAGTCGGTCGGTGTCGATGCTGACGCCGGGCGGCGTCACGACGAGGAAGCCGCGGAAGTGCATCAGTTCGCCGCCGGCCTCCTTGACCGGGCGGGCGAACCCGGCGGCGAGTTCGTTCAGGTCCCCGTCGACGTTCAGGACGAGCGCGCCGCCGCTCTCGACGATCTCCAGCCACTCGTCTTCACCGGTCGTCCCGTCGAGAACGCCCAACACGACGCGGTCGCTCCCGCCCGTCTCGCCGTCGGCCATCTGGTCCTCGACCGCCTGGAGGTCCAACCCCTCGAAGTCGCTCATACCGGCGCGGAGGCGGGGCACCGGCAAAAATTTTCGGCTCCCGTCCGACGCGCGGCGTCTGCCGCGGACTGCACGCCCGTCCGGAACCGGCCCGATGGACAACTATAAATACTGGAAGTGTCCAGATATAGGTGCTTATGTCCAACAACGAGGGCACGTCGGGATCTCCGGCGGATCGAGTTCTTCCAGGGCACACTGGATTCCACGTCTGAGATAACAGACGCACGGATTTTCGACACCACGCTGCGCGACGGCGAACAGTCGCCACGCACGTCGTTCAACTACGAGGACAAACGCGAGATAGCCGCTGTACTCGATGAGATGGGCACCCACGTCATCGAGGCCGGGTTCCCCGTCAACTCCGACGCGGAGTTCGAGGCAGTGCGCGACATCGCGGAGTCCACGAGTGTCACGACGTGCGGACTGGCGCGCGTGGTCGAGAAAGACATCGAGGCGGCCTTGGATTCGGGTGTGGACATGGTCCACACCTTCGTCTCGACGTCGGACGTACAGTTGCAGGATTCCATGCACGCGACCCGAGAGGAGGCGCTGGAGTCGGCGGTCGAAGCCGTCGAGCGCATCGCCGAGGCGGGCGTCGAGTGCATGTTCTCGCCGATGGACGCCACTCGGACCGACGAGGAGTTCCTCCTCGAGGTCATCGAGGCGACCTCGGCGGCGGGCGCGGACTGGATCAACATCCCCGACACGTGTGGGGTCGCCACGCCGCGGCGGTTCTACGACCTCATCGAGATCGTCGACGGCCACACCGACGCGCGCATCGACGTGCACACGCACGACGACTTCGGGCTGGCCTCGGCCAACGCCATCTCCGGGTTCGAAGCGGGCGCGAGCCAGGCGCAGGTCTCGGTCAACGGCATCGGGGAGCGGGCCGGTAACGCGGCCTACGAGGAGGTCGTCATGGCGTTAGAGGCGCTGTACGACGTCGAGACGGGCATCGATACGACGCGCATTACGGAGCTGTCACGCGTCGTCGAGGAGAAGTCGGACATCCCGGTCCCGGCCAACAAGCCGGTCGTCGGGCGCAACGCCTTCTCCCACGAGAGCGGCATTCACGCCGCCGGCGTCATCCAGAACGCCGACACCTTCGAACCGGGCGTCATGACGCCCGAGATGGTCGGTGCCGAACGCGAACTGGTGCTCGGCAAACACACCGGCGCGCACTCGGTGCGCGAGCGGCTGGTCGACGCTGGCTACGCCCCGACCGAGGCCGAGGTCCGTGAAGTGACCCGCCGCGTCAAGGACTACGGCGCGGAGAAACAGCAGGTCACCATGAGCGAACTCGAACGGTTCGCCACGGAGGTCGGCGTCGACGAGGAGTCTGAGGAGGTCCGGGCGTAGGTCCATGACCGCGCCTTCGGCCGCGACGAGACGACAGCGGTGCGCAACGGCGTC
This sequence comes from Haloarcula limicola, assembly GCF_010119205.1. Lineage (NCBI taxonomy): Archaea > Methanobacteriati > Methanobacteriota > Halobacteria > Halobacteriales > Haloarculaceae > Haloarcula > Haloarcula limicola. The sequence continues at coordinate 106,160 of NZ_WRXM01000001.1, forward strand.
TCGGAGCGACGGTGCCGTGCGCCAGCGGCTCTCACAGAACGTTTATTACTCACCGCGGACAGAGATTCGACGTGATGACAGCGCGTACTGGCAGTCGGGTCCGTTCGACCGCGACCACCAGCGACGCGCACCTTCTTCGCGGCGGGCGTATTGTAGGGGCCTTCTAGCCCCTCACACCTCACTTTCGTCGCCGGCCGTATCGACTATCCACCATACAGCAGAGACGCCAGCTATGCACACAGCACACACAGCACCGCGGTATCGACCGACAGCGGACGGAGGGACAGCATGAGCGAACGCGCGTCCGTTCCCAAGGAGGAAGCGGACGAACAGGAGACGGAGAGCGAGGACGCGGCCCCGGTTACGACCGGCGCGCAGTCGGTCGTCCGGGCGCTCGAAAACGCCGGCACGGAGTACGTCTTCGGCGTGCAGGGCGGCGCTATCATGCCCGTCTACGACGCGCTGTACGACTCCGACATCAATCACGTGACGATGGCTCACGAGCAAGGGGCCTCGCACGCCGCCGACGCCTACGGCATCGTCACGGGCGACCCCGGCGTCTGTTTCGCCACGTCCGGGCCGGGCGCGACCAACCTCGTGACCGGCATCGCCGATGCGAACATGGACTCCGATCCGATGATCGCATTGACGGGCCAGGTCTCGAAAGAGATGGTCGGCAACGACGCGTTCCAGGAGACCGACACCGTCGGCATCACTCAGCCGGTCACGAAGGAGAGCTACTTCGCGAGCAGCCCCGACACCGTCGGCGACAACGTCAGCGAGGCGTTCGCGCTGGCCGACGAGGGCCGACAGGGGCCGACGCTCGTCGACCTCCCGAAGGACGTCACGCAGGGCGAGACGGATATCGAACCGAAAGCGGCCGCGACGCCCGACACCTACGAGGTCCAGGAGGAGGCCGACGACGAGGCCGTGCAGGAGGCCGCAGACGCGTTCGCGGCCGCCGACCGCCCGGTCATCCTGGCCGGCGGCGGCGTCATCAAGGCCAACGCCTCGGCGGCGCTGCGGGAGCTCGCCACGGAGTACGAGGTCCCGGTCGTCACGACGATGCCCGGCATCGGGAGCTTCCCCGAGGACCACGAGCTCTCCTTAGAGTGGGCCGGGATGCACGGCACCGGCTACGCCAACCTGGCGATCACGAACACGGACTGCCTGCTGGCCATCGGCACGCGCTTCGACGACCGCCTGACCGGCGGCGTCGACTCCTTCGCGCCCGACGCCGACGTCATCCACGTCGACATCGACCCCGCGGAGATCAGCAAGAACATCTACGCGGACTACCCGCTCATCGGCGACGCGCGGAAGGTCCTGCGCCAGTTGTTCGACGCCATGCCTCGTGCGCCCGAGGCCGACGCGTGGCGCGAGCAGTGTCAGGACTGGAAAGACGAGTACCCGATGGAGTACGAGATGCCCGACGACGAACCGCTGAAGCCGCAGTACGTCGTCGAGACGTTCTCCGACCTGACGCCCGACGACACCATCGTCTGTACCGGCGTCGGCCAACACCAGATGTGGGCCTCGCAGTTCTGGGAGTTCACCAAGCCCCGGACGTGGGTGTCTTCCCACGGCCTCGGGACGATGGGCTACGGCGTCCCCGCGGCCATCGGCGCGAAACTGGCCGCCCCCGACCAGGAAGTCGTCTGCTTCGACGGCGACGGCTCGTTCCTGATGACGGTGCAGGGCATCTCGGTCGCGGTCCGAGAGAACCTCGACATCACCTACGTCATCCTCAACAACGAGGCGGTCGGGATGGTCCGCCAGTGGCAGGACGGCTTCTACGAGGGCCGTCGGATGGCCTCGGAGTACCCGTGGATCCCGGCCTTCGACAAGCTCGCCGAAGCCTTCGGCGCTCGCGGATTCCGACTGGAGGCCGAGGAGGACGTCGAGGAGACGATTCAGGCGGCCCGCGACTACGACGGGCCGAGCGTCATCGACGCGCACATCGACCCCGGGGAGAACGTCTTCCCGATGGTCCCGAGCGGCGGTGACAACGGCCTGTTCGCACTGCAGGAAGACCATCTGGAGATGCTCTAACGATGACCGGAGGAATGCCAGGACCCGCGCCGGACGAACGGATCCGCCCCGAGGGCCGACGCAACACGCAGGGGATCCGCGTCGACCCCGAGGCCGAAGTGACCCACGAGCCGCGGCAGGCGGTTCTGTCGGCGCTCGTCAAGCACCGACCGGGCGTGCTCTCCGAGGTGTCCGGACTCTTCAGCCGCCGGCAGTTCAACATCGAAAGCCTCACCGTCGGCCCGACGAGTGAGGAGGATACAGCCCGGATGACGATCCTCATCGAGGAGCCGGAACCGGGGATCGAACAGGCGAAAAAACAGCTGCAGAAGCTCGTGCCCGTTGTCTCCGTCTCGGAGCTGGAACCCGAGGCGGTGCGGCGGGAACTGGCGCTCGTCAAGGTCGGCGGGGAGAAACCCGACGACGTGAACGCCGTCGCGGAGATGTACGACGGCCAGGCCGTCGACGCCTCCACCGACTCGGTGACCGTCGAGATCACGGGCAGCAAGCAGAAGATCGACGCCGCCGTCGAGGCCTTCAGGCAGTTCGACGTGCAGGAGATCGTGCGGACCGGGGCCGCCGCACTCGAACGCGGCCCCAACACACTCGATAAAGATGACTGACGAACTCAACACGACGGTTTACTACGACGACGACGCGGACGTATCGACACTCGACGACGAGACGGTTGCCGTACTCGGCTACGGTTCGCAGGGCCACGCCCACTCCCTGAACCTGCACGACTCCGGGGTCGACGTCGTCGTCGGCCTGCGCGAGGACTCCTCCTCGCGCTCGGCGGCCGAAGAGGCCGGTCTGCGCGTCGAGACGCCGGACGCGGCGGCCCGAGAGGCCGACCGCGTCGTCATGCTCGTCCCCGACACCGTCCAGCCGGCCGTCTACGAGGCCATCGAGGACGAGCTCGACGAGGGCGACACGCTCCAGTTCGCCCACGGGTTCAACATCCACTACGGGCAGATCGAACCGCCGGAGGGCGTCGACGTGACGATGGTCGCACCGAAGTCCCCGGGCCACCTCGTGCGCCGGACCTACGAGCGCGGCGAGGGGACCCCCGGACTCATCGCGATCTACCAGGACGCGACCGGCGACGCCAAGGAGGAGTCGCTGGCCTACGCGAAGGGCATCGGTTGCACCCGCGCCGGCGTCATCGAGACGACGTTCCAGGAGGAGGTCGAGACGGACCTCTTCGGCGAGCAGGCGGTACTCTGTGGCGGCGTCACCGAGATGGTCAAGGCCGGCTTCGAGACGCTCGTCGACGCGGGCTACGCCCCGGAGATGGCCTACTTCGAGTGCCTGAACGAGCTCAAGCTCATCGTCGACCTGATGTACGAAGGCGGTCACATGGGCATGTGGAACTCCGTCTCCGACACCGCCGAGTACGGCGGTCTCACCCGCGGTGAGGAGGTCATCGACCGCGAGGGCATGGAGAAGATCCTCGAAGAGGTCCAGAACGGCGAGTTCGCCCGCGAGTGGATCAACGAGAACCAGGCTCACCGGCCCGCCTACAAGCAGTATCGCGCGGCGGAGGAGAACCACCAGATCGAGGAGGTCGGCGGCGGCCTGCGCGAGCTGTTCGCGTGGGGCGAGGACGCCGACCAGGAGAAAGAGGAAGCACCAGCAGATGACTGAGGAAAAACGAACGACGGTGAGAGCGGACGGAGACAGCACGATGGGCGACGTGGACCACACGCACCCGCACACGAACGAGACCTTCGGCGCGGCCTTCCAGCGCGGCCCAGCGGTGGCCGCCGACGGGGGCGAGCGGTCCGGCGAACGCGACGCCGAGGACGAGACAGAGGCCGAAGAGACGATGTCCGACGTCGACCACGAAGCGCCCGGTGAAGGGGTCACCCGCGCCTACGAGCGCGGGACCGAGGGACGGGACGAGACAGTATGAGTCAGGGGACGCTCTACGACAAAGTCTGGGACCGGCACAAAGTCACGACGCTGCCGAACGGGCAGGACCAGATGTTCGTCGGCCTCCACCTCATCCACGAGGTCACCAGCCCGCAGGCGTTCGGGATGCTCCAGGAGCGCGGCCTCGAAGTCGCACGACCGGACTTGACCCACGCGACGGTCGACCACATCGTCCCGACGGCGAATCAGGACCGGCCCTACGCCGACGACGCGGCCGAGAACATGATGTCCGAACTCGAACAGAACGTCCGGGACGCCGGCATCGAGTTCTCGGACCCGACGACCGGCGATCAGGGGATCGTCCACGTCATCGGGCCGGAGCAGGGGATCACCCAGCCCGGCAAGACCATCGTCTGCGGCGACAGCCACACCTCCACGCACGGCGCGTTCGGCGCCCTGGCGTTCGGTATCGGGACCAGCCAAATTCGGGACGTGCTGGCGACCCAAACCATCGCCATGGAGAAGCAGAAGGTCCGGAAGATCGAGGTCAACGGCGAACTCGGCGAGGGCGTCGAGGCCAAGGACATCGTCCTCGAGATCATCCGCCGGCTCGGTACCGAGGGCGGCGTCGGCTACGTCTACGAGTACGCCGGCGAGGCCATCGAGAACCTCGACATGGAGGGACGGATGTCCATCTGTAACATGTCCATCGAGGGCGGCGCTCGCGCGGGCTACGTCAACCCCGACGAGACAACCGTCGAGTGGCTGAAAGACACCGACTACTTCCGGGAGAACCCCGAGAAGTTCGAGGAACTGAAGCCGTACTGGGAGTCCATCCGCAGCGACGAGGACGCCGAGTACGACGACGTGGTCGAGATCGACGCGAGCGACCTCGACCCCGTCGTGACGTGGGGGACCACGCCCGGTCAGGGCATCGGCATCGACGACCCGATCCCGGCCCCCGAGGACCTCCCCGAGGACAAGCAGGACACCGCCCGGCGCGCCCAGAAGCACATGCGCGTCGAGCCCGGCGAGACGATGAACGGCTACGACATCGACGTGGCCTTCCTCGGCTCGTGTACGAACGCGCGGATGCCCGACCTGCGCCGCGCGGCCCGCGTCGTCAAGGGCCGGCAGGTCGCCGACGACGTGCGCGCGTTCGTCGTCCCCGGCAGCCAGCGCGTCCAGCGCACCGCCGAGGAAGAGGGGCTCAAGGACGTCTTCGAGGAGGCCGGCTTCGAGTGGCGCAACGCCGGCTGTTCGATGTGTCTTGGCATGAACGAGGACCAACTGGAGGGCGACGAGGCGTGTGCCTCCTCCTCGAACCGGAACTTCGTCGGCCGGCAGGGGAGCAAGGACGGCCGCACCGTCCTGATGAACCCCCGGATGGTGGCCGCGGCGGCCATCAACGGCGAAGTCTCTGACGTGCGGGACCTGAAGGAGGTGAATCTGGCATGAGCGACGCCACCGAGGACATCCCCGAAGTCGACTACGTCGAGGGGACCGGTATCCCCATCCGCGGGAACGACATCGACACGGACCAGATCATCCCCGCGCGGTTCATGAAGGTCGTCACCTTCGACGGCCTGGGCGAGTTCGCCTTCTTCGACGTCCGGTTCGACGACGAGGACAACCCGAAGGACCACCCGATGAACGAGGAGCGCTTCCAGGACGCCAACGTCATGGTGGTCAACAGCAACTTCGGCTGTGGCTCCTCCCGGGAACACGCCCCGCAGGCGCTGATGCGCTGGGGCATCGACGCCATCATCGGCGAGAGCTTCGCCGAGATCTTCGCGGGCAACTGCCTCGCGCTCGGCATCCCGACGGTGACCGCCGACCACGAGACCATCAACGCGCTCCAGCAGTGGGTCGACGACAACCCGGACGGGAGAATCGAAGTCGACGTGGCGGCAGAGACGGTTCGTTACGGCGTTCCGGAATCGGACGATTCCGGAGCCGAGCAGAACTCGGAGAGGTCTGCGCTCGGCAACGAAGCGAACGTCTCCGTCGACGACGCTCAGCGACAGGCCCTCGTCGAGGGTATCTGGGACACGACGGCGCTGATGAAGGCCAACCGGAACGCCATCGAGGAGACGGCCGCACAGCTGCCGTATCTGGACCAGACGCGGTCGGACGTCGAAGCGGACGATTAACTACGGAGCGTTTCAGCTCTCCGGCGTAAGCGTCCGGTTCGCAGAAGCGGACGATTAACTACGGAGCGTTTCAACTCTCCGGCGTAAGCGGCCGGGTCGTAGATGTGGGCGACTGTCCGCTGGACGTTCTTCTGATTTCGCCCGCGAAGAGCCGAAACACAGTCGGTCTCCCGGTGTGAGGGACACCTATGGAGCGGATACGCGAGGTCCACATCGCGCCGCTGGGGCACGAACGGGACCGCATCGTCGAGCCGATTCGCCGGCACAACGCCGACGCCGTCTATCTGCTGAACCGGACCGAGCGACGACAGCAGTTCACGCCGTATCAACAGGCCCTCGTCGAGGACCTGGAGAACGACAGCGTCGATATCGAGATTCACGAGACCGATCTGGACGACCTCTACGACGTGATGGCTGTCGTCACGACCCTCGCCGCGGACCACCCCGACGACATCGTCCGGGTCAACGTCTCCAGCGGGCCGAAGGTGGCGGCTATCGGGAGCGCCATCGCCTGCATGGCGACGGACGCGACGGCGTACTACGTCCATCCCGAACGCCACGTCCCCTCTGTCGCCGAGGAACCGCTCACGGAAGGGGTTCGGGAAGCCGAGGTGCTCCCCTCCTATCCCATCGAGGCCATCCCCAGGGACCAGGTCGCTATCCTCGACTACCTCGACCGGACCAACAGCGAGAGTTACACGGCCAAGAAGAAGGACCTCATCGAGTTCGCCGAGGAGGACGCGCTGTCGTTCATCGACGACGCGAACCCCTCGAACGACAAGGCGAAGTTCGCGCTGTTGAACGCGAACGTCGTCGATCCGCTGGCGGCCGACGGCTACATATCCGTTCGAGCGGTCGGTCGGACGAAACAGATAGCACTGACCGAAACTGGCCGGAACGTCCTCCACGCGTTTCGGCACAAGCTCTGAAATCGCAGCCTTCGGGATTCTCGTCCGCGTTACGGAGTCCGTGTGACCGATAGTGCGAATAGTAACGACAGTCAGAACGGTATCGAGAGTATCGCGGGTATCCGGGCAGTACCTACAAACTACCCCCGTGAACGAGTTACTGTGCACGGGACGCCACGCCACGGCCGCTACCCGCCGATTCGTCGGCCCTCCACTCCCCTCCCGCGGGCGGTCGCGGCTGGCGGCCCGTGCCATCCCACACAGCCGCTGACGTTGTGTGCCGGGCGGGCGGGAACCGCCCGCGTTCGTCCGCGTCGCGGTCCGATGCCGGTCGCCCGCCGGCGGTCCCCGCTGACGCTCGGTCGCGGGTCCCGTCTGTCCGTTTCTCGTACTACCGGCCCAACGCGTCGCTAGTAGCGATTCCGGTCCCCGTCGTCCTCGACCGCTATGGTCGTCGGTAACGGCGACCCGGCGGCCTGAAGCGGCAACGCGTCGGAACCGAACCACTTTCACCGGCCGGCCGCCTCTCGGCGCACATGACACACGAGATCGCGGTCATCCCCGGTGACGGGATCGGACAGGAGGTCACGCCCGCCGCCGTCGAGGTCCTTTCGGCCATCGAGACGGTCGATTTCGACTTCGTCGAGGGCGACGCAGGCGACGCAGTGAAAGCGGAGACCGGCGAGGCGCTCCCGCAGGAGACGCGGGACGTCGCGGCCGACGCCGACGCGACGCTGTTCGGCGCGGCCGGCGAGACGGCCGCCGACGTCATCCTCCCGCTGCGCGAGGTCGTCGGCTCGTTCGCCAACGTCCGTCCGGCGCGGTCGTACCCCGGACTAGACGCGGTTCAGCCGGACACCGATATCGTGTTCATCCGGGAGAACACCGAGGGCGTCTACACCGGCATCGAGAGCGAGATCACCGAGGGCGTGCGGACGCTGACTCGCGTCATCACGGAGGAAGCTTCCCGCGACATCGCCGAGTACGGCTTCGACTACGCGAAGCAGAACGGCTACGAGGACGTGACCATCGCCCACAAGGCCAACGTCATGCGTCAGACGGACGGCCTGTTCCTCGAGACCGCCGAAGCGGTCGCGGAGGAACGAGGTGCCGACTACGACACGGCCCTGATGGACGCGCTGGCGATGCATCTGGTGATGACGCCCGAGGAGTACGACGTCATCATCTGCCCCAACCTCGCGGGCGATATGCTCTCTGACCTCTCGGCCGGACTGGTCGGCGGCCTCGGACTGCTCCCGTCGGCGAACGTCGGCGAGGACAACGCGCTGTTCGAACCCGTCCACGGGTCGGCTCCGGACATCGCCGGCGAGGGCGTCGCCAACCCTTCGGCGATGATCCTCTCCGCGGCGATGCTGTTAGAGCACCTCGGCTACGACGAGGAGGGCGAGCGGGTGCGAACCGCGGTCGAATCGGTCCTCGAATCCGGCCCGCGTACGCCCGACCTCGGCGGCGACGCCGGGACGACGGACGTCACCGACGCCGTCGTCGACGAACTGTAGGCTTTCTTTTCTTCACTCAGAAACGAGCAAGGGACGATAGAAAGTGGTAAAAACGAAGCGAAACAATCACGGGAAACAGCATGCTCCCGGCCGAACGCAAACGAACTATCGTCCAGCTGGTGACGGAACGAGACGGCTGTTCCGTCTCCGTGCTGGCCGACGAACTGGAGTTCTCGAAGGCGACGATCCGCCGAGACCTCCGCGACCTCGAAGAGGAGGGCCGCATCGAACGCTCGCACGGCGGGGCGGTCCCGGCGTCGTCGGTCGGTACGGAGCGTTCGTACGACCAGCGCGAGGTCGAGCACTTAGAGGCGAAGCGGGCCATCGCCGCGCGGGCGAGCGAGGAGATCCGCGAGGGCGAGGTCGTCTTCTTCGACGCGGGGACGACCACGATGGAGGTCGCGCGGGCCGCCCCCGACGAGGGGTACGTCGCCGCGACGAACATGCCGGAACTCGCCACGGAACTGTCTGACGGCGAGATCGACGTGAAACTGACCGGCGGGACGCTGCGGGCGCGAACGCGCGCGCTCGTCGGCTCGACCGCCGAGGCCTTCCTCGATCGGACGAACTTCGACCTCCTCTTTCTGGGGACCAACGCGCTGGACGCGACGGTCGGCCTCTCGACGCCCAACGAGGCCGAGGCCGCGGTCAAGCGCCAGATGGTCGAACGCGCCGGACGCGTCGTCCTCGTCGCGGACAGTTCGAAGTTCGGGGAACGGAGCTTCGTCTCGTTTGCGGACCTGTCGGACGTCGATATGCTCGTCACGGACGAGGCGCTCCCGGCGGCCCTCGCCGAGGCGGTTTCCGAGGCGGACGTCGACGTCGTCGTCGAAGGTATCACAGCATGATAGTCACACTCACGTTCAACCCGGCGGTCGACCAGACGATTCAGTTCGACGAACCGATGGCTCCGGACCGCGTCATGCGGGCCAGCGACGCCCGCTTCGACGCCGGCGGGAAGGGGATCAACGTCGCGCAGTTCCTCACGGCGATGGCGAAGCCCTGCGTCGCCACCGGCGTCGTCGGCGGGTTCACGGGCAAGTTTATCCGCGACGACATGCGGGCCGACGGCGTAGAAACCGATTTCGTCGAGGTAGCGGGAACGACGCGACTCAACACGACGGCGCTCGCCGAGGGCGTCGAGTACAAGCTCAACCACGACGGGCCGACGGTCGGGGAGAGCGACCTCGACGCGGTTATCGGGCGGGTCCGCGAACAGGACCCCGACCGCGTCCTCGTCGGCGGGAGTCTCCCGCCGGGTCTGTCCGTCGCAGACGTCGATACCGTCGCCACGGCGGGCGACTGGGACACCATCGTCGACATGGAGGGAAAGGCGCTCCGAGAACTCGACGCGCGGTACGCCCTCTGTAAGCCCAACCGCGAAGAGCTCGGCGACGCCACCGGTGCCGACGTCTCGACCATCGAGGGCTGCGCGCGCGCGGCCGACGCCTTCCGCGACCGCGGGTTCGACCGCGTGCTGGCCTCGCTGGGCGGCGACGGCGCGGTACTCGCAAACGGTTCGGACCTCCTCTACGCCGAAGCCCTCGACGTGGACGTCGTCGATACCGTCGGTGCCGGCGACGCCCTCCTCTCCGGGGTCGTCGCCGCGTGGGAGGACGGAGAGGACGACGCGACGGCGCTGCAGAACGGCGTCGCCGTCTCCGCGCGACTCGTCGAACAGGCCGGCACCGCCGTTCCGTCCTTCGAGGATATCGAGACGTTGCGAGAACGAGTGACGGTTCGAGAGTTGTAGCGCCGGACTGATCGTCCCGTTTCAGAACTTCTCGTCGTAGTCGTCGACGAAGGCGCGAACATCCGCGAGCGACGGCTGGTCCGCGGTCCGGACGAAGTGACCGGCGACGGCGTTCCCGAGGACGACGGCCGCCGCCGGGGAGAGTCCGTTCACGAGCCCGAGACCGAGCCCCGCGTTGAAGTGGTCGCCGGAGCTCGTCGTCAGTTCGGGATCCGTGACCGCGGGGACGGCGACGCTGTCCGTCCCGTCGGGAGAGACGACCACGGAGCGGTCGACGCCGTGGCCGACGAACCACGCCGGCGAGAGGACGCTCTCGACGACCTCGGCCGCTTCTTCGAACGAACGATCGGCCTCTCCTTCGTAGGCATCCGCCAGGACGCCCGTCTCCGCGCGGTTCGAGGAGACGACGACGTCCGTCACTTCGTTCAGTCGCCCGATGGCCTTCCGCCCGGCTCGCAGGCCCTCGGCGTCGAGTTTCCGCACGTCGCCCGGGTCGACCAGCACGTGGGAAGGCGGGTCGGCGATATCGTCCCAGAGCTCGCGCAATCCCTTCAGGATATCGGGGAGCCCGGGCGTCTCTGACCAGTAGCCGATTCCGAGTAGCGCTGCGCCGTCGAGCCGGTCGGCGAGTCGCTCGTGGCCGAGTCGTTCGTCGAGGCCCGCCCAGTCGAGGTCCATCGTGTCGCCGACCTCGGTCAGCATCAGCTTCCCGTCGTCGAACTCGACGGCGTCGGTGACCCCCGGGTCGCCCATCGAGTGGAGTTCGTAGTCGTCGAACTCCGAGGCGAACGCGTCGTGGACCGGGTCGCCGTACATCCCGACCATCACCGGATCGAACGACCAGGTGCCGAACGCGCGGGCGAGGTGGCAGGTGTGACCGCCCGTGCGGTTGCCGTGCTGGAGCCACTCGAAGGTGAGCGAGCTGTCGGCGGCGACCGAATTGGCCACCCGGTCGCCGAGCGCGGCAATGGTCGAGAGTCCCTCGTAGGTATCCGGGTCGACGCGGTCGGCGACGATCTCTCGGACCCGGTCGAGGTAGCCGTCGAACCCGAAGACGGCGCGGCCGCGTTCTACCTCGTCCAACGCGGCCACTGACGGGAACTCCTCGCGTGCGGCGGCGACGGCTCGTCGAGTTGACTCGTCCATGGCCGCCTACAGGACGTCGTCCGCGCTGGCTCCCTCGAAGACGACTTCGTCGAGCTTGTCGAGGATGTCGTAGGGGTCGTCTCGCTGCCAGACGTTGCGGCCGACGGCGAGGCCGGAGACGCCTACGTCCATGCAGTCCGCGACGAGTTCGAGGAAGTCGCGGTCCGACGTCTTCGAACCGCCGGAGAGCAGGACGCGGTTGTCCGCGGCGGCGTTGACGGCGTGTTCCATCGCCTCCTTGTCGCGGGGGTACTTGACCTTCGTGAAGTCCGCGCCGAGTTCCAGCCCGATGCGGGCGGCGTAGGCGATGATGTCGCGGGTCCGGTGGTCCTTGACGGCCTGTCCGCGCGGGTACGACCACATGGCGATGGGCAGGTCGTGGTCGCGGGCGGCCTCCTGTACCGGGCGGAAGTCCTCGAACATGTCCGTCTCGCGGTTCACGCCGGGGTAGATCGTGTAGCCGATGGCGTCGGCGCCCAGTTCCGCGGCGTAGTCGACGGACCAGTTCTGCGGCGAGTAGGGGTCGCCCATCCAGAGGTCCGACCCGCCGTTGAGTTTCGCCAGCAGGTTCACGTCGTCCTCGTAGCTCGGATAGTACGTCTCGGCGAGGCCCTTCCCGACGGCCAGCGCCGTGACGGCGTCGTGGGTCGCCATCTCGAACACTTCCCGGGGGTCGAGACGCTCCTCGACGCCGCCGAACTGCTTGGGTCCGTGTTCCAGGCCGTGATCGTGAGCCAGGACGAGCGTCTTGTCGTTGCGAACGAGCGGTGAGTTACCCAGTGGTCGCATACAGATGGATTACCGAGAACGAACACTAACAGTTTTCGGTTGTGTTTTTTTACTACTGAACGAGTTCGTTTCTGCTCGGCCCCGAAGGTTAAGTACGTGCGAGGGGTACCGACGACCATGCCATCCGTCGAACTCGACGACGAGACGATCCAGCGCCTGGACGACCTCCGCGTCGAGGACGAATCTTACGACGAACTCGTGAACGAGCTCATCAATATCTACGAGGCAGAGGAACTGACCCTGTTCCACGGCGGCGACGAGTACTAACTCTGCGACTGCGAGTGGGCCTGTTCACAGATCGCCTTCCAGCGCCCGTTCGATTCGAGCTTCTCTTGGAGGTCCTCGGCGTACTCCTGTGCCAACTGCTCGGCTTCCTCGGTCTGCTTACTGGACCCGCCGCCGCCACCGAAGCCGAGCGCGTCTTTCACGCCCGAGAGGAAGCCGCCGCCACCGCCGCTCCCGCCGCCCGACCCGCCGCCTGACTGCCCCATCGCCGGTTGCTGGTCGATGCGGTCGAGCTCCGGCATGATGCTCGGGAGCTTCGACGTGTCGGCCACGACGCGCGCCGACTCCGGGTCCTCGGGGTTCTCGATCTCGAACTCGACGGCCGTCATCACGAGGCCCCACTGCTGGTTCGAGAACGACGATGCTTTGACCTTCTCGTTGAACGACTGGTCGACTGCCATCCGCTCGCCCGCGATGCGGTCGGTCCAGTGGTTGTCACTCATGAGTCGGTGTTTGCCCCCCGCCTCAATGAGCGTTTCCCGAAAAAGCGTTGAAAAACGCCGGTTCTCGCGCGTTTCAGACGCCGGACTCGATGGAGATGTCGGCGTGAAGCTCCTCGCGGAGCGCCGAGTGGACGTGACAGATCTCCTCGCCGCGCTCGACGATGTCTCGCTCATCGTCACCGAGGTCCTCCTCTACCGCCATGTCGAAGGCGATGGAGACGAGGTCGTCGTCGTCGTCGAGTTCGGCCTCGACGTCGACCTCGACGTTACCCACGTCGTCGTAGCCGTGTTCGTCGGCGGCGACGCGGAACGCCGGGATGTAACAGGAGGCGTAGTCGGCCGCGAGCACTTCGTTGGCCGACGGGCCGTCGTTGCTGAGGGCGTCGACGACGAGCTCCCACTCGCCGTTGATGACGCTCTCGACCGTGTACCCTTCCTCGCACGTGCTGGTGACTTCGATGTCTGCCATAGCGTTCGGCGTGTCTCGCGCCTCCCTCCTAAACGTTGCCAGACGAGGGCGGGTATAACTCGGCTCGAAGAGACGGCGGACGTTTCGGTCCGCGAGGACTGATTAGAGTTCGAACGTCTCGTCGCCCTCTAAGACCTCGACTTCGGCGTCGCTACCGGTCGCCTTGACCTCCTTGACGAAGTCGTCGGTGTCGATCTCGATGGGCGGGAACGTGTCGTAGTGCATCGGGAAGACGGTGTCCACGTCCAGCCAGTCGGCCGCGACGGCGGCCTGCCACGGCCCCATCGTGAAGTGGTCGCCGACCGGGAGCGCGGCGGCGTCGGGTTCGAGGTACGGGCCGATTATCTCGCGCATCTCCGTCATCAGGCCGGTGTCGCCCGCGTGGTAGAACGTGGTCGACTCCTCGTCGCTGACCTGCGTGGGCTTCGTATCGGAGATGACGAACCCGGCGGGCATCCCGCCGGTGGTGCCGTAGGAGGTGTCGATGCCGTTAGAGTGGTCCGAGCGGTGCATCGTGACGAAGGCGTCGCCGACCTCGACGGTGCCGCCGAGGTTCATCCCCATGCCGCCGACGGCGTCGAACTCGCCGAAGTTGTCCTCGCAGTACTCGACGAGTTCCGGCGTGGCGACGAGGCCGCTGCCCTCGTAGCGGTCCACGTCGCCGATGTGGTCGGCGTGACCGTGCGTCAACAGGACGTAGTCCGGGTCGATCTCCTCCGGGTCCGTGTCCGTGTACGGGTTGTCGAAGAACGGGTCGATGAGCAGTTCTGTCCCGTCTACGTCGACGTGCCACGTCGAGTGGCCGTGCCAGGTGAGTTCCATGATTCGCCCGGACGTACTCGGGGCTGGCACTTAATGGTACACCGCAACTGATGACCCACGCGATTCGAGCGCCGTCAGTCGAATATGCTCAGTCGCGTGGGCTTCCCCTGCGCGTAGCGAATCCACCGGCGCACGTGTCGGTTGAGCGCCCAGAAGAGGACGACGACCATCCCGAACAGCGCGGTCAGCGCGACGGCGGCGAGGACGAGCGGACTCTCCGTCGGCAGGCCCACCAGCCCGACGATGACGCCGACCAGCGCCATCTCGGCGGCACAGCGCAGACCGGGGAGGACGAATCCGGGCGAGGGGTGTGACTCGGACGATGCGTCACCGGCCATACCCCGCATTCGCGAGCGCTCGTATAGTAGTTTGTGCCCCGACCGTGGCTTTATTCGCTCGCTGTCCTAACGGAAATCCATGACGAACGACCGCGCGTCTCGCCGCGGCTTTCTCGGCGCGCTCGGCGTCGCGCTCGCCGGAGCAGCGGGCTGTCAGACGCCTGGACAGACGGGCGACTCGAGCGGTTCCGAAGCGGGCGGCATCGCCACCGACGCGGGCGGATCCGCCGCCCGACAGTCGACGAACGCGACACGGCAGGCGGGAAGCGTCTACACGGACGTCTACCGAGCGGTCGCCGACTCCGTGGTCTCCGTGCGCGTCTACGCGCGCAACGGCCGCGGCTCCGAGGGCAGCGGTTTCCTCGTGGACGGCGAGTACCTCGTCACGAACGAGCACGTCGTCTCCGGCGGCGACGAGTTCTACGTCAGGTTCGCCGACACCGACTGGCGGGAAGTCTCGGTCGTCGGGACGGACGTCTACAGCGACCTCGCGGTGTTGCGAGCCCGGAACGTCCCCGAGAGCGCGACGCCGCTGCCGTTCGTTCGCCGGGACCCGCCAGTGGGGACGCGGGTCGTCGCCATCGGCAACCCGTTCGGCCTCTCGGGATCCGTCTCGGAGGGGATCGTCAGCGGCGTCGACCGAACCCTCCGTAGCGCGAACGACTTCTCCATCGCCGCCGCTATCCAGACGGACGCGGCGGTCAACCCCGGCAACAGCGGCGGCCCGCTCGTGAACCTCGACGGCGACGTCCTCGGGGTCATCAACTCCGGCGGCGGCGACAACGTCGCGTTCGCCATCTCCGCGCTGCTCTGCCGGCGCGTCGTCCCGGCGCTCGTCGAGGACGGGCGCTATCGCCACTCGTACATGGGCGTGACGCTCCAGAGCGTGACTCCGCTCCTGGCCCGCGCGAACGACCTGGAACGGGCCAGCGGCGTCTACATCGACCGCGTCCTCCCCGGCGGCCCGGCCGCCGGCGTCCTCGACGGCTCCGACCGAACGCGGTCGGTCTCCGGCACCGCAGTTCCCGCCGGTGGCGACGTGATTCGCCGCCTCGACGACACCCCGACGCCGACGCGACAGGCGCTGGCGACGTTCCTCGCGCTGGAGACCAGCCCCGGCGACACGATCTCGGTCACGCTGGCCCGCGACGGGGAACAGCGGACGGTCGATTTGGAACTCGGGACGCGCCCGCGCCCCTAGTTCAGCGCGAGGAACCGGTAGTTCAGGACGGCGGCGAACGTGACCCAGAGGAGATACGGAACCAACAGGTAACCGGCGCGGCGGTCGACGCGCCGGAACGCAGCGATAGTCGGAACGAGCAACGCGAGCAGCGCCCCGATGACGGCGAGCGCCAGCGCGAGGTTCTGCGCCTGGAAGAACACCGGTGTCCACGCGACGTTGAACGCCATCTGCGCGACGAACAGACCGAGCGCGACCCGGCGCTCGCGGGACGCCTCCGCCCGCCAGACGAGATAGAGCGCGACGCCCATCAGCGTGAACAGCAGCGTCCAGACGACGCCGAACGCCCACGACGGCGGGTAGATCGCGGGTTTGGTCAGGCCCTGGAACCACGCGGAGTCCGGGCCGCCGAGGGCGGCGGGGGCCGCGCCGACGAGGTTGACGAGGACAACGGCGAGGAGCGCGCCCGGAAGGTCTCCACGCTCGAAGGATGCTGTCGCGGTCATACGCCACTCTTGGTCGGAGAGCCACGTATAGCTACGGCCGTGGTGGAAGCGCACTCGCGGTGTGGCCGCTTTCGTCGCTGCTGAGGATCCCCACGCAGCAGTTCTGCATCTACCGCTACGTCAGCCGTTCGCCGAGCAGCGGGGCACCGACCGTTCCGCCGACGGCGACCGCCACCCCGAAGAAGGTCAGCGGAAGCGACGGCTGGAGGGCGTAGAGGGCACCGAAGACCCCGGCTGCGAGCCCCAGCACCGCGAATCCGGCGACTACCTCCCGTCGCTCGGTCGGATGGGCCGGCGTCGCCTCGGCGACTCGCCACCACACGAGCCAGCCCCCGACCGCGCCACCGACCGCCGCGACGCTGTCGAAGGACACGCTCAACGGCAGTCCGAGTATTCCTATCCCCGCCGTGATCAACAGGAGACGTCCCGGGTCGGTCCCCCGATCGGTCGCCCAGTAGAACGCGCCGAGGACCAGAGCGCCGAGAGCGATACCGACGACGATGTCGACGGCGTAGTGTACTCCCAGCGCGAGTCGCGAGAACGAGACCAGGAGCACGATACCGCTCGCGATGACGAGTCGCGTTCGGCGTTTCCACCGGTCAAGCACCAACGCCAGCCCGCCCCAGAACAGCACGCTGCCGAACGCGTGCCCGCTCGGGAACCCGGGGCCGTCTGCCGTCGCCGTACTCACGAATACGGGCCGAACCGCCGAGGGGAGCCATCGAACGATCGGTGCTTCGGCAGCGCCGGGGGGCCGCGGGAGCAAGAAGAAGTTCTTCAGGACGCCGATGAGGGCGATGTACGCGATGACCAGCGCCAGCATGAACAGCCCCCGACGTCGGTCGATACCCCAGTGAGGCAGTTCGTCGCCGGTGATGTAGAGCACGCCGCCGAGGAGAAAGAGAAACCAGACGTCACTCAACTGCGTGAGCAGCGCGAAGAGGACGAGTAACGGCCCCTCGTGTATCTGCACGAACTCGGTGATTCCGATGGCTCGGCCGTCCGCTACCATCCGCGTGACTCACCGTCCGTCTCGAGGGCGGGAGCAGTCCATCGAGTTCGGCCGCCGATGGGGGGCTGTGTTCGAGACACTACAGATCTGGCGGCAGTTAGAGCGCAACACGGGTAAGTTGAATGGCTCCGAACGACGGACGCGCCCAGGGTGTCGACAGCCACAGCCACCGGACGCTCACCGCGGACAATCCGTAGAATCACTGTATCGAGCAAATGGCGGGGGCGAGGACCGGTCCGGACCTCGCACGAAGAACCGCGCTTGGCTACTCCAGCGGTTCGGCCGCGTCGCGCTCGACCAGCGGGTCGGCGTTGTCGGCCGGCAGCGTTACCACGTCGTCCGTCGAGAGGTCGTACTCGCGCTGGTCGACGCCGAATATCTCGCCCACGTCGTCGGTGATGCGGACGGTCTTTCGCTCGACGTCGTCCGTCGTCGCCCCGTCGGTCTCCGTCGACACGTCTGCGTTGTCGTCCCCGGTCGGCGGTGACGAGCCGGTCCCGTCGTCGTCCCCGAGGGCCGCCGCGGCCTCGCCGGACGGTCGGTCGGGGTCTCGCTCCGGCGGCGGTGACGGCGTCTGCGTCTCCGTCCTCTCGTTTCCGTCATCGGACGGTTGCCCGTCGCCGCCGCCCATGACGTCGGCGGCGTCGACGCTCGTCCCCTTCTGTTTCGTCTCGCCGTCCTGCTCGGTCGGGTCGGGCACCGCGTCGGGCATCTGGTCGGGGGCGGGGTCTGCGGTTCGCTCGCCCGACTGGTCGGCGGTCGCCGTCGGTTCGCCGTCGGCGTCGTCGGTGGCCGGCGAGTCGCCGCCGACGGCCCCGGCGGGCGCGTCGCCCGCGATGACGTCTAAGACGTGTTCGCGGTTCGACTCGATGGAGTCGACCATCGACTCGAAGAGGTGTTCCTCTTCCTGTGTCAGACCGTCGTCCTCGGTCGGCATGTCCGCGGCCGCGAGCGACGCCATCTTCACGATCTTGCCGATTCGGCGCTCGTAGATGGCCTCGACGGTCTGTTCGGCGGTCTTGATGTCGTCGGTCAGGCGGTTGACCTCCGGCGAGTCGAAGGGGTCGTCGGCGCGGTCGGCCGCGCGGTCGCGTTCCTCCCTGAGCTGGGCGACGAACGTTCCGGCCTCCTCGTAGAACGTCGAGCGCAGCTGCTGTAGCTGGTCGGTCTGGCGCTCGCGTGACTGGACCGATTGGAGTTCGTCGAGATTCATTCTGCCCCCTTCTCAGCGCGACCGCGGGCCATCAGGAACACGCCCACGTGCTCTGGTACTGTGTGATGACCCGCCTCCACCGTAAAGCTATCCCCATCGAATTCGACGAGGCCGCCCTCGGTCACTTCGACGGTGATCTCGTGGCCCCGGAAGGTCTCGGGCACGGCGTCGGAGAGCGGGTCGAACGCCTCGATCGCGTCCCGATCGATGCGCTGGACTTCGAGCCCGCTGCCGCCGTGAAGCGACCCCGGCAGGCGGATGAGGCGGTTCGTGTCGGTGGTCACAGGTTCGTCGATCGGGGCGTTGTCGGCGGCGACCGCTTCGAGGGCCAGCACCTTCGAGATCTGGTAGAACGCCGAGTGGACGTCGATGTTGCCGGCGGCCACCCGGTCGTAGTTGTCCCGGGCGGCGTTGAGCGCGGCGGTCGCCTTCCCCTCGCCGATACCGTCGTACTGCCGCAACCGGGCGATCGCGTCGTCCTCGTCCATCTCGCGCAGTCGGTCGACCTCGGCGAGGATGTGGCGGTGCGCGCGAGCGCTCCACCCGCCCTCGGTCGTCAGCGTCCGCTTCTCGGCGGGGCTGGACCGACCGGACGTGCCGGCCACCGTCTCCACGTCGACGAGCTCGTCGAACTCCAGTCCGATACCCCGGACGTAGTCGACGATCTCGCGGCGCGCGTCGCGTTCGAGGCCGCGGATCCCCTCGTCGCGGACGTGGACGTGGTAGCCGCGGCCGCCCGAGAAGACGACGGTCAGGTCCTCGAAGCCGAAGTCGTTCTCAAGGAAGTCCAAGAGGCGAAAGAGGGCGTCCTTGCACTTCGCGAGCATCTCGGCGTAGGTGTCCTCGCCCAGCGTGACCGACGGGAGGTGGTCGGCGTCTAAGTCGAAGACGAGGTCCGAGGAGCGCCACCCCTTCTCGCCCATCGACGAGGCGCTCGGGTCGTCGTACCGGCCCGCCGAGAAGTAGACGTGGCGGGGCTTCTTGCGGCCGAGGAACGCCTCGACGTCGCCGAGGTCGAGCAGCGAGCGATGGCGGACCATCGTCTCGCCGGGGCCGTCGGTCCACGGGATGAACCCCCACTCGCGCTCGTTCGCGGCCGGCGGCGGCGAGATATCCGCCTGTCGATAGTGGTCGCCGAACCGGCCGCGGAGATACGTTTGCGTCCGCGATTCCATCGGCTACTCGGTTAGGGGGACCCGTTCAAAAGGATACGGATTCTCCTACCCGCGCAGGAACTTCGAGAGCTTGTCGGCGATCGTCTGCTCGCCGAGTTTGAGGTAGTAGGCGTCGCCGCCGTCCTCGTAGTAGTTGTCGATGCGACGGCGCACCTCGAAGCCGATGTGCTTGTAGAACTCCAGGGCTGACTCGTTCGTCGAGCGCGCGTGACAGGTGACGCTGCCGTAGTCCTCGGCGACGCGCGCGATGAGACGCTTGCCGAAGCCGTCGCCGCGGTAGTCGCGGTCGACGGCCAGAAAGAGGATGTAGCCGTCCCGCCGGACAGCCGCGAAGCCGACGAGAGCGTCCGTAGAGCGGTCGAGATAGAGGTAGACCGTCGAGCGTCGGTAGGCGTTCCGGAAGAATCCCCGTCGCTGCCGGAGGACGCCGTCCTCCTGTCGGATGGTCTCCTTGAGCCGCCACGCGGCATCGACGTACTCGTCGCTCCCCCGGTCGATGACCCGTGTCTCTATGTTGACGCTCACTGGCCAAGTGGTAGTAGGGGCACGAATATAATTCCACCGCCCGATACGCTGACGTACAGTTTTTTCTCCCTCCGCCTACTTCTGATTGGCATGGCTGATAGGAGGGTGCCCGAGCAGGTCGCGCCGACGACGGTGAAGAAGTCGGTTCGGCAGGCGTTCATCACGGGCTTTGCGATGATGATTCCGCTGATAGTCACGCTGCTCATCATCGGGTTCGTCGTCAACTCTCTCTCTAACGTGTTGGACCCGGTGGTCGCGTTCACGTTCCGGATATCGGGGTCGGAGATCAACCCCGCCGAGACGCCGGCGTATCTGGTGAAGGTGCTGGCGCTGGTCGTCTTCGTCGCCGCCATGTTCTGTATCGGCTTAATCGCGGAGCGCCAGCCCGGCGGCGGGCGCATCGAGGACGTCTTCGATACGATGATGAAGCGGATCCCGGCGATCGGGTCGCTGTATCGGAGTTTCGACGAGATGAGCGAGATGCTGCTCGACAACGACACGCAGAGCTTCAAGGACGTCGTCCTCGTCGAGTACCCGACGAGAGGGTCCTACACCGTCGCGTTCGTCACCGCGAGCACGCCCCGGTCCATCGAGGACGCGACGGACAACGAGGAGATGGTGACGCTGTTCATGCCGATGGCACCGAACCCGGTGATGGGCGGATACGTCATCCACGTCGACATCGACCGAGTGTACGACGCGGACATGACCGTCGAGGAGGGCGTCCGCTCTATCGTCACCAGCGGCGTCGCCATCGGCGAGGGGAACATCTCGCGGCCGATCGGCGAGTCGACCTCCGTCCCCGGCGTCGGTCACCCCGCGGAGGCCCAGTATCGGCCCTCGGACGCGACGCGGGAACCGACGCCGCGGACCGGCATCTCGAAGCGGGAAGACGCCTACAGCGACGACGTCTCCCCCGAACACGCGGACACGCCGGAGGGCGTCGCCCGCCAGCACACCGAGGACACGCCGACCACTCGCGACGCAGAGTACCCTTCCGACCTCGAACGCGGCGAGGGAACCATCGGGAACGACGCGGACCACCCCGGAGAGATCGACCGGAGCGACACGACGGTCGGGCGGGACGCCTCGCGCCCCGAGGACATCGAGCGAGGCGACGGGACCATCGGCGACGACGCCGACCGACCGGCGGACGTAGAGCGCGGCGAGGGGACCCTCGGCGACGACGCCGACCACCCCGAAGACATCGAGGCGGACGAGGGGAGCGGCGAGGAACAGGGTTAGGTACCCGCCTGTCCGAGGTCCGGTATGGTCACTCGCTCGATACGCGGCGCGCTCGGTGTCGCGCTGGTGGTCACCGTTCTCAGCCGGCCCGCGGCGGCGCACGTAGACTACGTCACCGACGGCCCCGGCGCGGCGATGAACGCCCTCGCCTTCCTCCTCGAAGTCCTCTCCGATCCGACGAACGCGCTCCTCTTCGGCGGCGTCTCCGTCGCCGGCGCGGTCGGCGTCGCCGCGTATCTGTGGGTGCGGCCGACCATCACCGATGTCGTCGTCCTCCGGGAGAAACTCGCCGGCTACGCCGACCTCGTCCCGTGGATGCTCAGACTGGCCGGCGGCCTGCCGCTGGTCGGAGCCGGCTTCCAGGGCTACCTGTTCGCGCCGACGGTCGCCTTCGACCTGAGCGCGAACCCGCTCCTGCGGGTGCTGTTCATCGGGCTCGGGTTCTGCGTCCTCTTCGGCCTCGCGACGCGCATCGTCTCCGCTATCGGTCTCCTCACCTACGCGTGGGCGTTCACCGTCGACCCCGCCGTCGTCCTCGCCGTCGAATACGTCCCGATCTTCCTCTCCCTGCTCGTCGTCGGCGGCGGTCGCCCGAGCGCCGACGACATGCTACAGGACGTGGCGAGCACTCCGGGGACCTACTACGGCCGCGTGGACCCGATCCACCACCTGAAGGCGTTCCTCGACGACGCGACCGACCCGTACCGGGCGTACGTCCCGACGATTCTCCGAGTCGGAATGGGGGTCTCCTTCGTCTATCTGGGCCTGTTCCAGAAGCTCGCCGACCCGGGCAGCGCCCTGCTCGTCGTCGCGAAGTACGACCTCACCGCCGTCGTCCCGGTTGACCCCGGCCTCTGGGTCGTCGGTGCCGGCGTGACCGAGATGGCGGTCGGGCTCGCGCTGATCGCCGGCTTCTTCACCCGCGGCGCGGCCGCGGCGTCGTTCGTCCTGTTCACGACGACGCTGTTCGGTCTGCCGGACGACCCGGTGCTGGCCCACGTCACCCTCTTCGGGATGGCCTCGGCCGTCTTCACGATGGGTGCCGGGCCGTTCTCGCTGGACCACCGCATCGGCCGCCCGGCCCTGAAAGACGACGACGAGACGGTCTCGCCCGCCGACTGAGACCGGTCGCGCTCGCGAACGGTTCCGGTTTCCGAACTGGACCGGGCATACACATTTGCCCGTCCGCGTCGGACCTTCAGCTATGACGACATACGACGCGGGCGAGGTCACGCTCGAAAAGGTCCGCGAGTACGTCTGGGAGATCCCGCGGGAAGGGGGGATGCGCGTCCCCGCGCGTGTCCTCGCCAGCGAGAAACTGCTGGACGAGATCAGCGACGACAAGACCCTCGAACAGCTGAAGAACTCCGCGCACCTCCCGGGCGTCCGCAAGCACGCGCTGTGCATGCCCGACGGCCATCAGGGGTACGGCTTCCCGGTCGGCGGCGTCGCCGGCATCGACGCCGAGGACGGCTGTATTTCGCCCGGAGCGGTCGGCTACGATATAAACTGCCTTTCCGGTGATACAGAAGTACAACTCTCACACGGGCGCCGGATTCCGATCGCGGACCTCGCAACGCGGTTCGAAGGCGAACAGGCGATGGTCGCTGGCGAGACGATCACTCGATCCCCGATTCAACTGTTTACCGCCTCTGGTGAGCAGCCCGTATACGAGATCGAAACGACGACTGGAAGGCGAATCGAGGCGACGGCCGACCATCCGTTCCGTACGCCGGACGGCATGTGCCCCCTCAACGAACTCGAAGCCGGTGACGAGATTGCCGTTCGGCCGTTCCGGGGACTAGAAGACGAAGACCCGCACGGTCGAACCATCCTCACTGAAGCCGACTTCGCCGACCAGCATCCGCAACTCGTTCGAGCGTTGAGTCAACGCGGCCTTCTCCCGCTGACGACGGCCGACGAGAGTTTCCACCGTCTGTTGAAGCTCGTCGGATTCTTCACCGGTGATGGCTCGTTCGGTGGGGAAGGGCAGACGTGGTTCTATGGGGACCCGACTGATTTAGAGCAAATTCGCGCTGACGTACGAGAAATCGGGTTCACGCCCTCGAAAGTGTATTCCAGAGAGAGAAGCCACGATATCGAGGGCAAGACGTTCGAACGCACGGAATATAGCTTCAAGACGACATCCAAAGCGCTCCGGCTCCTTCTTCGGAAGCTCGGCGCACCTGTCGGAAAGAAGATCGAATCGGGATTCACCACGCCGTGGTACTTCGAGCACCTCACGAACTGGCAGAAGGCCCTGTACTACTCGGCATATTTCGGCGCTGAGATGAGTGCACCGGCAGCACAACACGAGAAGACCCTTTACTGTCCGAAGGTCTCGCAAAACCGCACCATGGAGACCGCAGACGCCGGTAGAGCGTTTTTGCGCGACCTCACGACCTTTCTCGAAGATATCGGTATCGAGACCAACGCTGTCGAAGCCTTCGAAACGGATTCGAACGCAAATCGAGATGTCGTTCGCCTCCGCGTCGGTGTCAAGAACAACTCCGTGAACCTCGTTCGCTTTTTCTCGACGGTCGGATACCGATACAACCGTTCGAAGCAGCGGAAATCAGCTATCGCTATCCAGTATTTGAAGACGAAAGGGCGAGAGATTGCGCGACGGGAAGCCATCGCCACGGAAGCGCGGACAATGGCGGATGGTGGGATATCGATCGGTGAAATCAAGTCCGCGTTCGAAATTAACGAGCGATTCATCGAGCGGAGTATCTGGAGCGGTCGGTCTGGTCGTCCGCGTCCGGGTTCTGAGTTCCCAAGTTTCGAAGAGTTTAGAGCTTCGTGTGAGGTCGCCGAAGACATGACTATTCGGGAGGGAATCGTCTCTATCGAGCCACTTGGCCGGAAACCCGTTTACGATATCGGTGTGGAACACGAGGCTCACAACTTCCTCGCAAACGGATTCGTCGTCTCTAACTGCGGCGTCAGAATGTTGACAACTCCCCTCGAATACGACGACGTTCGGGGCCACGAAGAGGAACTGGTGAATCGCCTCTTCGAGGCCGTCCCGTCGGGGCTGGGCGGCGGCGGCGTCTTCGAGGGGACCGTCGAAGACGTGGAGGCCATCCTCGAACGCGGGATGGACTGGGCCTTAGAGCACGGGTTCGCCACCGAGGCGGACTTAGAACACTGCGAGGACGAGGGGTACCGCCCGGAGGCCGACGCTGGCGTCGTCTCCGAGAAGGCCAAGAACAGAGGGAAGACGCAGGTCGGCTCGCTCGGGTCGGGCAACCACTTCCTGGAGGTCCAGCGCGTGACCGACGTCTACCGCGAGGACGTGGCGAGGGAGTTCGGGCTCGAAGCCGAGCAGATCGTCGTGCTCATCCACTGCGGATCGCGCGGACTCGGCCATCAGGTGTGTACCGACTACCTTCGGAAGATCGAGCAGACACACGGCGACCTGCTGGCGGAGCTACCGGACAGGGAACTGGCGGCCGCCCCCGCGGGGTCGCAGTTGGCCGACGAGTACTACCGCGCGATGTGCGCGGCCATCAACTTCGCGTGGACGAACCGGCAGCTCATCATGGACCGGACGCGGGACGTGCTGACCGACGTGTTCGACGTTCGGCGCGACGACCTCGAACTGCTGTACGACGTGGCGCACAACATCGCCAAGAAGGAGGTCCACACCGTCGACGGCGAGGACCGAGAACTCTATGTCCACCGGAAGGGCGCGACGCGGGCGTTCCCGGCCGGCCGACCCGAACTGCCGCCCGCTTACGCCGACGTGGGCCAACCGGTCATCATCCCCGGAAGCATGGGTGCAGGGTCGTACGTGCTCCGCGGCGGCGAGCGCTCGATGGCGGAGACGTTCGGGTCGACGGCCCACGGAGCGGGGCGGCTGATGAGTCGCACGCAGGCCAAACAGGAGTTCTGGGGCGAGGACGTGCGCGACGACCTGCGCGAACGACAGCAGGTCTACGTCAAGGCCCAGTCGGGCGCGACCGTCGCGGAGGAAGCGCCGGGGGTCTACAAGGACGTAGACGAAGTGATCCGCGTCTCGGACGCGCTGGGGATCGGCGAACGGGTCGCTCGGACGTTCCCGGTCTGTAACATCAAAGGGTGAGTCCGCTCGCGACGGCTCGACGGCTCACCCGCCGTTCCATCGGTCGAGCCGCGTTCGATTGCCGCTCTGATTGTAGTAGATCGTGACGGTGTCCCGCCCGCTCACCCGACGGCCGTAGGCGTTGCCGCTGCTCAACTGCGCGAGGTCGCCGGGTTCGACCATCGCCGTCTCGTTGCGGTTCGCCACTGCGGCCCACGTCGTCGTGGCCTCCGGCCCCTCGAACTCGATGCGCCCGGCTTCGAGCGCGTCGCCGCGGCTGTGGGTGACGATGAGCAGTTCGTTGCTCTCGACGTAGTCGTAGGTGAAGTTCGCCTGCGGCCCCCCTCCGGCGTCGGAATCGACGACGAGGACGCTCAGGCCGACGACCGCCGTCACGAGAATCGTCATCCCGACGAGGACGGCGACGCCGATGGACTCGGACATCGCGACCGTATCGTCGTCGAGACTGCGCGCCCTCATCCTGTCCGAGATATAGACAGACCACGTTAAATGCTGTTCGGCCCGTTATCACTCCGGAAAACGCCACTCTCGTCGGAGGAGCGGCTTCGGAGGGCCCTCCGACGAGGGGAAGACACATGTCGGTTCGGGTCACAGCGAACCGTATGATAGACGAGACAGTCGAGGAGATCGAGGAGATGCAGACGCACGGCTCCTCGGTCGTCGCCATCAAGGCGGCGAAGTCGTTGCGGGCGCTGACCGAACGGGAGTTCCCCACCGTCGAGGAGTACCTCCGCACGCTCGAACGCAACAGCAACGCTCTCCGGCGGGCGAACCCCTCGCACGCCTCGCTGTACAGCACGCAACACGAGATCGTCGAGGCGGTGACCGACGCCGACCCCGCCGACGTCTCGACGGCGAAGCGGCTCACGCTCGAAGCCATCGAGTCGGTCGTCGACGAGGTGGAGTCGGCGAAGGAGCGCGCCGCGGCGCGGGCCGCGACGCTCATCGCGGACGACGACGTGCTGTTGATCCACGACTACTCCTCGACGGTCATGACCGCGATCGACGACGCGCTGGCGGCCGGGCACTCCTTCGAAGTGTACGCCACGGAGTCCCGGCCGCGCTATCTCGGGCGGAAGGCCGCGCGGAAACTCGCCGAGCGCGACGGCGTGGACGTGACGCTCATCGTCGACAGCGCCGCCGGTCACTTCATGCCCGAGTGCGACCGCGTCGTCGTCGGCATGGACTGTATCGTCGAGGACGTGCTTTACAACCGAGTGGGGACGTACCCCATCGCCACGGCGGCCAACGACACGGGCGTCCCGGTGACGGTGGTCGGTGCCGACTCGAAGTACGTCGACGGCGCGTTCGCCTTCGAGAATGAGTCCCGCTCGCCGTCGGAAGTGCTGTTGGAACCGGCCGAAGGGTTCGACGTGGCGAACCCGGCCTACGACGCGACGCCGGTGAAGCTACTCGACTCCGTCGTCACGGACGAGACGATACACGAGTACTGAGAAAATCGGTGCGGTCTGAACGCTACCGGTCGCTGACGACTGTCTGACACTCGGGACAGCGCAGAACGCGTTCGTCGCCGGTCCCGTCGACGGCCCAGTTCTCCCCGGCGCGGCTCTCGTAGCCACAGGCCGGACAGAACAGCACGCCCTTGCGTCGTTGCCGGCGCGGCCGCTCGGCGTCGGCGGCGTCTGCCGCGCGAGTTTCGATGGAGGTCATCGGCTAGAGGGAGGTACCGCGACCGGAAGTATTTGTTGGTGAACTGTGTAATTATTCACCGAAGACGTCCCCGTCCCCCATCGAAGACCGTTAGCAAATTCGTGATATGTCTTCTCGAAGCGCGGTCACATGTACATTCGGTCGTCGGGCGTCGCCTCCGCCTCGGCGGCCTCGATCCGCTCGGCGAGCGCGCGGTACTGCGCCTCGACGTTCGCCGCGAAGGCCTCCAAGGGTTCGGTGTCGACTTCGATACTGTGGGTGCGAACGAGCGCGTCCACGAGGCGAATCGCGGCGGCGGCGTCGGGGGCCTGCGGGTGAGCGGGCGTCGTGAAGACGCCGACGGGACGCTCGTCGTCCTCGATGCCGCGCGAGACGAGTTCGGCCGTGACGCCGTCTAGGAACCCGGTCCCCATCGAACGGACGTCGGTGTCGGCGAGGTAGCGGTCCCGGTAGTCCTCGGTGGCGATGTAGAACGGGACGTGGTCCTCCGGGCCGTGCGCGACGGGGACCCCCGAGAGAATCGTCAGGTTCGACGGTTCGAGTTCGGCGTAGAGGGCGTCGACGGCGTCGGCGAACGCTTCGGCGGTCGGTACCGGGACGAACCGCTCGCTGATGACGACGCCGAGCGAGGTCTCGGCGTGGGCGTACACTCGCGTGTGGTGGCGCGGAACGCCGTTCTCGAACGGGGTGATCAGCGGCGGCCCGCCCGCTTCGAGGTGGCCGACCTGCGTCATCGACAGCTGGTCGATCAGGTAGTCGACGGCGGTCAGACCGGCGAGCCCGTACTCGCTGAACCCGAGGACGAGCGTCTCGATCTCGGGCGGTTCGGCTGTCGCTTCGAAGCGCGGCGTCCGCGTCTCGTCTGTCGCCATACCGGGTGGTCGCTCGCCGTCGGCTAATCGTTTCGGGAGGGGAACCCTTTTTTCGTGTGACCGTGGACTGTACGCCATGCGTTCCGGTCACGTCCGGTTGTTTCAGGGGGATGGAACCCCCACGCCGCCGACGCCCACGGACACTCCCGCGGAAGTGACGCAGACGCTGTTCTCGTGGCTCCCGTTCCACATCCCGACGTGGGCCGCGGACCTCCTCGCCTCGATCGTCGTCATCGCGCTGGCCTACGGCGTCTCTCGGCTGCTGGTCCGACTGCTCGGCCGCCGGGTCGCTCAGCAGTTCCGTCGGCCGAGCCTCACGCGGACCGTCCTCCGCGGCATCCGCGCGGCCGTCTACGTCTTCGCGCTGCTCACCATCATGGGCATCTACGGGCTCGAAATCGGGGATATCGGGCTCTCGGTGGCCGTCTTCTCGGCCGTCATCGGTGTCGTCGTCGCGCCCATCGTCGGCAGTTTCATCTCCGGGGTCTTCCTGCTGGCCGACCAGCCCTACGAGATCGGCGACATGATAGAGCTCGCCGACCGCGAGCAGACCGGCTTCGTCGAGGACATCACGCTCAGACACACCAAGGTGTTCACGCTCGACAACACGTTTCTGGTCATCCCGAACGGGTCGATGCGGGACCGCGACGTCGTCAACTACTCCGCGGAGGACCCCCGGACCCGCCTCGCGCTCGACGTGCTGGTCACTTACGAGAGCGACGTCCCCGAGGCGCGGTCGCTCATCGAGCGGGCCGCGCGGAACGTGGACAACGTCATCGAGGGCGGGCCGAACATCCGCGTGGGGGCCGCCCGCTACCCGGCCGCGCCGACGGCGTACATCAACAACTTCGCCGACCACGGCGTCCTGCTGACCGTTCGCTACTGGGTGACCGAGCCGTACAAGCTGCTGGCCACCCGCTCGAAGGTCCAGACCAACGTCTGGGACGCCCTGGAGGACGTCGACGTGGAGATCGCCTATCCGCACTCGCACCTGTACTTCGACGAGACGAGCGGGGAGATGCAGGTGTCGGTGGAGAACCGCGACCGACTCACCGGGCGGCCGCCGGCCGACGCGGCGAGGGACCCGGAGCGGGACGTCCCGAGCGACGCTCAGTCGTCCGAGGAGCGCGACGACGGCGAGTACCGCGAGGGCTGACTGTTCGGGCTCACCGTGACCACGTCGCAGTCCAGCTCGTCCCGGAGGTAGCGTTCGATGTCGGGGTCGTCCACGAGACGGCGGATCATCGACCGCCAGCGACTCACCTGTTTGTCGCCGATAACGACCACGTCGGCGTCCTGCGCGGCGACCTCGTCGAGGATCGTCTCCTCGACGAGCATCCCCGAGCGGACGACGTAGCGCGTCCGGGGCAGGTGACCGAACTCCCGTTCGACGGCGCTCTTCAGTTGCGCCCGTGAGACGTTGTGGCCGCCCTGATAGAGGTTGACGTGCAGAACTGTCAGATCAGCGTCCTCCTCCTCGGCGACGTCGACGGCCGCCGAGAGGGTCGCACGCGAGTTCTCGGAGAGCGGATACCGGACCGGGACGACGACCTGTGGCATCGACGGAGAGTTCGACGGCGGGGGTTAAATCCCTAGCGACGCACCACGCGACCGGTCACCGACGCGTCGATGCCCTCGCTGCGAGCGTAGTCGGCGAGCACCTCGTACTGGAGGTCGTACGCGGCGACGCGGTGGGACTCGGTCAGCGTCGGGAACTCGACGGTCGTGTGCAGGAGGTACTCCGATGTGGCGAGCGTGTACGTCTCCGCGTCGACTACGGGCTCGCCGCCGACGCGAAGCCGCTCGACGGACTGCGTCTCGCGGTCCCAGACCAGTTCGAGACCGCTGACGTGGGCGTGCCACCAGTCGGCGTCGCCGTGGTCGACCACCCGACCGCTGGCCTCCCGGCAGATAGAGCGCAGTTCCGCGCCCGTGACTTCGGCGACGACGACCGGTTCCTCGAAGGGGACGACCGAGACAAGGTCCGCGACGGTCACGTCGCCCGCGAGCGGTGACTCGTCGCGCCGGATGCCGCCGCCGTTCTGGAGACCCACGTCCGCGCCGGTCGCCCAGCGGTAGGCGTCGGCGACGACGTTGCCGATGCGGCTCTCGCCGCCGTAGGCGTCGGTCTGCTCGCGCGAGATCGGCTCCTCGACGCGGGCGACGACCTCGTTCAGCCCCGTCTCCGCGAGGCGTCCCTCGATGGCCGACGCGACCCTCTCCATGGGTTCGCCGTCCTCGACGGCCCGGAACTCGGCGGTCGGCCGCGCGCCGCCGAGGTCGACGTCGACGACGGCGTGACCGTTCGACCCCGGACGCGTGAGGAGTGTGTCGTCGATGCGGTCGATGCGTCGCTCGTGGACGTGCCCGCCGAGAATCACGTCCACGTCGCAGCGGCGCGCGAGTTCGTCGTCGTCCCGGCCGAGGTGCGAGACGACGACCACCAGATCCGCGCCCCGCGCCCTGAGCGCGGCCGCGGCGTCGGCGACGGCGGCGAACGGGTCGGTGAACGCCAGCGGGTCGGCCGACGGGTTGGCGGCCCCGGTGGCGGTGTTGGTCACGCCGACGAACCCGACGGTCGTGCCGACCACCTCCCGCAGCGCCCGCGACTCCGTCTCGTCGGCGAGGAAGCGGTCGCCGTCGCGGCGGACGTTCGCGGTCAGCCATGTCTGCGGGGAGCGCTCGACGACCTCGCGCGTGGCGGCCAGGCCGTGATCGAAATCGTGGTTTCCGAAGGTCTCGAAGTCCGGTTCGACCGCCGCGAAGAAGTCGAGCGACTGCCGTCCCTCGGTCACCATCGA
Source organism: Haloarcula limicola (assembly GCF_010119205.1). Taxonomy (NCBI): domain Archaea; kingdom Methanobacteriati; phylum Methanobacteriota; class Halobacteria; order Halobacteriales; family Haloarculaceae; genus Haloarcula; species Haloarcula limicola. The sequence goes on from NZ_WRXM01000001.1 coordinate 136,979, forward strand.
GAGGACCCCTGGAGCGGTGTTGTCGCCGCTGCCGACGAGCAGCGTCTCGGCGTCGTTCAGCGAGGTCAGCGTCCCGGCCAACCGCCCGATGCGGTCGGGGTCGTCGTGGGCGCTCTCGACGTCGGAGTAGTGGAGGAGGCGAGGACCCATTAACCCGCCGTAGGGGACCGTTCGACAAATCGGTTCCGCAGTGAATTAGGCGCTCGAACCCGACGTCACGGTATGGAAGAACGCACTGGTCCGGACGGCGAGACGCTCTTCGTGGACCGCGAGGACGGCGACATCGGGACGAAGGGGCCGTTCTACACCGTCTACGTCGAGGCCGACCGCGAGCGCCGCTGGGGGTACTTCTGTGGCAACTGCGAGACGTTCAACAACGCGATGGACTCGATGGGGCGCATCCGCTGTAACGAGTGCAGCAACCTCCGGAAGGCCGAGGAGTGGGACGCGGCCCACGAGTGAGCTGGTGACCAGCCGACAACTATAGATCTATTGTCAGGTGTAAACGTTTATGCCACCCCCACTGGTAGGTCTTCACAGATGGGGGTCGTTACCACATCCCTCGGCGAGCGGGCCCAGTCGATTTTCGACGACATCGGATACTCCGTGTCGCGCACAGAGTCCGGCATCCGAGCCGAACACGAGTGGCGCAACGTCCACGTCACCGTCGTCGAAGACCAGGAGACGCTTCCGGAGACAGGGGAGTTGCGCTGTTTCGTCACCTGGGCGGCCGACGCCTCGGACCTCGGCCGTCGCCTCGGTGGTATGGACGTGGAGTACGACTGGGCCGTCATCGGCGTCCGCGAGGACGGCGGCTACGACGTCGTTCACCCGTAGCATCTTAGGGCGACGGGTCCGACCATCGAGCGTGCAAGCCAGCGTCGTCGTCTCCGCGCTCGAACAGTTGCTCGGTGGCATCCGCGAGACGCTTCCGAACGTCCTCGCGGGGATCGTCTTCCTGACCATCGCGGCGGTCGGTATCAAACTCGTCATGCTCGTCGTCAGGGCGGTTCTCCGGCGGGCACTACCCGGCGAAGCGCCGGTGTATCGCCAGTTCATCGCCAGCCTCGTCCTGGTGTTCCTCTGGTTCGGCGTCGGCCTCTCCTTTCTTTCCATCGTCGGTCTCACACTCGTCGCGGCGTCGCTCGGAACGGCCACGGGATTTCTGGCGCTGGGGGTCTCCTACGCCCTTTCAGACATGATCGCCGACGCCGTCTCCGGCGTCTACCTCCTGCGCGACCCGGATTTCAACCCCGGTGACACGGTCACGGTGAAGGACACTACCGGCGAGGTGCTCGCCATCGAACTGCGCAAGACGCGCTTCGACGTGGACGGAAACGTCGTCGTCAGAGCCAACGCCGACATCGAGCAACAGTGGACGAAAGTGCGCGCCGACGACTAACCATGCGGTTCACGCGGTGTCCCACCGTCTGACACGCGATACTTATATTCGCTGACGACGAACACGGGGGCATGTTTATCGGCCATGCCCTCCTCGCGTTCGCGCTCGTGGCGCTCGGGGCCAGACGGCTGGACGCGCGCCCCGAGCGCGCGCTCCAGCTGGGCGCGGTGGCCGGCCTCTTCGCCGCCGTGCCGGACGTAGACGTGGTGTACGCGCCCGTCGGACTGCTCGTCCAGTCGGTGGGGACGCTCAGCCCCGACGTGTTCTGGGAGACGGCCAACGTCGTCCACCGAGGGCCGACCCACTCGCTGGTGATGGGCGCGCTCCTCGCGCTGGCCGTCGCGCTCTGGGTCACGGAGACGCGGCGGTGGCGTGCGCTCTCGCTCGCGCTCGTCGGCTCGCTCGTCGCGGTCGCGACGAGCGTCAGCGGCATCGTCGGCGGTGCCGTCGTCCTCGTCTTCGCCGTCGCCGGGCTCGGCGTCGGTGCGTTCGCCGCCCACCGCTTGGAGATCGCCCCCCGGCCGCTGTCCGCCGTCGCGGCCGCGGGGCTGTTCTCCCACCCGTTCGGCGACCTCTTCACCGGCGGTCCGCCGCCCTTCCTCTACCCGTTCGACGTGACGCTGGTCGCCGAGCGCGTCCTGCTCCACCCCGACCCGACCGGGCACCTGTTGGCGGCCTTCGCCGTCGAACTGGGGACCGTCTGGCTGGCCGTCTGGACCTACGCGCGCCTCTCGGGCTACCGGTTGCCCGCGCTGGTCCATCCGCGCGCCGCAGTGGGTGCCGGCTACGCCGCCGCGGCGCTCTTGCTTCCGGCTCCGACGCTGGAGCAGTCCGCGCACTTCGTCTTCAGCGTCCTCGCCATCGGCGTCGTCGGCGCGCCGGTGCGCCCGTTCAGGCACGGCGTCGACTGGCTCGAGACCGTCGTGACCGGGCTGGCGGCCGTGACCGTCGCGGCGGTGGCCTACGCGCTGGCCTACGGCGTGCTATAGGGCGATACCGGCGATAGTGTTTTCCACGTCCGCTCGTACCTGATGGACATGGATTCCGACGTGACCGCGCTGTTGCACGACCAACGGACGAACGCGCTCCTCGCGTGGTTGGTCGTCGCGCTCTTGCTGGCCGTCGTCGGTGGAAGCGTCGTGGAGGGAGAGCTGCTCTGGGCCGCCTTCGCCGCCGGCGTCGCGGTGCTGGCCCTACTGCCGCCGCTGTTGCTCCTGAACCGTCACGCGATGTTGCCGTGGGAGATTCTCCTGCTCGCGGCGCTGCCCGTCGTCGGTCGCGTGTTCGCCACGCTCTCGGTCACGGGGAACCTCGCCACGTACCTCTCGGTGGCGGCCATCGCGCTCATCGTCGCCGTCGAACTCCACGTCTTCACGCCGGTCCGGATGACGCCCCGCTTCGCCGTGGTCTTCGTCGTCGTGACGACGATGGCGACCGCCGGCGTGTGGGCCGTCGTCCGCTGGGTCGCCGACCAGACGCTCGGGACGGCGTTCCTCCTCGACCCGGCGCTCACCGAACACGCCATCGAGGAGGCAGTTATGTGGGAGTTCGTCGCCTCGACCGTCGCCGGCGTCGGGGCCGGCGTCGTCTTCGCGTACTACGTGCGCCGAGAGATGGGGGCGACGCGGGTCCCCGAGGAGGTCCGACCGGAGCTATGAGGATTCGGGACTATCTCGGCATCAGCGACCGCCGCCAGCGACAGGCCTCGCGCGCGATGACCCTCTCGATGGTCGCTATCTTCGTCATCGGCGTCTGGACGGGCAACACGGGTATCATCGTCAACACGGCCCTCGGGCTCGCGGTCACGCAGATCCCGCCGCTGCTGGAGCGAGACTACGGCATCGCGCTCGACCCGGCGCTGACGCTGTGGATTACGTCGGCCGTCTTCCTCCACGCGGTCGGCGTCATCGGCATCCCGTGGTCCCCGACGAACTTCTACGCGAGCGTCCCGGGCTGGGACCACGTCACACACGCCCTCTCGTCCTCGCTGGTAGCCGCCGTCGGCTACACCACCGTCCGGGCGCTGGACCGCCACACCGAGGAGATCTACCTCCCGCCGCGCTTCATGTTCGTGTTCATCCTGCTGTTCGTGCTCGCCTTCGGCGTGCTCTGGGAGGTCATCGAGTTCACTATCGGCCTCGCCGCCGAATCGACCGGCAACTCGGCGGTCCTCACGCAGTACGGCCTGCGCGATACGATGCTCGACCTCGTCTTCGACACCGTCGGGGCCGTCGTCGTCGCTATCTGGGGGACCGCCCACCTCACCGACGTCGTCGGCCACGTCGAGGGGTGGCTCGGACAGCGGACCAGCTAGCTCGAAAGACTGAAACTACGGACTGTCCACTTCGAGGGCAAGCGATGGAACTGCGATACGAGACCGACGACGGCGAGACGTTCCACGAGGCGTACCTCGGCGACGCCCTCGACATGGACGAAGTGGTCGCCGACGGAGCGGTCGACCTCGTCGTCACCTCCCCGCCGTACAACATCGGCAAGGAGTACGAGGAGGTGATGGCGCTCGAGGACTACCTCGATTTCACGCGTCGGTGGATGGGACTCGCCGAGCGGACACTGGCCGCCGACGGCTCCTTCTGGCTCAACATCGGCTTTCGGAAGGAGTCTGACGGCCGACAGTACGTTCCGTGGGAGTACGACATTTACCCCATCGTCCGCGACGAACTGGACATCTCGCTGGTCCAGCAAGTCGTCTGGCACTACAAGGCGGGCGTGAACTGCCGAAACCGCTTCTCGCCGAAGAAGGAGACGTGGCTCTACTGCGTCGCCGACTTGGACGACTACACCTTCAACCTGGACGAGGTTCGCGTCCCGGCGAAGTACCCGAACCAGAAGAAAGACGGCGAGCTGAAGGTCAATCCGAACGGGAAGAACCCGGGCGACGTCTGGGACATCCCGAAGGTGACTTCGGGCACGGACAGGGCGTCGCCGGAGCGCACCGACCACCCCGCGCAGTTTCCCGAAGCGGTCATCGAGCGCATCGTCGAGGCCAGTTCCGACCCGGGCGACGTGATCCTCGACCCGTTCCTCGGCAGCGGGACGACGATGAAAGTGGCCCGCGACCTCGGGCGGAGCTGCATCGGCTTCGAACGCGACGAGGAGTACGTGGACGACATCGTCCGCGACCGCGTCTTCACCGACTACGAACCGCCCGTAGACGACGACGCGCAGATGAGCCTAGACGAGCTGACGTGACACGCCGTCTGCGTGTCGGCCGCTCGCCGCCGATAGCCCCAACGGTTACAAAAACCGCAAGCCAACATCCGGGTACAGCACCGGGTCGCGACCGCTCGGTCGCGGCAACGGTGTTAGTACACACCAATGGTATTCAAGAAAATCACGCTCATCGGGACGAGTTCGGAGAGCTTCGACGACGCCGCAGACGACGCCATCGAACGCGCGGAACGGACGCTGGACAACCTGAAGTGGGTCGAAGTGGACGAACTCGGCGTCGAGATCGCCAACGCCGACGGACGGGAGTACCAGGCGGAAGTGACCGTCGCCTTCGAACTCGAGGAGTAGCTACGTTCGGAACGACTCGCCGCAACCGCACTCGCTGACCACGTTGGGGTTCTCGACGTGGAACCCCGCGCCCTGTAGCCCGCCTTCGTACGCGAGGACCGACCCCTCGATGTAGTCGATGCTCGCGCCGTCGACGAACACGCGCAGGTCATTGCGCTCGAAGACGGTGTCGCCGTCTTCCGGTTCGTGCTCGAAGCGCATCCCGTAGGAGAGCCCCGCGCAACCGCCCTGCTGGACGAACAGGCGTAGGCCGGCCACGTCCGTGTCCATCCCCTCTCCCTCCAGCAGGTCCAGTGCCTCCGCGGCGGCCTCCTCCGTGACGCCCACGTCGGAGCCGCCGAGTTCAGGTTCACCGTCCTCTGCGGTACTGCTCATACGGATACGTGTGCTCCCGAGCGTGTTAACCCTGACGCCGGTGGGCGTTCCGGCCCGACTCTCGCAGTCGACAGCCGTCTCACTCCGTCTCGCCGTCGAGTCCCTCGCTGAACTCCGCTTCGGCGAGATCCTGCAGGACGCTCTTGGCCTTTGCTCGGGTCCCCTCGCTCATGCCGTCGATAGCTTTGACGCTGCGGCCGCCGCTGTAGGCTCGCCGTATCCCCTCCAGGTTGAGCTCGCCGTCCGTATCGACCACGGGGAGTTCGAGGTCGCTGAACTTCTCGGGCGGGAAGCCGCCCTTCGCCACCACGAAGTGGTCCGCGATCTCGGTGAGCTCGTCCGTCTCGAAGTCGCTCAACGCCGGGGCGTCCCACGGCTCGGTCGTCACGGAGTCGTAGGAGACGGTCGCGGCTTCGTATGCTGTCACACTCGTTCTGTTCGCTCCCCGGAAAAAAGCGGAACGCTTGCTCACGCTCCCGAGTAACGGTTCGCGGTTCGAGGGGCGGCTCAGTCGCCGATCTCGTGGTCGAACCCCTCGCTGGCGAGTCGCTGGATAATGCCCTTGACCTGTCCGACGGTCTCGCCGTCGATTCCGTCGACGGCTTCGACGCTGTGGCCGCCGCTGTAGGCCGTCTGGAGCGCGTTCAGGTTCAGGCTCCCGTCCGGGTCGACGACCGGGATCTGCAGGTCGCTGAACTCCTCCGGCGGGAAGCCCGACGACGACAGCAGGTAGTGGTCGTCGACGGTCGAGAGGTCGTCCGTCTCGAAGTCGCTCTCGGACGGGGCGCTCCAGTCCGCTTCCGTCGTTCCCGAGTACGAGACCGAGTGCGCTTCGTAACTCGACATGGGCGACGCTACGGGCCGACGGAGCCGAAAAAGTGCACCTTGCGCATTCCGGAGTGCCGCTACTCGAACCGCTTGCGGACGCTCTCGGCGTGGCCCTCCAGCCCCTCGGCCTCCGCGAGTGTCGTGATCGTCTCGCTGATGTCCGAGAGCGAGTCTTCGCTGAGGCGCTGGACGGTCGTCGACCGGACGAAGGTGTCCACGGAGAGGCCGCCGGTGACCCGCGCAGCGCCGCCGGTCGGCAGGACGTGGTTCGTCCCGGCGGCGTAGTCGCCGGCCGCCACGGGGCTGTACGGGCCGAGGAACGCGGAGCCGGCGGAGGGAATTCGCTCTAAGAGCTCCTCGTCGTCCTCGGCCTGAATCGAGAGGTGCTCGGCGGCGTACTCCTCGGCGAACAGCACCGCTTCGCTCATCGACCGGGCGCGGAAGACGCCCGAGGCGTCGCTTTCGAGCGCCGCTCGAATCACCGCCTCGCGCTCTCGCTCGCCGGCCTGTTCCTCGACGCTCTCGGCGACGGCCTCGGCCACTCCCTCGTCGTCGGTGACAGCGACGACGGAAGCGTTCTCGTCGTGTTCGGCCTGCGCGACGAGGTCCGCCGCGACCAGTTCCGGGTCGGCGGTCGCGTCGGCGACGACCATGATCTCCGACGGTCCGGCGAGGAAGTCGATGGCCACGTCGCCGCGCACCTCGGCCTTCGCCGCCGTGACCCAGCGGTTGCCCGGCCCGACCACGATGTCGGTGGCGTTGACCGTCTCGGTGCCGTAGGCCAGCGCCGCGATGGCCTGCGCGCCGCCGACCTGATAGACGGCGTCCGCGCCGGCAACGTGGATCGCCGCCAGCGTGACCGGATTGACCGTCTCCGCGGGCGGCGTGGCGACGGCGACGTGTTCCACGCCCGCGACCTTCGCCGGGATCACACCCATCAGCGCGCTGGAGGGGTAGGCGGCGGTGCCGCCGGGCGCGTAGACGCCGGCGCTGTCGAGCGGCCGATAGCGGCGGCCCAGCTCCCGCCCCTCGAAGTCCTCGCGCCAGTCCTCGGGGACCTGCCGCTCGTGGAACGCCCGGATGTTCTCGGCGGCGTCCTCGATGGCCGCTCGCACGTCGTCGTCTACTTCTTCGTAGGCGCGCTCGGCGGCGTCGGTGATGTCGACGTTGCCCACCTCGACGCCGTCGAACTCGCTGGCGAAGCGCCGGAGCGCCACGTCGCCCTCCTCGCGGACCTGCGAGACGATGTCCTGAACGTCGTCCCTGACCGCCTCGACGCCCGCGTCCCGGTCGAACAGCGCCGACCGCTCGTCGGGCCCGAGGTCGGCGATAGTGTGTACGTCCATGGACCGCCTTCGAGACGGGCGGAAAAACGGGTTTCCCTTCGCCGCTAGCATCCCTGATTATGTCTGGTTTTGCAACTGCCGTGACCGAGAGCCAGAAAGCCCCCGACGCGCTCCAGTCCCGCGACTCGCTGCGCGCTCACTGCGTTCGCGTGCTTGCTTCGTCGGGGTTCCCGGAGCGCGTCGGCCCCTTTCAGTCCACCCGTGTCGGCTGATTGGCCAGCTACGGGGTGGGACTGAAAGGGGCCGGACGCTCGATTAGCCCGGACGACGTAAGCACCGCAAGGAGCGGAGCGACTGAGGCGCGCAACGAGTCCCGGCAATCGAGCGTTCGGGGGCTTTCTGGCTGTTCGAATCGGTCACCCTTCCGAACCCGGCGTAACCAGAACTAGCCCTCTCAGAGAAAACAGATGCGTTCAGGCGGTCCACTCGTCGGGCTTGGTGTTGTAGTCGATGTCCGTCGCCGCGAGGTGTTCGACCTCGCTCCACGGCACGTCCTCGACGGTGATCTCCTTGCCGTCGTAGCGCAGACGTTTCCCGACCTCTTCGGGTTCGGGTTCGCGGTCCCGGCGCTTGGCGACCTCCACGTCGTGGTCGTCGAACTCCTTGACGATGGTCAGAAGGTTCACCGGGCGGCCCCAGAGCTCGAAGGTGCGTTCGAGGACGTCCGCGGCCTGCTTGGTGTCGAGCATCACGCCGTTGTACTGGTGGGCCAACAGCAGCTCGTTGCGGTTCTGGTAGTTGCCGTCCTGGACGACGACGGTGGGCTTGCCGAAGTTGGTGAACTGCAGCATCAACTTCTTCTTGACGTCCTCGTGGTCCGTCGACGTCACGCGGTAGTCGCCCGAGGCGTGGGTGTACTCGTAGGTGAAGTAGTCGTTGTCGTCGACGAACTCCTGGGTGAGGAACTCATCGAGGAAGGTCACGTCGTTGTGGCTCTCGCGGATCTCGCGCATGCGCTCCCAGCCGCGGGTGTAGTCCACGTCGGCGAGCGCCGCCTCGACGCTGTCGTACCGGGAGTCGTCGAACATGTACCGCGAGACGCGCTCTAACTCCTCCTGGCTGACACGCGAGACGAACCCGCGGTACTGGGGCTTGACCAGCGAGTAGTGCCGTTGGGCCAGCCCCTCGTAGGTCAGCACCTTCCAGGGGTACTTCTCGGCGTCGAGGTCGCCGTCGCGGGCGCGTTCGAGCGACTCGGCGTCCACGCGCGGGTCCTCGGGGTCGAGTTCGTCGAGGTGTTCGACCGCGTTCTGCAACCACTCGGGCGGTTCGAGGCGGTCCTGTACCTCGGTGAAGTCGATCACGTCGTGGAACGTCCGCCAGGTGACGCCGTCGACGCGGAGCAGCCTGTCGACGACCTCCCGGCGGTTCTCCGTGTTCTCGACGTACTCCCAGATCTCCAGCCCGAGCTTGTAGGGATTCAGCCCCGGCGACCCCAGCACTCGCGCCATGTGGTCGGCGTAGAGGACGAACTCGTCGTCGCCGGCGAAGCGCTCGCCGGTCATCATCAGCGACTCCCAGTAGGCCGCCCAGCCCTCGTTCATCACCTTCGTCATCTTCTGGGGGGCGAAGTAGTACGCCTCCCGGCGCAGGAGTTCGAGGATCTCCGCCTGCCAGTCCTCCATCTCGACGGCCTTCCCGGCGTCCTCGTCGTAGGCCATCCCGTGCTTTCGCAGGAAGCCCAGCACGTCCTTGTCGGGCTGGGCGGGGAAGGTGACGCCGTCCTCGTCGTCGGCCTGCGCGTCTAACCACTCGTCGTCGAACACCTGCCGCTTGACCTCGTCCGAGAGGTCGAGTTCGTCCAGCTGGTCGACCACGTCGACGCCCTCGATGTCCTCGAAGTGCTCGGCGGCCGTCTCGACGGGGCTGTAGGGCTGGTGCTGGTCGATGTTGTCCTCCAGACAGAGGACGTGGTCGATGAACCGCTCGACCTCGCCCCGCTCGATGTCGGGGTCCTGCATGTACTCCCGAATCGTGTCGCCGTGGCGAGCGAGCATTCCGGCGGCGTCCGGGCCTCTGTCGGGGCCGCCTTCCGTGGCCTCGCTGGCGGCCCGCGGCGGCGCGCCGTCGCTGAACATCTTGAACCAGCGGTTGTTGGCGAAGAAGTCGGCGTGGGCCTCGACGTGGGTGATGACCGCCTTCTGGTCGGCCAGCGTGTTCGACTCCTGGAGGAAGGCGTGGGCCGGGTCGTCGTTGTTGACGATCTCGAAGGCCTTCCCGCCGAGGAACTGGCCCTGCTTCTGCTGGCGGTCGTACTGCATCCCCCAGCGCCAGTGGGGGTACCGCTTCTGGAACCCGCCGTAGGCGATGAGCTCGTTCATCTCGTCGTAGTCGACGACCCAGTAGTTCACCGGGTAGGGCGTCAGCCCGAGCTTCCGGGCGAGATTGCCGGCCTCGTCGACCGGCTCCTCGAGGTCGTCGGCGATGCGTTGCTTGGCGAATCTGTCGTCTTTGCTCATCCCTCTTCCTCCGTGCTGAGTATCTCGTAGATGGCGTCGATGACGTCCTCCGGCGAGGAGACGTACGCCACCGCCACGTTGTCGCTGTCGCGGAAGCTCCGCTCGACCTCCTCGGCGTGGGTCGCGTTGATGGCGTTGCCGCTCGGCTGGGTCTCCACGTAGGCGTGGAGGTTCGCCGGAATCTGCTCCATCATCGGGATGACCTTCTCCTCGGTGTCGTTCGAGGAGTTCTCCGAGTCGCCGGCGGCGAAGACGTAGCGGTTCCACTCGCTCCAGGGGTACTCCTCTTCGAGGATCGCCGCCGCGAGGTCGTACGCGCTGGAGATGCGGGTCCCGCCACCGGAGCGGATGCCGAAGAACTCGTCGCGGTCGACCTCCCAGGCGTCGGCGTCGTGGGCGATGTAGACGAACTCGGCGTTGTCGTACTTCCCCTGGAGATACCAGTCCAGCGGCGTGAACGTCCGCTCGACGAGCTCACGCTTCTTCTGGCGCATCGACCCGGAGACGTCCCGGATGTTGACGACGACGACGTTCTTCTCGCGCTCCTCGACGATCTCGGGGTAGCGGTAGCGCTCGTCCTCCCGGCGGAACGGGATCTCGTCGACGCCCTCCCGGCGGATGCGCTGTGGGGTGTCCGTCTGCTCGACGTTTTCCTCCATCTCCTCGATGGACGCCCACTTCGTCTTCTCCTCGTCTGGGATGCCCTCGTAGGCGTCTTCGATCCACGCCTTCGAGACGACGATATTCTTCTCGCGCGCCCACTCGAAGACGGTCGCCGGTCCCCAGCCGTCGACCTTCAACGCCTCGCGGACGTAGTCCTCGTCGAAGTCCATCGCCAACTTGCGCTTCAAGCCCTGCTTGAACAGGCGCTCGAAGTCCAGCGTCGAGGACGGCCCCGTCCGCGTGATGTCGGTGAAGTCGCCCTCAGTCTCCTCGATGACCTTCTTCCCCTTCGGGTCCAGGTCCAGGCCGAGGCGCTCGTCCAACTCCTCGGCGAACTCCTCGGGGTCCATCTCGTAGTACTCGTGCTCGCCGCCCTCCTCGCCGGGTTCGCCGTCCTCGTCGCCGTCCTCACCGGGCTGGGGCTGCGGCTGGCCGACCGGGTCGCCCGGTTCGGCCCCTTCGCCCTGCCCGACGCCGCCCTTGTCCCGCTGGTCGTAGGCGAACTCGGGCAGATCGACGATCTTGATCGGGATGCGCACTTCGTCGCCGCGCGAACCACCGAGGTCGCCGTACTGGATGAACTCGGCGAGGTCCTGCCGGCGCTCCTCGCCGATCTCGCGGTACCGTTCGAGGTCGTCTTTCAGTCCCATCTGTAACTCACCTGACTCATGACGTGTCGGCTGGTCAGCTCGGCGGTGGCCTCGCTGTACCCGCGCATGTCGACCATGTTCTCGACGGTCTTCTCCTTGAGGCGGGCCGTCTCGGTCCCCGACGGAGGGTTGTCCCACTGCCGGGGGTCGAAGTCCTCGTAGGTCCGCTTGACGTCGTCCCAGTCGTGGCTCCCCAGCACCGTCTTGATGACCGGGATCTCCTTCGGGGAGACGTCGCCGACGCGGAACTCCTCGTCGCGGCGCTGCCACGCGTGGCGGTTCAGCGCCGTGATTATCTTGTCCGTGCGGAACGCCTCGACGGCCTCGTCGGGGTCGTTGTCGTCGTAGTTGTCCTCGTCGAACCGGCCGAGGTGCTCGATCTCGAACACCTTCATCTTCAGCGGGTCCGGGTCGACGTACTCGCCGCGGGCGTTCTCTATCTGCTCGTCGCTCGCCCACGCGTAGACGTGCTCGATGTACTCCTCGACGGTGGACTCGTCGACGCGCTTATCGCGCATCATCGCGTCCAGCACGTCCCGCTCCTGCTCGCCGAAGACGTGGTTCTTCACGGGCACGACGCGCTCCTCGTACTCGCCGGCCTCCGCCGCAGAGAACACCGGCGCGTCGCCGAGCCCCTCCGCGATGGCGTTGAGGACGTCCCGCGGCATGATGACGTGTTCGACGGGTAAATCGGGGTGGTGGCGGTCCTGCGTCTCGTGAAGCAGGTCGGCGACGATATCTCGGACGTAGGTCACGGGGATGCCGTGGTCGCCGTCGGCGTCGGTCTTCTCGACGTCGTAGTCGTCGATGTCGACCCGCTCGTCGCCCTCCATCAGGTAGCCGCGGTCGAACAGCAGCGCCTTGTCGACGAGGTCCAGTCCGTTCGGGATCGGCGAGGCGTCCAGCCGGGAGACGACGGCGTACAGCGCCGCCGCCTCGATGGTGTGGGGGGCCAGTTCCTTCTCGGTGGCCGTCTCGGCCTCGTCGCGGACGGCGACGGTCACCGGCTCCTGAATCCACGTCTCCAGCTCCTCCCACGAGTCGGGGTCCCAGACGCTCGTCTCGTTGGTCAGCTCCCGGCGGAGCAACTGCGCTTCCAGCGAGAGGTTCGTCAGGTACGTGAACTCGTGTTTGTCCAGCCGCCGCTTCAGCGCCTTCAGCGGGTCCTGTCCCTCGCGCTCGGCGTGCTGGTTCAACTGGGCTTCGAGGTCGGGATTCGAGATGATGACCAATTGGGTATCGACGTCCATCCCGATGCCCTTATCGAGCTTGACGCGGCTCTCGTCGGGGACGTTCAGTAGCTTCTGGAGCAGATCGGCGTGCTGGGCGGCGTCTTCGACCACCGTCAGCAGGCCGTTGCCCTGCGAGAGGACGCCGTCGTAGGAGAACGCCTGCGGGTTCTTCCGGCCTCGCGAGTCCAGTTCGCGTAACATTCCGTGCATCCACGACCCGACCAGCCGCTCTTTCGGCGTGCCCTCGTCCTCGGAGTGGAGGACGCCGATGCCGCGACCGATGTCCACGACGAAGTTCTTCACCCGGAGGTGTCCGGGGTCCGTGACCGCCGAGAACAGGTCTTCGGTCCCCTGTCGGCGGTACTGCTCCTCTAAGTAGTCGTAGGCCTCCCGCGAGAACGGGTCCAAGTCGCCGTCGACGTGGATCTCGATGTGATCGTCCAGTTTCTCGTTGATCGCCGCCAACAGGTCCGCGCGGACGTCCTGCGGGAACACCGTCAGCGGGTGGACCTGCACCGGGCTCTCGTACCAGTCGTCCTCGTCCTCGACCGGCACGTCGCCGTAGGTCAGGGCGCTGTCGCTCCCGCCCGCGCCGGCGACGTTCCACTCGACGGTGTACCGCCGCCCCTCGGGCGTCTTCGAGTACTCCCGCAGGCCGTTGATGAGACACCGCTTCAGCTCTGACTTGCCGGTCGCCGTCGGCCCTTCGAGCCAGACGATCTTCTCGTCTTTCCCCCGCCCGGCCGCGATGGAGCGCAGGTCGTCGACGAAGGCGTTCAGCACCTCCGTGTTGCCGAGGATGGCGTGTTCCCCGTCGTTGTGCGGGTCGTCGAAGAAGCGGTAGCGCTCCTTCTCTTCGCCCTCCTCGATGACGGTGCGCGTCCCGGCCGCCTCGATGGCCGCGAGCAGGTACTTCGAGGCGTGGGCGGCTATCTCGGGCGTCTCGAGGACCGTGTCGACGTACTCCGCGAGGCTCATCGGGGCCTCGTAGGTCGCATCGAGCGACTCGTCCGCCCGGCCGATGTACTCCTCGCCGTTCATCTAGTCCTCCATCTCGCTCTTGGCGACCTCCGCGCCGGCGAACTCGAGCACTTCGCGCGCGCCCTCCTCGGAGTAGCCCTGTTCGATGAGCGCGTCGATCCACTGGTTGCGCTCGTCGTCGTCCATCTCGCCGGAGGAGACCAGCGCCGAGAAGTTGATGTTGTGCTTCTTGTCCTCCCAGAGCTTGCGCTCTAAGGCGCGGCGCAGGCGGTCGTTGTCCTGCGGGTTAAACGTGTCGCCCTCGCGGGCGCGACGAGAGACCCAGTTCGAGACCTCCTGTCGGAAGTCGTCTTTGCGGTCCTCGGGCAGGTTGAGCTTCTCCTCGACCGACCGGAGGAACTGCTCGTCGGGCTCCTGTTCCCGACCCGTGAGCTCGTCCTCGACGGTGTCGTCGTCGATGTAGGCCATGACGTGGTCCATGTACTTCTCACCCTGACGCTGGATCTCGTCCATGTCGTAGGCCAGCGCGTGGCGCACGTCCTCGATAGCCCGCTCCTTGTACTCCTCGCGGACGAGTTCGAGGTAGCGGTAGTACTGGTCGAAGGACTCCTCGTCGATGGAGCCGTGGTTCTCCAGGTTCCCTTCGAGGTGGTTGAACGTCGTCAGCGGCGAGAGGAAGTCCCGCTCGCGGTGCATCGAGTCCATGATGGCCTCCGCGATCTCGTCGCCGATGAACCGCGGGGAGACGCCCTCCATCCCCTCGCCGATCTCGGCGGTCTTCGAGGCCTCGTCGCGGAGCTTCTTCACGTCGATGTCGTCGGCCTCGTCGATCTCGCCGTTGTAGGCCTTGGCCTTCTGGACGAGGTCGACGGACTCGGTGTCGGGCTCCTCGATGCGCGTGAGGACGCCGAACAGGCCCGCCATCTCCAGCGTGTGGGGCTCGACCTGGATGTCCGGGAGGTCCGCGTTCCGGAGCATCTTCCGGTAGATCTTGGCCTCCTCCTCGTACTGGAGGACGTACGGGAAGTCGATGCGTTTCGTCCGGTCGTTGAACGCCTCCATCTTCTCGTCGCCCTTCTTGTCGCGGTACTCGGGCATGTTCGTCCGACCGACGATGACCTGGTCGATGTCGATTCGGGGGTTGTTCTTCGGCTTTATCGTCTGTTCCTGACTGGCATGGAGGAAGTCATAGAGGAACTCGCGCTGGAGCTTCAGCAGCTCCTCGCCGGAGAAGATGCCCCGGTTGGCGTTACAGAACGCGCCGGAGTAATCGAACGCCCGCGGGTCGCTCTCGCCGTAGATGGCGATCTTCGAGTAGTTGACGTCGCCGGTGAGCTCCGTCTCGTCCTGGTTCTTCTTGTCCTTCGGTTCGAACGTCTCGATCCCCTGTCGCTGGTTCTCGTCGGCGACGAAGCGGATGATCTCGACGTGGTTCTCCAGGACGGCCTGTAAGTCGTCGTCGTAGTGGGCGAGCAGGCGGTCCATGTAGAACTCGCTGGCCGGGTCGAGCGCCTGCTCGTTGCGGATCGTGTAGGGCGCGTCGAGTTCCCCGTTGATGTCCTCGATCACCTTATCGCGTTGCTCCTGCGGGAGCAGGACCATCGGGTCCTGGTTCATCGGCGACTGCACCACGTCGTCGGCCGGGTCCTGGTCGCCGACCACGTCACAGAGGTTGGTCCAGCGGAACGTGTACATCCGCCCCTCGTCGCGGCGGGTGTAGTTCTCGTAGTAGCGCCGGGCCTGCCGGTCGAAGTCGGACTTCCCGGAGCCGACCGGTCCCAGCAGCAGTTTGATGCGCTTCTCGGGCCCCAGCCCGCGCGCGCCGGACTTGACCTTGTTGACGAACTCGTGGATGGACTCGTGGACCTCCCGGCCGTAGAACGTGTTCTCGCCGTCGTGGAGGGGGTCCTCGCTGGCGAGTTCGTACTCGACGACCCCGGCGTCCTCGTCGTAGCTCGTCCCGTAGTAGTCGAACATGTCCGCGACGCGCTGGTGGGCGTTCCGAGCGATGCGCGGCTCGTCGTACAGTTGGTCGAGATACCAGTCGAACGAGTGGGTCGTCCGCAGGTCCGCTGGTATCGTGTCCCGGTACTCCTGACTCAGTGCCTCGAGTGTCTCTTTGTTCTTGCTCATGCTATCTCTGTGAGTTCGGCACGCGGCGTGGGGGTGCCGGACCGGACCCAGTCAGTCGGTTGCCACCGTCTGTCGCTCCGTGTGTTCTCGCGGGCGGCCGTCACAGGACCCGCCGACGCAGGCCGATGAGTGTTCGCTGTCATGCGTGGTCTGGCCGGGTGGACACGGGGACGGTCCCACCCCATTGGTAGCGGGTGACAGTGCGTAACTGTTTCCGATACTATTTATTACATGAGAACTGCACCCCTAAGTACCTTTTCCCGACACACATATACCACCGCCTCTCGGCACGTCGCTTTTGCCCCCTAATACGGGGACGGCTCAGCCGAGGTGCGTCACCATCGATCACACCTTTCGCTCGGCATTTATATACCACCGCTGAATACGACCGCGGGCACCGCCGGCCGACAGAGTATTGGACGGCGGCGAGAACGCCCCCGTATGGACCTCGACGCGCTCGTCGACGACTGGACGGTGTGGAACGAGACCGACGAGAAACTCATCCTCGCGTACCGCCCGGATGTCTTCGACAGCGAGAACTTCCCGGCCCCTTGCCTCCCGACGATCTATCTCACGCGGGGCAAGCGCACGCGCCGACCCGGTGCCGACCGTACGGGCGAGGACTGGTACGTCACGCTGTATCTGGAACCCGAGGTGTCCCGCGACGCCGACTCCTTTTCCGACCGGGGCGCCGCCGTCGAGGCCGCCGTCTCCCTCGCCAACCGCTTCGCGTCGGGAGAGCTGGACTATCGAGCGTTGTATCAGGTCCCCCGCGAGGCGTACCTCGACGAACTGGACGACCTGACCGGACGTTCCTGACGCTTATCTGCCGCGCTGTTCTATCCCCGCTATGACCTCCGTGACGCTCGTCGGCACGCGCCTCGCCGAGGTGGGCGAGGAGTTCGTCTACCGCGGCGAGGCCGACGGCTGTGCCGGCTGTCCGTACCGCGATCAATGTCTCAATCTCACCCCCGGCCGCCGCTACCGCATCACCAGCGTCCGCGAGAGCGGACAGACCCTCGACTGCGCAATCCACGATACCGGCGTCCGCGCCGTCGAAGTCGAACCCGCGCCCATCCCCGCGAACGTCCCCGATAAAGGTGCCTACGCCGGCAGTAAAGCTTCCCTCGCCGGCTCCTGTCCCCACACCGAGTGCCCGAGCCACCAGTACTGCGAACCGATGGGCGCGGAGTTCGACACCGAGTACCGCATCGAGAAGATCGTCGGCGACCCGCCCCACGACTACTGCATGCTCGACCGCGACCTCACGCTGGTCGAACTCGAAGCGCCCGAGGACGCTTGATACGGGTTATCGTAGCCATTTACCGGTAATCGTCGCACCGGGGTTGACGTTACCGGTAAGAGACCGCGACAGCTCGTATGACGCGCCTCAGTCGAGGGCACCGACGTGGTCGGCGGTGTACCCGAAGACCTCCTCGTACCCCTCCGCGGAGAGGAGGACGGGGTGGAACGGCTCGTCGGAGACGAGTTGCTCCCCGTCGGCGGCGGCGATCGGTTCTCCGGCCGGGTGCTCCTCGAAGTTCCGGGCGTATACCTCGTACTGGTCGGCCGCGGCCTTCGGGATGGGGTCGCCGAGCCGGAACACCGGCAGGGACTCGCGTCTCGCGGGCAGTTTCTCGTCGGTGACGCCCGTCGCGGCGAGGAACTCCCTGATGACCTGCTCGGCGTTTTCGGCGGCCTCGGGCGACCCCTGATAGCCGCACTCCACTTCGATGGCCCCGGGCGCGACGGAGAAGATCCGGCCCTCGCTGGCCGCCTCCGTCTCGACGACCGCGTCGACCGACAGGTTCGGGAGGACGTCCCGAAGCGCCGGCGACAGCTCCTCGACGAGGGCGAACATGCCGTCGTAGGACTGCGTCGAGTGGAGGCCGAGGACGGTACAGCCGCGAAGTTCCTCGGTCAGCTCCGCGGCCAGTCGCTCCTCGTGGAGCGCCGAGTCGGGGTCCCCCGGGAACGCGCGGTTCAGATCGGTTTCGAGGTAGCGCTCCCCCGCTTCGAGCGCCTCCTCGTTGGCGACGATGAACTTCACCGGGCGATTCACGGACGGCGGGTCCGCCAGGATCGACTCGATGGCGTCCGGGCCGCACGGTTCGTCGCCGTGAATGCCGCCGACCACGACTATTTCCGGCGCTCCGTCGCCCAGTTGTTCGACTCGCATTTGTAGGCCTTTGGGCGGCCTGCCTTTAGAGTCGTGTGGATTCCACGTCACCGCGTTACTGTGTCACTTTGTAACGGGGTGCGGAAAATCGGCCGCGCTCAATCGAGCGTCTCGGCGTAGGCGAAGTCCGCCTCGTCGGCGGTCGGATACTCGTCGTCTAAGCGGATCTGCCACCCCTCTAGCACACTCGGATCGTCCAGCGCGTTCGAGACGGTGGTCCGGACGTCGAGGACGTCCACGCCGTAGTAGTCGCTCGGGACGCCGCGGAAGTAGTCGAGGGAGGTGCGAAACAGCGAGCGCATCCCGTCGTCGTCCTCGAAGTCGAAGTGCTTGTACGCGCCGGCGGCGACCTGGACCATCGCGTGGAGGAACTTGCTCTCCGTCGAACCGTTGCCGTAGTTGTACCACTCGTCCTCGAAGCAGTCGTGCGACTCGTGGAACTCCCCGACGTTGTACAGGCGGACCCCGTGGACGACGGCTCGGCGGAGCGTCGCGTGTTCCCACTGCCCGTCCGTTCGCCAGCCGGTCGGGTTACCGGCCGGCGGTTCGACGGTCGGGTCCCGCGTGTGGTCGTCCATACGCCACCTTCGGCGGCCGGCCGGGTGAATCCACCGGTCCGGGCCGATACTGTCGATACGCCGATACGAACTCCGAGTGACAACGCCGACGTTGCTAATGCAGAGCTTTTTTGTGCGACAGTTCGAACCATCCGTCATGACAGAGAAGCGAGAGCCGCCGGACCCGCCCGACGGACCGGGCGGGGCGGCGGTCCTTTCACGTATGACCGACCCGGTCGTGGCGCTGGACGGGGAGCTACGAGTCACCTTCTGCAACGACGCGGCCGAGGAGGTCCTCGCCAGCGCCGATGCCGACCTGCCCGGGACAGCAGTCGGGGAGCTGCTGCCCGAGGCGATAGCGGCGGCGTTTCGAGACGAGTGCGAACGCGCGATGGAGACACAGTCGCCGTCGACGTTCGGGATCGACTACCCGCCGTCCGACGGCCGGTTCGAGGGACGGCTGTACCCCTCCCGGACCGGGCTGTCCGTCTTCTTCCGCGACGTCTCCCCGCGCGTCCGAGAACGGAGCCGACTCGAGACTCGCGAGCGCGCGCTCCAGCGGACCTACGAGATCGTCGGCGACGTCGACCGACCGTTCGACCGACAGGTGACGGAGTTACTGTCGGTCGTCAGCGACGCGCTCGGGACGGAGTACGGGGTGCTGTCGCGGATCGACGCCGACGCGGACACCTACGTCTTCGAGGCGCTCTCCGGCCCGACCGACTGTGACTTCGAGGCCGGCGACGCCGTCTCGCTCGGCGCGACGAACTGCGAGCGCGTCGTCCGGTCGGGGGAGCCGCTCGTGGTAGACGATATCGAGACCGACGCGCCGGACCTCGCCGACCGGACCGGCAACGCGGAGTGGGGGATCGCCTGTTATCTGGGCGTCCCGGTCTCGGTGGAGGGGTCCTCCTACGGGACGTTCTGTTTCTACGATACGGAACCGCGGACGGAGTCGTTCTCGGAGTGGGACGTGACGCTCGTCGAACTGCTCGGCAACTGGGTGAGCGCCGAGCTGGAGAGCGAGCGGACGAACGCGCGGCTCGAATCGTTCGCGGGGATGCTGGCCCACGAACTCCGCAATCCGCTCCAGATCGCGCACCTCTACCGACAGCAGGCCGCGACCGGCGACGAGGCGGCGGCCGAGGAGCTGGCGGCGGCGCTCGACCGCATGGCGGAGTTGATCGACGTCATCCTCGTCACCGCCGGCGGGACGGACTCGGTCATCGAGTGGGAGGAAGTCGCGCTGGCCGACGCCGCCAGCGAGGCCTGGAAGGAGGCGAGAGACGACGAGTCCGGACTGGTGCTCGAGACTGAGCAGGTCGTCGAAGCCGACCCGATGCACCTGCGATACGTCCTCGAGAACCTGTTCTCGAACGCCGTCGTTCACGCCGGTCCCGACGTGACCGTTCGCGTCGGGGACCTGCCCACCGGCTTCTACATCGCGGACGACGGCCACGGAATCGAGGCGGCCGAGCGCAGTCAGGTGTTCGAACCCGGCTACACCACCGACGGCGGCGGCATCGGCCTCGGGCTTACCTACGTCGACCAGTTGGCCGACACCTACGACTGGGACTGTACTGTCACCGAGAGCCACGACGGCGGCGCGCGCTTCGAGTTCACCGGCACCGAACCGAACGCCGCCGACTGAGACGCGTCGCCGCCGGTCTGCCCGCTCGCGGACCGAGAGTGTAAGAGGTTTATATCCCGATATCGTTGGTCGAACTGCACGACCGCGAGACAGCGTGCGAGGGTAGCCAAGCCAGGAAACGGCGGCGGACTCAAGATCCGCTCCCGTAGGGGTCCAAGGGTTCAAATCCCTTCCCTCGCACTGTTGGACCTAATACGGTCCCTCGCACACAGTGCCGGAAGACTCGCACGGAGCGATCTTCCCTCGCAACTTTCCCTGATGTATTCTGTGGAGTGACCTCTGTAAACGGCGGCGGACTCGAAATCCGCTCCCGTAGGGTCGTCGCGAGCGTCAGCGAGCGACTGCTCGGAAGGCGAGCGAAGCGAGTCTTCCGGCGGTCCAAGGGTTCAAATCCCTTCCCTCGCACTGACCGACCGCTATCGCCGTCGGGCGGTGTCGCCGAAGGCGACGACGCCCGAGACGTGAAAGGGGTCGGGACGAGGACCTAATACGGTCCCTCGCACACAGTGCCGGAAGACTCGCACGGAGCGATCTTCCCTCGCAACTTTCGATAGAACGCCGCTGAGAGGGGTCTGCGAGCAGCGGCGACTCCTTCTCTCCTCTATTCGTTATCCTAACGGTTTGTAATATATGGGTACTTTTATACTGTAACGTGAGTTATTGACTGGCATGGCAACCGATCAGGCCGACGGTTCGGGTGTCCGAGTGCCGCCGCTGGAGAACACGGCGTTCTTCTCCATCGATTCGGACGACGGCTACGTCCGCATCGAGCAATCGCTCGGGAATCAGGTACTGTACACGCCGGAGGAGGCCCGCGACATCGCCGAGTCCATCCTCGCGACCGTCGAGGAAGTGTCCGATCAGAAGTAGCGTTCTTTTGCTGGATACCGAGTTGGTAAGGCCCCTGGCCTGCCAGCCCCCGCCATGTCGGACGCACATCATCGTGCAGCGCTCGCGGAGCGGGCCGCGCGGGCCGGGGGCGTCGTCGCGCGAAAGCGGTTCCGCGGCGACCTCGCCGTCGAGACGAAAGCCAACAAGAACGACCTCGTCACGGAGGTCGACCGCGACGCACAGAGTCAGGTGGTGGCGACCGTCCGCGAGGAGTTCCCCGACGACCCGTTCGTCCTCGAAGAGGAGGCGGTCACCCTCGCCGGCCCCGAGACCGGCGAGACGGACCCCCGCGTGCTCGACGGCGTCCCCGATAGCGGGGCGGCGTGGGTCGTCGACCCCATCGACGGCACCGCGAACTACGTCCGGGGCAACCGGACGTGGGCGACCAGCGTCACCGCGCTCGAGGACGGCGACCCGGTCGGGTCGGCGACGTACATGCCGTCGGCGGGCGACCTCTACGCCGCCGGGCCGGAGAGCGCGACCCGCGACGGCGCGACGCTGTCGGTGAGCGAACGCGCCGACCCCGAGACGTTCGCCGTCGCGCCCGTCGGCTGGTGGGACCGCGACGACCGCGCGGAGTTCGCTCGACTCTGCGAGGCCGTCGTCGAGCGGTTCGGCGACATGCGCCGCATCGGGAGCTTTCAGGCGACGCTCGCGCTCGTCGCCGACGGCGGGCTAGAAGGGGCGATCTGTACGGTGCCGATGAACCCCTGGGACACCATCGCCGGCGTTCACATGGTCCGGCAGGCCGGCGGGACGGTCACCGACCTCGACGGCGAGGCGTGGCGACACGACAGCCCGGCGCTCGTCGCCTCCAACGGCGAGGCCCACGACGAGCTGGTGGCCGCCGGCAACGAAGCGGTGCAGTAGGCCCGAGCCGTCGGCGGCCCCGCCGCCGATGTCGCGCCCTCCGCGCACGCGACCGGAAACCTGAAACCGACGCACGCCGCTCACTCGCCCATGAACACGTTCGAGCGGGTCGTCGACGACTACGGGGCCGGCCGCCTCTGGGTCGCCTCCTTGGTCGCCATCGTCGCCGTCGCCTGGGGCGCGGTACTCGCGGCGCGAGAGGCCGTCTGGGACCGCTTCCTCTGGCACTACTTCTGGGGACCGGTGTACGCCGACGCGAAGGCCGCCGGCTGTGCGGTCATGACCGACAGCGGCCCGGAACCGCTGTACGAGGGCTGTCAGGCGGCCGTCCAGAGCGGGCGCGTCGTCGCCGAACCGGGGTACACTATCGTCTCCGAGATCGGCTACATGCTGATCCTGGTGTACATGCTCGTCGGCGTCTACTTCCTGCTGGAGCGACTCGACATCGCGGAGGACCCGAAGCTCTACTTCGCGTTCGTCCCGTTCATGCTGCTCGGCGGGGCGCTCCGGGTCGTTGAGGACGGGACCGACCGAGCGATAGAGGCCGGGGTCTCGCCGCTGGTCGAGTACCCGCTGAGCTCGCTCATCATCAGTCCCATCATCTACGGTACCGTCTTTCTCATGACGCTGCTGACCCTCGTCGCCTGCGTCCTCCTCGACAGGCGCGGTTACATCGGGAGCTACTACCGCGCGACGGCCGGGGTCGGGACGGCGCTCGTCCTCGGGACGCTCGTCTACCTCTACGGCGTCGCGGCGACGACGGACTACTCGACGCTGTACCCCTCGGTGTTGATCTCGACGGTCGGAATCGCCTCGCTTCTCGCTTACGGCCTCTACAAGGCGTTCGACGCGTACGCGCCGGAAGTCAACGACGGCACCGGTTACATCGGGCTGTTCGTCATCTGGGGCCACGCCATCGACGGCGTCGCCAACGTCATCCTCGCCGACTGGCTGAACGCGCTGAACGTCCCGCTCGAATACTACCCCAAGCACCCGGCCAACGCCTTCATCATCTCGGTGACCGAGGCGCTCCAGCCGGCGGGACTCACGGCCGCCATCGGCACCTCGTGGCCGTTCCTGATCGTCAAGCTCGTCGTCGCGTCGCTGGTCGTCTGGCTGTTCAACGAGGAGTTCATCGACGAGAGCCCGCGCTACGCGTTGCTGTTGCTCGTCGCCGTCACCGCCGTCGGTCTCGGACCCGGCACGCGCGATATGCTCCGGGCCACGTTCGCCATCTAAATCTGTCGCAGCGCCGACTCGGGGTAGTGCCGTCCGCCGCAGTTCTGACACTCCGCGACCACCAGCGCCGACCCGTCCGCCGTCGTCACTTCGGCGCGGACGAGGCTGTCTCCACACTCGCTACACGGGAGGTCGTACTCGGATACCATGTGTTAGTTGCTGAGCCGTCGGTATCGGCTCTCCGTGTCAATTGACATCACCCAACACTATAACGATTCGGGCGGGAATCCCACCGCTGGGAGCCGTAGCGGCGTATCCTCGCTCGTCCTCGAATCGCACGACGTGGGCGAGATTCTCGCCTGCTGGTGCAGGCAGGCTACTGATTGCCGAATCGGCGCTGAAACCGACAGCGGGAACCCCGATTATGACTATCGATGCGACGGTCTACAGAGGACCGCACGAGATGGAAGTCGAGGAGATAGAAGAGCCCGAGCTGGAGGGGCCCAACGACGCGATTCTGGACATCACGACGACCGCGATCTGCGGCTCGGACCTCCACATGTACGAGGGGCGAACCACGATCGACGAGGGCCGCGCGTTCGGTCACGAGATCATGGGGATCATCGAGGAAGTCGGCGACGGCGTCGAGAGCCTCGAACCCGGCGACCGGGTCGTCCTGCCGTTCAACATCGCCTGCGGCTACTGTCGCAACTGCGTGGACAACTACACCGCCTTCTGTCTGAACGCCGACTCAGAGACCCCCGGCGGCGTCTACGGCTACGCGATGATGGGACCCTATCAGGGCGGACAGGCCGAGAAGGTCCGGGTCCCTCACGCCGACTTCAACGCGCTGAAACTCCCCGACGGCGACGAACACGAGGACGACTTCGTCATGCTCGCCGACGTGTTCCCGACCGGGTGGCACGGCACGGAGCTCGCCGACCTCGAAGCCGGCGAGTCTGTGGTCGTCTACGGCGGCGGTCCCGTCGGACTGATGGCGGCCTACAGCGCGAAGCTCAAGGGCGCATCGGACATCTACCTCGTGGACAGGGTCGAGAGCCGCCTCGAACTCGCCGAGGAGCACTGCGACGCGACGACGGTCAACTTCGAGGAGGAAGACCCGACGGAGGTCATCCCCGAGCAGCACGGCGGCAAGGTCGACAAGGGCGTCGACGCGGTCGGCTATCAGGCCATCGACGGCGGCCGGCACAGCCACGGCGACGGCGCGTACGACAAGTCCCGCGAGGACCCCTCGCAGGTCATCAACGACCTCATCGGGACCGTCCGCGCGACGGGGAAGGTCGGCATCGTCGGCGTCTACTTCTCGTCGGACCCGAACCCGCCCGAGCACGTCGACGAACCGGGCGAACTGCGCGTCGACTTCGGCAAGCTCTTCGAGAGCGGACTGCGGATCGGCACCGGCCAGTGCGACGTCAAGCGGTACGACCGACGGCTGCGCGACATGATCATCGAGGGCCGCGCGGAACCGAGCTTCATCGTCTCCCACCGCGTGGGGCTCGACGAAGCCCCCGAGATGTACGAGCGGTTCGACGAGCGCGAAGAGGGCGTGACGAAAGTCCTCTTGAAGCCCTGAGAACGCCAGAATCGCCCGCCCCAGATCAGGGGAACGGGTGGTGCGCCCGGTCGAGGCGCGGTTCGAACCCGAGGTCGGCCGGCACGCGCTCCGCCCGGTCGCCGAAGTAGGCGTCGTCGAAGAAGAGCGGCTGGGCCGTCGGGCAGAACACGCGCACCGCCTCGAACCCCATCCCGTCGAGGTCCCGCGTCGTGAGCCGCGTCGCGTAGGGCGTCAGGCCCGCGTCGGTCGCGCGCTCGACGAGCGCGTCCAGTTCCGCCTCGCCCTCGGGCGGGGCGTCGGGACCGATGCTCGACAGCGGGACAGCCGTCTCCGCCTCGACCAGCGACGCCGCGTCCTCGGGTCGGTCGGCGTACTGTCCGATAGCACCGTCCTCCTCGCGCGCCTTTTCTTCGCCCATCCCCCGCAGTTCCATCCAGTTCTGCAGCGCCTCTTCGAGCGCGCCGACGGCGGCCGACTCGGCGTCGAGCGACGCCGACGTGCCCAGCGCGAACCTCGGCCACGCCTCCCGACGCACGGCGACGGTCACGACCGGCACGTCGACGTCCTGCGTGAGCGAGAGCGCCGTCACGGAGAGGTCCTCCGAGCGAGCGCGGCGGCGGAGCGTGTCGAAGGCCTCGCTGTCCTCGACGACGGCTTCCAGCGGGTCGTACGTCGAGTACCACGCGAGCATCGCCGCGTCGCGCTCGATCACCTCGTAGAGCCCCGAGAGCAGCGCCTCGGTCTCCGAACTCCCGAGTCCGAGCCCGGTCGTCGTCGCCGGCCGGACCGTCCGCGAGGGCGGCGGGTAGACGGCGACTTCGGCGGGCGCGGCGACTTCCTCGCCGGTAGCGAGGGCCTCGGCGGGCACCCACGGCAGTTCGCCGTCGGCCGCCCACCCCCCGCCGCCGGGCGCGACGAACGACGCCGGGTCCAGCGCCCCCTCGATACGCTCCGCGGTTCCCTTCGCCATCGCCGCTTCGCGGTAGGTGCCGGCGGCGTAGCGCTCGTAGCCCTCGCCCAGCGCCTTCATGAACGCGGCGTCCCAGTCGACGGCGACGCCCGCGGCCTGCTGGGGCGCGGTCGCGTCGCTGAACCCCGACGTGTCGGTGAGCGACGCGAGGTAGTACGGCGCGGGGAACGACTCGCCCTCCCCGACGTCTCGGACGACGCCCACCCGCCGGTCGAGTCCGGCCTCGGCCCGTTCGAGCGCCTCCCGCTCGTGGGCTGGACTCCCCGACCGTCGCAGCCGCCACCGCGAGGAGTCGTCGCAGCGACACCCCGGAACCGGGAGGAACTGCCGTTCGGTGTGGGGTAGTTCGACGACGGTGCCGGCCAGCGCGCCATCGCCCGCGAGCGCCCGCTCGATGCGCCGCCCGGCGACCGCGCCCGCGAACCGCTGGGTGCCGGTCGACGGCGCTTCGGCGGGCGCTTGTCCCTGATCGACGTTTGCCCGGACTCGCTGTCGGAGACAGTCGTAACAGCCGGTCTGCGGGCCGAACCCGCTGACCGCCGCGTCGACCGCCGGCACGCCGCCGATACCGCCGAGTTCGACGGCGACCCACGCTCTCCCCGTCTCGATAGCCCGGTCGTTCGCCGACTGGAAGGTGTCCGCGGTGACCGGGCCGACGACGACGGTGAGGTCGGCGGCGGCTTCGAACGGTCCCTCGCTCCGCGCGACGGTCGCGTCCGCGTCCTCGACCGCGGCGACGAGCGACTCGGCGGCCGGTCCGCTCCCGACGACTTCGACAGTGGTCATGCCCGTGACGAGACGGAGGGGAAAGAAAAACCTAGGCGGCCAGCAGGCTCTGTGCGACCGTCGCCAGCTCGTCGGCGTCGGCGTCTTCGAGTCGCTCGTCGCCGAGCATCAGGCGCAGTCGGGGACGGCCCACGTCGATGGGGACCTTCTCGGTGTCGATGAGGCCCATGTCTTCGAGTTTCGTCTTCGTGCGGGAGAACGTCGCCTTGCTCGCCAGGCCGACGTCCTCGCCCCACTTGCTGATGTCGTACAGCAGTTCGCCGTTGCGGGCGGCCACCAGCAGGCTGATGGTGACCTCGTCGAGGCCGTCGCCGTCGCCGCGTGCGGTGGCGAGCGAGCCCAGAACCGCGTCGAAGTCCTCGGCGGCCGCCTCGCCGATATCCTCCTCCAGCGTCGTGCGGACACGCGAGATGGCCGGGGTTCGCAGCGAGTACTCCTCGGCATCCTCCCAGGCCGTCTCGTAGTAGTCGTAGGCGTTCCCGACGAAGTCGTCGTCGTCGGTGCCCAGCCCGCCGACGGCGTCGCCGATCGCCACGAGCGCGTAGACGTTCTCCGGCGTCACCGCGACGGAGTGAGCCGGCACGTCTTCGAGTATCCGCATCGAGAGGGTGTCCGCCTCGATGAGGTCCGCGGCCGTACTGGCGACGAGGAAGTCGTCCATGACGTCTTTCAGCACGCGCTCGTCGGCGAGGAGCCGGACCGGCGAGGGGTCGCCCTGCTCGTCCAGGGTCGAGACGAGCGCCGACACGGCGTCTCTGTCCGGGTTGACCACGTACACCGTCTCCTCGGCCTCCTCGAACACCGCCGACAGCATCGAACCGATGTCGTCTTGGAGTAGGGTTGCACTCATTCTCCTAGCGGGTGTATTGTGCCTTGAACCATTTAATTTCATCGGCCGTTTCGGGTTGATTTCTTGAACACATCACACAGACGCACCTTACCGATGGGTTAAATGTATGTGGTACGCGAGCTACTGGAAATCGATATACGACTGCCGAGTAGGCGCACCCTACCTCGACAGTAGATTCGTATGAGGCGGGGATTCAGACCGATTCGGCGAGCCGGGTCGCCAGGTCGCCCGACCAGTGGAAGTCGCCGTCGTAGACGACGGGGACCGAGACGGATTCGAGCGTCTCGACGAGCGTCGCGGCGTCCACCGAGAGGGCGGTCCGCCTGCCGTTGAGCGCGGTCACGCTCCCGAACGGGAGGCGGTATCGCTCCCCGGCCCGCGGCGTCACGACTTCGCAGACGACGTCGTAACCCGCGTCGGTCTCCGTCAGCCAGACCACCGCGGGATTGGTCGGACTCGGCACGAGCGCGTGCGTCCCGTCGCCGACGACGGCGTAGTCCTTCCCCATCACGATGCGTCGGCGGGCGAGTGAGAGCGCGCGGTGGATGCTGAATCCGTTGCTCAGCAGCCGTGCGAAGGCCGTCCCGACCATCGCCGCGTGACGGTCGAGGACGTCGGTGAACGTGACGGCCCCGGCGACCGCACCGCTCTCGACGAGGGCCAACCCCTCGTCGTAGGAGCCGCAGGCGTTCAGGAAGAAAGTCCGCGTCCGGACGTCCGAGAGGGTCTCCGCCGAGAGCGTCCCGTCTGGACAGCGAAGCCCGTCGCTCTCGCAGTGGCCGATGAAGTGGACGAAGTCGTTCCGGGACTCGAAGACGTCCGCGAGTTCGGCCCTCGTCAGTCGCTCGGTGACGGTCACGTCCATCGGCAGATCCGCCGCCCGGTAGATGTCGGTCACCGCGCCGCGCTCGTCCGACATCGTCGAGTCGTTCAGCACGACCGACACCCGGAGGCGGTCGCCGCCCCGATCGCGGTAGCGATAGCGGTTCTCGTAGGCCGCGGTCGTCGGCTTGAAGGCGTCGACCGGCGTCCCCGGCGCCAGCCACGCACGGACGCGAGCCGAATCGCCGCTCGGTTCGACCCTCGCCGCCGTCGCGGGGGTCCCGCGCGTCGGATACGCGTCGGTGAGCGTCCGGTCGAGGAGGTCCCGTCGGTCGAGTTCAGCGCCATCGGGCAGATAGACGAGACTCAACTTGTCGAGCAGGAACGGGAGGCACCGGGCCCGACCGAGCGAGGGGTCTACATGCGTCGAGAGATGCCACTCGGGGAGGCCATCCTGTATCGCGGCCGACGGGAACGAGAGGTATCGCTCCAGTCGGCCCGCCGGCGAGAGCGCTCGCACCGCCTCGGGATCCAGCGAGCACGCCTCGACGAGGTCGGCGTTCCGTTCGGGGTCCACCCGCCGGACCAGACAGTCGAGGTAGAACACCCGCCTGAGCATCGCGGCGGCCTCCGTCTGGAAGCCCGGGAGCGGTGAGAACTCGCGGTCGACGTCCGTCCCCGCCGCGGTCAACACGGGGCGGTCGCGGTCGCCGACAGTGACCGACGCGCCGAGGTAGAACGCGAGCGGCGCGGCGACGAAGACGGACTCGACCGTCTCGGGGAGGCGCAGTTCGATACCGGTCTCGGGGCGCTGTCGCGCGATTTCGTCGGGAATCGACGCGGTCTCGCCGGTCGTCAGGAGCGGCGGATGGTCGCGCTGTGCCGGATGGGACCGCGAGGGGGCCATCGCGTGGTGGGCGGCACTCAGACAGGAGAAGCCTTCGGCGAGTCCGGCGACCGTCTCGGGGACCTGTACCCGTTCGAGGCCGGTCGTCGCCTCGCTGAACCCCAACGTGATCGGGGTAGACTCCCACAGCGAGAGGACCGTCCCCTCGCGCGTCGGCCGCAGCGAGGCCGGCCCGTCGAACCGGACGTGGACCCGGACTCCGTCGGTCGCGAACGGGTCGTCTCGCTCGCCCGTCGCCCGTTCGACCGTCCCGGTGACGAGGAAGGCACCTTCGGGCAGTTCCGCGGCGCGCGAGAGGTGATACTGCGCGTTACACTCCAGTCCGGTCACCGTCACGTCCGTCCCCGGGAGGTGGAGCCGCCCGGTCTCGGCGCTGAAACTCTCGTCGGTCGGACGCGGAATCGGCCACGTGGCAGACTCTCGCACCGAATCTAACTGTTCCCGTATCGCTTCCGGACAGAGAGACCCACCGTCGTCGGTCGCGAGGGAGTCCCCACCGTTCCTCGCATCCGCCGTCCCCCTTATTACCATGTGACACGGGGTTTGCGCTAATACGTTATATGCGTGGCTATACGTTTGTTGATATAATTCCTCGTCTTACGATACGCTCGCCCGGTATCCCATTTTTCCTGTCACTCGGTCGCACGCCCTCGGCCAAAGGGTAGATTATTGGCGGACGGGATTCGAGAGTGCGATATGACCTACGACACCGTCCGCGAGACGGACCCTGCGGTCGCCGACGCCCTCGAGGGCGAGCGCGCACGCCAGAACGACACACTCGCGATGATCGCCAGCGAGAACCACGTCTCCGAGGCCGTCATGGAGGCCCAGAGTTCCGAACTCACCAACAAGTACGCCGAGGGCTACCCCGGCGAGCGCTACTACGGTGGTTGTGAGTACGCTGACGACGTCGAGGAACTCGCCATCGAACGCGCCCAGGAACTGTGGGGTGCGGACCACGTCAACGTCCAGCCCCACTCGGGCTCGCAGGCCAACATGGGCGTCTATCTGGCCGTCCTCGACCCGGGCGACAAGATCCTCTCTCTGGACCTCACCCACGGCGGCCACCTCTCGCACGGCCACCCCGCGAACTTCGCCGGGCAGGTCTACGAAGTCGAACAGTACGAAGTGGACGCCGAAACCGGGTACATCGACTACGAGGGCCTCGCAGACCACGCCGAAGAGTTCGACCCCGACATCATCGTCTCGGGCTACTCGGCGTACCCCCGAGAGGTCGACTTCGAGCGGATTCAGGAAACCGCCGACGCCGCCGACGCCTACCACCTCGCGGACATCGCCCACATCACGGGCTTGGTCGCCGCAGGCGTCCACGAGTCGCCCGTCGGCGTCGCCGACTTCGTCACTGGCTCGACGCACAAGACCATCCGCGCGGGCCGGGGCGGCATCATCATGTGCGAGGAGGAGTACGCCGACGACGTCGACGCGGCGGTGTTCCCCGGTTCGCAGGGCGGCCCGCTGATGCACAACGTCGCGGGCAAAGCGGTCGGCTTCGGCGAGGCGCTCGACCCCGAGTTCGAGGCGTACGCCGAACAGACCGTCGCCAACGCGAAGGCGCTGGGCGACCGTCTCCAAGAGCACGGCCTGGACCTCGTCTCCGATGGCACGGACAACCACCTCGTCCTCGTCGATTTGCGACCCTCCCATCCCGACACGACCGGCAAGGCAGTCGAAGAAGCCCTCGAAGACGCGGGCATCGTCCTCAACGCGAACACGGTGCCGGGCGAGACCCGGTCGGCGTTCAACCCCTCGGGTATCCGCGCGGGGACGCCGGCGCTGACGACGCGGGGCTTCGACGAGGACGCCTGTCGCGAAGTGGCCGACCTCATCTACGACGTCGTCGACGCCCCCGGCGACGAGGACGTGGTCGCGAAGGTCGGCGACCGCGTCGACGAACTGACCGACGAGTACACGCTCTACGAGTAACCCTCGCACCGCTGGCCGGTGCGCTCGACGCTCCGACCGCGTCATAGTGACGCTTTTTGCCTCCGCGTGTCCCTCTCCACGTGATGACAGAGATAATCGACGGTGACGCCGTCGCCCAGTCGATTCGCGACGACCTCTCGACGGCCATCGACCAGCTGGACGCCGAGGGGATTCGGCCGTCGCTGGCGACGGTCCTCATGAGCGACGACCCGGCCAGCGAGACGTACGTCTCGATGAAACAGGACGACTGCGCCGAGGTCGGCATCGAGGCCATCGACATCGAGATCGACCCCGACGCCGACGGGAGCGAACTGTACGACACCATCGACGACCTGAACGCCGACGGGAACGTCGACGGCATTCTCGTTCAGATGCCAGTCCCCGACCACGTCTCCGACCGCGAGGTCCTGCGAGCCATCGACCCCGAGAAGGACGTCGACGGCTTCCACCCCGAGAACGTCGGTCGCCTCGTGGCTGGTGACGCCCGCTACAAGCCCTGTACGCCCCATGGGATTCAGAAGCTCATCGAGTCCGCGGGCGTCGATACCGAGGGCAAGGAGGCGGTCGTCGTCGGGCGGTCGGACATCGTCGGCAAGCCGATGGCGAACCTGTTCATCCAGAAAGCGCCGGGCGGGAACGCGACGACGACGGTGTGTCACTCCCGGACCGAGGACCTCGCGGCGAAGACCCGCGAGGCGGACGTCCTCGTCGCCGCGGCGGGCGTCCCCGAGATGATCGACGGCGACATGATTCAGGAGGGCGCGACGGTCATCGACGTGGGCATCAACCGCGTGGACGCCGACAACGAGAAGGGCTACGAGTTAGTCGGCGACGTGGCGTACGAGAGCGCGAAGGAGCGGGCGGGCGCGATCACGCCGGTCCCCGGCGGCGTCGGCCCGATGACCCGCGCGATGTTGCTGTACAACACCGTCAAAGCGGCGGGCCTCCAGCACGGCGTCGCGGTCGACCTCCCGTAGATGCCCTCGCTCTCGACCTTCGAGGACGACGCGTTTACCCGGCGGGTCACCCGGGCGGTCGACGAAAGCACGTTCGAGACGTACCGCGCGCGCATCCAGAACGGACTGGAGTGGGCCGTCGGCGCGCTGACCGAAGACGGGGAGGGCCGCGTGCTGTTCGTCTACGACGACGGCCGGTGGATGCTCCCCGGCGGCGGCGTCGAGGCCGGCGAGAGCCGCGAGACGGCGCTGGTCCGCGAGGTCCGCGAGGAGACCGGTGTCGAGATCGCCGTGGGGGAACTGCTCGCCGTGACCGAGGTGACGCTGACCGAGGGCGACCGCGAGACGCGGTTCCACTTCGGCACCTATCGCGCGACGCCCGAGGACACCGAACTGTCGTCTGATCCCGGCCTCGCCGACGAGGGGATCGAACGCGTCGAGTGGAAAGGGGAGCTTCCGGACGGCTGTCTGGATCACGACCTCATACGGCGCGTGCGGTGACCGGTCGGGCGACAGTCGAGCCGCGGCGTCTCAGTCGTCTCCCGCGACGGTCTCTTCCGCTTCCATGCGTCCCATATCTCGACTGGCGAGCTCGCGGACCCGGCTGACGTCGAAGCGCTCGCCCCCGTCGTAGAGTTTGCTCACGAGCCAGATGGTGACGATGGCCGCGAGCGTCGCCGGGACCGCCGGTTCGACCTGCCCCTCGCCGAAGAACGTGGGCGATCCGAGGGCGAACTCCCAGACGGCGAAGACGAGGCCGCCGACGACGAACCCGGGCAGGCCCGCTTCCCGGACGGTCCCGTCCCAGAGCATCATCACGAGGCCGGCGAAGAGGACGGACATGATGCCCATCCCGAGCGTGTTGATGGCGATTATCTGGATGCCGCTCTGGGCTATCAGCGCGGCGCCGACGCCGAAGACGAGGACCGTCACCCGCGTCACCGCGACGAGGTGCCCGTCGTCGAGCCCCTCCTTCCCGCCGCGGAGCGGGATGTAGAGGTCGTTGACGAAGCTCGTCGCGCCGGCGAGCAGGAACGAGTCCGCGCCGGTGATGACCGCCGAGACGGCCGCCGCCAGCAGGAGACCGGCGAGCACCGGGGGGAGCGTGTTCGTAATGGTCCAGGCGAACGCCATCGAGGACTCGATCTGCGCGCCCTGCGCGTTGGCGATCATCCCGGCGGCCGCGGTGAGCACGCCGTAGCCGGTTATGATCGCGCCGGCGAGGAACGTCCCGAACATGGCGACTCGCTTGCTCCGAGCCGACCACGTCCGCTGGAGCATCTGTTGCTGTGCGCCGGCGACGGTGATGTACATCAGGTACCACGAGCCGATCTGCACGAGGCCGACGCCGAACCAGTTCATGTGGCCGGAGGGGACGCTCCCGGCGATCGCGCCCACGCCGCCGGCGTTCATGACCGCGATGGGCGTCGCGATGAGCATTCCGACGATGATGACCACGCCGTGTAAGGTGTCCGTGTACGCGACGGTGCTCATCCCGCCGTAGGCGGTGAGACCGACGAATATCGCGACGCTCACCCAGAAGGCGACCGACAGCGAGACGTCCGTGACGACGGAGATGATCGACGCCATCCCGATGGTCTGGCCGGCGGTGAGCGCCACCTGCCCGACGACGGTGAACAGCCCGGCGAAGTACTGGGTGTACTCCCCGTAGACCCGGCCCAGCAGCCCGGGGACGCTGACGACCTCGAAGGAGTAGAGGAAGCCGATGAACACCGTGATGGTCATCCACGCGAGGCCCTCGGCCATCGCGTACCACTGGGCGCTGATGCCGTCGACGAACGCCCGCTGTGCGATGCCCATCGTGAGGCCGCCGCCGGTGAACGTCGCGAAGTACGTCATCATGTAGACCGGGAGGCTCAGGTCCCGCCCCGCGAGCGTGAACTCCACGTACCCCTCGCCGGCGCCGCGCCCGAACCAGATGCCGACGGCGAGCGTGACGAGGAAGTAGACGATCATCGTCAGGATCAGCGGATCGGTGACGTCTACCACGGAGTCACCCCCGATCGCCACTGCCGATCGATTGCCGCCCGGTTCGCAGGTCGTTGGCGAGCGTCCTCACTCGCCGAAGGCTGTGTTGACATGTGCGTGACTGCTCGGCCGGCCACCTGTGCCTCGATACAGGGGGTGCTCGCAGACGTGGCCACGTTCGCGTCGCTGTACGCAGACGGTTCTGCTTGCTAACGCAGGCTAAGTACTGTCGCACTTTGACACAACCCACCGACGCCGCGGTCCGGACTACGCCGCGTCCAGTCCGCTCAGCCAGTTGTCGGCGGTGACGTAGGCGCTCTCGTCGCCGCTGACGAACCGGCCGAGGTCGCGGGCGGCGTGGAGCAGGCGGTTCGCGTTCTCCGGGTCGACGTCCCCATCTAGGGCCTCGACTCGCTTGCGGTGGTCGCGGATGCGACCCGAGAGCTGTCGAGCCGTCTCGTCCGGGTGGTCGTCGAGGTATCTGCGCACGTCACGCTGGTAGGCGTCGACGGCCTCGGCCACGGCGAGCCCGAACGCCGTGCGGAGCCCGTCCGGGACTTCGTCGGCTCTCGGCCGCTCCCCGGCGTCGGCCCCGCCGAGCAGGTCGAGGAAGTACAGCTCCGTCGCGTCGTCCGGGCGCATCTCACGCGCGAGGGCAGTGGCGACGTGCTGGAGGATACTGGCGGCGACGTACGTCTCGTCGAGGGGTTGGAGCTCGCCCGCGTCGATGAACCCCCGTTTGCGCGTGTACTCCCGGCACGTCTCCGCGGCGGCGCGGGCGACCTCGTCGGCCGGGTCGTCGTCCACGCGGTTCCGTATCCGCGTCAGATCCAGCGAGACGGGCGTGTCGGTGTGTTCCGTGTGATCGTCGACGCCGACGCTGTGGACGCTGCCGCACTCCGGGCACTCGACGCTCCCGGTGTCGTAGTACGACCACCGGGTCCCGCAGGACTGGCACTCGCGGTCCCCTCGGATCTTCATGTCTCCCTCTCTATTCGCCGGCCTCAAGATTGTTCCGTGAGGGGTGGCGAGAGCCTGACCGAAGGGAAGGGTCTCGAAGAAGCACAGCGGCGAACGCAGTGAGCCGCGAGCAGTAGCGCGATTCGAAGCGAGCGAAGTGAGTGTGAACCGCGAACGCGATCACGGTGAGGCGCTGACGGGCGGAAGACCCTCGAACCGCGAGCGACAACACCCGCGTATGCGTTCGGAATCCGAGGTCCGCGAGCAGTACGAGTTCCTGACCGAGCAGCTGGAGAGCGAGGAAATGAGCCACGAGCGCATCCGAATGATGTTCACCCACTACAAGCGGGCGCTGGGATGGGTGCTCGAAGAGGAGCATATATAGCGCTTATATTCCGTTCTTATCCGATTCGATAACTAACACCAGTCGCGGCGTGCCGGTACTTTTAAGTTCATCACCCTCCTTCTGTCAAGTGACGCTTCGCTTGGAGGGCCGAAGCGTCAGCGGGGACCAATTCAGGGCGGCAAGCGGTCGCGTTTTTCGCGACCGCTTTCCACTTACTTCGCTACATTATACGACTCAGACGCTTCTCTGCGGGTCGTTTCTCCGAGATGTCGAAACCGACGAGCGCCGAGAGCGGCGTCACTCGATCCGCAGGTCGCCGTCCGCGGACTCGCTCTCGGACGCGTTCTCGGGCCACTCCAGTTCGACTTCGATGCTCAGCTCGCCGTCGCCGTCGGTCGGTCCCTCTCGCTCCGCTTTGACCTCGAACTCCACCGTCTCGGGAGGGTCGAGCGTGACGGACTGGTCGCCCGCGCGAAGCGTCACGTCCGACCCGGACTCCAGCGAGTCGGCGAGCGTTCGGAGGTAGTCGGCGACGGCGTCTCGGCCGAGCGGTCGTTCTGTCTCGAACAGCGTCTCTTCTGGCATACCCCTCCTTGGCGGCGTCGCTAAATAATATCATCGGCATCACCTTTCCGGGAATGATGAAATACTGACTCGAACTTTCGGTGTGATAATTCGGCGCGATTCGCCTTGATGCCTCTGGAAAGCGGATTCGATGTGGGGGAGGGAAACGCGAAACTCTCCGATTCGACATATTTAAACGATTTAGACAATAATACTAGTTTAGACCAGAGCGATGCACGACTTGACCGGATTCCAGCGCGACCTCCTCTACGTCATCTCGGGGCTGGAGGAGCCACACGGGCTGGCGATAAAGGAGGAACTGGAGGAGTACTACGAGAAGGAGATCCACCACGGCCGGCTGTATCCGAACCTCGATACGCTCGTCGACAAGGGACTCGTCGAGAAGGGCCAGCGGGACCGGCGGACGAACTTCTATACGCTCACGCGACGCGGCCGCCGCGAGATCGAGGCTCGGCAGGACTGGGAGACGCAGTACCTCGACGCGTGAGACGACCCGACCTCGGCCGGTACTGATTCCCCGACCCGCTCAGCTAGCTTCGGGATCGTCCGGCGTCGTCGACCTCGCGGTACCTGCCGGTCGGTACTCCGCGGTCGGCCGGTCCTCGCTCTGTCTGCCGCTCTCGTTCTCGCCCTCGTCCCCGGTCTCACTCGCTCCGTCTTCTCGTAGGTCCTCGACGAAGTTCGTCGGATCGACCGCTCGCGGCTGTATCTCTCTGCCCTCGACGAGTTCCGGGAGGACGAACCGAGCGAAGTGGACGACGAGCACCAGCAGCATCGGCGCGAGGAAGATGCCCGGCCAGCCGAAGAGGAACGGGCCGAGGATGTACGCGAACATCAACATCCCCGTGTGGAGACCGGGCGCAGGGTCCCGGTCGCCCGCGGTCCGCCCGAACCGACCGAGCGAGAAAGAGACGCCGCTGGAGACGTACGGGCGGACCAGCAGGTCGGGAATCGTATCGACGACGACGAACGCGACCGCGACGAAGAGCGCGACGAACCACCAGCCGTCGCTGGCGAAGAACGCCTGCGCCGAGAGGTACGCTCCCATCGGGACGTAGACGAGTTTCATGCCGACGATGGGGATGAGGCTCGCGGCCCCGGCCAGCAGTCCGGTCAGGGCGGGATACGGCACGGCGTGGCCGGCCGGCGCGACCATGTCGACGAGGCTGAACGAGATAGCCCCGATCGCACCGGTGACGATGGCGTTGAGGATGTTGCCGTAGAACACCTTGTGGAAACTCCGGTCGACCTCGTGGAAGTAGCGGTCTAAGACCCCGCGGTGGTCGAGGAAGTTCTTCCCCCACTCGGCCAGTCGCGGCCCGTCCCGGAGGAGGTAGAACGCGAAGGCGAACATGACGAAGACGTGGACGAGGCCGGTGCCGATGAACCCGACGTAGTCGAGGAACTGCGCGAGCGTCTCGACGAGGGTGTCGGTTCCGGCATCCGTCAGGAGGGCCTGGGGGTTCTGGACGGCGTCGGAGACGTCGAGATACGGTTCGGCGACGGCGGCGTAGGGACCGAGGTCTGCGGTCGCGGCGACCCGTTCGAACTCCTGGAGGGCGATGGCGAGCGTGTAGTAGAGCAGGCCGAGGACGGGCAGTGCGAGCAGGAACAGCGAGAGCAGCGCCGAGAGCGTTCGCTGGCGGAGGCGGCGGTAGACGCGGCGGTACAGCGGCCGCGTCGCGTAGTAGAGGAAGATCCCGAAGACGAACGTGCCTATGAAGGTATACAGGATGAACAGGAGCGTCGCCGCGAGGAGGGCGCCGAAGCCGATCCAGAAGGCGCGGGGCCAGTCCACGTCGGACGGTACCATGCGTTTCACTTTCGCAGCGCCCAATAAAAAGGTGTGCGCTCGCTGGCCGTAGTATTTTACTGTCCGGCCGAGTACGGGGACTGTGACTTTGATACAGTTGGTCTCCTCGCCGGGGTACGACGTCATCCTCAACATCCTGTTGGCGGGTGCGCTCGGGATGTTCCTCGGCCTGGAACGCGAGTGGTCGGAGAAGTCGGCCGGAATCCGGACGTTCGCGCTCATCAGCCTCCTGGCGGCGGTGTTCACGCTGACGGAGAACAGCACGCTCCTCATCGTCGGCGGGATTCTCGTCATCACGCAGGGCGTACTGCTGGCGATACAGGGGCTCATGGCGGACCGAGAGCGCCTCTCGCTGACCACCTCCGTCTCGATGCTGGTCGCCTACGGTATCGGCTCGCTCGCCGCGTCGGGGGCCAGACTCGAGGCGGTGACCGTGGCCGTCATCTCCTCGCTGCTGCTCGTCCTCAAGCGGGAGCTCCACAGTTTCGCGGGGGGGCTCTCGCGGGAAGAGGTGCGGTCGGCGACGGAGTTCGCCATCATCGCCTTCGTCGTCTATCCGCTGTTGCCGCCCGACCCGGTGTCGGTGCCGAGAATCGACGTCACGCTCGAACTCCGCACGATCTGGCTGATGGTCGTCTTCGTCGCGGGCATCGGCATCCTCAACTACGCCGTCGTCCAGAGCTACGGCGGGCGCGGCATCGCTATCACCGGCTTCTTCGGCGGACTGGCGTCCTCGACGGCGGTCGTCGGCACGATGATGGACCACGTCAAACAGCGCCCGGAGGCCAGTTCCTACGCGGTGGCGGCCATCCTCCTCGCCGACGCCGCGATGGCGCTTCGGAACCTCCTCATCACCGTCCTGTTCACGATCAGCCAGGGCGTACTGGTGGAGGCGATCGTCCCGTTGGGGGCCGTCATCGTCGGGAGCATTGTGGTCGCAGCCTACACGGCCGACTGGTCTCAGACCATCGAGATGAACCTCGACAGCCCGTTCTCGCTGCAGAACGCACTGACGTTCGGCGGGGTGTTCCTGCTGGTCGTCGTGGCCGGCGGCGTCGCCAGCGCGCGGTTCGGG
Organism: Haloarcula limicola; assembly: GCF_010119205.1. NCBI lineage: Archaea > Methanobacteriati > Methanobacteriota > Halobacteria > Halobacteriales > Haloarculaceae > Haloarcula > Haloarcula limicola. The sequence continues at coordinate 175,491 of NZ_WRXM01000001.1, forward strand.
ACGGCGGGACTGTACGTCACGTCGGCGATAAGCGGCCTCGTCTCCAGCGCGGGCGCGACCACGTCCGCGGTGTTGCTCTACCGGAGCGGGACGATCCAGAGCGAGCAGACGGCGATGATCGCGATCCTCATCGCGACGGCCTCCAGCATCGTCGTCAAGGCGGCGCTCACCGCGCCCAGCCCGAACCGGAAGTTCGCCACGCAGGTGGCCATCTGGAGTTCGGTCGTCCTCGGCGGCGCGAGCCTGATGGCCGTCGCGCTCCTGATGTGAGGCCCGCGGGCGGATTCAGAACTGGTAGCGCCGGTCGTCGTCGTCCTGTTGCTGGGGGAACTGGTTGCCGGTCATCTCGTCGAAGGTCATCCCCGAGAGGTACTCGTCGTAGGTGCAGTCGTAGCCCGACCGGAGGTGGAAATCGAGCGTCCCGCGTTCGACCGTCGCCTGGAAGAAGTCGTGGACGGCGCGGCGGACGAGCTCGTCGACGTCCTCGGGGTCGAGCGCGACCGAGAGCATCGCCAGTTCGTTGCGCGTCTCCCGGTCGAGGTCCACGGAGAGGTCCTCGCCGGCGGCGGCGTACTCGGCTTCGATCTCGTCTTGCAGATCGTCGAGACTCATGTCTCCCGGGTAGTGGAGGCCGCGGAAACGCTTTGCGACTCGGCGGCCGGAACGCTCGTGAATCGACGCCTCGCGCCGTTCCGGGTCCGGAGCCGCCAATATCACAAATTTTATACTTATTAGGAGGTGACACTCGGGGAGAGTGGCGGCTCGACGTACTGGGGACACCGACGATAGATGACTGGAGACGACGACGGCGCTCATTCGCGGGGCCGGACAGCGGACGCTCCGACTGGGCGAACCAACGAACCGGAGCGCGAGCGGACGCTTCGCGGTCGATTCCGGCGCGTAGTGCCGTCGGTCGTCCGACGAAACTACGCCGCCAGACTGGTGGTGACTCTCGCTGTCGTCGCGCTTCTCGTCGGTGCCGCTGGGTTAACGGGCTACGTTCAGGTCCGGAAGGCGGTCGAGGACGACCGGACCGAGATGCTGACGGAGACGGCGACGCTCCGCGCGTCGTCGCTCGGCGAGTGGCAGTCCGGCGTTCGAGCGCAGGCACGGACTTTCTCCGGTACGCCGGCGCTCGGCGGCGGAAACGGGACGGACCGCCGACAGGCGCTCCGGCGGCTCACGGCGACGTCGTCGTCGAACGTGGTCGAAATCCACTACGTCGACGTCTCGGGGGCACAGGCGGTGGTCGCGGCCAGCGCCGAGCGGTCCGCGACCGAACGGTCGGTTGCGTCCATGCGACCCGCGTGGCGGCCCGCCGTCCGCGAGGCGGGGGCCTCGACCGATCCGACGGCGGTGGTGCCGTCGGCCGCCTACGAGCGAGACGGGCGGCAGGCGATGGCGTTCGCCAGCCCGGTCGCCGGCCGCGACGCCGTCTTGCTGGTCGTCGGGACGGTAGACGGTCGACAGCTCGACGGCGGTGCGATGGGAACGACGGCGGTCCTCGACGGAGCGGGCGACCCCGTGTTTCCGACGGCGGCGAGAGACACCGAGCGGTACGCCGCGCACGCGGGATTCGAGACCGCCAGAGGCGGCGCGACCGCGACCGGCGAGGCGGGCGACGAGGCGTTCGCGTACGCGCCGGTCGACGGGACGCCGTGGGTCGTGGTGACCGCTGCCGACCGGGCGACGCTCTTCGGGCCGTCGGGGGTAGTCGGTCGCACTCTCGCCGCCGTTGTCGCCCTCGCGGTTCTCTCGCTGGGCGTCGCGGCGCTCGTCGTCTCCCGCGAGACGGTGACCCCGCTCGTCCGGCTCCGAGCGCGCATCGAGTCGATCGAGGACGGCAACCTCGGTGCGGACCTCTCGACCGACCGCGAGGACGAGATCGGCCGGCTCTACGACGCCGTCTCCGACGCGCGCGACGCCCTCGCCGAGCAGATACGACAGGCCCGCGAGGCCCGGGAGATGGCGGAGCAGTCCAAACGGGAACTGGAGCGACAGAACGACCGCCTCGACCAGTTCGCCTCGACGCTGTCACACGACCTCCGGAACCCGCTGACGGTCGCCCGCGGCCACCTCGAACTGCTCTCGGCGCAGCTGACGACGCTGGACGGGGAAACGGATAGGGCGGAGTTACAGACCCACGTCGAGAAGGTCGAGGGCTCTCACGACCGCATCGAGTCCATCATCGACGACGTGCTCACGCTGACGCGGGAAGGGGAGAGCATCGAACAGACGGAAGAAGTCGCCCTCGACACCGTGGCCCGCGACGCGTGGGAGAACGTAGACAGCGGGGACGCGACCCTCGAAATCGCGGGGAACCGTTCCATCCGCGCCGACCGTTCGCGTCTCCTCCGCGGACTGGAGAACCTGTTTCGCAACTCCGTGGATCACGTCGGCGGGGACGTCACGGTCGAAGTCGGGTTGCTCTCGGACGGGTTCTACGTCGCCGACGACGGGCCGGGCATCCCCGAGTCGCAGTTAGACGAGATCTTCGAGTACGGGCACACGACCAGCGAGGACGGGACCGGACTGGGGCTGTCCATCGTCAAGACCATCGCGGAGGCCCACGGCTGGCGGCTCTACGTCGACAGCACGTACGAGGACGGCGCGATGTTCGTCTTCTCGGACGTGGCGAGCGGCGACGACCTCGACTGGTCGGACAGCGAGTTCGAGCGGGTCGACGTAGACGACTGAGTCTGGCGGCGGTCCCGGCCCAGCGGCCGCCGGCAGCGACGCCGACCGCTACACACAAACCGCGACGATTCTAACGGCGGGCCAATGAGTGAGCAGTCGGCGACTGCGGATCTCCCCGGTGACGTGCCCGCGGACCCGTCCTCAGTGCAGCGGGCGCTGATCGAGTGGTACGAGGCCGACCATCGAGCGTACCCGTGGCGGCAGACCGACGACCCCTACGAGATCCTCGTCTCGGAGGTGATGAGCCAGCAGACCCAGCTCGACCGCGTCGTCGGTGCGTGGGAGGACTTCCTCGACCGCTGGCCCGCCGTCTCGGACCTCGCGGCGGCCGACCGGAGCGACGTGGTCGGCTTCTGGACCGACCACTCGCTGGGGTACAACAACCGCGCGAAGTACCTCCACGAGGCCGCGAGGCAGATCCGCGACGACCACGGCGGCGAGTGGCCCCGCGACCCCGACGGCCTCTCGAAGTTGATGGGCGTCGGTCCCTACACCGCCAACGCCGTCGCCTCCTTCGCGTTCAATAACGGAAATGCCGTCGTGGATACCAACGTGAAGCGGGTGCTGTACCGCGCCTTCGACGTGCCCGACGACGACGACGCCTTCGAGGAAGTCGCACAGGCGCTCATGCCCGAGGGGGAGTCCCGCGTCTGGAACAACGCCGTCATGGAGCTGGGCGGCGTCGCCTGCCAGAAGACGCCGGACTGCGACGGCGCGGAGTGCCCGTGGCGCGAGTGGTGCTCCGCCTACGCGACCGGGGACTTCACCGCGCCGGACGTGCCGACCCAACCCGAATTTGACGGGAGTCGCCGGCAGTTCCGCGGGCGCGTCGTCTCGACGCTGAAGGAGTACGACGAGCTCGCGCTGGACGACCTCGGCCCGCGCATCCGCGTCGATTACGCGCCGGAGGGCGAGTACGGCCGGGAGTGGCTCCGCGGACTGGTCGGCGACCTCGCCGACGACGAGTTAGTGACCGTCGATGAGCGGGACGGCGAGACGGTCGCCCGACTCCGGCGGTAGCGCCCCACCGAAACCGAGATACCGGTTCGCCGTCAGAGAGGTGGTATGTCGGGCGATATCGGGCTGGACGGGCGGGACGAGCCGTCGCGGACGGCCGAGGACCACGTCGAACTGCTCTCCGAACTGGATTCGCACGACCTCGCGCTGGCGATGGACCTCGTCGAGTCGGGCGACGCCGACGTCTTCGATATCCACGGGGAGAGCGACCCGGACGCGGTGTTCCCCCAGTCGGTGGCGAGCGGCGGACCGACGCCGAGCGGCGTCATCCTCTGGACGCGCGTCGACCCCGAGCGGTTCGACACGGAGACGCCGCTCGGCGTGCAGGTGGCGACGGACGAGGCGTTCGAGGACGTGGTCTACGACGGCGTCGTGACCGACGGCGAGCGCATCGCCGCCCACGACTACACGGTGAAAGTCGACGTCGACGGCCGCCTCGACCCCGATACCGAGTACCGCTATCGGTTCGTCTACGACGGCGTCGCCTCCCGGACCGGGCGCTGTCAGACGCTTCCGCGTCCCGAGGACTCTCCCGATTCGCTCCGCATTGCCGTCCTCGCCTGCCAGAACTACCTCAACGGCTACTTCCCGGCGCTGGGCCACGTCGCCGAAGAGGACGTGGACTTCGTCGTCCACCTGGGCGACTTCATCTACGAGTCCGGCGACGGCCACTTCAAGGGCCTCGGGTCCTACGAGTACGAGGGCCGGGAGCTGTCGCTGCCCAGCGGCTACGACCGCGTGCGGAACCTCGACGACTACCGCTACCTCCACCGGACCTACCGCTCGGACCGCTTCCTTCAGCGCGCCCTGGAGTCGCACACGCTCGTCGCCGGCTGGGACGACCACGAGATGGTCAACGACGTCTACTGGGACAGTCGGACCGACGCGCCCGCGGGCGATCACCCGCGCGGCGGCGACCCCGAGTTCATGACCGAACTCGTCGCCGACGCGATGCACGCGTGGTGGGAGTACATGCCCGCACGCGTCGAGTACGACCCCAACGGCGAGTCCCTCCAGGAGCGGTTCAGACTCTGGCGGACGCTGGAGTTCGGCGACCTCGTCTCGCTGTCGCTGACCGACGAGCGCCTCTTTCGGGACCCGCCGCGGGAGGCGATCCCGACGCCCGATAACGTCGGCCCCCACCGCGAACCGCCGGGGCGGACGATGCTCGGCGAGGAGCAACGCGAGTGGCTCGTCGACACCATCGTCGACTCCGAAGCCAAGTGGACGGTGTGGGCCGACGAGGTGCTGACCATCCCGTTCCGCCTCGGCTCCGGGCCGCTGTCGGTCTACCCCGTTCAGGGCGGCTGGGACGGCTACACGCGCGAGCGCCTGCAGGTGGTCGAGGCCATCGCCGCCGCCGACGTGACGAACTTCGTGACGCTGACCGGCGACATGCACTGTTACATAGCCGGCTATCAGCAGACCTCCTATCCCGGCCGCGTCACCGGCGGCGAGGGGGTCGCGCAGGGCGAGCGCATCGGCGTCGAGTTCATGACCCCTGCCGTCACGTCGCTCAACGCCGCCGAAGCGCTCCATCTCACTCGCGGACTCCGCGGGAAACTGACCGAACCGCTGCTGAGTAAACTCGTCGCCGCGATGAACCCCCACATCGAGTTCTTCGACAGCCACAACTGGGGCTACTCGGTCGTGGAGTTCACTCGCGAGGACTGCACCTACGTCGGATACGGCGTGGACAAGACCGTCGATTCGATAGACGGCGACCGCTCGGTGGTCGTCGCCTACCGCGTCCCCGACGGCGTCGTCGACCTCGTCGACGTGACCCACGAGTACCGAACATAGTGACGACCCGAACGAACCACGCTTTCACCGCCTCTTTTAATCTGTCCGGCCCTGAGCTAACGCATGTCCAGACCGCACGTCGTCGGTATCGCCGGGAGCCTCCGCGACGAGAGTTACACCCGCGTCGCTATCGAGCGAGCGCTCGCCGAAGCCGAAGTCGCGGGCGGGACGACCGAACTGCTCGATCTCCGGGAGTTCGACCTCCCGGTCTTCGACGCCGACGCCCGCGAGGCCGGCGACGCGACTCGACTGACCGACGCCGTCGCCGAGGCCGACGCGATCCTCCTCGGGACGCCGGTGTATCACGGGTCGTTCTCCGCGCCGCTGAAGAACGCGCTCGACTACTGCGGGTTCGACGAGTTCGAGAACAAGACGGTCGGGCTGCTCGCCGTCGCCGGCGGCAGCTTCCCAATCACGGCGCTCGAACACCTCCGCTCGGTCTGCCGGGCGCTGAACTGCTGGGTAATCCCCCACCAGGCGGCCATCCCGCGGGCGAGAAACGCCGTCGAAGCGGGCGCGATAACCGACCCGGACATCGACGAGCGAGTGGCGCGACTCGGCGAGGAGGCGGTGCAGTACGCCAACATCGAACCGGACCCGCCGTGTTTCGAGAGCACGGAGAACGTCGGCGCGGACGATTAGCCGCGGAGACGACTCGCAACTGTCATATCCGACCGGCCGCTACACCGAAACGTGACACAGTGGGTCGAGAACACGACGGGCGGGCGCGACAGGGGGCCGACCGCGCTGGCCCGCGCGTGGGGAGAGATCCTCGTCCGTCCCCGGCGGTTCTTCCGGACCGGCGTCGCGCCCGGCGACCAGGCGCCGGGGCTGATATTCGCGGCGCTGGTCGTCGCCCTCGAAGAGCTGAGTCGGTTTCTCGTCGTCGACTTGGCTCGCCGCGGCGTCGTCTCGACCGGGCCGTTCGCGTATCCCGCCATCGGCGAGTTCACGCCGGGCCTCGCGGTTCTCGTCCTGCTCGCGGTCGTCGTCTTCGTCGCGCCGGCGACGGTCCACCTGACGGCGGCGCTCCAGACGCTGCTGTTGATCCCCGTCGCCTCCGAGCGCGGGGGCGTCAGCGAGACGGTGCAGGTGCTCTGCTACGCGATGGCCCCCTGCGTCTTCGCGGGACTCCCCTCGCCCGAACTCCGGGTTCTCGTCACGCTCTGGGGGGTGGGGCTGTACGTCGTCGGTACCGCCGTCGTCCACGAACTCCGCCTGGGCTTCGCGGCCGTTCTCGCGGCGCTCCCCGCCGCGATCGTCTTCGGGTACGGCTTTCGGGGCTTTCACGCCCTGGCGACGCTCGCGTCGAGTGGTGGGTTTTAGGCGTCGGCGGCCCGCGGTTCGGGTATGCTCAGCATCGACATCGAGCAGTTCATGCTGGAACTGAAAGACGGCGCGTTCAAGAACGTCGGCCCGTCGAACAAGCAGGCGACCATCAAGATGTACGATGTCGAAGGCGTGGACGTCCGCGAATACGGTGACAAGCGAGTGAAACTCGCCTTCGAGGACGAACAGGGCAGCGAGGTGGAGATTGCCCTGTTCCCCGAACAGGCCAGAGCGGTCGCTTCAGGCCTCGAACTGCTGGAATCGGAGAGCGACGTGCTGGACTGAATCGGCGCGTCGCCGACGCGAGGAATTCGACAACAGTTTTAGGCAGCGCCTGCTTTCGTCGTCTAATGGGTTCGTGTATCATTTGCGGCACGTCCGTCGAAGGACGTATCTGTGACCTCCACGAGGAGGACGCCCTGTTCGTATTCCGAGGCAACAGCGCTGACCAACTGACCGTCGACCGGTACTACCGCGGTACCGTGGACGGATTCGCCGAGTTCGGCGTCTTCGTCGACATCGGCGACAGCGTCACGGGGCTCCTCCACCGGAGCGAACTGGATCGCCGGCTCGACTCCCTCGACTGGGACTCGGGCGACGAGGTGTACGTTCAGGTGAAGAACGTCCGCGACAACGGCAACATCGACCTGGGCTGGTCCATCCGCCAGTCAGAGCGCGAGTTCCGCGGCGTCCTCGTCGACGACCCCGAAGTCGGTCACTCGACGCTGCTCGAAGAGGACGAAGACGACGAAGCGGAGGCGGGTGCGGCGGATTCGGGAAACGGTAGCACGCGGGACGATTCGACCGGACGGAACGACGAGAGCGGCGAGACCGCCGAAGTCGCCGAGACGGAATCCGACGCCGGAGCCGTCAGTCGGTCGAGCGACGCCGAGCGCGTAGACGGCGCCGGCAGCGTCGGCTCGACGGAGAGCGAAGTCGACGACGCGGCGACGACGGAGACGGACGCCGCCCAGAGCGGCGGGAGCGCGGCGGTCGTCGAGGAACAGACCGAATCCGACACCGAAGCGACAGCGGCCGACTCGACCGACGCCGAAGCGGCCGACGCTGAAACGGCCGATGCCGAAGCGACCGACGCGGAACCGCAGACGGTCGCCGTCGGAGCGCTCTCGGAACACGTCGGCGAGGACGTTCGCCTCGAAGGCGAGGTCGTCGGCATCCGACAGACCTCCGGTCCGACGGTGTTCGAACTCCACGACGAGACCGGCACCGTCGACTGCGCCGCGTTCGTCGAGGCCGGCGTCCGCGCTTACCCCGACGTCGAGGAGGGCGACTTCGCCCGGTTCGACGGCGAGGTGCGCCGCCGACGCGGCGAGATCCAGGTCGAGACCGAGGACCTCTCGGTCCTCGAAGACGCGGAGCGCGACGAGGTCGAACAGCGCCTCGCGGACGCGCTGGACGACGAGGCCCGCCCCGACAGCGTCGACCCGCTGGCCGACGACCCGGCCATCGACGCCCTCTCCGAGGACCTCGTCGAGGTGGCCACGGAGATCAGGAAAGCGGTCCTCACTGACCGCCCGGTCATCGTCCGGCACGCCAACACGGCCGACGGCTACCTCGCGGGCAGCGCGCTCGAACGGGCGACGCTCCCGCTGGTCACCGACCAGCACCGCCGCACCGACGCGCAGTACCACTACTTCGACCGCCGACCGCTCGAAGGCGGCGTCTACGACATGGACGACGCGACGAAGGACACGTCGACCATGCTCGACAACCGCGCGCGCCACGACGAGCAACTGCCGCTGTTCGTCTTCGTCGCCGCCGGCGGCACCCGCGAGAGCCTCGACGGCTTCGACCTGCTGAACGTCTACGGCGCGCCGACGGTGCTCGTCGACGACATCGACGTCGACGGCGCGGTCACCGACGCCGTGGACGCCGCGGTCTCGCCGAGCCTGGCCGACGCGCCCGAGACGACCGCGACGGCGCTGGCCGCCAACGTCGCCGCCCACGTCAACGACGGCGTGCGCGAGGACCTCCGCCACCTGCCCGCGGTGAGCTTCTGGGAGGGCGTCCCCGACGCCTACCACGAGGCCGCCGGCGAGGCGGGCTACGACGACGAGGCGGTCACGCAGCTCCGCGAGGCCGTCGCGCTGGAGGCCCACTACCAGTCCTACGAGGACAAGCGCGAGCTCATCACCGACCTCGTCTTCGGCGACGACGAGGACGACGTGGGCGGTCTCGCCGGTCACATCGCGGAGCAGTTCCGCGAGCGAGTGGACGACGAGGTTTCGACGGCGAAGGCCAACCTCGACTACCGCTCCGTCGAGGACGCCGAGGTGGCCGTGCTGGACACGGACGCGTACTCTCACCAGTACGAGTTCCCGCCCGAGACGCTCCTGCTCGACGAGCTCCACCGCGACGTCCGCGACGAGGCCGACGCCGTCGTCGGCATCTCTACGGACACGCTGTACGTCCGCACCGACGCCGACGTGGACGTCCACGAACTGGCCGCCACCGTCGCCGAGAACGCGCCGGAAGGCGGCGTCGCCCCGCGGAGCGTCCGCGAGGGCTCGATCCGCTACCTCGCAGGTGAGCGCGACGCCGTGCTCGACGCGCTCCTGTCGGCGCTCGGCGACGAACTGTAGATTCGCGGAACTTCTCTCGCGGAGCTTTTTCATCGCGTCCGTCGTCGGCAGTAACATGAGCGACGGCCCGGTCAACGCCGACGATCTGGAGTGGACGACGCACGAACACGGACAGCGCACGTTCAAGCGCAAACAGCTGGGCGCGGCTGCCGGCGGCGAGGAACTCGGGACGAGCCTCTACGAGGTCGAGTCGGGCAAGCGGCTGTGGCTTCGCCACTATCACGAGGGCAACGAGGAGGCGCTGTTCGTCTTAGACGGCGGCGGGACGCTCTGGCTCGGTCCCGACTCGGCGGAACACACGCTCGAATCCGGTGACTACGTCGCCCTCCCCGCCGGAGAGGAGAGCGCTCACGAGATCGAGGCGGGCGAGGACGGCCTCCGCCTGCTCGCGGTCTCGACTATGGAGGAGCCGGACATCACGGTCTATCCCGACAGGGAGATGGTCGGTCTCTACGCCGGCTCAGCCCCCGGTGGGGACAGCGACGAGCGGTCGCTCTCGACGTATCTGGATAGGAATGCGGAGATGGAGTATTGGGAGTAGCGAGGGTCTGACCGCAGGGAAAACCCTCGAATTGCGAACGAGGAGCGGAGCGACTCGTGAGCAGTAGCGCGGTTTGAGCGAACGAAGTGAGCGAGAACCGCGAACGCAATGCGGTGAGGGACGAATCGCAGAGCAGTAGCGAGGGGCGCGCGACTGAAAGGAGCGCGGCCCTCGATAACGCGCAGCGGGGAACGAAGTGACCCGCGAGCAGTAGCGAGGGACTGAACGTAGTGCAGTCCCTCGTACCGGAACGGTGACCAACGGGAGCCGTGAAGGAGTAGCGAGACGCCGAGCAGAGAGGGACCGAAGGTCCCTCAGACAGTCGGGCGGCGTTGCCGCCCGACGACGAAGCGAGGGGCGCGAACGGAGTGAGCGGCCCTCGATAAGTCGAGCGGGCGATGCCCGCGAGACAGCGACCTGCGGAATAGTATCGAGGGGCGCAGTCACACGCTGTATCCAGCGAGCGACACGCTTATTCGCGCGAGACGACGACTTCGGGTAACCCGATGAGTACCGACACGTCCGACCCGAGCGAGACGGAGGCCTTCCAGCAGGTGTGCGCGGAGTTGGTCGACCGCATCCTCGCCGGCGAGGTCGAGCGCGACGACGTCGAGCAGGCGAAGGTGGACGTCTGTCGGGAGTACTCCGCGCCGAAGGTCCCGAAGAACTCCGAGCTGCTGGATTACGCGCCGCAGGAACACCGCGAAGTGCTCGAAGAGGTGCTCCAGCGCAAACCGGTCAGGACGGCCTCGGGTGTCTCGCCCATCGCCATCATGACCTCGCCGCACCGGTGTCCCCACGGGAAGTGCCTCTACTGCCCGGGCGGTCCGGACTCGGAGTTCTCCTCCGCGCAGTCCTACACCGGTCACGAACCCGCCGCGGCCCGCGGCGAGCAGAACGACTACGACCCGTACGGGCAGGTCACGCTCCGCCTGAACCAGCTACGGGAGATCGGCCACCCGGTCGACAAGGCCGAACTCATCGTCATGGGCGGGACGATGACCGCCCGGAGCCACGACTATCAGGAGTGGTTCGTCAAGCGGGCGCTGGAGGCGATGAACGACTTCGACGTGGACGCCGAGCCGACGCCGGCCGAGGACGTGAGCTTCGCCGAGGACCCCGAGGAGTACGAGTTCAAGTATTTAGAGGACGTCATCGAGGAGAACGAGACGGCCGACGTTCGCAACGTCGCCACGACGTTCGAGACCAAGCCCGACTGGTGTGACCCCGAACAGATCGACCGGATGCTCGACCTCGGCGCGACGAAGGTCGAGGTCGGCGTCCAGACGACGTTCGAGCGCATCAACCGCGAGATGCACCGCGGCCACGGCGTCCAGGCGAGTATCGACGCCAACCGCCGCCTGCGGGACTCGGCGTTCAAGGTCGGCTTCCACATGATGCCCGGCCAACCCGGCATGTCCAAGGAGATGTGCTTAGAGGACTTCCGGCGCATCTTCTCGGAGTCGCAGTGGAAGCCCGACTACCTCAAAATCTATCCGACGCTCGTCGTGCCGGGGACGGTCACCTACGACTGGTGGCAGAAGAACGACTTCGACCCCCTGGGCAATCAGGAGGCCGCCGAACTCGTCGCCGAGATCAAGGACATGATTCCCCGGTACACCCGTCTCCAGCGGGTCCAGCGGGACATCCCGGCGGACTTCATCGAGGGCGGCGTCTGGAAGTCCAACCTCCGCCAGCTCGCGTGGAAGGAGATGGACAAGCACGGCTGGTCCTGTGACTGCATCCGCTGTCGGGAGGCGGGCCACAGCGAGAACGACGCCGAGAACGTCTCCCTCGACGTGATGACCTACGAGGCCTGCGGCGGGACGGAACATTTCATCTCTTTCGAGGACTTCGAGAACGACGTGCTGGTGGGCTTCTGCCGGCTTCGGTTCCCGAACGATCCGGTCCGCGAGGAGCTACAGGACGCCGCGCTCGTCCGCGAACTTCACGTCTACGGGAACTCGGTCGGACTCGGACAGGCGGCGGGCGACGACGACCACCAGCACCGCGGTTACGGCAAGCGGCTGCTGGCGAAAGCCGAGGAGTTGGCCCGCGACGCCGGATTCTCGAAGCTCGCGGTCATCTCCGGCATCGGCGTCCGGGAGTACTACCGGAACAAGCTCGACTACGAGCAGGACGGGCCGTACGTCTCGAAGCGGTTGGAGTGAGAGCGGCCCGAACGACGCGAGGGCCGATTTTTCGCCCACGTTTTCGAGGCGTGGTGGCCGCAGGCAATCCGAGGGCGAGAAAGATGGCTGCGACGGCCCGTACGTCTCGAAGCGACTGAGATAGATACGAACAGGAGTTCCGTCAAACCCTCCTACCTTCGAAGATAATAGTACGTGAGCGGGACCAGGGCGACGAACAGGAACAGCGTGAAGGCGGTCTCCGAGAGCGGATCCGGCGGTGCGATCGCCGTTCCGGCGACGGTCGCGCCGAGACTGCTTACCGCGAACAGCCACGCGATACGCTCTCGCTGGGCCACGGGTCTCGCTCGTTCGCGTGCCCGTCGAACGCTGACGAGGTAGTAGATGCCGATGGGCCAGAAGAGGACCGCCCCGACCCCCCAGAGCGCGGGAAGGGAACTACCGCGAGCGGCGGAATCGGCGTAGAACCAGTATCCCGTCGAGAGCCACGCCACCGCGAAGAGCGCGAGACGGACGAGAACCCCCGCGTAGAGCAGCGTCGATAGAGACACGATTCGCGACTCGTCTCCCCGGGTTATCTGCTTTCCGTCGGTCTCCCGGAACTGCCGTTGGACGCGACCCCCTCGCGCCGAACGCGAGCCTCGTCGATTCACAGCCTGCCGTACTTCTCGGCCAGCCCCACCACGCCGAACAACACCGCGCTCAGACCGCCGAGGACGACCAGCGCGGCGTAGACGACGCCCGCGAGTCCGCTCGGCCCACCGGTCAGTCCGCCGAAGATAGCGATGCCGACGACGATGTCGCCGAGACCGCTGCAGTCGTGGAGGTCCAGATGGCGGCCGCCGACCGAGAGCGTGCGCTCCGTCGAAGCGAGGAGGAAGAGCGAACCCGCGAGCGCGAGCGAGCCGGCGAACACCGCCGCTCCGAGACCGGCGGTGAGCGAGGCCGGGCCGAAGACCACCGCGAGGCCGGCGACGCCGGCCAGACAGCACAGTCCCGCCAGCAGGTTGGTGCGATTCGCCACGCGGGGGAGTCGGGTCGAAGCCGGAAAGCCGATGCGGCTCGGGGACTCAGCGTCGGAGCATGCCCCGCATCCAGCGAGAGACGCGGATCGACGCGCCGCGCGAGCGGGTGTTCGACCTCGCGCGGCACGTCGAGGCTCACGTCGCCACGATGCCCGACGAGGAGGCCGTCGCGGGGACGGGACTGCTCGGTCCCGGCGACCGCGTGACCTTCCGCGCGCCGCAGTTCGGCGTCCCGTTCGAGCTCGCCGCGGAGGTCGTCGGGTTCGATCGACCGCGACGGTTCCGCGACGTCCAGCGGTCGGGCGTCTTCGGCTCGCTCTCGCACGAGCACACCTTCGAGGAAGTCGAGGGCGGGACGCTCATGCGCGACGACGTTCGCTTCTCGATGCCGTTCGGACCGCTCGGTCGACTCGGCGCGCCGGTCGCGCGCTGGCGACTCCGACGGCTCGTCGACTATCACGCGAAGGCGCTGAAACGGCTCGCCGAGGGCGAGAACTGGCGACGGTACCTCGACGACTGACCGGGCCGGTCACCGCGGGGTGAAGGTCGCGGCGGCGTGTTCGAGGAGTTCCTCGGCCACCACGTCGATGCCGAGAATATCTTCGCCGGGCGTGTACTCCGTCTCGAACCCGGCGGGCTCTGCTGGCGGGCCGCCGCGCTGGCCCCGCGGCGGCGGGCCGTGGGCGTAGACGCCGTGGGGGTTCGGATACGTCCAGACGTGCATCATACACGGCGTGCGACACGGTAGTCTGAAGCCGCTGTCGGCCCCGCCGGCGTATAGGGTCTGGTACTTCCACCACGCGTAGCGACCCGGTAAGCCGACGTGATGGTGCCACGGCGAACAGCGCGCTTCGTCGTCCTCGTCGTCCCCGTAGACGGACGGCGGGTCGACCGGTTCGCCGTTCTCCGTGGCGACGAACATCACGCCGAGCGGCCGCCACCACTTGTTGTCCACCATGATCGAAGCCGGACGGGCGGCGTCGAGGAACGTGTCGTCGCTGATGTACGACGGATTGAGCCAGTGGGAGTAGCCGAAGCCATCGGTGCCCCGGAGCAGGTCGAAGTAGGGGACGAATCCGTCCTCGAGGAGCGCTCCCACCGTCGAGAAGTCGTCGTCCAGCGCGGCCGCGACCTCGTCGCGGAGCTCCTTCGTCCGAGGATGGTCGTCGGCGCAGCCGGCCTTCGTCGCCGAATCGCAGTCCACCATCTTCGGTTCTCTCGTCGCGTCGGGACAGTCCTGGCTGAACAGGGACGACCCCCGCCCCATCCGCGCCGTTCCCGAGAGGCCGGCGACGCCGCCGGACGCCCGCAGGACGTCGCGGCGGGAGAACTCTCCTTCGTTCGGGTCTCTCGTCATGCGCTTTGTTCTCAACAGTCACGATGGCATCAACAATCGGTGCTTATCGAGTCCGGCCCCGCGATAAGGGCGTCTTATCGAACTATCTGATCTCGCCGTCGCACACGAGTCGAGCGGATTTTTGGAAGATATTGACTACCACGATTCGGCGTCGTTTTCCGGGTTCGGCCCCACAGAAAGGTATGGTACGGCGACTTCGCGAGGGGGTGTGGCTGCTGGAACTCGGTCTCGTCCCGCCGTTCATGTCCAACGCCTATCTCGTCGACGGGTCGGCGCTCGACGGCGAGAGCGACGGTCTGACGCTCGTAGATACGGGGCTCTGGTGGAACGAACCGCCGATAGCCGACGAACTCGATGGGGTCGGATACGATCCCGAAGATGTCGACCGAGTGCTCGTGACACACTACGACCTCGACCACGTCGGCGGCTTGAACCGGTTGGCTCCCGAGTTCGACGGCCCAGTGTACGTCGGCCGGGAGGACCTGGCGCTGCTGGCCGGCGGGACCGACCCACCGCTGTTTCACCACAAGGGGCTGTTCCACCGGGCGAGCAGACAGCTATCGCGGCTCCCCGACGTGGACTGGCGACCGCTCTCGGAGGGCGACACCGTCGCGGGCTTCACCGCCTATCACACGCCGGGGCACAACCCCGGGCACCTCGCCTACTACCACGAGGCGGCCTCGACGGCGTTTCTCGGCGACCTCGTCTGGGAGGAGGACGGGGCGCTGACCACGCCGTTCTGGGGGGACTCCTACGACATGGGTCGTCTGCGCGAGAGCGTGCGCGGTCTCGCGTCGCGGATGCCCGCCTTCGACGTGGCGGCGATGGGCCACGGCGACCCGCTCCTCGCGGGCGGGTCAGACGCGCTCCGGGCGCTCGCCGCGAGCGTCTGAGCGCGGGCCGGCGGCTCGCCGACGCTTGGGTGAGTTATTTACTCGGGCCGTCCTTCCCTCTAGGCATGACGGCGACGCTGGCGGTCGTCGGTGCCGGTGCGGCCGGTGCCGCGGCGACGTACGCACTCCGTGACGCACCGGTCGAGGTGACGGTCCTCGAGAAGAGCCGCGGCGTCTGCGGCCGCGCGGCCACCCGACGGAACGGGGGCTGCGTCTACGAGTACGGCGCGAACTACCTCAAGGACGACGACGACCGCGTCACCGAACTGGTGACCGACGAACTGCCCACCGACGGCCTCGTCGACGTCGATGACCCGATCTACGCCTTCGAGCGCGACGGCGAGATTCACGAGGGGAGAGACGCCGACGAACACAAGTGGACCTACGAGGCGGGCATCACGCAGCTCGCCAAGCGGCTGTTCGCCGAGACGGACGCCGAGATTCGCCACGAGGTCCGCGTCGAGACGCTGGAGCGGGTCGGCGACGGCTGGCGCATCTCCGACGACGAGGGGACCGACTGCGGGCGGTACGACGGCGTCTTGCTGACGCCGCCGGCCCCGCAGACGGCGGACATCCTCGGACAGGCGGAGTGGAACCACGACGACCGCCGCTCGATCCGCCAGACCGTCGCGTCGGTCCCCTACCGAACCGTCGTCGCCGGCGTCCTGCACTACCCCTTCGAACTCGACGTGCCGTGGTACGCCGCCGTCAACGCCGACAAGGACCACGACATCGGCTGGGTCGGCCGCGAGGAGTGCAAGGCCGGCCACGTCCCCGACGGCGAGTCGCTGCTGTTGGTCCAGATGAATGAGGGCTGGTCGGTCGCCAACTACGACGAACGGCCGGACGCCCTTCTCGACCGGATCGCCCAGCGGACGGCGCACTTACTGGACGACGACCGGCTGACCGACCCCGACTGGACCGACCACCAGCACTGGCGGTACTCCCAGTCGGAGGCGACCGTCGACCACGACGAGATCGCGGTGGCGCGAGACCACGACCTCTTCTTCGCCGGCGATTGGGTGGCCGAGGAGTCGCGTCTGCACGCGGCGTTGCGGAACGGGCTCGACACGGGCGAGACCATCGCAGCCGCGCTCTGAACCCCCGCCATCGAGTTCGAGCGGTCCCGACAAGCCTTTGCGTCGCCGCCGACAGCCATCGACATGGACGAAAAGCGGGAGCTGACGAGCGTCGACCTCGCGGCGCTCGAGAGCGAACTCTCCGACTATATCGGGGCCAAGCTCGATAAGGCCTACCTCTACGCCGACGACGACGTGGTCCGGCTGAAGATGCGGGACTTCGACCGGGGACGAGTCGAGTTCATCATCGAACTGGGCGACGTCAAGCGCGCTCACGTCGCCGCGACCGAACACGTTCCGGACGCACCCGGCCGCCCGCCGGACTTCGCCATGATGCTCCGGAACCGCCTGTCAGGTGCCGATCTCGCCCGCGTCGAGCAGTTCGAGTTCGACCGCATCCTCGAACTGGAGTTCGACCGCGAGGACGCCTCGACCACCATCGTCGCGGAGCTGTTCGGCGACGGGAACGTCGCGGTGCTGGACGAACACGGCGAGGTCATCGACTGTCTGGACACGGTTCGACTCAAGTCGCGCACCGTCGCGCCGGGGACGCCCTACGAGTTCCCCTCGGCGCGGTTCAACCCGCTCACGGTCGACTACGAGGGGTTCGCCGCGCGTATCCGCGAGTCCGACGCCGACGTCGTCCGCACCCTCGCCACACAGCTGAACTTCGGCGGGCTCTACGGCGAGGAGCTCTGTTCGCGGGCCGATATCGAGTACAACCTCCCCGTCGAAGAGCTGACCGACGAGCAGCTGGAGCGGCTGTACGAGGTCGTCTCGGAACTCGCGACGCGGCTGCGCGAGGGAGACCTCGACCCGCGCGTGTACTACGAATCCACCGGAGACGGCGACGGTGACGGCGACTCCGACGACGCCGACGCCGGGGACGGCAGCGAGAACCGCCGGCGCGTCGACGTGACGCCGATCCCGCTCGTCGAGTACGAACACCTCTATAGCGAGCAGTTCGAGGATTTCAACGACGCGCTCGACGACTACTTCTTCAACTTCCAGCGGGAGGAGCAGGTCGAGGGCGGCGAGCCCAAACGGCCGGACTTCGAGGCCGAGGTCTCGAAGTACGAGCACATCATCCAGCAACAGGAGGAGGCCATCGAGGACTTCGAGGCCGACGCGGAGGCCGAACGCGAGAAGGCGGAACTCCTCTACGCGAACTACGACCTCGTCGACGAGGTGCTCTCGACGGTGCAGGGCGCGCGGGCCGAGGACGTCCCGTGGGCCGAGATCGAGGCGACCTTCGAGGAGGGGGCCGAGCAGGGCATCCCGGCCGCGGAGGCCGTCGTCGGCGTCGACGGCACCGAGGGGACCGTGACGCTCGACATCGACGGGACGCGGGTCACGGTGGACGCCCACACCGGCGTCGAGAAGAACGCCGACGAGCTGTACAAGGAGGCCAAGCGCATCGAGGGCAAGAAGGAGGGCGCACAGGCGGCCATCGAGGACACCCGCGAGGACCTAGAGGCCGTCCAAGAGCGCCGTGAGGAGTGGGAGGCCGAAGATAGCGAGACCGAAGTCGAGAGCGACGACGAGGCCGAGGACGACGAGCCGACCGACTGGCTGAACGAGCCCTCGATTCCCGTCCGCTCGAACGAGCAGTGGTACGAGCAGTTCCGCTGGTTCCACACCTCCGACGGCTACCTCGTCATCGGCGGTCGGGACGCCGACGACAACGAGGAACTGGTCCAGAAGTACCTCGAACGCGGTGACAAGTTCTTCCACGCGCAGGCCCACGGCGGTCCGGTCACCGTCCTCAAGGCCACCGGCCCGAGCGAACCCGCGAAGGAAGTCGAGTTCCCCCAGTCATCCCTCGACGAGGCGGCCCAATTCGCCGTCTCCTACTCCTCGGTCTGGAAGGACGGCCGGTTCGCCGGCGACGTGTACATGGTAGACCCCGATCAGGTGTCGAAGACGCCCGAGAGCGGCGAATACTTGGAGAAGGGCGGGTTCGCGGTACGGGGCGACCGGACCTACTTCGAGGACACGGAAGCGAGCGTCGCCGTCGGCATCACCTGCGACGACGAGACGCGCGTCGTCGGTGGTCCGCCGGCGGCGATTCGCCCGCAGGCGGCGACGAGCATCACCGTCGAACCGGGCCAGTACGCCCAGAACGACATCGCCAAGATGCTCTACCGGGAGTTCAAATCGCGCTTCGCCGACGAGACGTTCGTCCGGAAGGTCGCCAGCCCCGACCGGATCCAGGAGTTCCTGCCGCCCGGCGGGAGTCGGATGGTCGAGGAGTAGCGCGTCACTGCTTCTACTGTCGGTCGAAGTATAGCACGGCTCACGCACGTTTATATACTTGTTGGTCGTATTATACGAATAGATACGGACAGAGGCATGTCGGGGGAAGGGGGCCTCGAAGTCGTATCAGGAGATACCAATGTTTCAAGAAGCCATAAACTACCCACGGAACAGCGACAGCGCACTGAAGAACGTCGTCATCGGCGGGTTACTGCTCGTCTTTAGCGTCCTGCTCGTCCCGACGTTCCTCGTGATGGGGTACGTCGTCCGGTCCCTGCGGTCGATACTCGGCGGCGTCGAGGAGCCGCCGGAGTTCGACGAGTGGGGCGAGCTGCTCGTCGACGGCCTGAAGGCGTTCGCCATCGGGTTCGCCTACTCGCTGCTACCCGTCGTCATCGTCGCGGTCGCGGTGTTCGCGGGCGGCCTCACCCTCGGCCTCGGCGGGAACGGAGGCGGGAGCGGACTGGCCGTCGGCCTCATCTTCCTGGTGACCGCGCTCCTCGTGACCGTCGTCTCGCTGGCCATCGCGTACGTGATCCCCGCGGCCATCGTGGCCTGGGTCCGCACCGACAGCCTCGGCGCGGCGTTCTCGCCCCGCGAGCTCCGCTCGCTGGCCTTCAGCCGCACCTACGCGACCGGGTGGCTCGTCGCCTTCGGTATCAGCCTCCTCGCCAGCGTGATCATCGGCGCGCTCAACGCCGTCGTCGTCGGCGCGGTGCTCGTCCCCTTCGTGGTATTCTACGCGAACGTCGCGGGGGTTCACGCCATCGGGTCGGCGGTTCGGGAGATGCCCGCCGTCGAAGACGGGCCCGACGCGCCCGCCGGACAGCCCGTCGCCTGAGCGGACGAACGCACACGTCGATTTTTGGTGCGTACGGGAGGAGCGAGTTTTCATCACGGACGTCTATTCGGCCCTACCTCGCCCGTACCCGGTATGCGACGTGCGACTTCTCCTCAGTGGGTGTTTATCCCCTTAGAAGACGAAGTACGTACCGTTACTGCCACAGCGGGTCACTGCCGACCGTTTTCGGGTCAGAGCGACGCTGGCGGTGACGGTGATAACCCATGTTAGAAGACGCACTCAGATTCCCGTGGAACGGCGAGAAGAAGGGCGAGACGCTACTCGTCGGCGGGCTGTTGAGCCTGCTCGGCTTCCTGTTCGTCCCGCTCCTGTTCGTCTACGGCTATCTCGTCCGAGTCATCCGAGCGGTGGCCGCCGGCGAGACCGACCGGCCGCCGGTGTTCGACGACTGGGGCGAACTGCTCGTCGACGGCGTCGTCGCGTTCGTCATCTCGCTCGCGTACCTGGTGGTCCCGACGGTGGCTATCGCGTTCGTCGGCGGGCTGTTCCTCTTTCCCGTGGTCGTCGTCGAGGGGAGCGCCGCCGGTGCCGTCGGCCCGCGCTCCGGGCTCCTCGCGGTCGGCGGCCTATTGCTGGCCCTGCTCGCGCTGTCGACGTCGTTCCTGCTGTTGCTGGCCGCGGCCTACCTCGCGCCGGCGGGCGTCGCCGCGTTCGCTCGTACCGGGCGCTTCGGGGCGGCGTTCTCGCCGTCGCACCTGCGGACGGTCGGCGGTGACCGCCGCTACGCGACCGGCTGGCTCGTCGCCGTCGTCGTCGGCTTCCTCGCACAGGTCGTCGCCGGTGCCGTGGGTGCGACCGGTCTCGGTGCGCTCCTGGTGCCGTTCGTCCTGTTCTACGGCTCCGTCGCCAGCGCGTACGCCATCGGCGTGGGCGTCTCGGAACTCGGACTGGCGGCCGAGACCGACGAGGAGTCCACCGCCAGTCAGCCCGCGGTGTGAATAGCAGGGCACTTGTGAGCGGCGAGTCGAGAGGGAGACATGCAGATCAAGAGCCGGGAGGCCACCGGCGAGGGTCGGGAGCGCGTCGAGGTGGTCCCCGAGACGCTCGACGACCTCTGGCACCTCTCGTACGTCATCGAACCCGGGGACCGGGTCTCCGGTGACACCACGCGGCGCATCCAGCGCAACGACGACAACCTCCGGGACTCCGGCGGCGAGCGCGAGCCCATGTGGCTGGCCATCGAAGTCACGGACGTCGAGTTCGCGAAGTTCGCCAACCGCCTCCGGGTCGGCGGCGAGATAATCGAGTGCTCCCGCGAGGACCAACTGGGTTTTCACCACACCCTCAACGTCGAGGAACACACGGAACTGACCATCGAGAAGCGGTGGAAACCAGACCAGAACGACCGGCTCGAAGAGGCCGTCGAGGCCACCGAGAACCCCGACGTGGTCATCGCCACCGTCGAGGAGGGCGAGGCGCACGTCCACACCGTCGCCCAGTACGGGACCGAGGAACGCGCCGTCATCACCTCGACGACGGGGAAAGGCGAGTACGCCCGGCCCCGCGACGAACTGTTCGGCGAGCTCGCGAAGGTGCTGAAACGGCAGGACGTGGACGCCTACATCCTCGCCGGTCCCGGCTTCACGAAGCAGGACGCGCTGGATCACTTCGAGGAGGAGATCCCGGAGGTAGCCGAGCAGATAACCGTCGTCGACACCGCGGGCGTCGGCGACCGCGGCGTCCACGAGGTGCTGAAACGCGGTGCCGTTGAGGACGTCCAACAGCAGACCCGCATCGCCGAGGAGGCGGACCTCATCGACGAGCTGATGGCCCGCATCGGCGAGGGGAGCGAGGTCGCCTACGGCCCCGAGGAAGTCGCCAAGGCCGCCGACTTCGGCGCGATCGAGACGCTGCTGGTGCTGGACGAACGCCTCCGACTGGAGCGGGCCGGCGAGGGCGACTGGGACGTCGACGTCGACGAGATAATCGAGACGAGCGAGCAGAAGGGCGGCGACGTGACCGTCTTCTCGGCGGAGTTCGCCCCCGGTCAGCAACTGGCGAACCTCGGCGGGATCGCCGCGCTACTTCGATACAGACTCGACTGATCTCGATGGCGAAAACCGACTGCAAAGCCGACTGTCGCCCGACGTTTCGGGAGTATCGTTTCTTGTAATCGCCCGAAACGGTTTTTTATTACCCTCTCCTTTCGCTTACAATCACGCCGTGAGGGAGTAGTCGATGTCATTCGAGGAACAACCGGACTTCGCGAGGCAGGTGGCCGATCTGAACAAGTACGGCCAGGCGCTCAACCGCTGTGAGAGCGTCGAGGAAGTGGTCTCGCTCACGCTGGAGGCCATGTCGCTCCTCTTCCAGTTCTCGTACTCGACGTTCGTCGAAGTCCGGGACGGCGAACCGCTCGTCGTCCACAGCACGAATCCCCGACTGACGCAGGGCGACCGACCGAGCGCCGTCGCTCGGCGGGCGTTCGACGACGGCGAGACGGTCGTCGCGACCGACGAGGAGGCAGGCATGACGCCCGACTCGGACGTGACGGCGACGCTCGCCGTCCCGGCACAAGTGGGCGGGGACGTGACGGCGGTTCTGGTCACCCGCTCGACCACCGTGAGTTCCTTCGGCGAGGAACACAGCCGACCGCTGGAGATCCTGGCCTCCCACGCCGCGACGGCGATCAGCAACATCCGCTCGCGCGAGCGACTCGAACGGGCCAGACAGGACTTGGAGACGCGCAAGGAGATGATAGAGATGTACGACCGGCTCCTGCGCCACGACCTCGGCAACGACCTGCAGGTCATCGCCGGGTTCGCCGACGCCGTCGCGACGGAGGTCGAGGGTCAGACCGAGGAGTACGCCGGCAATATACAGCGGGCCGCCCGCAGCTCCGCCGACCTCATCGAACGCGTCGGCTCGCTCGTCTCGACGCTCGAACAGCAGGACGAGCCCGAACCCCGGCCCCTCGGGTCGATACTCGATAGGACCGTCACCGAAGTCGAGGCGAACTACGACTCGCTGACCGTCGACTTCGATCGGTCGGCCTTCGAGTACCGGGTCTTCGCCGGCGAACTCCTCGACTCCGTGTTCACCAACCTCGTCTCGAACGCCGCCGTCCACAACGAGGGCGACGTACGCGTGGTCATCAGCGTCGAGGAGTCCGGCTCCGACGAGATCGTCGTTCGGTTCGCCGACGACGGCGCGGGCGTCCCCGAACACCTCCGCGAGGAGATCTTCGAGATGGGGGCGAAAGGCCCGGAGAGCGACGGGAGCGGCTTCGGACTCGGGTTCGTCCGGGCGCTGACCGAATCCTACGGCGGCGACGTCTCCGTCGACGAGAGCGAGTCCGGCGGTGCCGAGTTCCGGGTCACGCTCGAGCGAGTCTGACTCCGCGGCGGGCCGCCGTCTCACCGTTAGAACTCGTCGACGGTGATGGAGAGGCCGTCCTCCGCGAAGCGAACGTCGCCCTCGTAGCGGTCGCCGACCGATTCCAGCATCTCGTCGTGTCGCCCCTCGGTGTGCGGATAGAGGTGCGTCAGGTAGACCCGGCCCACGTCGGCGTCGGCCGCCGCGAGCGCGTCGCCCAGCGACGACGGCGTCGGGTGGTTCGAGACGTCGACGTCGTCGGGGAACGAGCAGTCGTGGACGAAGACGGCCGCGCCGTCGGCGAACTCCACGAGGTCGGTAAAGGCCTCCGAGTCGCCGCTGAACGCGATCGTCGGCCCGCCGTTCCCGTCCCTGAGCCGATAGGCGAAACACTGCATCGAGTGGCGCGTCTCGAATCGATCGCCGTCGAATCCCGCCAGCGAGAACGCCTCGTCTTCGATGTCGCGCAGCGTCAGGTCCAGTCGGTCCTGCATGTACTCGTGGACCGAGAGGGAGTCACGGACGAGCGATTCCGTCCCCGGCGGCCCGGCGATCGTCAGGTCCGTCTCGCCGGCCAGCCAGCGGGCCTTCATCAGCACGTCGAGGTCGGAGACGTGGTCGAGGTGGTGATGGGTCAACAGGACGGTGTCGACGCCCTCGTAGCCCCGGTCGGTGCGGGCGAGCGCGGAGAGGACGCCGCTGCCGCAGTCGATGAGTAGCGCGTCGGAGCCCGATTCGAGGAGATAGCCGGACTGAGCGCGCGTGCCGGTCGGCATGGCGCTGCCGGTCCCGAGGAACGTGAGTCGCATACCCGACCCGTCGGGTCGGAGCACAAAGGAAGTGCTGTCGCGTCAGCGGGGGCGGGCGGTCCGCGATGGAGGGCGGGGGGGAGAGGGGAGACCGCACAGGGCCGCGTCAGCGGCGAGGTGGGCAGGCTGATGGCCGCCAACGGGGACCGGTGGAAGTCCGACAGGGCGGAGATCCCACCTGACAGGGCGGACAGCGGCAGACCGGCGCGCCCCGTGACGGCGCATCCGATACTTCCACGGGGAATATAAAAAGTGCATCTGAGGCTCAAAGCGCGTTTTGAACGACCGAAAACCCGCTCACAGCGCGCGGTTCGACTATCGGTAGTTGCTGTAGGCCCACATCGCCGCGACGATGGCGACGACCAGCAGCCCGCCGAGGAAGAACGCCAGTCCCGGCGCGATCTCGGCCCCGCCGCTCCCGGCGGCGGTCACGGCGGCTTC
This sequence comes from Haloarcula limicola, assembly GCF_010119205.1. Lineage (NCBI taxonomy): Archaea > Methanobacteriati > Methanobacteriota > Halobacteria > Halobacteriales > Haloarculaceae > Haloarcula > Haloarcula limicola. Next base: position 199,668 of record NZ_WRXM01000001.1, read on the forward strand.
GGTGCCCTGCGCGACCACCTCCGGGGCCTCGGTCGCCCGTTCGGTCGCTTCCGCCCCCCGACTCGGCGTCGGCGTCGCCTCCGCGATGCTGAACCCGCCGCCGTCGCCGCTCTGGGTCGGAGCCGGCGTATCGGCGGCCGGTGCCGGGGTCGCCGTCCCCTGCCCGGCCGCGCCGCCGGCCGACCCGGCGTCGCCGCCATCGGCACCGCCGGAGGAGGACATCCCGAACGGAATCGGGACGTTACCGAGCAGGATCTGGACGAGGACGCTGGCGGCGGTGAGCAGGCCCACGACGGGGACCAGCCGCGCGAGCAGCGACCGCAGGGAGCGCTTGCGGTCCTGCGTGCCGACGAACAGCACGAGCGGGTCCTCCGGCGGTTCGAAGACCTTCATCTCCTGGCCCTTCTCGGAGTACTGGGTGCCGGCGACGGCGATGAGTTCCTCGTCTTCGAGCTTTTCGAGGTGGTAGGACACCTTCTGGATAGACATGCCGAGCCGGTCGGCCAGTTCGGAGGGCGTACCCGGTTCCTCGTAGACCGTGTTGAGTATCTCGCGAGCCGTTTCGGAGGAGAGCGCGTCGAGGACAGCGGAGACGTCTTCGTCGACACCGACGAGTTGGAGTTCCCCGTCCTGTGACGCACTCGCGTCGGGGCCACGCGAGGGCAGCAAGGACATAACCGACTCAGTGAGCCCCAGCGTAATGAATCTCCGGGAGACTCCGACCGCGATTTGAGTGTCGCTCCGACGCGGTAATCCGACGCTATTCGAGCGGGCCGAACCGGCCGACGGACCGATGGTGCCGGAACCCACTTGACCGCACGGCCCCTCCTCCGGACCAGAGGCCACGATGGGAGGACGAGAGCGACTCGCGGCGACGGCCCCGGCGTTCGACCCGGCGTCCGTCGCCATCGACGACTCGGACGTGCTGGAGTTGCTAGACCCGGTCGTCCAGGAGTGGTGGGTCGAGCAGTTCGGTGAGTTCGTGCCCGGCAACGGCGGCTTCTTCACGCCGCCGCAGAAGGAGGCCGTCCCGCTCATCCACGAGGGGGAGAACGCGCTCATCTGTGCGCCAACCGGGAGTGGGAAGACGCTCGCCTCCTTCACCGGCATCATCAACGAGCTGTTCGGGAAGGCCCGCGAGGACGACCTCGACAACTCCGTCTACTGCCTGTACGTCTCGCCGCTGAAGTCGCTGGCCAACGACATCCACCGGAATCTGGAGGTCCCGCTCGCCGACGTCACGGAGAAACTGGACGAACGCGGCGAGGACGTGGAAATCCGTCACGCGATTCGCCACGGCGACACGAGCGACAGCGAGCGCCAGGCGATGTTGGAGACGACGCCGCACATCCTCAACACGACGCCCGAAACGCTGGCCATCCTGCTCAACTCCCCGAAGTTCAGGGAGAAACTGGAGACGGTAGAGTACGTCGTCGTCGACGAGATCCACAGCCTCGCGGAGAACAAGCGGGGAACCCACCTCTCGGTGTCGCTCGAACGGCTGGAGGCGATGGCCGAGGGGTCGCCGACGCGGATCGGCTGCTCGGCCACCGTCGAGCCGCTCTCCACCGTCGCCGAGTTCCTCGTCGGCCGCGAGGAGCCCGGCGGGGAGTCCCGCCCGTACGAGCTCGTCGACACGCGCTTCTCCCGGGACTTCGACGTGGAGCTCTCCTGTCCGACCGACGACCTCATCGACACGCCCAGCGGCGTCGTGACCGACCGGTTCTACCGGCAGCTACACGACCACGTCCAGAGCCACACGAACACGCTGATCTTCACGAACACCCGGTCTGGGGCCGAGCGAGTGCTCCAGAACCTCCGCGAGAAGTTCGACGCCTACGACGAGGACAACTCCGGCTGTCACCACGGCTCGCTCTCGAAGGAGAAGCGCCACGAGATCGAGGAGGCGCTGAAAGCGGGGACGCTCGACGTCGTCACCACCTCGACGAGTCTCGAACTGGGCATCGACATGCCTCACATCGACCTCGTGGTGCAGGTCGGCTCGCCGAAGTCCGTCGCCTCGCTGCTCCAGCGCATCGGGCGGGCAGGCCACCAGCTCGGCCAGACCGTCGAGGGCCGCGTCGTCGCGCTCGACCGGGACGAACTCGTCGAGTGCGCGGTGATGCTCAAGAAGGCCGAGGAGGGGTTCGTCGACCGGGTGTTCATCCCCGAGAACGCACAGGACGTGGCGACACAGCAGGTCTACGGCATGGCCATCAACCGGGTTCGTCCCGAGCGGGAGATCCGCGGTATCCTCGGGCGAGCGTACCCCTACCGGAACTACGGCGACGAGGAGTGGGAACAGCTCATGCGGTACATGACCGCCGATTACCCGGGAATGGAGGAGAAGAACGTCTACGCGAAGGTCTGGCGCGACGCGAACGACCCGCCGGACGGCGAGTACCACTACGACGAGTACGAGGTTGGCGAACCGCTCATGGGCAAGCGCGGCCGCCTCGCCCGGGTCATCTACATGACGAACATCGGCACGATTCCGGACTCGTTCACCTGTGACGTGAAGACCCGGTCGAGCGGCGAGTGGGTCGGCCAACTGGACGAGTCCTACCTCGACACCTTAGAGCAAGGCGACGTGTTCGTCCTCGGGGGTGCGAACTACGAGTACCGCTACCGGCGCGGCTCGAAAGTGTACGTCGACCCGACGAGCGCCCGGCCGACGGTCCCCTCCTGGTTCTCCGAGCGACTGCCCCTCTCCTACGACCTCGGGCGGGAGATACTCGCGTTCCAGCGCGACCTCCTCGACAGGCTCGAACGCGGCGGGATGTCGGCGGTCCGCAACTGGCTGCGGGAGATGCCATTAGACGAGAACAGCGTCAGGGCGATCGCCCGGATGTTCGGCCAGCAGGTGGCCTACGCCGGCAGCGAGAGCGTCGCCACGGACGACCGACTCGTCGTCGAGACCGTCTTGGACCACGATCAGTACGAGCGCCACTACCACGTCCACTCCAACTACGGCCGGCGGTTCAACGACGGGTTCTCCCGCCTGCTGGCCTACCAGATGGCGCAAGCGGCCAACGCCAACGTGCAGGTGGCCGTCGCCGACAACGGCTTCACCCTCTCGATGCCGCTGAACCGCAAGGTGGACATTCAGCGGATTATCGAGGGTCTCGACCCGACCGAGGCCCGAGCGGACCTGCGGGCGAGCCTCGACGGGACGGACCTGCTCCAGCGGTACTTCCGCATCAACGCCACGCGCTCGCTGATGATACTCAAGCGCTACAAGGGCTACGAGAAGTCCGCCAGCCAACAGCAGGTCTCCTCCGAGATGCTGCTCGGGTTCGCCGAGGACCTCGGCGAGTTCGCGGTCGTCGAGGAGACGTACCGAGAGATTCTAGAGGACAAACTCAATGTCGCCGGCATCGAGGACGTCCTGCGGGATATCGAACGCGGGGCCGTCGACGTGAGAACGATACGGGTCGACTCACCGACGCCGCGGGCGTTCGGATTGGCGACGCTCTTGGCGAGCGACGTGGTGCTCGCGGAGGACGAGTCGGCCGTCCTCGAAGCGTTCCACGAGCGGGTCCTCGACGAGATCGACGGCGACGGCGCCGCGGCGGTCGACGATTGAAAATCGCCACGGCGCCGTCCCGACGGCTCACGTCCCGCGAGTGACTTCCCGCTCGACGAGTTTCTCTAACCCGCGCCGCAACCGTTGGGAGGCGGCGTTCGTGCTGATACCGACGCGGTCGGCCACCTCTCCCAGAGTATGTTCGCGCGGGACGTTCCAGTAGCCCATGTCGAGCGCCGCCATGACGCACTCCGTCTGCGCGCCGGTCAGCTCCCTATCCTCGTCGGGGATCGACGGGTTGTAGAGACGACGGAGGCGGATGTCCACGTCGTTCGCGCCGCACTGCTCTCGAAACGAGGTGAGGTCCGAGCGGGACAGGAACTGCAGGCGGAACTCCCACTCGTCCTCGTCGCCGTCGGCGGTCAGCACCTGGACGTCGTTCGCTATCATCGACTGAATGAGGCCGTTGATCTCCGAGCTCCACCGGATCTCGAACAGCGAGCGCTCGTCGGCGTCGGTGACGACGCGGACGTCCTTCGTCAGCGAGTCCGCTCGGATAGTCCCCTCTACCTCTTCTAGCGGCGCGTTCGCGACCCAGACGAGCGGCATCACCCCGTCCTGAAGCGGGACGATGCGCTCGATCTCGATGTCGATGTCCGGATACTCGTCGAGTAAGTTCCCGAGCGCGAAGTCCTCCGACGGGACCGTTATATCTGAGATGACGACCATCTGCTGTGGGCAACTCTCGGAGGCGGCCGCTTATACTTCCGGGTCGGGTTGAACAAGGCTACCGTTACATGTGAGAGCAAAATACTTACTGAGTTCCTGCATACATAATATCGAACTCTATAGGCCGTGAAAAACGAGCGCATATCATATCAACATGCAATATATATTCGATCCGTCACGCACGAACGGTAGTCGAACCGGATCTGCCGAACGCGATGCCTGTATCCCGACGAATCCCGCCGCGAGAGACCGTCGTACGACTCGAACGTTCGACCGAGCGCAGGAAACTCGACGGAGCGGTGTCCCGGAGGGAGAGACTACATGCCCACGATAGTCAGAGCCACCGTTCCGGCCACGGAGGTCGCACTGGCCGAGACTTTCGCGGCGCTCCCGACGCTCGAAGTCGAAGCCGAGCGCGTCGTCAAGAGCGGCGAGAAGGTCGTGATGCCGCTCCTGTGGATCCGAAACGCCGGCGTGGAGGAGTTCGAAAGCGCCTGCGCGGAGGATCCGACGATCGACGACCTGGAGCTATTGGCGGACTTCGGCGACGAACTGCTCTATCGGATGCACTGGATCGAACAGGTCGGCCTCCTCCTCCAGATGCTGACGAACGGGCAAGCGACCATCCTGAACGCCTTCGGAACGGAGGAACAGTGGCACCTCCGGATGCTCTACCCGTCGCGGGACCACCTCTCTCAGACGAAGGAGTTCTGCGTCGAACACGAACTGGAGTTCACCGTCGACGCGATCCGAGAGATGGAGGGCGACCCCTCGGGCCGCTACGGCCTGACGACGGAACAGTACGAGACGCTCGTGACGGCGGTCAGGCGCGGCTACTTCGAGGTGCCCCGGGACATCAACTTAGAGGAGTTGGCCGACGAACTGGGCGTCTCCCACCAAGCCGTCTCGGAGTGTCTCCGCCGCGGGACCGAAGCGCTCATCGAGGACACGCTCCTCGTCGGCTTCCCCGAACAGGAGACCCAACCACCGAGCCCCCTCGAAGGCGACTGAGGGGCGGTCTGCCGGTGAGCCACCGAGCCGAACGTTACGGCAACTGTTAACGGCACCTCGGCCCACGGGGTACGTATATGGAGTCGTTGCACCCGCGAGTGAGGCTGCTGTGGGCCGGACGAACGGCCCTCAGCGTCTCCCTGCTGGCGGGAATCGCCTTCCTCGTGAACCGATTCGCCGTCTCGCTCCCGCTCACCGCCGTCGTCGTCTGCTGGGGTCTGCTGGTCTCGCTCGGGGCCGTCCACGCGGTGCTCGCCCATCGCATCTGGCGCTTCGAGCTGCAGGACGACGCGCTGTTTCTCGTCCGCGGCGTCCTGACTCGCACCGACACGTCCGTCCCGTACGTCCGAGTCCAGCACGTCGACACGACCCGCGGGCCGATCGAGCGGTCCGCGGGCCTCGCCAGCGTCGTCGTCTACACCGCCGGTTCCCGGGGTGCCGACATCACGATTCCGGGCCTGCGACCGGAGCGGGCGACAGAACTACGCGAGCGACTTCGGGACCTCGCCATCGAGAGCGAGGCGACCGACGCCGTATGAGGCGGCTCCACCCGCTGAGCGCCGTCCGGCGGACCGTCGTCGCGGCGGCGCAGGGGGCCTTCTTCGCGTTCTTCGTCGGCACCGCTCTCGCCGGTACGGCGGCCTTCCCCGCGTGGACGATTCCCCTGCTCGCGCCGGCGGGCGCGGTGGTCGCCGCCGCGTTCGCGCTGGCGCGGTACTACCGGTTTCAGTACGAGATCGAGGGCGATACGCTCGCCGTCGAATCGGGCGTCCTCGCCCGGCAGTCCCGCGAGATCCCGCTCGGGCGGATCCAGAACGTCGACGTCAAACAGGGCGTGGTGAACCGACTGCTCGGCCTCTCGGTCGTGGCCTTCGAGACGGCCGGCGGCAGCGCGACCGAGGCGACGCTTGACGCCGTCGACGAGGGGGAGGCCGACCGGCTCCGCCGCCTCGTCCAGCGCCGCGACCGAGAGACCGCGGAGCGCGACGATTCGGCCGCCGAACGGGAGAACGCGGCCGCGCCCGCCGCCGGGGAATCGACGACCCCGCGAGATGCGGACTCCCGGCGACCGGTCCCCGAGACCGACGAACCGACGGAGGAGCTGTTCGCGTTCACGTGGCGCGACCTGTTGACCTACGCCGTCGTCTCCGTCCGGCCGGCCGCGCCGGCGCTCACGCTCGCCGGGCTCCCGCTGGGCGGGGACCTCGTGGCCGCGGTGTTCCGGTTCAACCTCGCCGTCCTCGGGAGCGACGCCGCGCCGTCGCTGTCGATACTGGAGACGTTCGGTCCGCCGCGGCTGGTCGCGCTCGTCGCCCTCACGCTCGCGGAGTTCCTGCTGACCGCGCTCGTCGTCAGCGTCGTCCTGACGGTCGTGGAGTACCACGACTTCCGCCTGTTCCAGGAGGGCGACGACCTCCGCTATCAGCGGGGGCTGCTCCGGCGCTACAGCGGGACGATCCCGCTCTCGAAGGTCCAGACCGTCACGATCAGGGAGAACGTCCTGATGCGTCGCTTCGGCTACGCGACGCTCGTCGTCGAGACGGCGGGATACAGCGGCGGGAACGACCAGTCCTCCCAGGGCGTCGCCGTGCCGATGGCCCCGCGGGAGACGGTATACGAACTCGCCCGCGACGTCGAACCGTTCGGCGACCTCTCGTTCGAGCGCCCGCCGACGCGCGCCCGGCGGCGGTACGCGATCCGGTTCGCCGTCGCCTTCGGCGTCCTGACCGTCGCCGGGTACGCCGCCGACCGATTCGTCCTCGAAACCGGTTACTGGTGGGCGTTGCTCGGTCTCCTCGTCTTCGTCCCGCCGGCCGCGCACCTCCGGTGGCGACACCGCGGCTTCGCGCTGGACGACGACGTGCTGGCGACGCGGTCGGGGTTCTGGCGACGGACCACTCGCGTCGCGCCGTACTACCGCATTCAGACGGTCTTCGTCGGTCGCTCGCCGTTCCAGCGACGCCGCCGCCTCGCGACCGTGACCGCCGACACCGCGAGCACGGCGAGCGTCTTCGGCGGGTCGGCGGCGGCCTACGACGTGGACGACGACCGGGCGACCGAACTCCGGGATACGCTCCGCTCGCGGCTGTACGCCGACTTGCTGGCGAGAAAGCGGGACGCGGGGACGACGACCAGCGAGTCAGTCGATCAGTAGCCTCGAAAGCGCGTCGGAACGGCGGTGAGAAAGCGATAGCGCGTGCGGGAGATCGTCTCGCCTCGGGCCGCCTCGTCGGTCGGTTCGTCGGATAGATCGGCTGTTCGTATCGGCGGCTATCGATCGGGTTTACGGACGGTTAGCGGAACCGGGCGCGCCGATTCACTCGACGTGTTCCGCCCCGCAGCTCCGGCAGGAGAAGACGGTCTCTTCTGACAGCTCCTGTTCGACTGCCAACGGGAAATCACACTCTGGACAGTTCATCGTACACCTACGTATGGCGTACACCTACCTAAAATTATACCTTGCAAAAACGCACTTCGGATAAGTGGTCACTCGGCCCACTCGACCATCCGGCGGTAGACGTCGTCAGCGGCGAGTGCGTCGCGGTCACCGACGAGGACGAGCGATTTCTTCGCCCGCGTGAGCGCCACGTTGATCCGCCGGTAGTCCTCGAAGATGGGGCCGTCGAGCGTCCCGGTGGCGACGAAGGAGACGACGATGACTTCCTTGCTCGACCCCTGGAACCGGTCGACGGTGTCGACGGCGACGTCGGGGAGGCGGCGGTCGAGTTCCGCCACCTGCGCGCGGAACGGCGCGATGACGCCGATGTCGTCGGCCGGGACGCCGGCCTCGCGGTACGCCGACACCACCTCGGCGACGGTGTCCGCCTCGTCGGGATTGGTGTTGCCGACCTGCGACCCGTCCGGGTCGACGAAGGCGACGCGGTCGCGGAGGTTCGCCGGAAGCGAATCCAGCGAGACGCCCGGCAGGTCGTCGATGCGCTGGGCTGCCACCTCGCCGGTCGCCGGACGTAACTGCCCGTCGTAGAACTCCCGGGAGGCGAACGCCTGGATGCGCTGGGCCATCCGGTACTGGCGGTCGAGCATCACGCCGGCCTCGGGCGAGGCTTCTATGAGCCGCTGGAATAACGACCGCGAGAGCGTCTCGTCCTCGGACTGGACGACCGGCGGGAGCTGCTGGTGGTCGCCGACGAGGACGAACCGGTCGGCGAGCGTCGTCGCCGCCAGCGTCCCGGGTTCGGTCAACTGCCCGGCCTCGTCGACGACGGCCACGTCGAACGATTGGCTCTGCAGGGCCGTCCCACCGCAGGTGGCCGTCGTCGCGGCGACGACCTGTGCGTCCCGGAGCGTCCCCGCGCACTTGTCGGGATCGCCGGACTGCTCCAACCGATACTTCTGCATGTCCTCGCGGACGCCGCTCTCGGTGCCGACGCGGACGATGTCGGTGAACCCCTGCTCCTCTAGGGCCTCGATGGCGTTGTCCACCGCCCGGTTGGTGAACGCCGACAGGAGGATCCGGTCGCCGCGTTCAACCAAGGCCCGTAACATCCGCGCCAGCGTGTAGGTCTTCCCCGTACCCGGCGGCCCGTGAACCAGCGCGAAGTCCTCGGCCCCGACGGCGAGTCTGACCGCCTCGTCCTGGGCGGGGTTGTTGTCGATGAACGTCTCCTCGATGGGTTCGAACTCCGGGTCCCGCCGCCCGAACAGCACGTCCTTTTGTTCCGGGGCTTGCGTAAGTAGGGCGTCGTGGAGCGCGTTCTGGAGGCGGTCGGTCGTCAGTTCGGAGGGGTAGACGTCCAGTCGGCGCAGGTCGAGTGGCTCGTCCGCCGTCACCACTATCTCCTCGCCACTCACGGCTTCACCGTTCGCGTTTTCCGAGGCACTTCGCGCCTCGCCGAGCCGTTCGACCCGCGCCAGCTCCGCGTCCCCGGTCACGGGGTCGCCGTCGCTGGCCAGCACGAGGTTGCCTTCCCGGATCTTCGAGACGGCTCCGGTCCCCTTCGCGCGCAGTTCCCAGCGGCCGCCGTCGAGTTCGGTGCGGCCGGCGGGTTCGAGGTCCACCAGCGCGCGGTCGTCGGCGGCCCGCTCCTCGGGCGTCTGTTCCCACAGTTTGGCGTACTCGCGGTGGACCGCGCGGCGCTCGGCCTCGATGGCGTCGTAGAAGCGCTCGAAGTACTCCCGTTCGTCCTCGGGGATGGCGACGCCGACCTGTCCGGCCTTCGACTCCTGGTCGAGGCGGCCCGAAACCGCCATACAGGTGTCCTGCTCGAAGCAGTACTCGCACTTGGCGTTGGCCTCGTACCCCGTCGGGACGCCGGTGTCGTACTCCATCGCGGCGATCTCGTTGCGCGTCCGGATCACGTACTGGAGCAGCCCCGACCCGATGGAGAACTCCTTGGCCGGCGAGAGGTCGCCGCTCTCCTCGTTGCGGTCGACGGCGGCGTTCTTCGTATAGAGGAGCGTCCCGGTATCCGGTGCGGCCTCCAAGGGACTCCGGGTACCGCCGTCGCTGGCCATCACGTCGCTCGCGGCGAGCGTGTTCGCGGCGCGCTCGCCGAGCATCAGGGCGTAGGCCGTCGCCTGGATCTTGTCCTGAAAGCGCGGTTCGCGCTTGGTGTTCTTCCCGGTCTTGAGCTCGACGGGCATCCCCCGGCGGACGGCGTCGGCCCGCCCCTTCATGCCGAAGCGCTCGGAGATGAGCGTCATCTCGGAGCGCCACTCACTCTCCGCGGGACTGAAGTCCCGCTCCGAGCTGTCAGCGGCGGTCGCCGCTCTGTCTTCCTCCGTCAGCGTCCCCTGATTAAGCCACCCCTCGATGGCCTTCGCGTGGTCGCGGACGTCGCCGGCCACCTCGTCGGCCTCCCGGCCCAACAGGCCGATGTCCAGCCCCGCCTGCTCGATCTGTTCGTCGATCGCCGTCTCCACGTCCCGGCCCCGCAGTAAGTCCCCGAAGACCTCGTGGACGACCGTCCCCTTCACCAGCGGGTAAGCGAGGTCCGCGCCGTCGAGCTTGCGGAGGTAGTACATCCGGGGGCACTGCACCCACGCGCGGACGTCGGTCACGTCCACGAGGAAGTCCGGTTCGACCACGATCGCCGAGTCGCCGCCGACCGAGTACTGCGTCTCGCCCCGGTACTGGCGCTCGTCGGGGTCGTAGACGGCCAGTTCCATCCCGGCTTCGAGGTACTCCGCCGTCTCCGTCCACTTTCCCCACAGCGTGACCGTCGTCGGCTCACCGGCCCCGCGTTCGGGCCGGAGCGTCACCTCACAGAGCTCGCTCTCGCCGTACTGCGTGCTCACGGTCTTCGGCTCCTCGACTCCCACCACGACGCCGCGCAGTTGCACGCGACTGTCCACGTTCGGCTCGGGAAAAACGCTATCGGTCAGTTCGAGTGGCCGTTCGACGCCGCGCTCTGGGTCTCGCCGCCGTCGTGTTCGTGCGCTTCGAGCGTCGAGCGGGAAATGTCTTCCAGCACGTCCTCGCTGGTCGCTTCGAGGACGACCGGCGGCGCGCGGTCGGCCAACTCGGCCTCCATCCACCGCGGGACGCAGACGCACCAGCGGTTGCCCGGTTCCAGACCCGGGAAGTCGAGGTCGGGCCGGGGCGTGACGAGGTCGTTGCCCTGCCCCTTGCTGTACTGGAGGAACTCCTCGGTCATCACCGCGCAGATCTCGTGGCGACCCGGGTCTCGCTGGAGCGGATAGCAGTAGCCGTCCCGCATGGCCCCGGTCATCGGGTCCGTCCCGCAGGGGGCTAACTCCCCGCCCAGTACGTTCGCTTCACTCTCCATATTTCTAGGCTGCGGTCGTCGACTTAAAGAAATTCTGTACGGCTCTCCGAGACGATCGGCGGACTGCGACGGTGCGGCGATGTCGCGCTCGCGAGCGGCAAGAGTTCGCACGGACCGATGCCTTCATTCTGACCCGTCGCCAACGTCCAGGCGACAATGCGCGTTCGTGACTGGCAGGACATCATCGAGGACGTGATGGACAGCGGTGCCGACCCCGGGGGCTGGCGGGCGGTCGGGGGCGACCGCGCGAGCGGGATCGGCGAGGACCTCTACGTCGGCCATCCGAGCGCGGGCGTCTACCAACTCAAGACCTACGCGAAGAACCCCTTCGAGGTACAGGGGGTCGGCTCGCGGGTCGCCCGACGCATCGACGAGGACATCGACCCGCTGTTCCCCGAGGAGGGGTCGGGCCTCTTCGGCGTCCAGCAGGCCCCCGACGACGAGAGCGACGCCGAGGAGAAGGCCAAGAACCTGGAGGCGGTCCTCGAGACGCACGCGGACGCGCCGACGACGCCCAGAGCGATGTTGGAGGACATCATGGACGCCGTCGATTCGCCGGCCTACGGCCCGATGGAGTTCGACCAGTACGAGCGACCCGACCGGATGGACGACCTGACCGACACGTTCGAGGAGGCCGAGGAGCTGCTCGATACGGAGTTCGAGGATATCATCGACGAAGACGTGGACAGGGGGTTCTACTGATGACCGCGACGCGCGGTACCGACGCGGGTGGGGTCTGATGGTCGGCCCGTCCGTCACCGCGGCCGACCGCGAGCGGTTCCTCAAGCAGTTGAAGCTCGGGTTCGCCCTGCTGGTCGGCGGGTCGATGGCCTTGGTCACGCTCTACGGCGGCGCGGGACTGCCGATGGTCCTGGGGATCGGCGTCGGTGCGACCGTCGTCGGCGGCGTCCTCGCGGAGTTCACGTTCCCCGACAGCATCGCCGAGACCCCCTACGACGACAGCGGGGAACGGGGGCCGAAACCCGGGACTCGAACCAAGCGACGACGCGCTCGCGAGGACGACGAGGGGGAACAACCCGCCCGAACCGACGGCGACGGCCGGTGAGGCCCGAGCCGCGAGCGGGGGCGTCGGGACGGCGCGCCGACCACGAACTTTTGTACCGCGTCCGCCGTAAGCGCACCGTATGGCCGACTCGGAGTACCCGCTCGACGAGTTAGACCGGCGCATCATCCACGCGCTCCAACGGGACGCTCGCCACACGTCCGCCAGCGAGATCGCGGAGACGCTGGACGTCTCGGCCCGCACCGTCCGCAACCGCATCGCCAAACTCGAAGAGGGGGGCGTCATCCGCGGGTACGACGTCGACGTCGACTACGAGGCCGCGGGATACCAGTTACACACGCTCATCGTCTGTACCGCGCCGATTCACGAGCGAGAGGAGATAGCGAAGCGCGCGCTCGACGTGGAGGGCGTCGTCGCCATCCGGGAGGTGATGACCGGTGCCGACAACGTCCACGTCGAAGTGGTCGGTGCCGACGGGAACGACCTGAGTCGGATCGGCCGCGACCTCAACGACATCGGTCTCGAAGTGGTCGACGAGGACCTGATCCGCAACGAGTACACGCGCCCGTTCCACCTGTTCGACGCCGACGCGACCGGTGACGGCGGGGAAGAGTAGTTCCACAACTTCGATATTTGGGACATCAATTTTCCGATACGGAACCGATTGCTAGGTGTTTATGCCGGTCCGGAATCTATACTGCGTATCGGCGATAGCGACCACCGCCGTCGTCGAACCCATCCATGACGCGCAGAACGATCCTCCGAGACACGCTCGCTCGTACCGCCGGACCGCCGACGCTCCTCGTCGTCAGCGACTCGCACGCCGGGTCGATGCTCGCGTCGGCGTTCGAACCGACCGCCGACGTCCGTCTCGTCACCGACCACCGGAGCGCTGCCGGGCAGTTGCCCGACGGCGTCCAGGTGACAGTCGGTGACGTGACGTCGCTGGAGACGCTCGCGGACGCGGTAGACGCCGACGCCGCGGTCGTCGCGCTGCGACGGGACAGACAGGCGGTGCTGGTCACCCAGTTGCTCCGCACGCACTTCGACCTCGAGACGGTCGTCGCGGTGCTCAACGACCCGCAGCGACGGGAGGCGGTGGCGGACATCGCCACGACCGTCGTCTGCGGATCGACGCTCCTCGCGACGGAACTGCGGCGGGAGATCGAGCGCTCGCTCCCCGCATTCGAACCCGCCTGAGATGGTGAAGGACCTCGAACGAGACCTCGGTCTCCCGTCCGTCCTCGCCATCAGCATCGGCGCGATGATCGGCAGCGGCATCTTCATCCTGCCGGCGCTGGCGCTCGAGATCGCCGGTCCGGCCGTGATCCTCGCGTACGCCCTCGCCGGGATCCTCGTCGTGCCGGCGGCCCTCTCGAAGTCCGAGATGGCCACCGCCATGCCGGAGGCCGGCGGGAGCTACATCTACATCGAGCGCGGCATGGGGCCGCTGCTCGGGACGATAGCCGGCCTGGGAACGTGGTTCTCCCTCTCGTTCAAGGGCGCGCTCGCGCTCGTCGGCGGCGTCCCCTACCTCCTGTTGCTGTTCGACCTCCCGCTGAAGCCCGTCGCGCTGGGGCTGGCGGCGGTGCTGATCCTGATAAACGTCTTCGGGGCCAAGCAGACCGGCCGGCTCCAGGTCGCCATCGTCGTCGTCATGCTGGCGGCGCTCGGCTGGTTCACCGCCGGGAGCGTGTCCGGCGTCCAATCGGCGAACTACGCCGGCTTCCTCGACGCCGGCCTCGGCGGCGTGCTGGCCGCGACCGGGCTCGTGTTCGTCTCCTACGCCGGCGTCACCAAGGTGGCGAGCGTCGCCGAGGAAGTCGAGGACCCGGGGCGGAACATCCCGCTGGGCATCCTCGGATCGCTCGCGTTCACCACGGTGCTGTACGTGGCCATCGTGGCGGTGTTAGTCGGGATCACGGACCCGGGGAGCGTCGCCGGGTCGCTCACGCCGGTCGCCGTCGCCGCCGAGGTGACGCTCGGGTCGGCGGGCGTCGTCGCCATCATCGCCGCGGCCATCCTCGCGTTGGTCTCGACGGCCAACGCCGGCATCCTCTCCTCGTCGCGCTACCCCTTCGCGATGAGCCGGGACCGGCTCGCGCCGCCGTCGCTGGCCGCCGTCAGCGACCGGTTCGGCACGCCGGTCGCCGCCATCACGCTCACGGGCGTCGTCCTGCTGCTCCTGATCGCGTTCGTCCCGATCCTCGAGATCGCGAAGCTGGCCAGCGCCTTCCAGATACTGGTGTTCGCGCTCATCAACGCGGCCCTCGTCGCCTTCCGCGAGGGGAGCGCCGACTACGACCCCGAGTTCACGTCGCCGCTGTACCCGTGGACGCAGATCGCCGGGGTCGTCACCGGCGGCCTCCTCCTCACGCAGATGGGGACCGTCGCGCTCGCCGGCGCGGTCGTCATCACGCTCGCGAGCGTCGTCTGGTACCTCGTCTACGTCCGTCCGCGGGTCCGCCGGGAGGGCGCGGCGACGGACGCCATCCGCCGGCAGGTCGGTCGGAACGCGCTCACCGACGTCGAGTCAGCAGCGGCGGACGCCACCCGCGAAGTGCTCGTCGCGTTCACCAAGGCCGTAGACGAGGACAGGGAGCGAGCGCTGGTCGAACTGGCCGCGGACGTCGTCCGGCCGGACGGCGGTCGCGTGGTCGCCGTCCGGTTCGAGGAGATCCCCGACCAAGCTCCCCTCATCGAGGACGCGGCCGACCAGTCGTCGGCTGACCTCGCGTTCGAGACGCGGATGGCGGCGCTCGGCGAGGAGCTGGCGGTCGACGTGGAGGCCGACGAGATAGTGAGTCACGACACGAAACACGCCGTCGTCAACTTCGCAGCCGACCGGGGCATGGACACGATACTGGCCGAACACGAACCGCTCCGGCTTCGGTCGCGCCTGTTCGCCGACCCGATCGACTGGGTCGTCCGGCACGCCCCCTGTGACGTCCTCCTCGTGGACAATCTCGGCTACGACCGGCCGAGACAGGTCACGGTGGCGGGCGAGGGCGGACCGCACCCGCCGCTTGCGGTGACCGTCGCCGAGGCCGTCGCCGAATCGAACGGGGGGAACGTCTCGCTCTGGTACCCCGCCGACGGCTCCGAGGAACACAGGGAGACGATCGACGACTACCAGTCGTCCATCTCAGAGCTGCTCTCGGTCCCCGTACAGACTGAATCGCTCCGTAGCGACGGTGGGCGACTGCCGCGGCCGGACCTCCTCGTGCATCGGGGGGCCGACCGCCGGCTCAGAGCGGCGCTGTTCGACGGCGGCCCGCCCTCGCCGAGTCCGGGGTGTACGACCGTCACCGTCTATCCGCACGACTCCCGTCGGCCGTCGCTGGCGCGTCGCATCCTCGAACGGGCCGTCTTCTAACCCGCGGGCCCTCGCTCGCGGCTTCTCTCCCGTCGCGTCTACGACTCGGAGTTAGAGTGTTTCAGGTAGAGCGATCGCCCCCTGTGGAGGACGTCCCACAGCGAGTTGCCGCCGCGCTCCCAGACGAGCGTCGGAACGAGCTGCCCGCCGAACCCCTCCTTGTACCGGAACAGGCCGTTCTCGTAGTCCGGTTTCGTCGTCCCGAGGTCGTAGGTCTCGTAGCCGTTGTCGATCCCCCAGCGGACGACGTAGTCGTAGAGCAGTTCCGAGACGTGATGATCGAAGAACTCGCGAGGAATCGCGGAGATATACCCGTGGACGGAGGACTGCTCGTCGTCAAGTATCTCAAGCAGGCCGCCGGCGTACTCGCCGTCGACGCGCGCGGTGACCAACAGCAGTCGGTCCGCCATCCCGAGCAGCGACTCGAAGAACTCGCGCGGGAACGCGGAGACGCCGAGTTCGTCCATCACCCGCACGTATGTCCGATAGAACCGCCCGAGCGTGTCGCTCGTCACCGCCTCCTCGATCACCTCGGCGTCGCCCTCCCGCCCGCGTTCGATACCTTTGCGCCTCGACCGGCTCATCCCCGAGAGAATGTCCTCGTACGGGCGTGAGAGGTGTAACAGGAACCGACAGCGCCGCCGGTTCGGCTCGTAATCGTGACTCTGAAAGAGCGTGTTGTAGCGGAGGTAACTGGTGTCGAGCGCGCGTATCTCGTGGACGACGGTCCGGCCGGTGCAGTAGTCGGCCACCGTCTCGAGCATCGCGGGGAGGACGGTGTCCGTATCTGTCGTCGCCAGCGGGCCCCCGAAACCGGGTTCGACCGAGACCAGTCGTCGGAGCGGCGAACGGTCGACGCCCTCTAAGGGCTCGAGGAAGTTCGGAAAGAGACCGATCGGATTCCCGTCCTTCTCGACGAAGAGATGCCGCGGCGCGTGGCCGAGACCGTTCTCGACGGCTTCGAGCCACTCGTGGCGGTGGAAGACGCTCCCTCTCGAGGACTGGTCGACGACGGCGTTCCAGCGGTCGGGCGAGACCTCGCTGATCGACCCGAGAACGCGCAAATCGTGTCTGAACTGTTCGTCTGTCCCCGTCGCCCGTCCCAAACGTAGTCCAGATGCGATGCGACTAGAGAGTGGCATCTACGTAGCGGCCACACGACCGGTCAGTAATGTTATGGTGAGCTTTCAGCCGGTAAGCCCCTCCGGACCGGCCTCGCGCCGTCACGGCGGCGAGACGGGCGTCGACCGGCGGAAACGTCGGCTTACGGGTCGACGCGACGTACCCAGAGCGACGGATTCTCGATCTCGTCGTCAGTCGGGAGCGTCTCGGGCGAGTCCCAGACGCGTCCGGCGGCCGCGACACCGCGAGCGTCGGCGACGGCCTCGAAGAACGCCTTTCCGCGCTCGTACTGCCGGCGTTTCATCCCGAGGCCGAGCAGCCGGCGGACGAGTTCCGCGACGGGGCCGCGTCCCTGTCGGCGTTCGTCGACCTTCCGCCGCAGGTCGTCGTACTCGTCGTCGAAGGCGCGGTCCATCAGCAGCTCCGCGTACCCCTCGACGGCGGTCATCGTCGTGTCCAGTTCGCCGAGCGAGGCACGATCTAAGTTGCCGTCGCTGAGGCGCTCGATGGCCTCCTCCATCTTCTCCTCCATGTGCTCGGAGAGCCACGGCGCGGCCCCGAACTCCGCGGCGTGCGTCACCTCGTGGAAGGCGATCCAGCGCCGGAAGCGGTCCTGGTCCACGTCGAGTTGGGCGGCGACCTTCCGGATGTTCGGGCGCACGAAATAGAGCGCGTGGTCGTCGCCGTCGGCCAGCAGGAGCGGGTCGTACTGGCCGAGGACGTTGTTCGCGAGAAACGAGAGGGCGAAGGCCATCGAGCCGGTGTTGACGACGCGGGCGATTCCGGGGATGAACTGCGCCTGCTGCTCGATCGGGGCCATCACCCGCTCGAAGGTCGCCACGTTCGCGTCTATCCAGTGGTGACGGTGTTGGATCTCGACCGTGTCCGGGAGGTCGAAGTCGAGCCCGCCGACCTCGCGAACGCGGTCGCGAGCGTCGCGGACGTCGCTCGCGTACCCCCTGCGCTCGTCGGCGGAGACGTCGAGGTCGCCCGGGTCCGTCGCCTCCTTGGCGGCGGCCGTGACGGCGCTCCAGTCCAATGGCCCGTCGCCGGACGCGCCCGCGACGGCGCGGACGCTGTGATACAATCCCATATCCGGGAAACGGGGCGGCGATGCATAGGCCTTCTCCCCGCGTGCACAGATCGGTCGTCGCGCGGCTTCAGACGTCGCCGAAGTCGTCGTCGAAGTCGTCGCCGAACTCCTCGTCCAGTTCGTCGTCCCCGCCCAGCAGTTTCTTCTTCGCGACGACGGCGACGACGAGCAGCGCGACGAGGACGAAGACCGCGAACAGTCCCGAGCGGCCGCCCGCTTCGTCGTCTTCGAACTCTTCCGCTTCTACGTCCTCCTCGTCGTCTTCGTCGATTCCGAAGCCGGACGTGCCGGCGGTGAACTCCGAACCGTCCAGGTTCAGCTCCAGGAGTGTGAATTTCGCCATACTGATACGTCGGCCCGACGACTCTTATCCGTTGTGCTGTCGGAGCGATCGGCCCGTTTCTCGTCCGTTGGTGCCCCCGTGTAACGGCCATCGCGACTTTCAATCGCTCCGACGGCCCCGTAATTCATAGTCGCCGACACCGTATCCCGGGTATGGAGGAACGACGACGCGAGTTCTTGGAGTCGCTGTTGACCACGCCGGGTCCCTCCGGCTACGAGGCCGACAGCCAGCGCGTGTGGGTGGACTACGTGAGCGAGTTCGCAGACGAGGTCAGGACCGACGACTACGGCAACGCCGTCGCCACGCTCCGCGGCAGCGACACGTCGGTCGCGCTGGCGGGCCACGGCGACGAGATCGGCTTCATCGTCCGGGACCTGACCGACGACGGGTTCGTCCGTCTCGAGCGCATCGGCGGGTCGGACAAGACCGTCTCCCGCGGCCAACACGTCACCGTCCACACTGCCGACGGCCCGGTCTCGGGCGTCGTCGGCCAGACCGCGATCCACCTCCGGGAGGGCGAGGAGGAGAGCGTCCCCGAAGTGGCCGAACAGCACGTCGACGTGGGCGCCGAAGACGGCGAGGAACTCGAATCGCTCGTCGACCGCGGCGACCCGGTCACGTTCACGCAGACCGTCTCGGAGCTGGCGAACGGCCGGCTCGCCGCTCGCGGGATGGACAACCGAGTCGGCATCTGGGCGGCCGCCGAGGGCCTGCGCCGCGCGGCGGAACGGGGCGTCGACGCCACCGTTCACGCCGTCTCGACGGTCCAGGAGGAAGTCGGCCTGCAGGGCGCGAAGATGGTCGGATTCGACCTCGACCCGGACGCGGTCGTGGCGGTGGACGTCACGCACGCGCCCGACTCGCCGGACTCGCCGAGCGACCGCTCGACCGGCGTCGAACTCGGCGGCGGCCCGGTCGTCTCCCGAGGCAGCGCCAACCACCCGGTCGTGGTCGAGTCGCTCCGCGAGACGGGGACCGACGAGGAGATCGACGTCCAGCTACAGGCGACCGGTATCCGGACCGGCACCGACGCCGACGCCTTCTACACCGCGCGCGGCGGCATCCCGGCGGTCAGCGTCGGCCTCCCGAACCGCTACATGCACACCCCGGTCGAGGTCATCGATCCGGCCGACCTCGACGCGCTGGCGGACCTGCTCGCGGGATTCGCCGCCCGCGCGACCGACGACGCCCCCTTCTCCGTCGATGTGTAGACGCGAGGCACCGGCGGCTCGGCGCGGTCGCTCGCGCGTACGGAACCGCGCTACCGGCGACGCGGGCGACGTGATCGGGGCCGCTCCCCGGTCTCACGCGCCGCCGATAGAGTACCGCCATCGGGCTCGGAGGCGAAGTCAATAGCATGGAGTGGACACCGTCCAAGAGCCGCGCGGCGTGGTGGGTCCTCGGCCTGTTCGTCGTCGTCTTACTGGCGTGGGTGTTCACCAACTACGCCGGCGCGTTCGTCCTCGGCCTGTTCCTCTACTACGTGACTCGGCCGGCACACCGGCGGCTGCAGTCCCGGTTCCGACCGACCATCGCCGCGGTGGTCTCGCTGCTCGTCCTCGCCGTTCCGGTGGTCCTCCTCGTGGGCTATACGCTCGCCGTCGCGGCACAGGAACTGGGCAACCTGGCACAGACGGTCGATCTCGGCCCGCTGGCGGGGTTCATCGAACCGTACCTCGACGTCTCCACGATCGTTCAGGACCCCGAGGTGCTGCTCGAAAACCCGGACGTCGTCAGCGCCGGACAGGTGTTCGCGACCGGTATCCTCGCGTACCTCCCGCTGGTCGGGGCGGCGCTCATCGACCTGTTTCTGGCGCTCACCGTCGCCTACTACCTCCTGCGGGACGGACCGCGGCTCAGCCGGTGGCTCCGGAACACGCTCGGCGGCAACTCGGCCGTCTTCGACGAGTACGTCGACCTGGTCGACGAGG
Organism: Haloarcula limicola; assembly: GCF_010119205.1. Classification (NCBI taxonomy): domain Archaea; kingdom Methanobacteriati; phylum Methanobacteriota; class Halobacteria; order Halobacteriales; family Haloarculaceae; genus Haloarcula; species Haloarcula limicola. The sequence goes on from NZ_WRXM01000001.1 coordinate 219,573, forward strand.
ACCTCGGGAGCGTCTTCTTCGGGAACATCCTCAACGCGTTCGTCGTCGCCATCGTCGCGGTGGTCCTCTACTCCACGCTGGACGCCGTCGCGCCCGCCGGCGGCATCCCGTATCCGGCGCTCGTCGGCGTCCTCGCGGGCGCGGCGAGCCTGATCCCGGTCGTCGGCATGAAACTGGTGTATATCCCGGTGGCGCTCGGTCTCTTCGGCCGGGCGTTCCTCAACGGCGAACCGCTGTGGTTCCCGACGGTGTTCGTCGTCGCCACCGTGGTCATCGTCGACTTCATCCCCGACCTCCTGCTCCGGCCGTACGTCTCCGGGCGCAACCTCCACGTCGGCCTCGTGATGATCGCGTACATCATCGGGCCGACGCTGTTCGGGTGGTACGGCCTCTTCCTCGGCCCGCTGTTGCTCGTCGTGGTCTATCACTTCGCGCGGCTGATCGTCCCGACGCTGACCGGCAACGAAGGGGCCGAGCGGACGCCGACGCCGCCAGCGGACGCGGCGGGTATCCGCGCCGCCGAGCCGTCGGCGAGGGACGAGGGAGCCACCGAGGGCGACGCCACGTAGATCGCGCGGACGACGGGCGATTCCCCGCTATCGGGCGAAGCAAGCGGTACGTTTAAGCGGCAGACACTATCTCAACCGTACATGAGTGGACGACCGCTGGACGTACTCGAAGCGTCGCTCGGCGAGGACGTCACCGTACAACTGAAGGGCGGCGAGCTGTTCGAGGGCGAGCTCACCGGGTACGACCAGCACATGAACCTCGTCATCGAAGACGAAGACACAACGATTATACGCGGGGATAACGTCGTCTCGATTAACCCATGACTGGCGCAGGAACACCGAGCCAAGGGAAGAAGAACACCACGACACACACGAAGTGTCGCCGGTGTGGCGAGAAATCGTATCACACGAAGAAGAAGGTCTGCTCGTCGTGCGGCTTCGGCAAGTCGGCGAAACGACGTGACTACGAGTGGCAGTCGAAAGCCGGCGAATAACTCTCCATCATGCACGAGAAGTGCGGCGTTGTCGGCATCTCTCTCGAAGACCGTAACGCCGCCCGCCCCCTCTACTACTCTCTCTACGCGCTCCAGCATCGCGGACAGGAGTCCGCCGGTATCGTCACCCACGACGGTTTCCAACAGCACAGCCACGTCGAGATGGGACTGGTCGGCGACGCCTTCGGTCCCGGCGACCTCCAGTCGCTGAACGGGGCCAACGGGATCGGTCACGTCCGCTATCCCACCGCGGGCAGCGTCAACGCCTGCTGTGCCCAGCCCTTCTCCGTCTCCTTCAAATCCGGTTCGCTGGGCCTCTCGCACAACGGGAACCTCGTCAACGCCGACGAGATCGGCGACGAACTGGCGGACCTCGGCCACGCCTTCACGAGCGACGGCGACACCGAAGTCATCGCCCACGACCTCGCGCGCAACCTCCTAGAGGAGGACCTCGTCCGCGCCGTCAAGCGGACGATGGAGCGCATCCACGGCTCCTATTCGCTGACCATCATGCACGACGAGACGGTGCTCGGCGTGCGAGACCCGCAGGGCAACCGCCCGCTGTGTATCGGCGAACTGGAAGACGGCTACGTGCTGGCCTCCGAGTCGGCCGCCATCGACACGCTCGACGGCGAGCTCATCCGGGACGTGAAGCCCGGCGAACTGGTCGTCCTCCATCCGGACGGCACCGGGTACGACACCTACCAACTGATCGAGCAGCAGAACACGGCTCACTGCTTCTTCGAACACGTCTACTTCGCCCGGCCGGACTCGACGATCGACGACAGTCTCGTCTACGAAGTCCGCCGCGAACTGGGCCGCAAGCTCTGGGAAGAGTCGGGCGTCGAATCGGACGTGGTGCTTCCAGTCCCCGACTCCGGGCGCGCGTTCGCCTCCGGCTACGCCGAGGCCGCGCAGGACGACGGTTCGGATATCGAGTTCGCGGAGGGCCTGATGAAGAACCGCTACGTCGGTCGGACGTTCATCATGCCGACGCAGGACGAGCGGGAACGCGCCGTCCGCCTGAAGCTCAACCCGATCAAATCGACCATCGAGGGGAAGACCGTCACCATCATCGACGACTCCATCGTCCGCGGAACGACCTCGACGCAGCTCATCCAGCTGCTGAAAGACGCCGGCGCGGAGGAAGTCAACGTCCGTATCGGCGCGCCACCCATCGTCGCGCCCTGTTACATGGGCATCGACATGGCCTCCCGCGACGAACTCATCGCCGGCAACCAGTCCGTCGAGGAGATCCGCGAGGAGATCGAGGCCGACTCGCTGTCGTATCTCTCGATCGACGCCATCGCCGACACGCTCGAGACCAGTCGGGCAGACCTCTGTCTGGGCTGTGTCACCGGCGAGTACCCGTACGACATCGAGGGCGAGGAGACCGACCGCGACGTCGTCCGTCCCGACATCGGTGGGGAACCGACGCCGGCTGACGATTAGGGTGGTTCGAGCGTAGCGAGAACCTCCTTTCTCACGAGCGGGGAGGAACGACCCGCGAGCAGTAGCGAGGGGCGCGAACAGAGAGGGACCGACGGTCCCTCAGGCAGCCGGGCGGCATCGCCGCCCGACGATGAAAGGAGCGGCCCTCGAAACTGCGAACGGTAAGTGAACCGCGGAGCAGCAGCCAGACAGATCGCTATTCACGGCTCACTACGTTCGCCGTTCGTATCAATCGAGAGCCGCGCTCCGCTCAGTCGCGCGGCCCTCGCCGTTCACCACACCAGATACAGCATCGCGTAGACGACGATGCCGAGCGAGAAGGAGACCAACCAGAGCCCGGCCGCCAGCTTTCCGGCCTTCGGGTGGTTCGTCGCCGGGAGCTCCGCGACCGGATAGCTCGCGGCCAGCAACAGGGTGTAGTACACCATCGGGATGGCGACGATCGCCAGCAGAATGTGGACGGCGAGCAGCGGGAGGTAGACGAACGACTCGACGGCGGCGGGGCCAGCGAAGTCCGTCGGTCCCTCCAGCGTGATGCGGTAGAGGTACAGAATCAAGAAGGCTCCGAACAGGCCGAACGCCGCGACCATCAGGCGGCGGTGGCGCTCGACGTCGCCGTTCCGTATCGCGCGGATACCCGTGACGATGGTCACGATCGCGGCGGCGCTGATAGCGGCGTTGAGATGCGGGATCGCCGCGAGGGCGGACTCCGGAGCGCGCGGGAGGACGCGAGGCGGGATCGCGCCGAGGACGGCCCCGAAGACGAGCGCCAGCGAGACCGCGGTCAGGATGCCCGTCAGCTCGGGGACGCGGTCCCGTGTCCGATTCATATTCCGACGTTGGTGACGCCCGATAATGTGGGTTGTGACACGAGGCGGAGACGCCGAGCACGGCGTCGTATTCGGAATCTTATCGCCGTTCGCTGGCTGCAACGGTCCGAAACGATCGCTCACAAGAGTCGGTAATCCGATATTATGTCTCTGCCGGACTCATTTACAATACTCTATTAGGCCGGACAGTGGTCCGTGCAATCACTACTCAAACGCGGCTACTACGGGTACGTGGGACTCGCGATGTCGGTCCTCTCACGATACCCGCTGGGGACGAACGTCTTCGAGCGCGACTGGGACGCGTTGATAATCCTCGATACCTGTCGGGTGGACGCGCTGCGAGAAGTGGCGTGGGAGTACGACTTCGTCGACGAGGTCGAGTCTATCTGGTCGGTCGGCTCCGCCTCGGCCGAGTGGATGGCCCAGACGTTCACCGAGAAGTACCGCTCGGAGATCGCGGACACGGCGCTCGTCTCGGCGAACGCGTTCACGCAGCGCGTCCTCGCCGAGCGGGAGTTCCCGGAGGACGGCCGGGGCGTCTCGAGCACCGACTGGAAGACGCTCCGCCCGGAAGACTTCCGCTACGTCGATCAGCCGTGGATGTACGCCGATCCGCCCCCGGTCGGTCTGACGCTCCCGCGACCGGTCACCGAGCGGGCGATCGCCGTCGGGCGCGAGATCGATCCCGAGCGGCTCGTCGTCCACTACGAACAGCCCCATCATCCCTTCACCGCACGGGCGATCGCCGAGGGTCGCGAGACGCTCGAACCGTGGGAGGGCGAGCCGTTCGACTACCTCAAGAACGGCGGGGACTTCCAGAAGGTGTGGGACGCGTATCTGGACAACCTCCGCTGGGTCTTAGACGAGGTGGAACTGCTGCTGGAGAACCTCGACGCCGAGACGGTCGTCCTGAGCGCGGACCACGGCAACGCCTACGGCGAGTGGGGGATGTACATGCACCGGTACGCCGTCCCCATCCCCGAGGTCAGGCGGGTGCCGTGGGCGGAGACGACGGCGACCGACGAGCGGACCTTCGAACCGACGCTCTCGCCGCCGAAAGAACGGCGGGACTCCGATACGACGGAGCACCTCCGGCAACTGGGTTATCTGGCGTGAGCCCGCGGCGGAGCGGAGATGCGCGCCGCGTCGGTCCCCGTGGCGGACGTCGCAGTGCCGTTCGCCGACGTCGCGGTGCCGTTACTCGCGGTTCCGTTCGCCGAAGGCGCATTCCGCTGTCGTTGGACCCAGTCGTCGTACTCGGACTGATTGAGAACGATGACGGTCCCGTCCATCCGACTGTGACCCGAGCCGCACAGCTCCGCGCAGTGGAGCCGATAGGACCCCGTCTGCGTGGGTTTGGTCCGCGCGATCGTCGTCTGCCCGGGGAAGATGTCCTGCTTGACGCCGAGCTGTGGAATGTACAGCGAGTGGATGACTCTCGAGGATTCGAGCCTGAACGTCACGTTCTCGTTTTTCGGGAGGACGAGGCGAGACTGCGTGGTGACGTTCGACTCGGGGTAGTGGAACTCCCAGCCCCACTGGTAGGCCAGCACTTCGACTTCCATGCCGTCGGCCGCTTGTCCGCCGGCGTCGGTCGGCCCGGCGGCCGCGGGAGTGATGTAGGGGTTCAACAGGACGAAGAAGGCGGAGACGCCGACGAATATCAGTATCGCGCCGGTCGCGGCGGTCCACGTGATCTCCAGCGCGGGGTCGTCAACGGTCGGTTTCGGCCGGTCGTTGTTCCGGAACCGATAGATCGCGTAGACGAGCGTCAACTCGACGAACAGCGTCAGCGGAAGCGCGACGTACAGCAACTGCTCGTTCAGGTCGTCGATGGCCGCCCGATTGACCGACTGGGCGGCCGCGGGCGAGGAGAAGGCGACGGCTCCGAGAGCGAGGACACACAGCCACGCGACGGCACGACTGAGACGCATTGCACACACCTTACCGCGGGCCACTCAAATAGCTTGGCGACTCCGGGACGGCACCGGAATTCTCCATCGAAAATCGACAGGTTCGCCGCGTCGTCGCGTGGTTTTATGAGCGTGGCACCGTCAGTGTGAACCAATGAGTTGCCCGACCGCGTCGCCGTCGACCGCCCCGTGGCTCCCCGCCGACCGATGCTGAACAGAGCAGTCGTCGAGGGGTCCGCGCTGGCGCTCCTCGCTCTCGGGATATTCGCCCTCTGGTTCAGCGCCCGCCGTAGCGTCCGCCCGGAGAGCGACGGCGGGTACACCACCAGCGAGGAGATCCGCTTCGAGATCGACCGCCTCCAGTCGGGAGTGTACCGCTGGCTGACGACGACGAACCACCGCGACATCGGGATCCTCTACATCGTCTTCGGCACCGTCGCCGCCCTCTGGGGCGGGATGGACGCGATGATGCTCCGCACTGAGCTCGTCACCGCCCAGGCGGACATCTGGACGCCGGAGACCTACAACGCGCTGTTTACGACCCACGGGCTAACGATGCTGATATTCTTCGTCCTGCCCGTCTTCTTCGGCATCGGGAACTACATGCTCCCGCTGCTCATCGGGGCCGACGACATGGCGTTCCCACGCGTGAACGCCATCGGTTTCTGGCTGTTGCCGCCCGCGCTCCTGATGGTGCGGATGGGCCTGCTGGTGCAGGTCGGCGGACAGATTCTCAGCCTGTTCCTGCCACAGGACACCATCCAGTTCTTCCTCACCGTCCGCGAGGTCAGCGTCGGCTGGACGCTCTACGCCCCGCTGTCGGTCCAACAGCCGAACCCGCAGATCGACCTGCTGCTACTCGGCCTGCACCTCTCCGGCATCGCCACGACCGTCGGGGCGATAAACTTCATCGTGACCATCGTCTACGAGCGAACCGAGGACGTCACGTGGGCGAACTTGGACATCTTCTCGTGGAACATGCTCGTCACGAGCGCGCTCGCGCTGTTCGCGTTCCCGCTGCTCGGAAGCGCGCTCGTGATGCTCCTCTTGGACCGGAACCTCGGCACGACGTTCTTCGCCACGGAGGGCGGCGGTCCCATCCTCTGGCAACACCTCTTCTGGTTCTGGGGTCACCCCGAGGTGTACATCCTCTTCTTGCCCGCGGCGGGGCTGATGAGCACGCTCTTGCCGAAGTTCGTCGGTCGGAAGCTGTTCGGCTACCAGTTCATCGTCTACTCGACGATGGGGATGGGCGTGCTCTCCTTCGGCGTCTGGGCTCACCACATGTTCACCTCGGCCGTCGATCCACGGCTCAAGGCGTCGTTCATGGCGATCTCGATCGCCATCGCCGTCCCCAGCGCCATCAAGACGTTCAACTGGATCACGACGATGTGGGACGGCGACATACGCCTCTCAGCGCCGTTCATCCTCTGTGCGGGCAGCATCGGGACGTTCATCATCGGCGGCGTGACGGGCGTCTTCCTCGCGGTCATTCCCATCGACGTCCTCTATCACGGGACCTACTACGTCGTCGGACACTTCCACCTCATCGTCGTCGGCATCATCCCCTTCATGATGATCGCCGCGAGCTACTACTGGTATCCGCTCATCACCGGCCGGTGGTACGATACCCGGATGGCGAAGTTCCAGGCGGCGCTACTCATCTTCGGGTCGTTCGTGACGTTCATGACGCTGCTGGTCATCGGCGGGCTGGGGCTGCCGCGGCGGCAGGCCACTTACCCCGTCGAGTACCAGTTCGCTCAGCAGATCGCGACGGTCGGCGCGTACGTCATCGGCCTGAGCGCGCTGCTGTGGCTCTACAACATGCTGGTCTCCTACTGGAAGGGCGACGTCGTCCAGACGACGGACCCGTGGGACCTGAAAGCGACCAACCAGTTCACCCGGGAGTGGCAGTGGTTCGAAGAGCGGATGATGGAGAAATACGATCTCGAACCGTCCGAACCCGAGAGCACTCGGCGCTCGTACGCGCCGGATATGACGCCCATCGGTCTGCTCGGCGGCGTCGGCACCGTCGCGGAGAACGTCTACCGGAACGCGTGGATGGCGGCCGCCGGCGGTATCGTCGGCACGCTCCTGATGACCGGGGGTCTGGGCACGGCGGCGTACGTCGGCGTGCTCGATCCGGCCTCCTTCAGCGAGATCGCCGAACTCGTCGGTCTCCCGGCGACGCCGCTCATCGGTGCGCTGTTGTTCCTCGTCGGCGGTGCCGTCACGTGGCCGCTGCTCTTTCTGGCGTTCTCGGACTACCTCCCGGGCCGCCTCCTGTTCGAGACGGGGCTGGTCTTCGCGACGCTCATCTCGACCGGGTTCGCCATCGCGTTCTACACCGGCCAGCAGGGGCTGGCCTTTATTGGCTACCTCGGTTTCGTCCTCGTCGCCCACTGGGCGTACGGACTGGGACTGACGGTCACCTTCCAGTACCTCCGGTCGCGCCGGCGGAACGCACACGAGATGGAGGCGTAAGATGGCGGACGAGCAACCCGAGTCGGTCCTGTTCACCTATCTCGCGCCGTTCGTCGGCGTCCTGCTGGTCGCCGTCGGCATCGGTGCGGCGGTACCGGGCGGCTACGCGCTCATCCAGGGCGACATCGCCGGCTGTGGGAACCCGAGCATCGCCGTCGAGAGCCCCGAGGAGACGGCCGGACAGTTCGGCAACGCCACGTCCCCGAACCTGGCCCGGTTCCAGTACGAGGAGCTCTCGTCGGCCGAGCAGACGGCGTTCAGCGAGGCGATCGACGACCCCGTCGGCGAGGCGAAAGTGAAGGGGGAGTTCCCCCACGCCGCCGAGTTCCGCAACGGGTCGATCGTCACCTACGAGGGCGAACAGCACTACGTCACCGTCGTCGCAGAGCACCCGTGTTACGCCGCCGCGCCGCTCCAGTTCCCCCTCGGCGTGTTCGCCATCGCGTTCGGGACGCTCGCGATCCTGTCGCCGCCGCTGTACCGGAAGATGGTCGCGCTGGAAGAACAGGCCGGCTGAGCGGCGCTATATCGACGCGCCGACGTACAGCACGAGGACGAGGAAGATCCAGACGGCGTCGACGAAGTGCCAGTACAGCGACGTCGTCTGGATGGCGGTGTCGCGCTCCGCAGAGTAGTGGCCCTTGAGCGCCCGCCCGAAGGCGATACCGATGAGGAGGACGCCGAGCGCGACGTGGAGGCCGTGCAGTCCAGTCAGGCCGAAGAAGGCGCTTCCGAGAATCCCCGTCGAGAGGGTAAAGCCCTCCGCGACGAGCAGCTCGTAGTACTCGTAGGCCTGCCCGCCGAGGAAGACGACTCCGAGCAGTAGCGTCGCGCCCATGAGCCCGAGAAACCGCCGTCTGTTCCCCGATTCCAGCGCCTCGTGGCCGTAGTGCAGCGTGAAGCTGCTCGCCACCAGCAACGCGGTGTTGATAATGACGAGCGACCCCAGGAGTGACGGGAGGTGCTCGGGCGGCCACGCGCCGACGCGGATGAACGCGTAGTAGACGAACCCCGCCGAGAACGTCGCCACGTCCGAGACCAGAAACAGTATCATCCCCATCCGCAGGACGCCCGAGTCGCCGCCGTGCGAGCGGCGGTAGTCCGCGATGAACGCCTCGTTGGCCCACCCGGCGAGCCCGCCGAGGAGACCGAGCGCGCCGACGGCGACGAGGGCGACCGGGATGACCGACGGCACCAGATTCTGCCCCATGAAGTAGAGACCAGCGCCGAGATACAGCGCGCCGGCCCCGATCGCCGCCGGCAGCGGCCAGCGGCTCTCGTGGGCGTGTTCCTCCTCCTCGTCGCCTGCGTGCTCGCTCGCCACTTCGGTGGCCTCGGCCATGTCACACGCTGGGGGTGCTGTCGTTAAATAACTGGTCGGAACGGGCGCGGGCCGTCGGCGTCGCGGGGTTTTGTCTGTCGGGTGCCGTCAAAAAGTGATGATACGAGAGGACTGCATATCGGCCGGGAGTGGCCTCTGTGCCACGACCCGGGGAAAGGCAGGCCTGCCTGAGAGCATCCGGCGGCGGAGCCGCCGGTTCCCCGGAATCGCCGGCGGCGATTCCGGCCTTTTTAGCGTAGATTTTTGCACGGGGGTTGAGGGCGCAGAGCGCCCGATGCCCCCGTGTAAAAAGGTACTATTGGAACGTCCGGCTGACCTTCTCGTCGTCGCCCAGCGAGGGCTCCGCGGTGTCGAAGCGCTGTTCGATCTCGTCGTAGCGCTCGCGGGTCTCCTCGGTGACGCTGGGGCCGACCTCGTCGAGCGCGTGCTCGAAGTGGTCCATCGTCACGCGGACGTTCGAGACCGAGTCGCCGATGTCCTCGGGGTCGACGTTGTTGATGAACTCGCGGGTCGCGGCCATCGACGCCTCGCGGCAGACCGCCTCGATGTCGGCACCGACGTAGCCCTCGGTCCGGCGGGCGAGGCTGTCGAGGTCGATGCCCTCGGCCAGCGGTTTATCGCGGGTGTGCACGCCGAAGATGGCGCGCCGGGCGGCCTCGTCGGGCACCGGCACGTGGACGTGGCGGTCCAGGCGTCCCGGGCGCAGGAGCGCGTCGTCGATGAGGTCGGGCCGGTTGGTCGTGGCGACCACGACGACGTCCTCCATCTCCTCGATGCCGTCGAGTTCGGTCAGCAGCTGCGAGACGACCCGTTCGCCGACGCCGGAGTCGAACCCGCCGCTCCCGCGCTCACCGGCGATGGAGTCGATCTCGTCGAAGAACACCACCGTCGGGGCGTTCTCGCGGGCCTTGCTGAACACCTCGCGGACGCCCTTCTCGGACTCGCCGACGAACTTGTTCAGCAGTTCCGGCCCCTTCACGGAGATGAAGTTCGACTGGGCCTCGTTGGCGACGGCCTTCGCCAGCAGGGTCTTCCCCGTGCCCGGCGGGCCGTACAGCAGGACGCCCTTCGCGGCTTCGAGGTCCATCGACTCGAACACCTCGGTGTATTCGAGCGGCCACTGGATGGTCTCGCGGAGCCGCTCCTTGGTGTCCTCTAAGCCGCCGACGGAGTCCCACGTGACGTCGGGGACCTCGACGAACACCTCGCGGAGCGCGGAGGGCTCGATGCCCTTCATCGCGTCCCTGAAGTCGTCCTCGGTGACCTCCAGTTTCTCGAGCACCTCGGCGTCGATCTCGTCGGATTCGAGGTCGAGCTCCGGGCGGATGCGCCGGAGCGCGTTCATCGCGCCCTCCTTGGTCAACTGTTCGAGGTCGGCACCGACGAAGCCGTGCGTGCTCTCGGCGTAGCCGTCCAGGTCGATGTCGTCGGCGACGGGCATCCCGCGGGTGTGGACCTGCAGGATCTCTTTGCGTCCTTCCTTGTCCGGGACGCCGATCTCGATCTCGCGGTCGAAGCGGCCCCCGCGGCGCAGCGCGGGGTCGATGGCGTCGACGCGGTTGGTCGCGCCGATGACGATGACCTGGCCGCGCTCTTCGAGGCCGTCCATCAGCGAGAGCAGCTGGGCCACGACGCGCCGTTCCACGTCGCCCTGGGTCTCGCCGCGCTTGGGGGCGATGGAGTCGATCTCGTCGATGAAGACGATGGCCGGGGCCTGCTCCTCGGCCTCCTCGAAGATCTCGCGGAGCTGCTCCTCGCTCTCGCCGTAGTACTTCGACATGATCTCCGGGCCGGAGATGGTCGTGAAGTAGGCGTCTATCTCGTTGGCGACGGCCTTCGCCATGAGGGTCTTCCCCGTGCCCGGCGGGCCGTGCAGGAGGACGCCCTTCGGCGGTTCGATGCCGAGCTGCTGGAACAGCTCGGGGTGGCGCATCGGCAGCTCGATCATCTCGCGGACCTGTTCGAGCTCGTCGTCGAGGCCGCCGATGTCCTCGTAGGCCACGTCGGGCGACTCGCGATCGGACGTGCCCTCCTCGCCGCCGCGGATCTGTTCGGCGGGCTTCTCGCTGACCTGGATATCAGTCGAGTCCGTGACTACGACCGTTCCGGAGGGGTCGGTCTCGGCGATCTTCAGCGGGATCTTCTGGCCCGACATCGACGAGAGCGGGCCGAGCCCGAAGCTCACGGGGACGGTCTGGCCCTGGGTGACGGCCTGCCCGCTGAGGTTGTTCCGGATCATGGGACCGACGTTCCCGCGGACCCGGAGGTTCTGCGGGAGTGCGACGGTGATGGCCGTCGCCGGCTTCACGTCGGCCTTCTCGACGGTGACGCTGTCGTCGATACCGACGCCGGCCTCCTGGCGGAGTTGCCCGTCGATGCGGACGATGCCGTTAGCCTCGTCCTCGGGGTAACCGGGCCAGACGCGCGCGACGGCGCGCTGCCCCTGCTTGCCTTCGAGAACGATGTAGTCGCCGTTCTCGAGGTCCATCTCGCTCATCGCGGCCCGGTCGATGGCCGCGAGTCCGCGCCCTGCGTCCTTCTGCTTGAGTGGTTTGACGGTGAGTTTCATCAGATATCACTCTCCTCGTCCGACACTTCGATAGTGAGGACGCCGTTGTTGATAAACGCTCGTGCCTCGGCGGCCTCGGGGAGTTCCCGCTCGTACTGCTCGTCGTCGCGGACGACGATGACCGTGCCGTCGACGACGTCCACGCTGGCGTCGTCGGCGGCTCCCACGTCCGCCGCGAGCACGACGCCGTCTTCGTACTCGAACCGGCGGAGGGGCGTCTCGTCGAACAACTGCTGTTCTGAATTCATCCTAACCCTGAGTAAGTTAGATAACTATATAAACTTATCGCCGACATTCGCTATACGGAAGCCCTCCATAGAAATAGATGCTTGAATGCGGTTCACACTGAGTTCGTGTCCTGCGTTCTTTTATCTGTCGGGCACGTTCGCACGGCGTATGAAAACGGTCGCCCACGATGGACGGACGACGGCGTATCGGGTAGTCGAGGGCGAGGGATCGGGACACACCGCTCTCTACGTCCACGGTAGCGGCGGGACTCACCGGGTATGGGCCAATCAGTACGCGCCAGACGGTCCCGTCCGTCCGGCCGCCGCGATCGACCTGAGCGGGCACGGGGAGTCCGAGGACGTGGAGACGCCGCCGGGGACAGACACTTTGACCGCGTACGCGAGCGATGTCGTCGCCGTCGCCCGGGAAGTGGACGCGAACGTCCTCGTCGGCAACTCGTTGGGCGGGGCCGTCGCCCAGTGGGTGGCGCTGGAGACCGACTGGCGACCTGACGCGCTCGTGTTAGCGGGCTCGGGACCGTCACTCCCGGTCTACGACGCGCTCAGGGAGTGGCTGGACGGCGACTTCGACCGGGCCGTCGAGTTCCTCCACGGCCGGGACCGACTCTTCCACTCAACGGACGAGACGCTCCTCTCCCGGTCGCGAGAACAGATGCGAGCGGTCGGCCGGGCCGTCACGCGTCGGGACTTCCTGACGTGCCACGAGTTCGACGTCACCGACCGCCTCGGCGGGATCGACGCGCCGACGCTCGCGCTGTGCGGCGAACACGACAAACTCACGCCGCGGGACTACCACGAGCTGCTGGCCGCCGAGATCCCGGGCGGGGAGTTCGCGGTCGTCCCCGACGCCGCGCACCTCGCCATGCTCGAACGGCCGGCGGTCTTCAACGAGGCCGTCGCCGACTTCCTGCGGTCCCGTCCGGGTGTCGGCGAGGACTGACCCGTCTCGGCCGCTCGGGACTTCATCAGTAGTACCGCGGCGAGAACGCGAAGAACAGCAGGGCGATACCGAGCATGATGCGCGGGCCGGCCCGTCCGAACGCCGTCGGCGCGACGACAGAGAGGAACAGCACCACGCCCATCGGCACGACCGTCTTCACCCCGGGTTTGGGGTAGTCGAACGGCGCGACCTGCGCGACCGCCAGGACGGTGACCGCCGCGGCGAGTAGCACGGGGCTCGTGATACCGGCGAGATAGGCGGTGGCCAGAACGATCGCGCCGAGCGAGTTCGGCATTCCCGGTCGCTCGTTAGGCCCGTCGAAGTACGTCGAGTAGAAGGCCGTGCGGACGATGGAGAGGACTGCGTAGAGCGATGCGACCACCGAGACGGCGACGAACGTCAGCGGGTCCGCGCCCGTGATATTTCCGAACCGGCCGGTCAGCAGGACGTAGACGAACAGGCTCGGCGTGACGCCGAAGGAGACGACGTCCGTGATGGAGTCGAGCAGCGGCCCGACCTCGGAGCTGTCGCCGTTCCGGGCGACGATACCGTCCAACGCGTCGACGATGACCGAGAGCAGGAGGAGGCGAGCGGCGAGATGGAGGTCGGTGAAGGCGACGGCCCCGGCGACGAACCCGACGACGGCGTTGACCAGCGTCACGCCGTCGGCGACACTGAGTCGGCGCTGTACCTCGAATCCCATGCCTGCCCGGTCGGACACCGCCTACATGAAAGAGTCGAAACGAAGTTCACTCCTCGGGGAGGTCGTAGCCGACGACGAAGCGGGCGGCCGTCGCCAGCGTCCCAGTGACGAGGACGTACAGCTGCCAGCCGCCGCGGACGACGGGGAAGATCCGGTCCACGTTCTCCGGCTCCGCCCGTCCGGGATTGGGGTCGACGCCGGTGTCCATCTGGACGGTGCTCGTGTTGCCGATCGACTTCAACGAGGGACTGCTCCCGCCGCCGGAATTGGGTTTCCACTCCACGAACGTCTGGACGATGCCGCGCCGGGTCGAGAGTTCGAGTCGCCCCCTGAACACGTAGAACTCGTCGTGGATCGGCCAGAGGAGGTTCGCACCGCCGGTGACGGTGTCGAAGAGGACGTGGCCGACGGCGTAGACGACGATGCAGAACCACGCGACGCGGACGCCGTAGGCCCCCCACCGCGTACGCACGTACGATTCGTCTCGCCAGTAGAGGTCGGCCGCGAGGACGAGCGCGAGTATCGCGGGGATGACGAGGTTCGTCGTCGCGGTCCGATGGCCCGCTCGCGAGAACAGCGCGATGAACGCGTCGATGTCGGGAATCGTCACGACGACGAGCGAGAGGAGGAGCGACCGCCTATCGAACGCCGCGCCGAGCAGCGTCGCCGCCAGCAGACCGACGAACGCGTAGTGGACGACCAGCGATGGCATACGTTCACTGTTGTCACGACGGTGATGAGCGTTGCGGCGCTCCGGACGGAATAGATTTATGATGGCTCTGTGAGAGCGCTCGAACGGGTACGCACATATGGGTGTAGGGGGTATCCCGGGGACTCGTCAGTCACCCGGCCGGAGCGGGTGGTATCGCCGTGCGTAGCGACGAGGACGCCGTCGGCGTCGCCGACGGGCTCGGGCTGGAGACGGGCCAACAGGCGCTGTTATCGATCGACTCGATGCAGTCGCCGCTCAGAGAGTTGCCGCCGAGTGCCTACGCCAACCTGCTGGTCGTCGCATCGACGACACCGGCGACCGTCGCCGGCGAACTGTCGGCGGCGGGAGCCGACTTACGCACCGTGGGTCAGATCCCGATCTCGGGGTCGGAGTCGAACTACGACGGGCCGATGTGGACCTGTGACCCGCTCGTCCCCGACGACCTGACCGGGTTGAGCATGCGTCTCTCTCGCGGTCTCGACGCGCTGGGTGCGGGACGCGGCTGGGTGCTCTTCGAGAACCTCAACGTCTTCCTGCTGTACGCCAGCGAGGACCGCGTCGTCCGCTTCCTCGACCACGCCGCGACGCTGGCCCGCGAGCGCGACATCCGCGGCGTGTACGCGCTCGTCAGGGACGCCGTCGACGACGAGACGTACGCCCGACTCAGGCGGACGGTCGACGTCGAGCGAGACTGCCGTTGACTGCTGAGTGATGACACTCGTCGATCGTCTCGCGGCCGTTCCGAGTCGTTCGAATCACCGTTCTCGGTTACTGCAGTTCGGTCGCGCGCCGACGGAGACCGACGTTCATCTGCTCGAACCCGCGAACCAGTCGCCGGTCGAACCGGTCCGCGAGACGGGCCGCGAGGGGACCGTCGACGGTCTCTCGCTGGACGAACCGACAGCCGCCGGCCGTCGGTTCGAGCGGGAACCGGTGCTCGGCGTCGACGCCGAACAGCGTCGACCGCCAGCTGAGCTCTCGCCGCGGGTCGACGACCGTGATCTCCGGAGCGAACGACACCGTCGGCAGTCCCGGGACCGAGAGCCTCGCGTCGACCGTTTCGCCGACGGCGAACTCGCCGCGAACCGACAGCAGCGTGTTCCAGCGGCGATACGCGGAGACGTCGGTCAGCACCTCCCAGACCGTGGCTGGTGTCGCGGGAACGTCGATACCGGCCGCGATCTCCGTCATACCCACTCTTAGCGACGGTCCGGTGAAAAGCCTCTCGCGTCTTTCGGATAGTGGGGCTAACGCGACCGATCGGAGACGCTCCGCAGCGGGCGACTCGGTGCCTGAAAACAATTAAGACCCGCCCGCTCCAGCACAGGCGTATGGATAAGGAGAGCATCCCACAGGAGATAACCACGCTCGTCGGGCGCGAGGTTTACTCGAACAACGGGGTCTTCGTCGGCGAAGTCGAGGACCTCCGGTTGGACCTCGACCGACACGAGATCACGGGGCTGGCGCTGTACCAGCTGAACACCGAGCTGTTCGACGCCGAGACCCAGTCCGCCCGCGGCGTCATCGTCCCCTACCGCTGGGTGCAGGCCGTCGGCGACGTCATCATCATCAACGACGTCGTCGAACGCCTCCACCAGCCCGAGACCGAGGAAGACGAAGAAGAGGTCGCCGCCTAACTCCCGTTCGTTCCCTCGCTGCTCGAACTATCGACGCCCATCGCCTCGAACAGTTTTCGCTTGACCGCCTCTTCCGTGAGGTCGAGTAGCGTATCGCGATTGTCGTCGTTCGTCTCCAGCCCCGTGAAGATACCGAGCGGAATCTCGACGCTCGCGTCCGTCGAGTGACCCGCCGTCTCGCCCATCTCGCCGAAGGCGTCGGCGAGGACTTTCCCGATGTTCATGCGGATGTCCTTCGACCGAGCCGCCAAGTAGATGGTGTCGTCGGCGATGGCGAAGACGGCCGTAGTCGTGATGCCTTCGAGGTTGAGCAGATGTTGTGCGGCCTGCGAGAGCGCGTCGCGGTCACGGATGAACCCGGCGTTCGAGACGAGGTGACTGCCCTGCACCTCGCGGTTCCGGATGGCCTCGGCGAGGACGTCGAGCGTCTCCGGGCTCATCGACGGCGACTCGACCTGCTCGAGCGTGTCGTGGTCCGCGAACGGATAGAGGTACGCCGCGGCGGTCAGGTCCGCCGGCGTCGTGTCGCGCTTGAAGTCCAGCGTCTCGGCGCGAATGCCGTACAGGAGGGCGGTGGCGACGGTCTGATCCAGCGTGAGGTCGAGTTCCTGAATGTACTTCGTCAGGATGGTCGAGGTGGCCGAGACGTTCGGCCGGATGTCCGAGAACGTGGCGTCGTGTTCGTCTTCGTGCTCGTAGTGGTCGATGATGACGTCGACGCTGTCGACGTCCGGTTCGCCACCCTTCGCCACGTCGACCAGCGCGAACGTGTCGTAGTCGGCCAAGTCGACGGACTCCCGAGAGGCGAGTTCGATACCGAGCAAGTTGACGAACGCCCGGTTCTCCTGATGGCCGATCTCCCCCTCGTAGATGATGTCCGCCTCGACCTCGCGGCTCTCCGCGATGGCTCGAAGCGCCGCGGCCGACGCGATGGAGTCCGGGTCGGGCGAGCGGTGGATGAGGATCGCCATCCGGTCTTCGGTGGCGTCGATGACGTCGCTCAGCTGCGACGCCTTGAACTCCAACTCGCCGGTTTCGAGCGCACGGAGCGCCGAGTCGGCGATGACCGTCGAGGGGTTGATGACCACGTCGGCACCCAACTCGGTGAGTTCGTCGCCCGAGACCGGGTCGTCGGCGCGGGCGACGATGAACTGCTCGCCGTCGGCGCTCCGGATGTTCTCGACGGCCTCGGCGTTGGCGTCGACGTCCGAGGACATGATGAGGACGACGTCGCGGTCGCGCAGCGTCTCGACGACGTCGGGCTCGCGGATGTCGGCCTGCTGGGCGTTGAGGTCCTGGTCGCGCAGCGCCTCTACCCGGCCGTCGTCGGCGTCGAGGATGAGGACGTCCTTCCCCTCGTCGACGAGTTCCTCCGCCACGGCGTGGCCGACGCTCCCACACCCCAGGATGGCGTACGTAGACATCGAGGCCATCGTAATGCCGCTGGCTGCACTCATTGGCTCTTGATGTGGCCGGGACACACTTATATCACACCGTCTCTGCCACCGGTGGCCGCAGACCCGGAACGCCGCTCGCAGACCGATCGAGCCGCCGGTGTCCCCCGATTCGAAAGGAAACGTATTTACAAAGCCCCCCGCAACCTGTGTGTGCAGGGCCGGTAGCTCAGTCTGGCAGAGCGACGGCCTCTTAAGCCGTCGGTCGAGGGTTCAAATCCCTTCCGGCCCGCTTTTGCTCCGAACAGTTCGTGAGGAGCGACGCGGCCACGGAGGGTTTGAAACAAGTCAGTCGCGCACAGCGAACGGCGAAGCCGTGAGTGAGCACGTCTGATAGTGGTTCAAATCCCTTCCGGCCCGTATTCTTGCGCCGCGAACAAATGCGTGAGCGGTGCGAATTCGACGGTGAAGGGATTTAAATCAGGGAACAGCTCTGCTGTGACCGTGGTTCAAATCCCTTCCGGCCCGCTTCTGCTCCGAACAGTTCGTGAGGAGCGACGCGGCTACGGAGGTTTGAACGAGAGTACGAAGGACGTGCAGGCAATTCAAATCCCGAAAGACGCCGTCGGCGTCTTTCGACCCTCGCGAACGCTACGCGTTTGCTCAGCCCCTTCCGGCCCGCTCCCCTACGTCGATTCTACGGTTGGCCTGTTTATCCAGTGACAGCAATCGCAAGCAGGGAACTCATGCGAACTCGGGGGCAAAATCGCCGTATGGGAAGCTATCCACGATCCGCGCGAAGTGCCCAGATGAAGTGCATATCCTGCAACGCGCCGGTAGTCCAGCGAGTGGACGACCGATACGTCTGCGTCGACTGCGGCGAATCGCCGATCTCGACAGACGAGGTCGCGTAACTGTCGCCATCGAGTAGCGATACGGAGTCGAGCGTAAACAGAGCCGGTGCTTTCCGCGAACAGAGGTCCACGTTGTCGCTCGCTAACGGGCGTTCCAGACCGAGTGCGACGGTTCCGCCACCCGAAGAGATTTATCCCTCTCCCGAGAGTCCCGAAATATGACGCTGCCCCTCCTCCAGATGCCGGGCGCGCCGGAACTGATAATCATTCTGCTGATCTTCGTCGTCGGGCTGGTGATTCTCGTCGGCGCGACCTACTGGGTGTACAACGACGCGCAGAGCCGTGGGAACGACAACGCGGCCCTCTGGGCCGTCCTGACCGCGCTGGGGTTCTTTATCGGGCTCGTCCCCGGTCTCCTCGTCATCGTCATCTATCTCGTTGTCGGCCGCGAATAGCTCCGCTCAGTCGAGGGGTTTCACCATCTCGACGTGCGGAATCCCCGCTTCTTCGAACTCCTCACCGACGGCTTCGTAGCCGAGGCGCTCGTAGAACCCTCGAACCTGCGTCTGCCCGTGCAGTTTAGCCTCGGTCGCGCCGCGGTCCCCGGCCACCGTCTCGACGGCGTCCATGACGCGAACGCCCAGCCCCTCGCCGCGGTAGTCGGCGAGGACGGCGACCCGCTCGACTTTCGCAGTCGCCTCTCCGACGAGTCGGAGGCGGGCGGTCGCCACCGGTTCGTCACCGTCCGTCAGCAGGACGTGCGTGGCGACGCCGTCCTTGTCGTCCATCTCCTCGGCCTCGGAGACGCCCTGTTCCTCGATGAAGACGGTGCGGCGAACCGACCGCGCCCGGTCGCCGAGCGCGCCGTCGGAACCGACGTAACAGTCGTACGCAGTCATGGCCGACGGTAACCGGCCGGCCGCGGAGTATCTTGCGCTCGACGGGGACGACGCGCCGAAAACGCCTATGTGTTGGCGGGACAACGTGCGTCCGTATGTCCCACGAGTACGCCAGCGACCACGAACACGACGTGTCCGTCGAGTACCTCTACCCCGCGGATTCGGACGTACTGGACATCTACGAGCGCGACGACCGTCTCTACGTCGAGGTGGCGACGGTCTGTCCGGAGTGCAGCGAGACGCTGGCGCTGACCGCGCCCGTCGAGTCGATCTCTGAGGTGGACGTAGACCTGCCGCTGGACGAGGAGTACTACGACTGAACGATTCGAGAACGATTCGAGCGGGCGAGGTGAACCGCCGGAAGGCGAGTCCGGTTAGCTCTCGGGGCTGTAGTTGGGCGCTTCGTCCGTGATCATCACGTCGTGGGGATGGCTCTCCTGCTGGCCCGCCGCGGAGACCCGGACGAACTCGGAGCGCTCCTTGAACTCCGGAATCGTCTCGGCACCGACGTAGCCCATGCCGGACTGCATCCCGCCGACGAGCTGGTGGAGCTCGGATTCGAGCGACCCCTTGTACGGCGTCGCGGCCTCGACGCCCTCGGGGACGTACTCCTCGTTCTCGTCGTCCTCCTTGAGGTAGCGCTCGCCGCCGCCCTCGTTCATCGCGCCGACGCTGCCCATCCCGCGGTACTGCTTGTACTTTTTGCCGTTCATCGTGATGACGCGGCCCGGAGCCTCGTCCGTGCCGGCGAAGTACGACCCGAGCATCACCGCGTCGGCACCGGCGGCGATAGCCTTGATGGCGTCGCCGGAGTAGCGGATGCCGCCGTCGGCGATGACCGGCACGTCCCGCTCGCTGGCCACGTCGGCGACCTGTGCGACCGCGGAGATCTGGGGCATCCCGGAGCCGGTGACGACGCGAGTCGTACAGATCGAGCCGGGGCCGATGCCGACCTTGACGCCGTCGGCGAAGTCGACGACGGCCTCCGCGGCCTCGCGGGTGCCGATGTTGCCGACGACGACGTCGGCGTCGACTTCGGCCTTTATCTCGCGGGCGCTGTCGATGACGTTGGCGTTGTGCGCGTGAGCGCAGTCGATGAAGAGGATGTCCGCACCGGCCTCGTCGGCGATCTGAGCGCGGTCGACCTCGAACGGGCCGACGGCGGCCCCGGCACGGAGTTTGCCGTCGTCGTCGCGGGCGGCCTCGTCGTACTCGCGGCGCTGGAGGACGCCCTTCATCGTCACGAGCCCGACGAGTCGGTTGTCGTCGTCGACGATGGGGACGCGCTCGATCTTGTGGTCGTACATCAGCTCGAGCGCCTCGCGGGGGCTCACGTCCTCGGGGGCGGTGATGACCTCGTCGGTCATGGCCTCGGTGACCGCGTCGGACTCACCGACTTCGAGATACGGGCGGATGTCGGTCCCGGAGATGACGCCGAGCACTTCGCCGTTCGCTTCGTCGACGACGGGCGCGCCGGAGACGCCCGCTCGCTCCATCATCTCGTCGACCTCTCGCACCGTCTGCTCGGGGCTGGCGGTGACGACGTCGCGGATGATGAGCTCGTCGGCGCGCTTGACGCGTTCGATCTCGGCGGCCATCTCGTCCGCGTCCATGTTGCGGTGGAGGACGCCGAGGCCGCCCTGTCGGGCCATGGCGATCGCCATGTCGCTCTCGGTGACGGTGTCCATCGCCGCCGTCAGTACTGGAACGTTGAGCTGCACGCTCTTCGAGACCCGTGTCGCGGTGTCGGCCTCGTCGGGCTCGACGCGGGACTCCTTCGGTCGCAGCAGTACGTCGTCGAAGGTCAGCGCCTCCGGAACGCGGAGTTTCTCTGAGAAAGGCTCGGAATCGTTCGCCATGTAAATCGTCCAGTACGGCCGGCCAAAAACGTTGCGAGACTCGACAGGAGTGGGGTTCGCTGACACACGAGGGTGTTCAGCAAACCCCTCCGAATCGATACAGTTGTCCAGTTCGATGTGCCTGTTTCGCACGTTTCACGGGGTGTGGGGGCGGTTCTCACACAACGTTTAATACTCTACTGAAAGATAGTTATATACATGCGTCCCTTCGAATCCACCTCTGTGGCCACCGACCGGCAAGCGCTGTGCTCGACGGCGGCTGAGAATACATTTCGGGGTGGGTTCGGCAAGCAGAAACGGTGTGTCCGCGGCTCTCGGGACGACGCGGGAGACACCCACCGGGTACCGGGATATCCCCGACTCGCCCACTAGATGAGCAGCTCCAGACACCCGGTCGCCCTCGACATCGAGCGGCGGGTCGGTCGCGGCGGCCGACTGCTGGCGACCGTCATGGCCCTGCCGTTAGTCGACGGGATCTTCCCGGTGCTCGTCCTCGCGGGCGCGCTCTCGACGTGGACCGGCATGCTCGAAGTCGGCCTGCTGGTGTTCGGCGGGTCGGCGATGGTCGCCGTCGTGCTGGCCGAGATGGAGGGCGGCCCCCGCGAACAGGCCCGAGCGGTGCTCCTCATCGGGGCCGTCCTCGTGCCGCTCGCGGTCGTCGAAGCGGCCATCGCACCGACGATCGCCGGCGTCGTCCAGCTCCCCGTCTTCCAGCGGTTCGCCGGCATCGTCATCCTCGCCATCGCCGCCCAGACCGCGAGCGCTCGGATCGGCGAGATACTGCCGCGACCGGCGGTCATCGTCGGTCTCGGCCTGCTCGCCAGCGTCGACCCGTCCGGCGCGACGCTGGTCGTCGAGGCCAACCCGGAGACGCTCGCCCGGGCCGCGGCCACCGCCGGCGTCGGCGTCGGGTTCGCGCTCCTCGTCGCGCTGGCCAGTCCGTGGCTCCGCAACGCCGTCGACATCGACCGCTTCCGCTTCGGGAGCGCCGTCGCGCTCGGCATCCTCGCGCTCTCCGTGCTCGGACTGGTCCCCACGGAGGCGCCGGTCGCGCTCGCGGCGCTGGCCGTCACGGGCCTCCTCTCGTTCGACCCGGACAACGCCCGCGAGCGCCACAGCGAGTACCGCCCCGACGCGGTGGACCTGACCGCCGCCTTCGCCGACGGCGGCGCCTCGCAGGGCGTCGCCGCCGACGAACAGACCGACGAGGGCGAGACCGTCGAGTACGACGCCAATCAGGAGCGCGCCCCGTGGCTCTGAACGGGAAGGCTTAGGCCTCTCACGCTCGGCGGGTTCGACATGGCCGACAACCGCGTCGTGCAAGGGCGAATGCAGACTCCCGAGAGCCTCGCCGAACTCGTCGAGGGAGAGAGTGTCATGGACGCCGAACCGATCGAGGACGCCGACCGCGAGTGCCCGGAGTGCGGCGGCAACGTCCTCGAAGTGGGCTACATGCCTTCTGCGATGGAGTTCGTCACGGGCTACAAGTGCCAGGACTGCGACTGGTCCGAGGTCGACCGCGACTGACCGCCGTCTGCCAATCGAAATCCCTTTAGTGCAACTGCTCAAACGACGGAGTGCGGGGTCGTGGCCTAGTCCGGGAAGGCGGCTGACTCCAGAGGCCACGCGCCTGGGACGAAACTCCAAGGGCTGATATACTGAGCGGCCGGCTGATCACCGGTTCGCGACGATGACCCTCTGGAGTTCCGAGGCGCAGGACGGAGATATCAGCCGATCGGGGGTTCAAATCCCTCCGACCCCACTATCTCTGCGCGCTCACACTTCGTGAGCGCGCTGTATCGTTGTCGAGGAGGGATTTGAACCACGCGAGACGAACGAAGTGAGTCTCGCAGTCGGGTGAATAATCCCTCCGACCCATTGCTCGCATCCGACGTCCGAAACAGCACCGAGAGCGATTCTACCGACTGATTAGTTCCGCCGGGCTCTCGCTAGCGAAGCCGAGCGATCAAGACTCCTGATCGTCGGTCTCGTCCGGGAGAACGTCCACGATATCGCCGTCGACGTCTTCGTCGAGATCTCCGTCCGAATCCGCATATCCGTAAGCTAATCCGGCCGCACCACCGAGGAGGCCGGCTTGCTGTGGGTCGTCGAACTCGCCCGTCTGATTGGCATATCGCGTCGCCATCTTCTGGCCCTCGATCACGGCCTCGATATCGACTTCCGAGAGCCACTTCGCGTACGCTTCGTCGAGTTCGCCGTGGTCCATCTGGCTCAGATATTCGGCCATGCCCAGCGTGGCACCGGCCCCATGGCTACCGGCACCTGGCGTGGACGCGAGCTGCGAGCTCCGGTCCTTTGCGTTCACGGCGAGCTGTAACGGCTCGATTCTGGCCGCCAGCGAGCGGGGATTCGCGCTGGCGTACGCACCAGTCGCCGCGCCGCCGGCCAGAAGCGCGGCGATCCCGGCGGTCGTAGAGAAGGGGGCCGATACCGCCGCGGTGCCGAACCCGAGCACGGCCCCTAACGAGTACTTCCCCACGTCCTTCGGGTCGGCGTTGCTCGCGGTACGGGCCAGCCGCTGCCGAAGGCCCGCTACGTCGACTGACGGCTTGGCTAGCTGCGTCGTGGACTCGGACTCCGAGATCCCCGGCTGGGAATCCCCGATCCCCGGCATCGCGGCTATCTGTCGCCCCAGGTCGGCCATCGAATCGGATTCGGCGACGGCCTGGTCGAAGTGAGTCTCTTCGGACCGTTTCCCGAACAGTGCCGCGACGGCATACAGCGCGGATTCCGCGTCGTCCGCGTCGGCGATCTCCGCGTCGATCTCGTCGTGGAACTTCGCGGCACTCGACTCCTCGGAGTCCACGCTCTCGTTCAAATCCCCGGCGATACGAGCGGCCGTCTCGAACGACTCCCGGTCGGTATCCAGAGCGAACTCGTACTGATACCCCTGTAGATCCGTAACGACGAGTTTGTCCGACCGCCAACTGGAGGAGCTATCGACTCCGACAGTCTCGACGAAGGGGACCTCGACGAGTTGCGACTCCTCGTCGCGCGGAAAGACGGCGAGGACTCGTTCGTCGGTGATGAGGAGATGTCCCGAATCCAGTATTCCTGCCGAGATATTCCACGACGAGTCCGCTGTCTCTACGGTACACTTCTTGACCTCGCAGATGAACTCGGGCCGTTCGCTCCGTCTCAGATAGCCTCCCAGGGGTCTGTCGTAGGACTCGTGTTTCGAGCGGAGGTTGTGAAAGGAGACGCTCTCGTGCCGGGCGTTCGTCGCTATTTCAGAGAAATGTCTACCCATCTCGTGGTCGTCAACGCCCTCGGCCGATGCGACTTCTTCCGGTGAGGGTGACCCACATTCGGGACAGTAGCGAGCATGTGGAACGGTCTGTTTACAGTCCCTACATAGGTAGCCGGGCATAGGGAGAAAACGGCATCAGCCCACTTGTGACTTCCTCCCCGAAATGACGCGGACCCGAGAGCGGACTGAGCGACGCTCGGAAAAAATGGGTTCGCAGACGGCGTCGTTATCCGTCCGCGAGGTCGAGTTGCTCGAACATCTCTCGAACGTCGAAGTACACTCGGTGTTCCTGAATCTCGCCGTCGGCGAGCCGGACCGTATCCATCCCGTGGAGTTCCATCGCGTTACCGGTCGGGGGGAACTCCCCGAACTGTCCCTCGTGTGTCCCCGTGACCGTCCACTCGGCCATGACGGTGTCGCCGCTCGCGAGCATCTCGTCGATCGTCACGTGGAAGTCCGGGAAGCCCTCGTGGAGCTCCCGGAGATACGCTTCGAGCCCGTCACGGCCTTCGACGACAGTCGGATAACTGGGGTCGTGGACCGTGATCGACTCCGAGACCACTTCGGGAATCTTCCCGTACTGCTTCTCGTTCCAGAGCTCCTGATAGTCCTGCATGAGCCCTTCGACGTCTGGTGTGGCTGTTGCCATACGTGTTCTCCCTGGCGAACGTTCGTCCCGATACTCTCCCGTCGCTCGGCGCGTCAGAACGTTCGTCCGGAACTTCGGACGCGGGCGTGTTAATAGTTAACACTACACATTGAACTCGTTCGGCAGCCTCCGTCGGCCGCGCAGTCGTCGGGAGGACAGGATCGCAAGGGTGCTGAGAGGGGAAAAGCGGACAGCGCCGACGCCTACAGCCGCTGATCGAACTGCTGTTGGAACTTCGAACGGAGTTCAGTCTCGGACGAGTGGTCGTCGTGGTCGGCGAGCGCGTCGACTATCTCGGACGCTTCGGGTCGGGAGAACTCGATTTCGTGGTCGTCGTCGCTATCGAAGACGTCGATGAACGCGTCGTCGAGAGTGTGCTCGTCGCTGTCGAAGTGCTCGTCCTTGAACCCGAACTCGCGCTGGAGGAACTCCTTGACGTTGAGTGCGCGTCGCTCGTCGCGTCCGGACTCCGCCACTCGGTGCTCGGAGAGCGCGTTGATCACTTCTCTGCCTTCGCTCTCCGTGAGTTCGATCGTTTCGGTCTCTGTGTCGCTCATGGTGCCTTCAGCGAGCTAGACTGGGTTCGGGGAAAAACGCGCTGTGCTTGCATGTCCCACGGGCGGCGCAGTGACCGCCGGTCCGTCGCTCGGTAATCCCGGATTACGCGAGCGGCCGGATACCGGGCGGTCGGGGGTTAGCGCGACGCTATCGTGATAGAGTCTGCCATACAAAGTGGTTCTCGCGGGAGGTTGTCGCGTAGATGGCGCACAGCAGCGGACGCCGAGAGCGGCCGACGTTCCCGCGAGAGACGCGCGATAGGTCCGTCGACGGCCGATGAACCGCGCTCTCGCCGTCGTGATCGTGCTGGTAGCTACCGCACCGATAGCGACGGCCACCGGCGGCTCGCTCGCAGCGACGACGGACTCGGGTGCTATGGACGGTGGCGATACAGACGACGGAACGGACGGCGGTAGCGGTGATGGCGAGACGACGCAGTCCGAGTCGTCGGGAAGCCGGGGGGTTCGACTCGTGGACGTCGACGAGGACCTCCGGATCAACGAGTCGGGGACCGTCTCGGTCAAACTGGAGAACGAAGACCTCGGGGACCTCTCGGACGCGACGGTCGTGCTGCGCTCTGCGAACCCCGAGATCCGCGTCGGAAGCGGACGCAACGGCAGTCGGTTCGTCAGCGACTGGGAGGAGGGCGAACGAAAGCGCGTGAAATTTGCCGTCACGCCCACCGCGGACGCCAGCCGACAGCGCTATCCCCTCACGGTCGTCGTCCGCTATCCGGACGCCGAGGGGAACACTATCCAGTCGGCACCGCTCTCCTTCGGCGTGAAGCCCGAGCGGGAACAGGGGTTCCACGTCGACGACGTCGACGGGTCGCTCCGGGCGGGCGACGACGGCGAGATCGACGTGACCGTCGAGAACGACGGCCCCCGAGACGTCGAGCAGGCGGTGCTGGTCGTCCGCGAGACCGCCGACGGCGTGACGCCGCTGAAGTCCGAGGTCGCCCTCGGCGAGTTCGAGAAGGACGACTCGCGAACCGTCACCCTCCCGTTCCGGGTCAATCGGACCGCGAAGCCGACGACGCGGCAGTTCGAGTTCGTCCTCCGGTACACGACCAAAGACGGGGAGCGACGGGCGAGCGGTCCGCTGTTCGCCGACGTCAAGATACGGGATCGAGAGGACGTCATCGACGTCGCGGACGTGGACTCCGACGCGCAGGTCGGCGCGCGCGGCACCGTGGCCGTCACACTCGAAAACGAGGGTGACGAGGACCTAGCGGACGCCCGCGTGACCTTCTCCTCGCTCGACGCCGGGTTCCGCTTCGGCGACGCGCGGAACACGACGCGGTTCGTCGGCGAGTGGGAGGCCGGCGAAGAGGAGACGTTCGACCTCCCGACGCGGTTCTCGAACGACTCGGCGACCGACGAGTACCCCGTGTCGGTGACGACCCGCTACACCGACGAGGACGGAGACACCCGGGTCGCGGACGACGTGCAGTTCGGCGTCGAACCGGACGACGAGCAGTCCTTCGACCTCGACGACGTCTCCGGGGACCTCCGGGTGGGCGACGACGGGACGATCGAGGGGACCGTGACGAACGACGGTCCGAGAGACGTCTCGGACGCGGTGTTGGTGTACCGCTCCGATATCGAGGGCGTGACGCCGCGCCAGCGCGAGGTCCCTCTCCGCGACCTCGACGAGGACGAAGATGTCGACTTCGAACTGCCGTTCCGAGTCGACGACACCGCGGAACCGACCGACCGGCAGTTCGAGTTCGCCGTCCGCTACACGAACCGCGAAGGGGAACGGCGGACGAGCGACCCGCTGTTCGCGACGGTGCGGATACGCGAGGAAGTCGACGTGATCGAGGTGGTCGAAGTCGACTCGGCCTCGCAGGTCGGCGACCGCGGGACGGCGAGCGTGACGCTCGTCAACGACGGCGAGGAGACCCTGCGGGACGCCCGGGTGACCTTCTCCTCGCTCGACCGTTCGCTTCGCTTCGGTAACGCCTCGAACACGTCGCGATTCGTCGCCCGGTGGGAACCCGGCGAGGAGCGGACGTTCGACCTGGCGACGCGGCTCCCGGCGGAGGCCGCGACCGGCGAGTATCCGGTCTCGGTGACGACGCGTTACACCGACGAGGACGGCGACGAGCAGGTCGCGGACGACGTGCAGTTCGGGGTCACGCCCGACGCCGAACAGGGGTTCGACATCGACGATCCCGAGGGCCAGTTGCGGGTCGGACGCGACGGTACCATCTCCGGCGTCGTCGAGAACGAGGGGCCGCAGGACGCCGAATCGGCGGTTCTCAGAGTGATTCCACCCGGCGACAATTTCGTCGCGCTCGAATCGGGGTACGTGCTGGGAAGCTTCGATAGCGGCGAGAACGCGACCTTCGAGTTCCCGATTCGCGTCCGCGACGCGGCGCGACCGGGCCGCAAGCAGTTCGAGTTCGTCGTCGAGTACCGCAACGACGAGGGCGACGTACTGGAGAGCCGGCGGTTGGCGGCGCGCTATCGCGTCGAGGGCGCGGCCGACCAGTTCCGCGTGACGAACGCCGAGAGCGACGTGCAGGTCGGTGAGGAGGGAACCGTCGCGCTCAGGCTGCGTTACACGGGTGAGGAGGAACTCACCGACGCGGTGGTCCAGTTACAGTCGGTGAGCGGCGACCTGACCGTGGGGGCGGGCGGCGGGGTCAACGGGAGTCGCGCGGTCGGCCAGTGGGACCCCGGCGAACGACGAACTGTCCGGTTCCAGGTGGCCGCGCCGAACGACACGGCCCCGCAGGACTACCCGTTCGACGTGCGAGTCACCTACGAGGACGAGGACGGCGACCGGCAGCGCTCGGCGGCGATCTCCCTCGCCATCAGGCCCGCCCCGGAACAGGCGTTCTCGGTCGGCGGCGTCAGCGGCGCGCTCGAAGTCGGGGCGGAGAGCGACCTCACCGGCCGGGTCGTGAACGACGGGCCGCGCGACGTCGAGAGCGTCGTCGTCGAGATCCGCTCGACGAGCGACTCGCTCGAACCGCAGGAGACGGAGTACGCCGTCGGAAACCTCTCCGCTGGCGAGTCCTCGCAGTTCCGGTTGCCCGTCGTCGTCCCGGAGGGCGCGGCGGCCATCCCGAAGCAGGCCCAGTTCGTCGTGCGCTACACGACCCCCGGCGGCGACCGGCGCGCGACCGACCCGCTCTCCTCGACGCTGTCGGTCGCGGGCGAGACCGATACGGTCCGCGTCGTCGATCTGAACGAGACGGTCCGGGCGGGCGAGGACGGCAACGTGACGGTGACGCTCGAAAACGCCGGTGAGGAGACCATACGGCAGGTCAGCGTCTCGCTGCGCTCACAGAGCGGCGAGCTACGGGTTCAGGAGTCGGCGAACGCGTCGCGGTTCGTCGACGAGCTAGCGCCCGACGAGCGCCGGACGGTCTCGTATCAAGTGACGGCTCCCGAAGACGGGGGCGGCCAGCGCTACCCGCTCCGGCTCCGAGCCACCTACGAGGACGAGACGGGCGACAGCCAACCGGCCGAGAGCACGCTTCTCGGCGTGACGGCCGCGCCCGAACAGACGTTCGCCGTCGGGAACGTCTCGGGGACGCTCCGGGTCGGGTCGGAGGGGACGCTCCTGGCGACGGTCACCAACCGCGGCCCGACGACGGTCACCGACGCCGTCGTTCTCCTCTCCGCGGGGAGCGAGAACGTCGTGATTCGGGAGAACGAGTCGCCCGTGGGCCGCCTCGCGCCCGAGGAGACGGCCGCCGTCTCGTTCCCCGTCGAGGTACTGGACGAGACCGAACCCGGCGACCGCCGGGTCTCCTTCGTCGTCGAGTACCGGAACCGCGACCGCGAGAACCGCGAGAGCGACTCGCTGCCCGGCGTCGTCGACGTCGACGACCGCCGCCCGGTGTTCGAAGTCACCACCGAGAACGCCTCTATCGAGGCCGGCGACACCGAACTGGTGACGCTCAACGTCACGAACAACGCCGACGTCACGCTCACCAACGTCGACGCCCGCGTGTTCGTCGACGACCCGCTGAGCACCGACGACGAGCAGGCGTTCGTCGACCGCCTCGAACCGAACGAGACCGTCCGGTTGACGTTTGCGATAAGCGCGACCGAGAGCGCGACGCTGAAGGACTACCCGCTGCTCGTGGACTTCCAGTACGACGAGCCCGACGAGGAGACGAAGCTCTCGGACACCTATCGGGTCGCCGTCGGCATCGTCGAACCCGTCGACGACGGGCTCCCGTGGCTCCTCCTGTTGGCCGTCCTCCTCGTCCTCCTCGTCGTCGCGGCGGTGCTTTACCGCCGCCGGCGTTCGGCAGACGAGGGGAGCGCGGTCGGGGCCGACGGATCGGCCGGGACCGACGAGACGGACGACGGACCCACGACTGATACCGACTCCGAGACGACTGGGGGATGACTCGTGGCGTCGCTGGATAGCGCTCTGAGTCGCGTCAACGACGTCGTGGTCGGGCGACCGGTAACCGTCGTCGTCGCGTTCCTCCTCGTGACGGGGCTGTTCGCCCCGGGGCTGACGACCATCTCGACCGAGGCCGGGACCGAGCAGTTCACGCAGGACAGCCCCGCCCAGACGGCGTTCGACCGGGTGAACGAGGACTTCGGTCCGACGTTCGCGTTCGACGGCGGGACCACGCAGCTGATCCACCGCGGGCGGAACGTCCTCTCGAAACCCGAACTCCTGCGAATGTTGCGGATCTTGGAGCGCCTCGAATCGCGCGAGGACCTCCGAGTCGCCTCGACAAACAGCGCGGCCGGGGCCGTCGCCCGGACGCTGGACCCGTCGGCGACGACGTCCGACGAACAGATCCGGGCCGTCGAGTCGGCCTCGCCGGGGGAGATCGACCGCGCGGTGGGCGAGGCCGCCGAGGGGCCGGGCTTCCGGAGCCTCCTGAGCGAGGACTTCAACGAGGAATCTGCCCGGGCATCGGCGACGATAACCGTCGTCCAGCACCGCATCCCCGGCGGCGTCGACGAGGCCGCGGGAATGGGCGGGGACAGCCCGCTGACGCCGATTCAACAGCGCATTCAGCGGATGGTCCAACCGGCGGGCGGAGACGTCGTCGTCTTCGGGTCGGGGCTCGTCGCGGCGGAGTTCTCGACCATCATCTTCGACTCGCTGTTCATCGTGGTCCCCGCCGCCGTCGCGCTCATCTTCGTCTTCCTCGTCTACGCCTACCGCAACCCCGTCGACCTCGTTCTCGGCGTCCTCTCGCTGGTCATGACCATCGTCTGGACGCTCGGCTTCCTGGGGCTCGCGGGGATTCCGTTCACCCAGTTGCTCATCGCGATCCCCCCGCTGTTGCTCGCGGTGGGCATCGATTTCGGCTTACACGCCATCAACCGCTACCGCGAGGAACGCGCCGAGGGGTTCGACATCCGGGAGTCGATGGCCGTGGCGAACCGGCAGTTGCTGGTCGCGTTCTTCATCGTCACCGGGACGACGGTCATCGGGTTCAGCGCGAACACGGTCAGCGACCTCGGGCCGATCCGGGACTTCGGGATCATCGCGGCCGTCGGCATCGTCTTCACGTTCCTCATCTTCGGCGTGTTCCTCCCGGCGGCGAAGGTGGCGGTGGACGAGCTGTTCGACTCGCTGGGCGTCCCGATGCCGTTCCAGCGACCGCTCGGCCGCGAGGAGACGCTGCTCGGACGAGTCCTCCCGGCCGGGGTCGCCGTCGCGCGCCGGGCACCGGCCGCGTTTCTCGTCGTCGTCCTCCTGGGGTCCGCGTGGGCGGGCTACTACGGCACCGGCGTCGATACGGCGTTCTCGCAGGACGACTTCCTCCCGCCGGAGGACAACCCGGACTACCTCGAAGAGCTGCCCGAGCCGTTCCGCCCGGGCGAGTACACCGTCACGGAGCGGACGAACTTCCTCGAGGAGAACTTCGCCTCGGCGCAGGACGACACCGTCGTGGTCTACCTCAGGCGACCGATGCGTCAGGACGACGCGCTGGAGGCCATCCGACGGGCGGGGCTGGACCCGCCGTCGTCGTTCGCCGCGGAGAACCGGCGGGCCGAGGCCGAGAGCGTCATCGACGTGATCCGGTCGCACGCGAACGAGTCGGCGTCGTTCGCCCGCCTGCTCCGCCGGAGCGACGTGGACGGCGACGGCGTCCCCGACGACAATCTCGAAGCGATCTTCGACGCGCTGCTGTCCTCGTCGGCCCGCGAGCGGACGCTCCGCTACGTCACCGAGGACCTCCGAGCCACGCGCGTCGTCTACACGACCGAGAGCGACGCCGAGCAGGCGGCCGTCACGCGCGACGCGCGGACCGTCGCCGACCGCTATCGGTACGACGCCACCGCGACCGGGGCCGTCGTCGTCTTTCAGGACGTCGCCGACGCGATCCTCCTGTCGTCGGTCCGGAGCCTCCTCGTCGCGCTGGCCGCGACGGCCGGCTTCCTCGTCGCGATCTACTACGCGCTCGTCGGTCGGCCGTCGCTCGGCGTCGTCAACCTCGTCCCGATCCTCGTCACGATCGCCCTGCTCGCGGGGACGATGCGGTACTTCGGGCTCCCGTTCAACGCGCTCACCGCGACCATCCTCTCCATCTCGCTGGGGCTCGGCATCGACTACTCGGCGCACTTCGTCCACCGGTTCGTCGACGAGTACGACGCACGGGTCGACGACGAGAGCGGATTCGACTCCTGGGGACGAGGAGCCGACGACCGCTCCGACGCGGTCGTCTCGGCGCTCCGGGCCACCGTCACCGGCACCGGCGGCGCGCTCACCGGCAGCATGCTCACCACGGTCAGTGGGACCGGCGTCCTCGTACTCGCCATCACACCCGTTCTCGGACAGTTCGGCGTGCTCACGGCGCTCTCGATCCTCTACTCGTATCTCACGGCGATGGTCGTCACGCCGAGCGCCGTCGTGCTCTGGGCGCGGTACGTCGGCTGAGCCGCCGTCAGGTCGCGGCCTCGTCGACGCGTTCGTACACTTGAATCCACCCGTCGCTCGCGACAGTGACGAGGTTGTCGGTGTAGCGGAACTCGACGGTGCCGGCCCCCTGTCGAGCCCCCGTTTCGCCCTCGGGGCCGAAAAGCGTCTCTTCGAGCGCGGCGGCGTCGATACAGTCGTACAGCGGCGGCGACTTGAGGTCGCTCGGCGCGACGTTTCTGGCGTCCGCGACGGCGAAGACGATCGCCGTGGTCAGGTCGCCGTCGCGCTCGGCCTCGTAGCGGTACTGCGTCTTCTGTCGCCACTTCTCGGGGTCTTCAGTCGGGTCAGACCCAGGTAGCGTCCCGTTATCTCTCTTCTGCGTCATGCATCTTCCCCCCTGGCGTGGGCCTCTTGGTTCGCGTCGAGGGAGGCGCCCATTCCCTCCAGGGCCGACAGTACCTGCTTCGCGTTCGTCGCGACAGAAATCCTCTCGCCGGCCTCGTCGAACGTGACGATATTGTCTTCGACCAGTTTCGGAACGTGGGCGTGATACAGCGAGACGTAAACCCGCTCTCGTTGCCGCTCGGTGACGTCGCCGGTCCGTGCGTCCTGCTCCCACGCGGCGATCTTGGTGGCGAGGTCGCTGAGCGACCACTCGGCGTCTTCGAGGAGCGTATAGCAGAGGTATCGACGACGCGGATGGGCCAACGCCTTGTAGACGTGATCTAGCTCTAGGATCTTCGGCGACGGGATCTCGCTCAACGACACTCCGGCAGGCGCTTCGGAGGCCGTGTTATCCGTGTGCTCGTCGGCCATACCAATGTATCGCTCGGATCGATGATAAGAGTTCGCCCGGCACACCGGTCACGACCGGAACTCGACGCCGCCGAACTCGAAGCGCGCGCCGCCCGCCTCGCTCTCGCTTATCTCGAAGGTCCAGCCGTGCGTGGTCGCCACCTGCCCGACGATGGTCAGCCCGAACCCGGTCGTCCCGCCGGTCGAGTAACCGGCTTCGAGCACCTGCTCTCGCTCTGCTTCCGGGATGCCGACGCCGTCGTCCTCGACGAAGAACCCGTCGGCCGTCCGTCCCGTCCTGACGGTCACGTCGTCGCCGGCGTGGGCCGCCACGTTCCGGTAGAGGTTGGCGAACAGCTCCTTCAGCCGCGGCTCGCTCGCGACGATACGCGCGTCTCCGAGCTCGTTTTCGAGCGAGGCGTTCTCGGTCGCCGTATTCGCCCACGTCTCGTCGGCGAGCGCCGAGAGCGAGACGGTGTCGTCCGTCTCGACCTCCTCCATGTGCGCCAGCGTGAGGAGGTCGGAGACAATGTCCTTCATCCGGTCGGTGGCCGCCTCGATCTCGTCGAAGTACTCCTCGTCGCCGGTCTTCCGAGCCTCCTCCGTGTAGAGTTCGACGATGTTGATCGGGTTTCTGAGGTCGTGGGACACCATGCTCGCGAACTGATCGAGGCGCTCGTTCTCGCGTTCGAGCGCCGCCTCGCGCTCCTTCCGCTCGGTGACGTCCTCGACGGCGCAGACGAACCCGTCGTTCGTGATCGGCGAGACGGTGACGTGAAGCGTCATCTCGGTGCCGTCCGGTTCGGTGACCGTCGTCTCCGTCTCCCACTGGTCCATCGGGGGCTCGAACTCCGGTTCGACGTGCGCGGTCACCTCCTCCGGGATGACGCAGTCCCACTCGTTGCCCAGGAGCTCGTTCTGGTCGTAGCCGAACAGGTTCGCGAACGCCTCGTTGACGTAGTTGAACTCGAAATCGCGCGTCACGAGCGCGATCCCCTCGTCCGTGATCTCGATCGCCTTGAACCCGCGGTGGATCTCCTTCTCGGCGCGGCGGTTCTCGACGGCCTGTCTGATGTGTCTCGCGAGGACGGCGAATCGAATGTCGTCGCTGCCCTTCTGGAGGTAGTTCGTCGCGCCGGCCGAGAGCGCGTCGGACGCCACGTCCTCGCTCCCGGTCCCGGTGAAGACGATGAATGGGAGGTTGTGGTCGTCGTCGCGGACGATCCGCAGGAGGTCGATACCGGTCCGGTCCCGGAGTTCGTAGTCGCTGACGATACAGTCGATATCGGTCCCCTCGTCGGCGTAGCGGTCGAGCGCGGCGTCGACCGAATCGACGGAGACGATCTCGGTGATATTCGGCTCGCGGCCCAGCTTCAGCTCCGTGGCTCGCCGGAACTGCTCGTCGTCGTCGACGTGGAGGACAACGATGTCGGAAGCGAGCGTCCGGTCCGGAGAAACTGGCTCTACGCTGTCCATCCTGTCACTCGGCGTACCCAAGAGCGGTCGGCAGTTAACTGTAGTGATTTCTGTGATATTTCACCCGGTTCTGTCGGCGACCGCCTGAAAGTAGCGGCGTCGCTCGTCGTTCCGCCGAATCGGCGACTCCCGGTACGAGCGGTTCGGATTCGCCCGTCGGTTCGTCGGTACTCGACCGAGGCGTGTCACTCGGCGTGAACAAGATTGAAGTAGGACCGTGTTCAATGGTAGCATGGAGCCACCGACGCTCCCGGCGGGAACGACCGCCGTCGCCACAGGATTGGTATCGGTGGCCGAGTGTACGTCGGCGGGACGGCGAACTCGCCGACGTATCCGTTTCGTTCTGCGACAGTCTTTCGGTGAGAGGCGTCGTTCCCCTAGCCATGAGTGTGCTGGCCGCCGTCATCAGAGCGGGCGAGACGCCGCCGATCGGCGCGGGGATGGTCCCGCGGGCCGAGGCGCACCTCTACGCCGACGGACTCTCCCGGCTGGTGGCGTTCCGTGTGACCGACGGACCGGCGTTCGAACGGATCGACGGCGCGTACGCGCCCGATCTCGCCGACCACCCGTCGTATCCGGTCACCGATCTCTTGCTCGCGGTCCCGGTACTGCGGTCGCTCTCGTCGGTCGGACAGCGACTCGACGCGCTCTCGACGAAGGCCGAGGCGAACTACGGTCGCGATTTCACCGCGATGGTGTTCACGACGGCCGTCGAGTGGGGCAGCGACGGCTACGGCCGCCTGTTCGAGGCGCGGAGTCAACTGGAGGCCCACCCGTTCGACGGCGAGATAACCGCGACGCTGACGCCGGCGGCGACGGACGAACAGGCCCGCGCGCTCCGAGCGAATCTGGCGCGCATCGACGGCCCGACCAGGGTGTATGCGCAGTCCGACGAAGCGACCGACGAACAGCGGTAGCGCGCCGGTCCCGCCGGAGGGGTTTTCACCACGGACGCGTAGCCCCTTGATATGGACGCCGCGCGGCTCCCCGGGACCAGTCAGCCGGCGCAGGTGGTCGCCCACGTCGACATGGACTGCTTCTACGCGGCGTGCGAGCGGCGGCGGGAACCCGCCCTCGAAGGCGAACCCCTCGTCGTCGGGATGGGGTACGAGGGCGGCGAGACCCACGGGGCCGTCGCCACGGCGAGCTACGAGGCCCGCGAGTTCGGCGTCGAGTCGGCGATGGCCATCTCCGAGGCGCTCGAACGGCTCCCGCGGAAGGTCGAGGCGGTCGACGACCCCGACCGCTCCGTCGAGGAGGCGGGGCACTATCGCCCGGTCGACCTCGACTACTACGAGGCCGTCGCCGGCGAGGTCAAGGAGATCATCCGCGACGCGGCCGACGTAGTCCGCGAGGTGAGCATCGACGAGGCCTACCTCGACGTCACCGAGACGGTGACGTGGGACGACGCCGAGGCGTGGGCCGCCGACCTGAAGGCGACCATCGAATCCGAGGTGGACGTGGTGGCGAGCGTCGGGCTCGCGCCCACGCTGAGCGCCGCGAAAGTGGCGAGCGACCGCGAGAAACCCGACGGGTTGGTCGTCGTCCGCCCCGGCGAGGTCCGGGAGTTCTTCGCCGACCTCCCAGTCGAGGAGGTCCACGGCGTCGGGCCGGTCACCGCCCGCGAACTCGCCGATTTGGACATCGAGACGGCGGGGGACCTCGCCGACGCGGACCCGGGGGCGCTCGACGACCGCTTCGGCGAGCGCGGCCGGGAGATCCGCCGCTACGCCCGCGGCGAGGACACCCGCGCCGTCACGCCCAAGGGCGACCCCAAGAGCCTCTCGCGCGAGTCCGCCTTCACCGAGGCCGTCGAGGACCCGGCGGAGAAACGGCGGAAGGTCGAGACGCTCGCGGCGGCGGTCGCCGACCGCGCACACCGGAAGGAGGTCCGCTATCAGACCATCGGCATCAAGGTCGTCGAACCGCCCTACGAGATACACACGCGCGCCCGGTCGCTGCCCGGTCCCGTCGCGGACGCCGACCTCGTCGAGTCGGTGGCGCTGGACCTCCTCTCGGAGTTCGCGGACGCCGCCGTCCGGAAGGTCGGCGTGCGCGTCTCCAACCTGGACTTCTCGGCCGGCGAACAGGCCAGCCTCACCGGCTTCGAGGGCGACGACTCGGCTACCGAGGAGCGGGCAGCGAGCGGTCAGACGGCGGCTGAGCGGACGGAAAACGGGCGGACGCGGCGCGACGCCGCCGTCGCGTCGTCCCCGACCGAGACGACGGACGGTCAGATAGCGCTGACCGATTTCGAGAGCGGCGAGGCGGGGACCGAAGGCGCGAACGGCGAGCCGAGCGGCGAGACAGCCGAAGGCGACGCCGATGCGGCCACCGCCGAGGGACAGGCGTCGCTGGGCGACTTCGAGTGAGCCGACTCAGGAGACGCCGTTCTCCAGGTTCTCCAGCAACTTCCCGACGAACAGTCCCGCCCGCGGCGAGATGGTGTCTTCTTCGGGGACCGTCGTCGGGTGAGCCGCGAGCGTCGCCACGAACCGCTCGCCGTGGGTCATCGCGTTGAGCATGTCGACGACGTCCACGACCAGCCCCTCGTCGTCGACGTTCATCTCCGGGCGTCGCGCCTTCTCGGCGTCGGAGTAGGAAATCGTCCACGCCGGCCCGCCGACGGCGTCGACGACGGCCGAGAGCGGCGCGATCTCGATAGGCCCGTCGGCGCTCCCGACGTAGACCGTCCCGTCCTCGACGAAAGTGTCGTAGCGACTCATGGGTCTCGTGCCGATTCGAGTACTACGAGACGAGCCAGCGCAATAGCCCTTGCTCACGTATCAGCCGAGAAATAGTTCTATTTTCTTACATTCGTCTGACGGAGAGTTATGGGACGCGACGTGGTGGGTCCGGCACGAACGCATGGCAGAGACTGAACGAATCACCGTCGCGGACACGAGTTCCGGACCCGGTGGGGGCGAGGAACCGGGACAGTCCGTCGACATCCCGGTCGTCGAGCTGCTGACGGGCCGGGGATTCATCACCGGTAAATCGGGGTCGGGGAAGTCAAACACCGCGAGCGTCGTCGCCGAGAAGTTGCTCGACAACGGCTTCGGCCTGCTCATCGTCGACATCGACGGCGAGTACTACGGCCTGAAAGAGGAGTACGAGATCCTCCACGTCGGCGGCGACGAGGAGTGCGACATCCAGGTGACGGAGGAGCACGCGGGCAAGATCGCCTCGCTCGCGCTCGAACAGAACGTCCCCATCATCCTCGATGTATCCTCGTTCTTAGACGAACAGGAGGCCGAGGACCTGCTGACGCAGGTCTCGAAGCAGCTGTTCGCCAAGGCGAAGAAGCAGAAACAGCCGTTCCTGATGCTCGTCGAGGAGTGCCACGAGTGGATCCCCGAGAAGGGGGGGATGGGCGAAGTCGGGCGGATGCTCATCAAGATCGGTAAGCGCGGACGGAAACACGGCCTGGGCATCGTCGGCATCAGCCAGCGCCCGGCCGACGTCAAGAAGGACTACATCACCCAGTGCGACTGGCTGGTGTGGCACCGGCTGACGTGGAACAACGACACGAAGGTCGTCGGGCGCATCCTCGACAACAACTACGCCGACGCCGTCGAGGACTTGGACGACGGCGAGGCGTTCATGATGACCGACTGGGCTGAGCAGGTTCGTCGAGTGCAGTTCCACCGCAAGAAGACGTTCGACGCCGGCGCGACGCCGGGTCTAGACGACTTCGAGCGCCCCGAACTCAAGTCCGTCAGCGACGATCTGGTCTCGGAGCTGGAGACGATAAGCGAGGAGAAACAGGCCACGGAGAGCCGCATCAAGGAGCTCCGCGAGGAACTCGACAAGAAGAACTCCCGCATCGCCGAGCTGGAGACGGAGCTGCAGGACGCCCGCGACCTCCAGCGGATGGCCAAGCAGTTCACGAACGCGCTGGTGGGCCACGTCGAGGGGACCAATCCGGGCCGCACCGCACAGGAAGAGATGCGCCGGCAACACGCCAGTCTGAACTCCTTCGCCGAGAACGGCGACGGGAGCGAACCGAGCGAGGCGGACGCGACGACGGACGACTCGGCGTCGGAGGGGACCGCCGACGCCACCTCCGGCGGCGGATTCGGCGACGCCTTCAGCGCGTTCGCGGCCGACGGGGTCGCGATGAACGGCGGGAGCGACGACGCGACGGCCGTCGAAGCGAACGGCGCGACCGCGAACGGCACGTCGGCCGGCGACGCGACAGCCGACGGATCGGAAGCGGGCGCGAACGGCGAGACCGGCGCCGGGACGACGAGCAACGACGCGGAGACGGCCGACGACGCGGCGCTCGCGGCGGCCATCGCCGCGGTGGAGGACGACACCGACGCCGATGCGGACGCGACGGGGGAGACAGAGGCCGACGACGCGGTCGTCGGCGAGATACTCGCCGACATCGAGGGACTGGAGGACAAGACCCGGCGGATGCTCGCCTACTACATGGAACAGGGGCCGGGGACGCCGCTCAACGCCCACTTCTCGGCGGGCGGGTCGGGCGACCGCACGTCGGCGTACGCCCGGAACCGCGTCCTCAGACTCCAGGGCCTCGTCGAGCACGTCGGCCGCGGGAAGTACGGCTACCGCCTCCGCGACCTCGTCCGCGAGGAGAGCGACGCGACGCTCGACGAGGAGACGGTCGAGGCGTACGCCTCGCGCATCGAACGGGCGGCTATCGAGGCGCACGTCGAGGAGTAGTCCGCAGTTCTTCTCCGTTCAGTTCAGCGGTTCGACGAGGTCTTCGAGCGCCGCCCGCGGGTCGTCGGCCTTCGCCACGCCGCTTGCGAGCAGGACGCCCGTCGCGCCGAGGTCGCTGGCGGAGACGAGGTCCTCGCCCGAGGAGATGCCGGCCCCACAGAGCACGTCCACGTCGCCGTCGACGCGAGCGGCGGCGTCGACGGCACCCGTGACGACGTCCGGGTCGGCCTGACTGACCGGCGTGCCGGTGCCGATGAGCTCCGGCGGTTCGACGGCGACGGCGTCCGGGCCCAGCGCCGCGGCCGCGCCGATCTGGTCGGGGTTGTTCGCGCAGACGATGGTCTCCAGGTCGGCCCGGTCGGCGGCGTCCAGCGACGCGTCGATGTCGGCGAGTTTCAGGCGGTTCTCCGAGTGGTTCAGGAGCGTCCCGACCGCGCCGGCGTCGGCGACGGCCTCGGCGAGCGTGCTCCCGGTGTGGCTGCCGTGCTCGTTCGGGCTGACGTGCTGTGCCCACGTCTCGACGCCGGTGTCGGCGACGGCGTCGATGTGGGCCGCCTGCGGCGCGACGGCGATGCGGACGTCGGAGTCGTCGCTCACGTCCGCCGCGGCGGTCGCTACCTCTATCGGGTCGCACGGATACGCCTTCAGGTTGACGAGTACGAACATGTCCCATCAACCGAAGGCCGCCGGGAAATAGGTTGCGAGCGAGCGCTCGGCGCGCCGGCGGCCGACGGTGACATTAAGACGCTGGACGGAATACACCTTCAGAGATACCCCGTGACCTCCGCGGACGACCCGACGACGGTACTCGTCGTCGAAGACGAACGACATCTCGCAGACCTCTATACGGACTATCTGGACGACAGCTACGAGGTGAAGACGGCCTACAGCGGCGAAGAGGGAATAGCGATGCTCTCGGACGACGTGGATATCGTCCTCTTGGACCGGCGGATGCCGGTCGTCTCCGGGAACGAAGTCCTCGCCGAGATCGAAGAACGGGGGCTCCCGTGCCGCGTGGCGATGGTGACGGCGGTCGACCCCGACTTCGACATCTTGGAGATGCGCGTCGACGACTACCTCGTGAAGCCGGTGACCCGCGAGGACCTCTTCTCGGTCGTCGAGCGGCTCCGAAAGATAGCGTCGTACAGCGACAACCTGCAGGAACTCACGACGCGAAAGCTGAAGCGAAACGTCCTCCGGGTCGAAAAGACGCAGACCGAACTCGACGAGAGCGAGCGGTATCAGCGGCTACAGACCGAGATCGGGGAGATCGAAGAACGCGTCGACGAACTCTCGGCGGAGTTGGACGTCGAAGAGAGAGACCTGCGCCTCTAGTCCTTCCGTTCGACCACGTCGCCGAGCGTGTAGCTGCCCTCGCTGCTGCCGCCCGACCACTCGGTCTCCTCGTCGCCGCCACCGGCGCTCAGGTCGATACCGAGCGACCGTTCGAGTTTCTTGCGCACGTCGTCGCTGGGCAGGGAGTTGCCCTGTTCGAGCTTGCGAATGAGGCTCGCCTTCTCGTTGAGCTGCTGGGCCAGCTCCTGCTGGCTGAGTCCCTTCGACTCGCGGGCAGTCCGTATCTGGTCGTCGAAGTCCTGGGCGATCTCGTCCATCTCGTCGAACATGTCCCGGCGGCGCGAGGAGCCGCCCGACGACGAACTGGACGGCGAAGAGGAGGAAGACGACCCGCTGGACCCGCTCGACGACGTCGAGTACTTCGTCGACGCGGACGACGACTCCTGGGTCTTCACCTCGGTCCCGAAGTCGGTGCACTCGTCGCAGACGTCGAGTTCGGCCCCCTCGATTTTGACGCGGTTAGGAGACGAGAC
This sequence comes from Haloarcula limicola, assembly GCF_010119205.1. Classification (NCBI taxonomy): domain Archaea; kingdom Methanobacteriati; phylum Methanobacteriota; class Halobacteria; order Halobacteriales; family Haloarculaceae; genus Haloarcula; species Haloarcula limicola. The sequence continues at coordinate 260,537 of NZ_WRXM01000001.1, forward strand.
CTCCTTTCCGCACATCTCGCACTGAACCATACGGCGGGGTTGGAGGTGCCACGGTATAAATGGTGCGCTGGCCCTAGTTCAGGGCCTGCATCGAGTAGTAGAAGCGCTGGGCAGCGGTGAGGTGGCCGACGACGGCGAAGACGACGAGCAGCCACCCGACCAGCGAGAACGGGCCGAGCGGCAGCGTGACGAACGCGGCCACGCCCGTCGTGATACCTACGAGGGCAAGTCTGTCGGCGCGACCGAGTAACCCGCCGTAGACCCGGTCGAGGCCGACGGCCTGCGCCTGCGTGCCGAGATAGGAGGTCATCAGGACGCCGGTTACTGCGGCGATGCCGAGCGCCCATCGGCCGATGCCCGCGGCGAGGCCGACGATGATGACGATATCGGCGTAGCGGTCGAGGACGTGGTCCAAGAGGTCGCCGCCCGACGACGCGACGTTCATCTCGCGAGCGAGCGCGCCGTCGACGAGGTCCAGCCACCCGTTCAGGAAGACGAGGACGGCCCCGACGAGGTAGCGGAACGGGTCGGCCGCGGCGACGCCGTAGACGATACCGGCGGCCACGGCCAGCAGGAACGCGATGACGCTGACGCCGTTGGGCGAGAGGCCGACGGTCCGTGCGGCCCCGACGAACGGCCCGAGCGCGCGGTCGGCGACCGACCGGAATTTATCGAGCGTCATAGCCAATCGACGTACGAGACGGTTCCTGCGCTCGGTTCGCGGTCGTCGGCGAGGACGGCCTCGATCTCGGCCGCCACCGACTCGGGATCGCGCTCTGTCGTGTCGATCTCGTAGACGCTCTCCGTTCCGTGGCGGTGGACGGCCTCCGAGAGAATCACGTCGAGGGCTTCTGACTCGGCGTTCTCGCTGGCCTTCGAGTCGGAATCGCCGCGCTCTCGAAGGCGGGAAACGACGGTGTCGGGGTGGGCGCGCAAGACGACCACGCGGTCGGCGTCGAAGTTGTGCGCGAGGTGGGACTCGAAGAGCACGTCCTCTCGCCCGTCGAGCCACTCGCTCACGGCGTCCATGTCGGCGACGAGGCTGCCGCGCTCCTCGTCCATCTCGGTCGAGAACTCCTCGTCCTTGATGACGTCGTTGAGGTGGAGCACGTCGAGGTCCGTCTCTACTCGCCCGGTCGCCGTGGTCTTGCCCGTCCCGGGCGTCCCGGTCACCGCGACTCTCACGACTCGACCACCTCGATGACGTCGTTCAGGACCGAGACGGCGTGTTCGGTGTCCTCCTCGGTCCCGCAGGTGATGCGGATGCACTCGGGGAGGCCGAACGACGAGCAGTCCCGGACGATGACGCCCTCCTCCTGGGCGGCCTCGGCGACGGCGGAAGCGTCTTCGACCTCCGCGAGGACGAAGTTGCCCGTGCTCTCCCAAGTGTCGGCAGCCAGGTTATCGTAGATGTACTCCCGCGCCCACGCCGCCGTCTCGACGGAGCGCTCGACGTGTTCGTCGTCGGAGAGCGCTGCGAGCCCGGCACGACAGGCCAGTTCGCTCGCCGAGAAGGGGGTGTTGATGCGGGCGTAGGCGTCGGCCCACGCCTCGGGGACGAGCGCGTAGCCGAGCCGGACGCCGGCCAGTCCGTACGCCTTCGAGAAGGTCCGCAGGAGCGCCACGTCGTCGCGGTCGGCCAGCAGCGAGCGCTTGCTCGGCGAGTCGCTGAACTCGCCGTAGGCCTCGTCGACGAGGACGAGCGTCTGCTCGTCGGTCCCTTCGGCGATCTCCCGGACGGCCTCGGTGGTGAACTCCGCGCCGGTCGGGTTGTGCGGGCTCGTGAGGTAGACGATCCGCTCGCCGGCGTAGGCGGAGAGGACGACGTCGGCGGTCTGGGCGAAGTCGTCGCTCTTCGAGAGTTCGTACTCGCTGACCTCGCCGTGATGGTAGCGGGCGCTCATCGCGTAGTAGGCGAAGCCCGGTTCCGGCACCAGCACCTCGTCGCCGGGTTCGAGCATGGCGCGGGCGAGGCAGTCGAGCGCGCCGTCGCCGCCGTTGCTCAGCCAGACCTGTTCCGACGTGACGTCCCACTTCTCGGCGAGCGCTTCGACGAGGTCGGCGTGGGACGATTTGGGATACGAGTGCATCCGCCCGGCGGAATCGCGGATGGCCTCGACCGCCCGCGGGCTGGGGCCGAACATGTTCTCGTTCGACGCGAGCTTCACCATCTCCTCGGGGTCGAGACCGAGTTCCCGAGCGACTTCCTCGATGCCGCGACCCGCCCGGTAGACGGTGTGTGCGGAGAGGTCCCGTGGTTCCATGGATGTGCCAAGCGGGTGGGGCGGCTTAAGCGTGCTCACATCTACGCTCGCTTCGCGGGGTTCTGTTCATCGCCGAACCGACCGAAAACGGTAACAGCCGACGGGCCGTGGGTCGGAGGTATGCCGCTCCTCATCGACGTGCGGAAACTGACACTTATCACCGAACTCATCCAGGACGGTGCCGAGGAGGTCGCGGGGTCGCTGGGGGCGCTCGCGGGGGTCGACGCCGCCGTGGAGATCAAGAGCATCTCGTTCGTCCAGCCCGACGACATCGCCACGGAGATGGGCGGCGGCGAGATCTACGGCGCTCGCATCCGGCTGACGGAGCCGCCCTACGGCGTCTTCCTGATGACGTTCTCGACGGCGACGGCCGCCGAGATCGCGCGGTTGATGACCGGGACCGAAGTCGACGGGGAGTTCACGCAGCTGCAGGCGTCGGCGCTTCAGGAGATGTGTAACATCCTCACCTCGGGGTTCATCGACGGCATCGCGAACACGCTGGAGACGACCATCGACATGGGGACGCCGACGGTCGAGCGGGCGCAGGCGACGGCCGTCGCCGACGCGGCGTTCTCGCACGTGCGCCGGGACTCGTTGACGATCGTGTTGGACTCGCTCGTCGACATCGAGGAGACGGACGTGGCGTTCTCGCTCCGCATCTTTCTCGTCCCCGACCCGGGGTCGTTCGTCCACCTCATCGACCAGTTGGACCGCGACACAGAGAGCGGGAAACCCGCTCGCGCCGAGGACAGCGCGGGCGAGGCGGGAGGGACCGACGACGTGCAGGCCTTCGAGGACGCCTTCGACGGCGCGTGAGCGAGTCGCGGCCTGCCGATTTCCGGACGTTCAAGGGGATACCGCCTCACCGCCGAGTATGACCGCCGTCGATGCCGCGATGTACGCGACGCATCTCGTGTTCGCCGGGCTGTGGGCGGGAAGCGTCCTGTTCACCACCTACGCCGTCCTTCCGACGGCGATGAACGGCGACGCCAGACCCGCCCCTCTCTCGGCGATGACCGGGAAACTCCAGACCGTCTCGCGGGCGAGTGCCCTCCTGTTGCTGCTGACCGGTGGCTACCTCGCTCAGGCCAACTACACCGTCGGGTCGCTGACCGGGTCGGGCCGGGGCCATCTGGTCATCGCGATGGTCGTCCTCTGGTTCACGCTCGCGGCCCTCGTGGAAGTGGGGTCGGCGAAACTCTCCGACGGCTTCGACCGGCAGAAGGTCCGCGAACCGGCCCGCGAGGCCCGACCGTTCCTGTTGGGCGCGTCGCTGGTCGCGGTGTTGCTCCTCGTCGACGCCGGTGCGATTCTCGGTCTCTACTACTGACCGGATCCGGTAGGAGCGGCCGTCGAACCGCTTTCGACCCGCAGACCTGTCTCACGAACGACGGTGGCGTTACTAACCGTGATATTGGGGGAGCAACAGTTTTCCCGGATATGTCCTCTGACAACGTATGAGCGAAACAGCGAGTCCTGGCTCGGACAGGCTCGGAACGGAGAGATTAGCGCAGAAGATTCGCGAGTTCGTCCGATATATCCCGGCGGGCGATACGATTCCCGACGAGACGTGGCAGAGGCGACACCGAAACATCCTCCTGGTCGTCCTCGCGCACGTCCCGTTTCTCCTGCTGCTCGGTCTGTACGACGGCACCGAGTCGCTGGTGACCGGGGCGACGATTCCGGAGGTCCCGGTGACGACCCTCGCGTTCGAACTCGGAATCGTCGCCACTCTCGTCGGTCTCGCGGCGCTCCCGCGGTTCGGCCGGCGCGTCCGCACCGCGCTCGCGTCCACGTCGCTCCTGTCCTGTTCGGTCGTCCTCGTCCACCTCTCGGGCGGATTCATCGAGGCGCACTTTCACTTCTTCGTCGGGATGGCGGTCATCGCCGTCTACGAGGACTGGGTGCCGTTCGCGCTCGGGATCGCCTACGTCGTCCTCGGCCACGGCGTCTTCGGCATGATAAATCCCGAGCGCGTCTACAACCACCCGGCGGCGATCGAACACCCGTGGGTGTGGGGGCTCGTCCACGGCGTGTTCGTCCTCGGACTGGCCGCGGCGCTGATGACGCACTGGTACTCGACCGAGCGCTCCCGCGAGGAGACCGAGCAGAAACTGCGGGAGGTCCGAGCGAAGACCGAAGAGGTCGAGAACCTCGAAGCCAAGCGCGAGGAGATAGCGGCCGAGAAGGCCGAAGCCGAGGAGCTGAAAGCCGAGGCCGAAGCTCGGCAGGCCGAGGTCGAAGACCTCGTCACGCACCTCGAAGCGAAAGCCGACGCCTACAGCGACGGGATGGCGAAGGCGGCAGACGGAGACTTGACCGTTCGACTGGACCCCGATAGCGAGAGCGAAGCCATGACCCAGATCGGGGCGTCGTTCAACGAGATGTTGGACGAGACCGCCTCGGCGATGCGGGAGATCCAGTCGTTCGCGGAGACGGTGAAGACGGCGAGCGAGGAGGCCGACGCCGGGACGGCCGAGGCCAGAACGGCCAGCGAGGAGGTGGGACGCTCCATCCAGGAGATCTCCGACGGGACGGCCGACCAGCGCGAGCGCCTCGAACGGGTCTCCGGCGAGATGACCGAACTGTCGGCGACGGTCGAGGAGGTCGCCGCCTCCGCCGAGACGGTCGCCCAGCGGTCCCGTGAGACGACCGAGATCGCCGAGGACGGCGAGCGGACGGCGACCGACGCGATAGCCGACGCGAGAGACGTGCAGGCGGCTATCGACGCCACCGTGGACGACGTCGAGACGCTCGACGAGCAGATGGCCGAGATCGGCGAGATCATCGAACTCATCAGCGACATCGCCGAGCAGACGAACATGCTCGCGCTCAACGCGAACATCGAGGCCGCGCGCGCCGGTGACGGCGGCGGCGGTGACGGGTTCGCCGTCGTCGCCGACGAGGTGAAGCAGTTGGCCGAGGAGACGCGGGACTCGGCGACCGAGATCGAGCGACGCATCGAGCAGACCCAGTCCCAGACGACCGCGACCGTCGAGCGGGCGCGGGCGGCCGAACGCGACATGGCCGAGAGCGTCGAGGCGGTCGAGGACGTCGTCGACGCCTTCGAGCGGGTCGCGGAGAACGCCGACGACACCGACGGCGGTATCCAGGAGATACGCGACACGACGGAGGAACAGGCCGCGAGCACCGAGGAGGCGGCGTCGATGGTCGAGGAAGTCACCGACAGCAGTCGGTCGACGGCGAGGGAGGCGGAGACCGCCTCAGCGGCCGCGGAGGAACAGGCCGCATCCATGTCGCAGGTCAGCGCGAACGTCGAGTCGCTCAGCGACCAGGCGGACCGACTCCGCTCGCTGCTGGCGACGTTCGAGGTGGGGACCGGGTCACAGATGCGGTCGGCGGGCGGAGACCGGGCGACCGTGCTGGAAGACGGTGGGCAACCGGAGTAAGCGCTCGCTCAGAACCGCTCACAGCCGCTCGTCGACGTGGTCGGCGCACTTCAGCGCGAGCGCCGCGATGGTCAGCGTCGGGTTCATCGACCCCGCCGTGATGAACACCGACGACGAGGCTATCGAGAGGTTCGCCACGTCGTAGGTCCGCAACTGCGGGTTCACGACGCTCTCCTCGGGGTCGGTGCCCATCCGCGTCGTCCCCATATGATGGTACGCCGGGCCGGACCCGCCGCTCTCCGGGCCGGCGGTCCAACTGATATCGACGCCCAGCTCCGAGAGGACGGCGTGCTGGATGTCGTTCGTTCGGGCCATCGTCCGCTTCGCGCGCGGCCCCCACGACCACTGGATGTCGGGGACGGGGTTGCCGTGGTCGTCGGTGGTCGAAGTGTCGAGCGTCACTCGGTTCTCCCTTCTGGGCGGCTGACCGACGAGGCCGCCCATCGCGATGCTGTTGCCGTACGCTTCGCGCAGGTCGCCCAGTAGCTCGTCGCCCCAGTCGTCGGCCGAGAGCGCCAGTTCGACGGGCGACGGGCCAGCGTAGTTCAGGAACTCCAGTTTGATCGGCGAGAACGGCTCGTCGCTGGCCGGCACGACCGTCTCGCCGTCGCCGACTCGTTCGACGGCCCGTCCGGGGTCGTCGTAGAACTGGTGGCACTCGCTGGTGATGAAGCCGACGTGGTTCTGTCTCGTGCGCTCGTCGAGCGTCCCGCCCGCACCGGCGAAGAGGTGGTCCATGAAGTACCGGCCGACCGCTCCCGAGGAGTTGGCGAGACCGTCGGGGTGGTCCTCGGAGCGCGAGAGGAGCAACAGGCGCGGGATCTCGACGCCGCCGGCCGCGAGGACGAACTCCCGCGCTTCCTGCCGGCGTTCGGTGCCGTCCGGCGTCGCGTAGACGGCCGCGGTGACCCGGCCCTCGCCGTCGGTTTCGAGGCGCTGGACCGGTACGCGGTCGAGCACCGTCGCGCCCGCTTCCTCCGCGTCCTCGATATGGACGCTCGCGTCGTACTTCGCCCCGGAGGGACACACCGGCTGGCAGGTGCCGTAGCCGACGCAGGGACCGCGGCCGTCGTAGGACTCGGAGTTGCGGGCGTTGGGGACGCCGTGCATCGTGATACCGAGGGACTCGCAGGCCTCGGCGAACAGCGAGTCGCTGTAGGAGGGAGGGAAGCCCGCCATCGGATACGGTTCCTCTCGCGGCGGCGCGAACGGGTTGTCCGCGTCGCCCGCGACGCCCATCGCCTTCTCCGCCTCGGCGTAGTACGGCCGCAGGTCCTCGTAGCCGATGGGCCACGCCGGATCGCCGTTGCCGTGGCTCCCCTCGAAATCCGACGGGTGTAGTCGCATCACCATCCCCTGCCAGTGGAGCGTGGACCCGCCGACGCCCTTCACCCGCGAGACGTTGAGCGGGTAGTACCGCTCGCCGCTGGCCGAGAAGGCGTCGCGCTGGCCGCCCATCTCCCACACCGACCCCCGATGAGCCGGACGGATAGACTCCTCCATCCGTTCCTGCCGGTCCGAAAAGTCGAACCGCGGCCCGGCTTCTAAGACGACTACGTCGTAGCCGTCGCTGGCGAGACGGCTGGCGACGAGCGCACCCGCCGGCCCGGCACCGACGACGCAGACGTCGGCTCGGCGAGTCGGCTCTCTGTCCATCTCGGCGGTGATTAGGCGAGCCTAAACTTATGCGTTGTTATCGTGACTCGGGCGCTGTGCGTAACAGCACCACCTGTAGTTCGTCTTCCGATTGCGGACTCGACGTGCCGCTGATGACGTAGCCGCCGTCGTCCAAGCCGACGATAGCCTCCGTGCGGTTGATCCAGTCGCCGGTGAGATACTGCGCTGACCACCGCCGCTCTCCGTCGGCGTCGAGCCGCACGGCCTGATACTCGTCACTCCGGCCGACAACCGCGATTCCCCCGTCCGCCGCTTCGACGATGCCTCGACAGACACTCCTAGGCGTGAACCGCGTCTCCCACAGTTTGTCGCCGCCGCCGTCGGTTCGGACGACTCGCGTCTGCTGGTCGTCGTCAGACGTTTCTCGCACGTAGCCGACCGTCGCGTAACCGCCGTCGCGCGTCTGCGTCACCGAGTAGAAGTCGTCTCGGTCGTGCCCGCCGAACCCGCTTACCCACTCGATGCGGCCGTCCGCGGCCCACTTCGTCAGCCGCCCGTGCATGACCGAGGCGAACCCGCCGTCTTCCGTCGCCACGATGTCCTGTGCCGAACGTCGCTCGAACCACTCTCTGTTCCCGTCGGGGCCCGCTTTGAACACCATCGACCCCGCGCCGACGAGGCCCCCGTCCGGTAACTGAACGACCGAGGAGAGCCAGTCGCCATCCCTCCCGGGCGTGTGGGTCCGCGTCGGTTCACCGTTCGAATCGAGCCTGAGCAACTTCGGTTCCCCGTCGGTTCCCAATGGCGACTCACAGACGACGTAGCCGTCGTCGACGACGTGAATCCCGGTGAACCGACGCGCCGCGTAGGTGCGACTCCACTCTTCGGACCCGCTCGCATCGACTTTGACCACCCACGGAAACGACGAGTCGACGCACCCGGACGTCCGCGCGTGTCCCACGAGCACGTATCCGCCGTCGTCGGTTCGCGCCATGTCCTCGTTTCGAACGTCGTCGGTTTCGCCGTAATACCGGACCCACCGCGTATCCGGTGGGTCGTGAGGATGTGCCGTCGCGGTACGAGCGGCGGTCCCACGGCCGAGTGCGATGCCCGCAAACACAGACGCGCCGAACGTTCGAAGCACCGTTCGACGGTTCGGCGTCTCGGTCTCTGTCGAGTCCACGGAGGCGGCATTTCGAAAGCGAGTAGGGAGCATCACGTCGGTTCTGTCACTTGGCGTATTGTTTGTAAGTGGCAGATATACGCCGCTAAGCTCTCCTTATCGAACGCCGTGAGAACGGCACCGAGCAGCCGGACGCGGTGTCCGTCGGTCGAATCAGGGAATCTTCACGGAATGTTTCAGCGTGCCGATGCCCTCGACCTCGATCTCCACCTCGTCGCCGTCTTCGAGCGGGCCGACGCCCTCCGGCGTCCCGGTGGCGATGACGTCGCCGGGTTCGAGCGTCATGTATTCGGTGATCTCGGCGATGAGCTCCTCGACGGAGAAGATGAGGTGGTCGCGCGAGGAGGACTGCCTGGTCTCGCCGTTGACGCGGCACTCGATGCTGGCGTCGTCGGGGACGTGCTCCGGCGTGGCGACGAGCGGGCCGATGGGACAGGCGTTGTCGAAGGCCTTCCCGCGGACCCAGTTCTGCTCCTTTTCCTGGTCGTCGCGGTTCGAGATGTCGTTGAGGCAGGTGTAGCCCGCGACGACGTCCATCGCCCCGGACTCGCTGACGTTCTTGCACTGCTCGCCGATGACGACGGCGAGTTCCGCCTCGTGGTCGATGCGGTCCTTGCCTGACGGCATCGTGAGGTTCTTGCCGTGCGAGGCGACGGCGTTGGGCCCCTTCAGGAACAGCAACGGCCGGTCCGGCAGGTCGTTGCCCATCTCGTCGGCGTGGTCGGCGTAGTTGCGGCCGACGCAGACGATCTTGGTCGGTTCACACGGCGGGAGGATGTCCACCTCTTCGGGCGAGTAGCTCTCGTCGCCGAAGGCGATACGGCCGTACGGCCCGGCGGCCGCGGTGACCTTGGGCTCCCCGTCCTCGACGGTCCAGCGACCGCCCCGGACGTTCCCCGCGGAGTCGCGGAATCGAACGCGCTTCATGGAAACGACGACTCGGGGCCGACGGATAAGCGTTTAGGAGGCCGTGGCCTGGCCGCCGTCGCCCGTTACGACCATCGTCTATCTCTCCATCGGCAGTCGTTCAAAACCGGGTCGCGACGGGTGACCGAACGCCTTTTGAGACGGGACGGGCTACGCTCGTCGCATGAACGTCCTCGTCGTCGGTGCCGGGTCGATGGGGGAGTGGTTCGCCCGGACGATGCGGGACCACACCGACGCGACGCTCGCCTTCACGGACACCGACAGCGACGCCGCTCGACGGGCGGCCGAGGCGGTCGGTGGCCGGGCGGTCCCGACCGACACCGACGGCCCCTTCGACGTGATCTGTATCGCCGTGCCGATGCCGGTCGCCGAGGTCGCCATCGAGGAGTACGCCCCCCGTGCGACCGAGGCTATCGTCGACGTGACCGGGAGCATGGCCGCCCCGCTCTCGGCGATGGCAGCCGCCGCCCCGGAGACGCAGCGAGCGAGCCTCCACCCGCTGTTCGCGCCGGAGAACGCGCCGGGCAACGTCGCCGTCGTCACGGACGCGGGCGGCGACGCCGTCGACGTCGTGGTCGGCGCGCTCGCCGCGGCCGGCAACGACACGTTCGAGACGACCCCCGAGGAACACGACGAGGCGATGGAGACGGTGCAGGCGGGGGCACACGCCGCCGTCCTCGCCTACGCGCTCGCGGCCGCCGACGTCCCCGAGCGATTCCACACGCCCGTCTCGGCGGGCATGGCTGACCTCGTCGAGCAGGTCACCGGCGGCGACGCCCACGTCTACGCCGACATCCAGGAGACCTTCGAGGGGGCCGACCGCGTCGCCGAGGCCGCCCGTCGCCTCGCCGACGCCGACCGCGACGGTTTCGCCGAACTCTACGAGACCCTATCATGAACCCCGAGACGCGCCGACAGATACGCGAGAACGCCAAGTACCTCCGGAACGTCCGGCCGCTGGACCCCGAGGAGATCTTCGAGTACGTAGAGGGCCAGCCACACCCGGCGGTCGTCAAACAGGTCCTTCGAGAGGAGGCGGTGGACCTCGCCATCGTCGAAGAGGACGACGGCACGTTCGTCCCGGCCCCCGAGGGGCCGCTCTCCCCGTCGGGACCGTTCCACGGCGTCGAGCGGTTTCCCGAGGCGTACGAACGGCGCGTCGAGGAACTACTGGCGAATGCCTACGGCGACGACTGGGCGCGCGGCGAGAGCGGCGACCGGCTCCGCGAGCGCATCCGCGAGGTCAAGGAGCGCTACCTCGACCGCGCCGCCGTCGAGTACGACGACCTGACGGCCCACGGCTACGCGCTCTACCATCTGCCCGACTACTATGCCGTCGCGCAGTACGTCCTCTGGGACCTGCTGGCCGAGGGCCTGCTCCCGTCGCAGCTCCGCGTGCTCGACGTGGGCGCTGGTGTCGGCGGCCCGGCGCTCGGCCTCCTCGACCTGTTGCCCGAGGAGGCCCTCGTGGAGTACCACGCCGTCGAACCGAGCGCCGCGGCCGACGTGCTCGAAACGCTCCTCTCAGACGCCGGGCAGAACGTCGACGTTACCGTCCACCGCGAGACGGCGGAGGCGTTCGATATCGACGCGGAGACGGGCGAGGACCCGTTCGACCTCGTGCTGTTCGGCAACGTCCTCAACGAACTGGCCGACCCCGACGCCGTGGTCGAACGGTACTTCGACGCGCTCGCCGAGGACGGGACGATAGCGGCGCTGGAACCGGCCGACCGGAACACCGCGACGGGACTGCGCGAGATCGAGCGGGCCGTCGCCGACGACGGTCCGGCGACGGTGTACGCGCCGACGGTCCGTCTCTGGCCCCACCAATCGCCCGAGGGCGAGTGCTGGTCGTTCGACCGCGAGCCCGACATCGAGGTGCCGCCGATGCAGAAGCGGCTCGACGACGCCGCGGGCGGCACCGGCGAGTTCGTCAACGTCGACGTACAGTTCGCCTACAGCGTTCTCCGGAAGGACGACCGGCGGGCCATCGAACTGACGCCCGACCGAGGCACGCACGCGCCGATGTCTGACGCCGAGAGCTACGTCACCGGCCGGGTGAACCTACTGGGCATCAAGCTCAGCCGCGACCTCTCGGAGGGGGATTCGAACCCGCTGTACCTGCTGGGCGACGGCAGTCAGGAGGTCGACCACTTCGCCGTCGTCACCGAGCCGTCGCTGCTGAACGACGACCTGCGCGAGGCCGACTACGGCGACCTGCTCTCCTTCCAGAACGCGCTCGTCCTCTGGAACGACGACGAGGAGGCGTACAACGTCGTCGTGGACGGAGAGACGACGGTGGATCGAGCGAGATAGCGAGGGGCGCGAGCGAAGTGAGCGGCCCTCGGAAACGCGAACGGCGAGCGGAGTGAGCCGTGAGCAGTAGCGAGGGAAGCGCGGTTCGGAGTGAGCGAAGCGAGCGAGAATCACGAGCGCGATTAGGCACGGGGTTTTTCTCGCAGACCGCCCCAGACGCCGTATGGACGAGCCGACCATCCTGCTGACGAACGACGACGGCATCGAGAGCGCCGGACTGCGGGCCGTCTACGACGGGCTCGACGCGGTCGGCGACGTGACGGTGGTCGCGCCGGCGGACGACCAGAGCGCCGTCGGCCGCGCCATCTCCCACGAGGTCTCGGTCCGAGAGCACGAACTGGGATACGTCGTCGAGGGGACGCCGACGGACTGCGTCGTCGCCGGGCTGGAGGCGCTGGTGCCCGAGACGGATCTCGTGGTCGCCGGCTGCAACCGCGGCGCGAACCTCGGGGCGTACGTCCTCGGGCGCTCGGGGACCGTCAGCGCCGCCGTCGAGGCGACGTTCTTCGAGGTGCCGGCCATCGCCGTCTCGATGTACATTCCGGTGCGCGACGACACCGCCTTCGCCGACATCGAGGCCGACGGCGACAGCTACGCCGAGGCCGTCCGCGCGACGGCGTATCTCGCCGACCACGCCTTCGAGGCGGGCGTCTTCGAGCAGTGTGACTACCTCAACGTCAACGCGCCCGTCGCCGAGTGGGGGCCGGCCGAGATCGAGGTGACGCAACCCTCGCGGGTGTACGAGATGGGGGCCGTCCGCGACGGTGACGCCGTCACGCTCCACGACCGCATCTGGGAGCGCATGGCCGAGGGCGACATCCCCGATCCGGAGGGAAGCGACCGCCGGGCCGTCGTCGACGGGAAGGTCAGCGTCTCGCCGCTGACCGCGCCCCACACCACCGAACACCACGAAGCCCTCGACGCCCTCGCCGAGACGTACGACCCCGCCGCCGGCCCGTAGATTGATACCCGACGACGGCCCAACACGACCCAATGGCGACGACGGCAACGGCACGGGAGAGCTCCTACCGCCTACTCGTGGGCGCGCTCGCCGCCGTCCTCCTGCTCTCGGTGCTGTTCCTCTCCGTCGACACCGATCGGATGCTCTCGGCGCTCGCCGCGGCCGACCGCGCCTCCGCCGCCCTCGCGGCCGTCACGGCGGTCGGCGCACAGCTGTGCTGGGGGATGGCGACGGCGACGATCCTGCGCGGCACCGACGACTCGCTCTCCAGACGGCTCGTACAGCTCTGTTACCTGTCGGGGACGTTCGGCAAACTGGTGCTTCCGCTGGGGAACGCCGGCGGGTCGGCCATCATCGCTTACGTCCTCTCGGAGAACAGCGACGGACGCTTCCGCGACCTGTTCGGCGCGGTCGCGGCCAGCGAACTCTTGATCTTCGCCGGCTCGCTGGGCGGGACGGCGATCGGACTGTCGGCGCTGCTCCTCGACCCGCCGGTCGCGTTCGGCGGCCCCTTCCTCTTCGGTCTGTTGACGGTCGTCGTCCTCGCGTCGCTGGTCGGCGGAACCGTCGTCGTCTACCACCGACAGCGGGTCGCGGGGCTCGTCGAGCGCGTCGCCGCCGTCGTCAGGGGGACCGCCGGCCGTGTCTCCACGCGCGTCGCCGGGGCGCTCGAACCCGAGCGAGTCGCCGACGGCGTCGCCACCTTCCTCGATCGGTTCGGGACCGCCACGAGCGACTCCCGTCGCCTCGCCGCGGCGAGCGCGTTCGCGCTCTTCGGTTGGCTCGCGTTCTCGTCGTCGCTCCTGTTCGGGCTCGCGGCCGTCGAAGTCTCCGTCTCGATCGGACTCGCGCTCTTCCTCGTCCCCGCGGCCGGCGTCCTCGCGTTCCTACCGACGCCGGGCGGGCTGGGGACCACGGAAGTCGGGCTCACCGGGGCGCTCGTCGTCGTCGGCGTCCCGCCGGAACTGGCCGCGGCCGGCGTCGTCGTCTTCCGACTCGCGACCTACTGGCTCGTCGTCGCCGTCGGCGGGGCGGCCTCGCTGTATCTCTCGGCCACGGTCTGGCGGGCGCTGGAGTGACCGCGACCCGTCGCCGACGCTCCCGATGGTCACCGTTATCCACCTCCCGCGGCATCGTCGGATATGAGCGACCGTCGGTCGGCCACGCTGTTCGTCCTGCTGGCAGCCCTCTGGGGAACGTCGTTCATGGCGATCAAAGCGGGTCTCGACGCGTTCCCGCCGGTGCTGTTCGCGGCGATCCGGTACGATGTCGCCGGCGCGCTGATGCTCGCCTACGCCGCGGCGACGAGCGACTACTGGCTCCCCCGAACCCGCGCGGACTGGCTCACGCTGCTCGTCGAGGGGACGCTCATCATCGCGCTGTACAACGCCTTCCTGTTCGTCGGCGAGACCGGCGTCACGAGCGGCGTCGCCGCTATCCTGGTCGGGATGAGCCCAATCCTCTCGACGGTGTTCTCCCGACTGTTCCTCCCCGACGAGCGGCTGTCGCTGCTCGGGACGGTCGGCCTCGCGCTCGGCTTCGTCGGCGTCGTCCTCGTCGCTCGCCCAGATCGGTCAGATCTGCTCGGGTCCGAGGCCATCGCGCCGACGTTCGTCCTGCTCGCGGCGGCGTCCGTCGCGCTCGGCAGCGTCCTCGTCCAGCGCCTCGACGGCGGGATCTCCTCGGAGGGGATGGTCGCGTGGTCGAACGCCTTCGGTGCGGTCTTGCTCCACGCCATCAGTCTCTCCCTCCCCGGCGAGTCGCTCGCGCAGGCCGAGTTCTCCGCCGTCGGCGTCGCCGCGCTCCTGTATCTCGCGGTGTTCGCGAGCGCCGTCGGCTACGTCATCTACTTCGACCTGCTGGCCAGCCTCGGCGCTATCGAGATCAACCTCGTCTCCTACGCCGCCCCGATATTCGCGGCGATCGCGGGCTGGCTGGCGCTGGAGGAGACGCTCGCGCCGTTCGACGTCGCCGGCTTCCTCGTCATCTTCCTCGGGTTCGTCCTGCTCAAACGGCGGGCGCTCGCGGCGGAGCTCTCGCCGGTGTTCGCCCGCCTCGACGGCCTGCTCCCCGGCCGCTGACGGCGAGTCGGGGAACTCCACCGACCGGCCACGTCGGCGAACGTATTTGCCGGTTCACCCCGAAACGCTCCGCATGGAACCGACCGTGCGTTACTTGGTTCGTCTCGTCGTCCTCTTTCTGCTCGCCGGCGCGCTGCTCGGGGCTGGGATCTGGGCGTACTGGGGACTCGGACTGGTCGTCGGTCTCGCGGCCATCGCGGCGAGCGTCGCGCTGGTCTCCTACGCCGGCTACGACACCTATCGGCTCGCGGCCGCGGCCTGATCAGAACAGGCCGGTGACGAATCCCAGTCCCATTCCGACGAGGACGACGGCCGAGAAGACCGGCAGATAGCCCGTGTAGGATTCGACCGTCTCCTCGAAGTGCTCGTAGCCCGCGAGCAACAGCAGCGTCAGACCGACGATGCCGACGATGACGGTGAGCGCGTACGCGCTCATCAGTTCGAGGCAGTGCGTCGACCCGGCACACAGCGCGATGATCTCGAACTCCTCCTCGTGGGCGAACCCGAGGAGGAAGGCGAACCACGCGATGCCGAGCATCCCCCGGTCGGTGGCGTCGTCGAGTTCGCCGTGTGAGTGGGAGTGGCCGCCCGCGAACGGGAGGTATCCCTTCAGACGGGCAAAGAAGCCGTCCGGGGAGTGGTCGTGGTGGTCGTGTCCGTCGCTGTGGGTGTGCTGAGCGTGAGCGTCGCTGTGGCCGCGATGGTCGTGTCCGTGGTCGTCACTCTGTTCGTGGTCGTGATGATCGTGACCGTCGCCGTGGTCGTCCGACTCGTGCCCGTGAGAGTGGCCGTGCGTGTATTCCCTGATACCGAGCGCGATCAGGAGAACGCCGGCGACGATGCTCACCGGGCCGCCGATCTCCACGCCGGGGGCCAGCGTCAGCGGTTCGTTGACCTGCGTCAACTCGAAGTAGGACTTGGCGTAGAAGAACACGGCGACCATGGCGATGCTGCTGACGAGGTGGCCGACGCCGATGAGGAGGCTCGCGGCGAACCCGTACAGCCACTTGTTCGACTGGTCGAGAGCGTAGGAGGCCGCGACGGGCCAGCCGTGACCCGGTTCGACGCCGTGGACTGCGCCCAGTGCCACCGCGCCGAGAAGCAACCCGAGGGCGTCGCCGTGCAACATCAGTGTCCCTGCATTCTCGGGCGTATTCTTAGGGGTTGTTAATACTCGGTGGGGGGTTCCCTCATATTCGTCCAGGCGGCCCGATCACATTCGGTAAGAAATTTCTTGCTCGGCCGTGCACTGCCCGCTATGCACGAGACGGTCATCGACCTGCTCGCACAGAACGAGAACCACGCCGAGGAGTTCGACTCCCGATTCGACGACGTCCAGGACGGGCAGGCCCCCGACGCCGTCACGGTCTGTTGTTCGGATTCTCGCGTTCTGCAGGACCACATCTGGGGCAACGAGGATCCCGGGCACATCTTCACCTGCGGGAACATCGGCAACCGCGTCGTCCAGCGGACCGAGGCGGGGGAAGTGGTCTCGGGCGACGTGCTCTACCCGCTGGTCCATACCGGCACCGAGACGGCCATCGTCGTCGGGCACACCAGCTGCGGCGCGGTGACGGCCACCTACGACGCCCTGACCGACGGCGTCTCGGACGCTCCGGGCATCGAACACTGCATCGATATCCTCGCGCCCCATCTGGAACCGGGCGTCGAATCGCTCCCCGACGACCTCGACCGGGCGGACGCGATCAACCACCTCGTCGAGTACAACGTCGACCGGCAGGTCGAACTCCTCCGCGAGAGCGACGACGTGCCCGACTCTGTGGACGTCGTCGGCGTCGTCTACGACTTCCAGGACGTCTACGGCGGCCGCCGCGGCGAGGTCCACGTCGTCAACGTCGCCGGCGAGACCGACGTCGAGACGCTCCGGGAGGACCACGACGAGATCGCCGAGCGAATCGACCGACTCTGGGAGTACTGACGGGGTCGATCCTGTCGGTCGGACGCGCAGCGGCGCTACGGTCGACAAACCCGGTAAAATGCATTTGCAAGTACGCTCGTTAGGGGTTTCAGCCCCATACACCGGCCCGATGCCCGATAACCCGCAGAAACAGCCGAGCGACGAGGTGGACCGCAATCAGATCCAGCAGTCGAAGACCGAGGGCGCGGCCTACCAGACCTCGGTGGCGTACATGGCGAACACCGTCGCCAACGACGGCGGCAAGAAAGAGGCCGGCGAGTACGTAATCGGCTACGCTCAGGAAGAGGCCGAAGGGATGTACGAACTCGTCGAGGAGGGCGAGTTCGAGTTCGTCGAACCCGACGACGAGAACTGTCACCTCGAAGTCGTCGTCGCCGACGCCGGCGACGAGCGGTTCGTCCCGTACTGCGACGTGAGCGCGACGCTCGAACGCCACGGCGAGGAGTACGGTCCCTTCGACCTCTCCTTCCTCTGGCACCCCGGCGTCTACCACTACGGGTCGAACGTCGAGGTCCCCGGAAGCGGGACGTACGACCTCCACGTCACCGTCGAACCGCCGGAGTTCCACCGCCACGACGAGCAGAACGGCGACCGCTACGGCGAGACGGCAGAGGTCACCTTCGAGGAGATCGGCGTCGAGGCCGGCCAGGACTGACGGCAGTCACAGTCACCGTCGTCCTCTGGCGGTTACCGAAGCCGGGCACCGCCTCACCGACGATATTTTGCCGGCGTCCTTCGAACTCTCCGAGAAGAGGGGAGGACGACCTCTCGGACGCGGAGCCGTCGACCGCCCCTTCTGTCAGCGGTAGCGAAACGCTCAAGCAGCGCGGTAACGGACCGAACGAGAACCCGAGCAGAGCCGTTGATTTCCGAGGTGGTCGTGCCGCCGGGAACAGACGGACGCATTCGACAGAGCTACCCGTGTCTGTTCGAAGATATGCCGTATCGGAGCCTCACCGGGTACCAACACGACTGAACCCGAATATCTATGTCATCAGTGATCGGAATCGTCGCCGTCGCCCTCGTTGCATCGCTCTTCATGTCGTTTACCGTCGGGGCGAACAGTAACTCCGCGCCGATCGCGCCGGCTGTCGGGGCGAACGCGCTATCTACCTTACGGGGGGCGCTCCTGGTCGGAATCGTCGCCGGCCTCGGCGCTGTCGCACAGGGCGGCAGTATCTCGGAAACTATCGGCCACGGGCTGGTGACCGGCGTGACGATCACCCCGTTGGCCGCGACCGCGACGCTCCTCACGGCAGCCACGCTCATCACCATCGGAAACTCTCGCGGCTATCCCATCCCCTCCGCGTTCACGGTGACCGGTGCGGCGATCGGTGCAGGTGTCGCTCTGGGCGGCGGCTTCGCGGTCGTAACGTACGCCAAGATTCTGGGGTTTTGGTTCGCGATACCAGTCGTCGAGGGCGTCCTCGCGTACGGACTCGCCTGGCTGTTGCTGAACGAGAGGGTCTCGGAGACGCTGAGTATCCCGCTGCTCGCCGGCGGCGTCGGCTACGCGCTCGCCAACATCCAGCTATCGTTTCTCCCGGCACCGCAGAGCACGCAAGGGTCGATCGCCGGCGTCGTCACCCGCCAATTCGATGTCGCGTCGACTGGGGTCGGCGAAGCCGGAGTCGTACTCGTCGGAGGTGTGATCGGTCTTCTAACGATCGCGGTGGTCTACTGGCAACTTCGGCGCGATGTCACGACCGGGATCAATCGGATGCTGGTCGCGCTTGCCCTCGTCGTCGTGTTCACCAGCGGCGGGTCCCAGGTCGGGCTCGCCACCGGGCCGCTGGAATCCGTGTTCGAATCGTCGCTCGGTCTGCCCTCACTATACCTGCTCGGGCTCGGGGGCTTCGGAATCCTCCTCGGTGGCTGGTTCCGGTCGCCGCGCCTCATTCAGGCCGTGGCCCGCGAGTACGCCTCGCTCGGTCCGAAGCGCTCGATAGCCGCATTCATCCCCGCGTTTCTCGTCGCTCAGGCTGCGATCACGCTCGGCTATCCCATCTCGTTCAACAAGGTGATGATCTCCAGTATCGTCGGGGCCGGACTGGTCGGCGGGTCGTCGAACTCGGGCGGCGTGTCCACCGCGAAGACCGGATACACGGTCGGGGCGTGGATCGTCTCGATGGTCGGCGGCGGCGCGATCAGCTTCGCGCTCTATCACGCGCTCGCGGCCGTCCCGGGACTGGGATAGTCAGACGCTCTGAAGCGTGACGAGGTCTTCGACCGCCGCGCTTCGCTTCATCTCGTCCCAC
The DNA here is from genome assembly GCF_010119205.1 of Haloarcula limicola. Taxonomy (NCBI): domain Archaea; kingdom Methanobacteriati; phylum Methanobacteriota; class Halobacteria; order Halobacteriales; family Haloarculaceae; genus Haloarcula; species Haloarcula limicola. The sequence goes on from NZ_WRXM01000001.1 coordinate 279,493, forward strand.
GTCTCGAAGTCGGTCGTCCGAGCCACGAACGCGTTACGTTCGTCCGCCGAGAGCCGTTGGACGCCCTCGATGGTGTCCTGGTTACACGGGCAGGCCACACAGAACCCGTCGACCGAACTGAACTGCGTGCGGCGACGCATGAACGTCTCCGAGGCGACTCGCTCGCGAGAGCCGGAAATCCACGTCTCCAGTGTGAACGCCCGTTCGATTGCCCTCCTGAGGGCGGTGTGCAGTGAGTCGTGGGTCTTGACCCCCGAGTCAAGAACCATATCTCGTGCATGTGTCCCAAGCCACGTAAGCGTCAGGGGTGGACGGCTTCGAGACTCCGGCCGTAGAGACTAGTCGGCTGGCTCGCGTCGTTTCGGCCCACACACGCACTAAGACTGCCTGCCCCATATTTAACTGTCTGAAAATGGACATATCTCGCGTACTTTCCGAAATGAAGAGAAACCAAGTGGTGATAGTGGCAGCGCTGGCCGTCGTCATCGGTCTCGGTGTCGGTGGCGTCGCCGGGACCCCAGCGAGCGACTCGTCCGGCGGAGTGGCGGTCGTCGATCAGTCGACGGAGAATATCTGCGACGTCGAGGACTTCAGGGAGAGTAGTACCATCGACGACGGCCACATAACCGGGGACTGTGAGGTAACCGCCGGAGTGGTGAAGGTGACGAACGAATCCACCGTCGGTACCCTGCGCGTCGGAACAGGGACGGCTGTCGTGGTCACGGACGGATCCGCGGTCGAAGATCTCGTCCGCGGGACCGATACAGACGTGACGGTCCGGGACCGATCCAGCGTCACGTTATCCGGAGAGCGCACCGCTACCGAGAGGACCGACACGCGAGCGGAAGACGTCGTCGTGGATTCGTCCGTCCGAGTTGCCGACGGGTCCACGCTCCAGGTCTGCGACCGGGAGGACTTCGCCGAGGACATCACCCGGTCGGTTCGCGGCGGCGGGTCCACGCAGCGCTGTACGGTCAGCGTCGTCGAAAGCTCGAACGTGACGGTCGTTGACGGCTCCGCTATCGAGATCTGTGATCAAGAGGACTTCGCTGAAGACATCGAGGCCCCGGTCAGGAACAGCGGTATCACCCAGAACTGTACGTTCAGCGCCTCCGAGGAATCGAACGTGACGGTCACTGACGGCTCCAGGATCCGAGGTACGAATAGTACCAGGGGATTATATACGAACGCGGATGCGGACGCCGGATCCCGCGACCGTCCGAGCCGAACCGTTCAGAGAGATGCCGACATGAATTAGGCGGAACCGCGCTCGGAGGTTTTCGGACGCAATCCGATATCGCGAAACCGTATCGATAACGCTCGGACTACCGACTCTAGCGCTGCTCGACCTTATTCAGCTCGACAAAATCCACTATGGATCGGCTCGAAACCATCTGTGGAATGGTACAGAAAACTATCTAGTGGTAAGATTCTTATTCTATTCCACCATAGTCCACTCTATGTCAGCGGAGACGGACCGTCAGGGTCGGCTGTACATTCCCAAGGAGGTACGGGAGAAGTACGGCGAGAGGTATCACATCGTGACCTACGAGGACAGGATCGAACTCATCCCAGTCTCGGACGACCCGCTCGCCGCCGTCCGTGAGGCGGCAGGTGGTCTCCGTGATGCGTCCGTCGAGGAGATCCGTGAGGACATCGAAGCGGAAGCCAAAGCTAAGGCCCGAGAGAAGGACACCGATAGATGACGGTGTACGTCGAGACGGACTTCCTGCTCGCACTCGCCAAGGATTCCGACTGGTTGCAGAGTTCGGCGGAGGAGGCACTCGACGAGTACGAGGTCGAAACGTCGGCGTTCTCGTATCTCGAACTCGTCCTCGCCCGAGAACGCTACGAGTTCGACTACGTGCCGTTAGTGGCGAACCTGCTCGAACTCGTCCCCGTGCGAGACGAGGAGGAGAAGCAGGTGGTTCTGAAGGCCGTCAACTACTACGACGAGGGGATGACGCCGTTCGACGCGTTCCATGCGGCGACTGCGGAGACGCGGGGAATGGACGTACTCTCGTCGGAGAGAGACTACGAGGATATCGAAGTATCGAGAGTGTCGCTGGAACCGAGCGACGAGGAGTAATCTCGACGCCTCAACGGTTCTCGCGCTGCTCCACCTTGTTCAGTTCAATAACTCACGTAACACGGTCGCGTGTACTTTTCCGGTATCCAAGTATCCCTTCTGTGGTAGTTGGTGATCGTTCATCTCTCTCGCGTCCGAACAGTTGTGTTCACTCGTCGTTCGCAGTGCTCGTAAGGATTAGTTCGGTCGCCTCGTCGGGAGCGTCCCAATGAGGGTAATGCCCACTGTCCTCGAACCAGTACAACTGAGCGTTGGGGAACCTGTCCAGCGCGCGTTTTGCCTGCCTGGGCAGGGTAACTCGATCCTTGCGACCCCATCCGATTACGACCGATCCCGGTGTGGAGTCCGTCCCCGGTTGGCTCGGGCCGAACGCCAACCGACGAAGTAGTTCGTCAAACGACGGGGAGTCGGCGAAGGTCCGCATCTCCTCTCGTGTGACCTCGGCGGAGAGGTCCCAGGGCCGTGCCGAGAGTTGAATCAGGAGCATGGTCCGACCGACGGCGCTCCCCATCAGCCGGTCCATCACGGGTTGGAGGAGGCGAACGAGACGTATCGAGGGGGCGAGCGTCGCGTAGAAGAAGTACCGCTCCCACCCCTTCCAGAACCCACCGGGATCGAGTGCAACGGTTGTGCCGACCTCCCCGCGGCGCGCGAGTTCGAGGACGAGTCGCGCTCCCATCGAGTTGCCGACCACGTCGACGCCGGCGAGGTCGTTCGCATCGAGAAACGACGTGACGGCATCGGCAAGGGTGTCGATGGATACTTCACCGGAGAGCGCCGGCGTCTCCCCGTGACCCGGGAGGTCCACTGCGACGACTTCCCGTTCGGCGGCCAACCCGTCGAGGATGGGGGTCCACGTCCGCCAACTCCCGCCCAGTCCGTGGATCAAGAGTAACGGTTCACCGGACCCGCGACGGACGTGATTCATCTCCATACACTACTGGGGGGGCTCCAGGGTTGTATCAGTTCGTGTACGAAATCGAAACTCGTCGTCGCGGGCCGCTCGCGGTTGTCCACGAACAGCGATCCTGCGTCAGGGGATGTTGGCCACTGAACGACATCTGATTGAACGGAATACGGTCGCAATCCGACCGTCGTGTCGAGGCCCATCGGCAGAGACTCGATACCGCTGGCGTTCCTGACTCGTGAGTCGCCAGTCGAGCCCCGCCAGTCGATGAGTCAGGCAGTCGACCGACCGACGGTTGCGTCGGGGCCCAGCAGGAGGGTCCCGTCCAGTGACTCGAGGCCGATGTTGTACTCGTTAGCTCCGTAGATACAGGTGCGTAAACGGGACGTCCGGGTCCCTACTACCTGCTTTCCCGCTGCTTTACCTTGTTCAGCTCGATGAGCAGGCGGAACATCGCCTTCACGAGGTTGGCGTCGACGTCGAACCGCTCGGCGTTCTCGCCGGCGCGGTCCATGACGGCCTGTTCCTGTTCCTCGTCGGTCGTCGGCAGGTCCCTCTCGGCTTTGACCTGCGCGATGGTATCGGCCACGTAGGTCCGCTGAGCGATCTTCTCGACGATCTCGCGGTCGATGGTGCGGATTTCCTCGCGCAGTTCATCCAGGGACATCTCCTCGGGGTTCGGTGGCTCGTTTTCGCTCATACTGTTTGGGTTCCCTCGGTCTGCGTGGTGGTCAGCAGGGTCGTACCGGGTCGCTCGTCCCAGCGTTCCTTGACGGTTTCGAGTGCCGAGCGGTCGCCGACGGCGGTGAAAGAGGGACCGGTTCCCGACAGCGAGACGCCGCCGACGTCGGCCATCGACTCGACGACGGGCTCGGCGTCGAACCCGAGCGCCGCACAGAAGGCCAGTCCGTTGACCGTCATCGCTCGCTGGTAGTCGCCATCGAGCGCGAGGTCCTCGACGAGGCGGGCCATCGGCGCGATTTTGCGGCAGCGCTCTACGTCGGCGTCGGCCGAGAACGCCCGTTCGGGCGGCGACCAGACCAGCACGTCCCAGTCGACTTCCTCGCGGGAGAGCACCTCGTCGCTGTCGTTGTCGGTGACGGTGACGCCGCCGAGCATGGACGCCGAGGCGTCGTCGAACGCGCCCGTGGCGGTGACGCCGACGTCGCGGGCCGCCATCACGCCCAGTCGGGCCATGTCCGCTCTGGTCATCCGGTCGGTGGCGTCGAGCGCGTCGAGCGTCGCCATCACGGCGGCGTTGGCCGCCGCGCTGGAACTCTTCAGCCCGGCGGCCATCGGCACGTCGCTCTCGGTGCGGACGTGACCGCCGACGACGGGCGGCGTGCCGACCGCGTCGCCGTGGGCGTCGACGACGTACTCGACGCAGCGTTCGATCAGCCGGGTGTCGCCGTCCGGCGCGCCGGCTATCTCGCCGGTGAATCCCTCGCTCTCGGTCGAGAGCGACACCGTCGCCGTCGTGTACTCGTCGATCGCGAACGCCGACCCGCGGCCGGTGGCGAGCGCGTTCAGGACCGTTCCAGCGGCCGGTGCTGCTGCCGTGCCTTCCATCGCTCGTCTCTCCCGGCGCGGACTATTTACCAACTGCGGAAGCGGTCGTACAACGCGTCGTTTTTCCCCCAGCGGCTGGAAATTCGGCTATGAGCCACCGGTCCGACATCGCCCCCGATACCCTCTCCATCGAACTCACCGAGGACGGCATCGCCGTCGAGTACCTCGACGGCAGGAAGGCCTTCTATCGCGGCGTTCCCGCGAAGGCCGAGGGGAGCGTCCGAACCGCGCCGGGCAAAGACACCCACGTCCTCATCACCGACGAGACGGAGACCTCCGGCATCCTCGTCTACGTCAACGACCTGCGGACCCACGACGACATCATCGAATCCAGCGGCGTCGGCCGCGTCCTCCTTGACGACGGGGACGAAGACGAGCTGTTCCCCGGCGTAACGGTGCGCGATAGGGAGATGCGCGTCGAAGTGGACGTGGACTTCGACGTGGCCGACGGTCGGGTGTTCGTCTTTGAGGAGGACGAGATGGGCGAGCGGAGTTACGAGGTCGTCGCCGAGACGTAGCGCGCGAGCCCGCGGTTCGGAACGGCTAGGCCGCTCTCTCCGGGCTTCCACAGGGCGGCCGCAGAACGCGCGAGAGCTACTGGATGTACGAGGGGTCCTCGTCGTCGCAGTTCGATTCGTGCTGGCGTGCGTCGTTCTCGTCGTCGAACATCAGCCCGCACGTCTCGCACTTGTACCAGGTCATCTCGTCGCGTTCGGTAGAGACCACCATGTGAGCCTCTCCGACGGCCGGGCGTAAATTGTTTTCCCGCGAGACGGCACCGGGGCTCGCACCGGCGTGCGCACACCCGGCAGTCTCAAGGGGGCCGGACGGCTAGCCGACGGCATGAGCGGCTCTAGCGAGACGGGGATCGAACTCGCGGTCGAGGGGGCGCACAAGCGCGACGCCGGGCGCGGCATCGCGCGCCTCCCCGAGTCCGTGCGGAGCGAACTCGGCGTCCTGAGCGGGTCGCCGGTCGTCGTCGAGGGCGACCGGATGACCGTCGTGAAGGTCTGGCCGGGCGACGAGGAGGGCGCGACGGTCCGCATCGACTCCGATACGCGGGCCAACGCCGGCGTCAACATCGGCGACACGGTGACCGTCAGAGCGGGGTCGGTCACGGAGGCGACGGAGATAACCATTCAGCCGATGGCTCCGCTGCCGGGTGCCGAGGAGTACGAGCGCATGGTCCGGACGCGGCTCGTCGATCAGATGGTGCAGGCCGACGAGCGGACCCACATCGACGGGCTGGGCACGTTCCTCGTCCGGGCGACGAGTCCGGACGGTCCGGTACGGGTCACCGACGGGACGAACGTGACGCTCCTGCCGCCGAGCGACGAGAGCGGGAGCGGAGAGTCGAAATCCGGAGCGGCGGGTCCGAACGAGCAGACGAACGCACAGATAGCCAACCCTGACACCGACGTCAGCTACGAGGACATCGGCGGACTGGACGAGGAGTTAGACCGCATCCGCGAGATGATCGAGATGCCCCTCTCCGAGCCCGAGGAGTTCCGGAAACTGGGCATCGACCCGCCGAGCGGCGTCCTCATGCACGGGCCGCCGGGGACCGGGAAGACGCTCATCGCCCGCGCCGTCGCCAACGAGGTCGACGCCTACTTCGACACCATCTCCGGGCCGGAGATCGTCTCGAAGTACAAGGGCGAGAGCGAGGAGCGACTGCGGGAGGCCTTCGAGAGAGCCGAGGAGAACGCCCCGTCCATCCTCTTCGTCGACGAGATAGACTCCATCGCGGGCTCTCGAGACGAGGACGCCGACATGGAGAACCGCGTGGTCGCGCAGCTACTGACGCTGATGGACGGCCTCGAAGACCGGGGCCGCGTCGTCGTCATCGGCGCGACCAACCGCGTCGACGCCGTCGACCCGGCGCTCCGCCGCGGCGGCCGCTTCGACCGCGAGATCGAGATCGGCGTCCCCGACGAGGGCGGCCGCCGCGAGATTCTGGACGTTCACACGCGGGACATGCCTATTCACGAGGACGTGGACTTAGACCGCATCGCCGCCCAGACCCACGGCTTCGTCGGGGCCGACCTCGCGTCGCTGACCACCGAGGCGGCGATGGCGGCACTCAGAGCGGAGCGCGAGGATAGCGAGGTCCGCGGCGAGGACTTCGACGAGGCGCTGGCGACCGTCGAACCCAGCGCGATGCGGGAGTACGTCGCCGAGTCGCCGGCGGTCTCCTTCGACGACGTGGGCGGTCTCCCCGAAGTGAAGCAGACGCTGACCGAGGCCATCGAGTGGCCCCTGGAGTACGGCGACCTGTTCTCGGCGACGAAGACCGACCCGCCCAGCGGCATCCTCATGTACGGCCCGCCGGGGACCGGGAAGACGCTGCTGGCCCGCGCTATTGCCGGCGAGAGCGACGTGAACTTCATCCACGTCGCCGGGCCGGAGATCATGGACCGCTACGTCGGCGAGAGCGAGGAGGCGGTCCGGGAACTGTTCGAACGCGCCCGACAGACCGCGCCGAGCATCATCTTCCTGGACGAGATCGACGCCATCGCCAGCCACCGCGGACAGGGCAACGAGGTGACCGAGCGCGTCGTCTCCCAACTGCTGGCGGAACTGGACGGCATCACCGAGAACCCGAACCTCGTGGTGCTCGCGGCGACCAACCGCCGGGACATGATCGACGACGCCCTCCTGCGGCCGGGCCGCCTCGAACAGCACGTCGAGGTGCCGAATCCGGACCACGACGCCCGCGAGGCGATTCTTGCGGTCCACACCGAGGGCAAACCCGTCGCCGAGGACGTCTCGCTGTCGGACCTCGCGGCCGAGACGGAGGGATTCTCGGGGGCGGAACTCGAGGCCGTCGTCCGCGAGGCGTCGATGCTCGCCATCCGCGAGGCCGCCGAGGAGATGGGGCCGGCCGAGGCCAGCGAGCGCGCCGACGAGGTGACCATTGGGGCCGAGCACTTCGAACGCGCGCTGGAACGGGAGCGCGAGCGCTGACCGACGACGGCAGCCCCGTCTCGGGGTAAGTGGGGTGTGTTGACGCATGACTTTTCACAGCCGCCGGCGTACTGCCTGATATGCGCGACGACCAGACCGAACCGCTCCGGCACTACGTCGACGGCGAGTGGCGAAGCGGGCACGGGACAGAGACCTTCGAGACGGTGAACCCCGCGACGCGGGAGACGCTGCGGACGGTCCACCGCGGGACGGAAGACGACGTGAGCGACGCCGTCTCGGCCGCCGAATCGGCCGCCGAGGAGTGGCGCGCCCTCTCGTACATCGACCGGGCGGAGTACCTCTGGGACGTGTATCACGAACTCCGCGACCGAACCGACGAACTCGGCGAAGTCGTCACGAGGGAGTGCGGGAAGGAGATCTCCGAGGGTCGCGCGGACGTGGTCGAGGCGGCCCACATGGTGGAAGTCGCCGCCGGCAACGCCCGCCACCCGCACGGCGACGTGGTCCCCTCCGAGATCGCGAGCAAGGACGCCTACATGCGCCGCAGTCCGAAGGGCGTCGTCGGCTGTATCACGCCGTGGAATTTCCCGGTCGCCATCCCCTACTGGCACATGGCGGTCACGCTGGTCGAGGGCAACACCGTCGTCTGGAAACCCGCCGAACAGACGCCGTGGTGCGGCCAGATCGTCGCCGAGATGTTCGAGGACGCGGGGATACCCGACGGCGTGTTCAACCTCGTGCAGGGCTACGGCGAGGCCGGCAACGCCATCGTCGAGGACGACCGGGTCGACACCGTCCTCTTTACCGGGAGCGCCGAGGTCGGTCACAGGGTCGACGAGAAGATCGGGGGCCGCGCGGGCCGCAACGCCTGCTGTGAGATGGGCGGGAAGAACAGCGTCGTCGTCGCCGACGCCGCCGACATGGACATCGCGCTCCACTCGACCATCATGTCCTCATTCAAGACGACGGGCCAGCGCTGCGTCTCCTCGGAACGCCTCGTCGTCCACAGCGACGTCTACGAGGAGTTCAAGCGGAAGTTCGTGGACCTCGCCGAGGACGTGACCGTCGGCGACCCGCTCTCCGAGGACACCTTCATGGGGCCGCTGGCCGACGAGGACCAGATCGCGAAGTTCCAGCGATACAACGACATGGTTCGGGAATCGGACGACGCGACGGTGCTCGTCGACCGGGCGGAACTCGACGCCGACGAGATTCCCGAGGGACACGAGGACGGCTTCTGGGTCGGCCCGTTCGTCTACGAGGTCGACGTCGACACCGACCTCGACCCCTTCCGCGAGGAGGTGTTCGGGCCGCACGTCGCCCTCGTGGAGTACGACGGGGGCATCGAGCGCGGCGTCGAGATACAGAACGACACGGAGTACGGGCTGGCGGGCGCTATCGTCTCCGAGGACTATCGGCAGATAAACTACTACCGCGACCACGCGGAGATCGGCCTCGCCTACGGCAACCTCCCGTGCATCGGCGCGGAGGTCCAGTTACCGTTCGGCGGCGTCAAGAAGTCCGGGAGCGGCCCGCCCCACGCCCGCGAAGTCATCGAGGCCGTCACCGAACGGACGGCGTGGACGCTCAACAACTCGAAGGAGATCGAGATGGCACAGGGGCTCTCGGCGGAGATAAAGACGGACGAAAGGTGACGAGAGAGGTTGGCGGGTGTGCCGTCGTCGGTGTGGCCGGAAAGGCTGTCCGGACAGCCTTCGGCGGACGAGCGACGCCGTGTGGCCGAGCAGCGAGACGGGCTGTAGCGCTGGCATCGACGTGAAAAGCGCCTTGCCAGCGAGATATCGTTACGGACCCAACGGTAAAAAGCACCCGGTGTCGGCCGACTAGCGGTCCTCGTTCTCGTCTGTCATGGTGGTCTCGGTACTGCTGTCGTCCGTCTCGCTGTCGTCCACGCCGCTATCATCCGTCTCGCTGTCATCGCCGCCGCGGAGCCCGCCAACTGACGGAATCTCCCGACCGCCGAGCAGACGGCGGAGTCCGAGCACCGGCACCGCCAAGACCCCGAGCCACGGCGCGACCGCCGCGAGCGTCACCAGCGTCGCCCGGCCGAAGACGTAGACGTCCTGCACCGACCCCAAGAACACGGCCACGAGCGACTGCTCGTGGTACTGGGTCCGTATCTGCGTGACCCCCGGCTCCGGTTCTTCGAGTTCGACCCGGAGCGTCGAGTACGCCACCCGCTGTTCGAGCGAGCGCTTCTGCGCTTCCAGCCGCTCGATCTCGCCCTGCACACTGGAGAGTTCCTCCTCGATGCGGAGCAGTTCCTCCGTGTCGTTGGCCCGGTCGTAGAACGCCCGGAGGCGAGCGCGGCGCTGTTTCAGGTTCTCCAGCCGCGCTTCGAGGTCGACCAGTTGATCGGTGACATCCTTCGTCGTCGTCTCCTCGGTCACGACGGTGCCCTCCGAGCCGACGGCCTCCTGCATCGCCCGGTAGCGCTCGCTCGGGACTCTGAGGACGACGTAGCCGGAGACCCATTTCGCCTCGCCGTTGCGGTGGAGGCGCTGGTTCGAATCGCTGACGTAGCCGCCGTACTCCCGGGCCTGCGACGCGATGGCGCTGCGCCGCTGCGAGAAGTTGTCCACCTCGACGACCATCCGCCCGGTCCTGATTATCGCGCGCTGCTGGGCTGCGGCGTTCGCCTGGATTTCGCCGTTCGTGCTAGCGTCGGCGTTCTGCTGGCCGCCGCCAGCGGACCCGGCGTCGCCACCGGAACCGCCCCCGTCACCACCGCCGCCGGCCAGTTGCGCACCGTCGCCGCCGGCCGAGTTACCGCCGAGGCCGGCACAGCCGGCGAGCAGCAGCGTCGCCGCGACCGCGAGGACCACTATCTTTCTCGACATGACGGCTAGCAGTGCTCGTCCGCCGAGTATAGTGTCGCCGATGGCTCAAAACGCGTTTTTTGTGAAAGAGCGGCTGAACCTATCGCGACGCCGTCCGGCGGTCGGCCAGCGCCGGGAACTCCTCGCGGACCCGCTCGACCTGTTCGGGCTCTATCTCGGCGGTCACCAGCGCCGCGTCGTCGCCCGAACTGGCGAGCGTCGTCCCCCACGGGTCGTACACCGTCGAGCGACCGAGCAGTTCGTCCCCGTCGAACGTGCCGACGCCGTTGGCCGCCGCGACGTACAGCAGGTTCTCGACGGCGCGAGTCCGGGGGAAGAGCTCCCAGTGCTCGACGCGGGGGTAGGGCCACGCGCTCGGGACCAGCGCCAGCGTCACGCCGTCGTCGACGAGACGCCGGTACAGCTCCGGGAACCGAAGGTCGTAGCAGGTCGTTATCCCGACAGTGAACCCCTCGAACTCGACGGTCGGGAGGTTCTCGCCCGGTTCCAGCAGATCCTGTTCGGCCGACCCGTAGCCGAAGAGGTGGTGTTTCCGGTACACCGCTCGTCGCTCCCCGTCGCGGTCGAAGAAGACGGCGGTGTTCGCCAGGCCCTCCTCGGCCGGGACGGCGAGGCCGTCGGCCGCGCTGGTCGCTAAGTCTTCGACGACGCTCCCCGCGAGGACGGCGACGCCGTGCTCAACGGCTGCTTCGCGGACTGCCGAGAGCGTCTCGCCGTCGAGCGCCTCGGCGTTCCGGGCGTAGCTATCGAACGCGAAGTAGCCGACGTTGAATAGCTCGGGCAGGACGACGAGGTCGGCGTCCCGTTCGGCAGCGCGTCCGATAGCTTCGACGGCGCGCTCGACGTTCTCGGCCACTTTCGCCGGTTCGATCTCGAGTTGGGCGAGCGCGAGCTTCATGCCTCGACTTCCAGTTCATCCCGCAGCGCCTGTTCGAGGTTCCGCATCTCGTCGTCCAGATTCCGCTTGAAGAACCGCTCGACGCCGGGGAGCTTCCCGTCGACGATGAACCGGTTGGTGAGGCGGGTGCCGCCCTCGTCTGTCGGTTCGAGTTCGTGTTCGCCCTGGACCTTCATCACCTTCGACCGGCCGACGAAGCGGACGAACTCCGGCTCGCGCCGCTCGACGTCCTCCGTCTCGACCCGAATGGTCCGGTCGACGAACGGAATGGGGAGCGAGAGGAACCACGTCGACTCCGTCTCGCTCTCCACCTCCCAGTCCTCGACGACGCTGATCGGGCGCGCTCGCTGCTCCGGGTCGGCGATAAAGTCCCAGACGCGCTCGGGCGATGCCGACACTGTCATCGACCGCTCTACCCGGACAGTCATGGAAGACTCTCAGGGGTCCGGACGAATGAATCCACCGACTATAGTAACAATTGAAACGACCTCAACGCCGGCCGAACGACGGCAGTTCGGGCGGGTGAGCCGGGTTTTCCGCGGCTACGTTAGCTCGGTGTGACGCGCCACGTCGTCGACTTCGACCGCCCCCACTTCTCGATGTCGACCTCGTCGGCCTCCTCGGCCAATCGGGGCAAGCGAGCGCCCACCTGTTTGGCCGAGAGACCGAGGTGTGAGGCGATGTTCTTCGCGCGGAAGTAACTGTCTCCGCGCGAGACGCTGTCCCGGAGGTAGTCCAGAATGCGTCGGTCTTCCTCGCTGAAATCGGCCATACCCGCGTTACGTGCCGAGCGTTCTTAATCGTTCCTTTCGGACACCGGTCTCAGCCGTCGTAGGCGTGGATCGCGACCAGCGCCAGTCCCGCCGCGAGCATGGCGACGCCGAAGGCGACGCCGCTGTTTGCGAGCAGTCCCGCCGTCTCTCCGCCCTGTGCGTGTACGATGGCGTAGTTGTAGCTGTAGAGCGCCGTCATCACCGCCGCGCCGACGGCGACGAGTCCGAGCACTAGTCCGAGACCGACGCCCATGTCCGACTTCGTCTGCGTAGCCATGTCAGTGCGTATCGCTGTGGCGCACTTAGTTCATTCGGGGTGCGGTAGACACAGCACATATAGTGTCCGACGAGAGAGACCTGTGTGATGGCAGGATTCGGACTATTGAAGATCGCCGCTGCCGTTTTCGTGGTACTCGGCCTGAGCGTGGGGGGCGCGTTCGCGCTCGGCGTCGTCGGGACGCCGACGGTCGAATCCGTCGAGAACCACTTTAGCGGCATTTCGAACGAGACGACGGGGGTACAGACGACCATGCGATTGCACAACCCGAACCCCGATTTCCTCGGGAGTCTGCTCGGCAGCACGTCCGTCGACTACATCGTGGCGATGAACGACGTGCGGATGGCCTCGGGCAACAAGAGCGGTCTGGCACTGGAACAGGGGAACACGAGCCTCGACTTCTCGACGCGGATGCGAAACGGGCAGATTCCGCCGTGGTGGCACACCCACATCGAGAACGGCGAGCGGACGCGGGTGACCATCGACGCCGACGTCTCCTCGTCGCTCGTCGGCGGTCGCTCCATCTCGGTCCAGCAGGACAAAGAGATAGAGACGGACATCATCGGGCAGTTCAACTCGACGGAGACCCGACCGATAGAGTCCGAACGGGCGCTCCTCTCGAACCCGCTGCTCTACGTCAACGAGACCCGGGGACAGTGGGACCAGGAGAACCTCACGGCGGCGGAGACGCCGATGAAGCTCGACTTCACGGTGTTCAATCCCAAGCCCTACCCCTACACTGTCACGAAGATCGGCTACGAGATCACGATGAACGACGTCACCGTCGGCGAGGGCGAGACCGACCGCGGCTACACCATCGGCCCGGGTCAGACGGAGACGCTCGGGACGACCACGGCCATCCAGAACGAAAACCTGGACGAGTGGTGGGTCACCCACCTCGAACGCAACCAGGTGACCGATCTCTACATCGACTTCTACCTCGTCGTCGAGGCCGGCGGCGAGCGGTTCCGCATCGACCTGCGCGCTATCGACTACTCGAAGACTATCGAGACGGACATCTTCGACAACAAGGAGCAGTATCCGACCGGCACGAACGCGAGCGCCGACGGCGGCGCGGACGCCGGTACCGACGACGGAACTGATGCGGGAACGCCGACGCCGACCGAGACGGCGACGGACTCCGACGGCGGCCTGTTCGGCGACGGCGAAACGGCGACGCAGACGCCGGGTGGGGAGACGCAAACCGACGCTGAGACGTCGACGGAGTCGGCCTCTCCAGCCAATCCGACGAAGACGCCGAGACCGCCCTCGACGGGCGTGACGACCGAGACCGACGACGGGCTGCTCGCGCTCGGTCGCTGACGGCCGCTCCGGCCCAGCAGCGACCGTCTCAGTTCGTCCCTTCGACCGGCACTTCGATGAGCGCCATGTCGCCGCCGACGGCCTCGTCGAGTGCGGCTTCGAGTTCCTCGGCCGAATCGGCTCGGTAGCCGTCGATGCCGAAGCTCTCGGCGAACGTGACGAGGTCGGGCGTGGTGAGTTGCGTCCCGAAGGACTCGCCGGTGTGGTCCGATTGCTTCCGCGAGATGAGTCCGTAGTCGTCGTCGCGGAAGACGACGATGGTGTACGAACAGCCCAGTCTGGTCGCGGTCTCGATCTCGGCGGCGTTCATCAGGAACCCGCCGTCGCCCGTCCCGACGACGACGTTCGAGCCGACCGCGAGGTCCGCGGCCAGTCCGCCGGGGACGCCGATCCCCATCGACGCCAGGCCGTTCGAGATGATGCAGGTGTTGGGTTCGTAGGTCGGGAAGTTCTGGGCGATGGCCATCTTGTGGTTCCCGACGTCGGAGATGAGCACGTCGTCGTCGGCCATCGCCTCGCGCAGCATCGGGACCACGCTCTCGACGGCGAAGGGCGCTTCCGCGGCCGGTTCGCGGTCGATGTCCTCGACGATGTGGTCGCGGTGATCCGCGTACCACTCCGTGTCGAACTCGGGGTCGTTCACCTCGCACCACTCGGTAAGTTCTCGAAGCGTCTCGCCGATGTCGGCGACGACCTCCACCTGCGGGTTGTAGGCCTCGTACACTTCGGCGGGTTGGCTGTCGACGTGGACGATGGGACTGCCGTGGTCCCACCCAGCGGGGTCGTGTTCGGCGATGTCGTAGCCGACGGTGAGGACGAGGTCCGCCTCCGCGAGCGCGCTCGCTGCCTCGCCGTGTGCCCCCGAGTCCAGCGTCAGCAGCGAGCGCTCGTCGGCGTCCGATACCGCGCCCTTGCCCATGTACGTCGAGACGGTCGGCATGTCCGTCGCCTCGACGAGCGCGCACAGCTGCGAGGAGGCCCGCGTGCGCACCGCGCCGTTGCCGGCGATGGCGATAGGCTTGTCCGCCGTTTCGAGGAGCGACTTCACGCGGTCGAGCGCCTCCCGGTCCGGCGAACCGACCCGGACCCGGTCGCGGGTCGGCATCGGCTCGACCTCGGCGTCCTCGGCGGCCACGTCCTCGGGGAGTTCGAGGTGCGTCGCGCCGGGCTTCTCGTGTTCGGCCACCTTGAACGCCTTCCGGACCGACTCGTGGATGATGTCGGGGTCGTTGAGCTGGGCGTTCCACTTCGTGATGGGGGCGAACAGGTCGATGACGTCGAGGGCCTGGTGGCTCTCCTTGTGGAGGCGTTCGAGGCTCCCCTGTGCGGTGATCGCGACCAGCGGACTCTTATCGAGGTGGGCGTCGGCGACGCCGGTGAGGAGGTTCGTCGCGCCGGGGCCGAGCGTCGAGAGGCAGACCCCGGCGTCGCCGGTCAGTCGGCCGTGGACGTCGGCCATGAACGCCGCGCCCTGCTCGTGGCGCACCGGGACGAACGTCACCTCGGAGTCCCGGATCGAGAACAGGAGGTCCTCCATCTCCTCGCCCGGCAGGCCGAAGACGTGGTCGACGCCCTCGCGTTCGAGAGACGCGACCAGCAGGTCCGAGGCCTGCATCATTCGACCCACACCGTCTTGCGGTTCACGAACTCGCGCATCCCGGCACCCGAGAGCTCGCGGCCGTAGCCCGATTCCTTGATGCCGCCGAAGGGAACGCGGGGGTCCGATTTCACGAGCTGGTTGACGTAGACGCAGCCGGCGTCGATCCGCCCGGCGAGGCGTTCGCCGCGTTCTCTGTCCTCGCTCCAGACGCTCGCGCCCAGCCCGAACTGCGTGTCGTTGGCCTTCCGAATCGCCTCTTCCTCGTCTTCGACTTCGTACACTGGTGCGGCCGGGCCGAACACCTCTTCGCTGTCGACGGGGCAGCCCTCGGGGACGTTAGCGAGGACCGTGGGCGGGTAGTACGCGCCCTCCCGGTCCAGCGGTTCGCCGCCGGTCAGCAGGTCCGCGCCGGCGTCGACGCTGTCCTCGACCTGTTCGTGCAGGTCTTCGAGCAGGCTCTCTCTCGCCTGCGGGCCGATCTCCGTCTCCTCGTCGGTCGGATCGCCGACCGTGTACGACTCCATCTGCTCGACGAACTTCTCCTCGAACTCGTCGTAGACGTCGGTGTGGACGATGAAGCGCTTCGCCGCGATGCAGGACTGGCCGCCGTTCTGGACGCGCGCCCACGCGCCGGTCTCGGCGGCCGCCTCCACGTCGGCGTCGTCGAGGACGACGTACGGGTCGCTCCCGCCCAGTTCCAGCACCGTCTTCTTCAGGTTCTCGCCCGCGGTCGCGGCTACGGACCGGCCCGCGGGGCCGCTCCCGGTCAGGGTCGCCGCCTTCACTCGCTCGTCTTCGAGGATACCCTCGACCTGGTCTGAGGAGACCAGCAGCGACTGGAACGCGCCCTCGGGATAGCCCGCTTCGCGGAACACCTCCTCGATGGCCTCCGAACAACCGGGGACGTTCGAGGCGTGTTTCAGCAGGCCGACGTTGCCGGCGGTGACGTACGGCGCGGCGAACCGAAAGACCTGCCAGAACGGGAAGTTCCACGGCATGACCGCCAGCACCGGTCCGAGCGGCTCGTAGACCGTCTTGACCGACGACCCGGCCGGGCTCGGATGACCCTTCTCGTCCAGATACTCGCTGGCGTGTTCGGAATAGTGCTCACAGACCCACGCGCACTTCTCGACCTCCGACTTCGCCTGCGTGATGGGTTTGCCCATCTCCTCGGTCATCGTCTCGGCGTAGCGCTGCTCGTTCTCGCGGAGGACCTCGGCCGCGTTCGAAAGCAGGTCCGTCCGCTCCTGGAGCGGGCGGTCACGCCACGAGTCGAACGTCTCGACCGCGGTCTCGAGGGCGGCCTCCACGTCGTCCTGGCCGTCCTCCTCGTACGAGTCGACCCGCTCGCCGGTCGCCGGATTAGTGACCTCCATGACACGCCGAATTCGCCGTCCAGACGGTTAAGTGTGCGAGAAGATTGGAGCGTTGCCGGGAGCGAACCGAAACGCCGGCGACGGCTCACCGGATGGTCGTGTGTTCGGACTCCTCGTCGAGCGCGAGGTTCGTGGCTATCTCGGCGTTCCTGACCGCGTATTCGGCGGTCTGCTGGAGGCTGACGAGCACCTCGCGGACCTGCAGCAGGCTCTCGTTGTCCATCTCCGGGAGGTCGCCGAGGATGTCGTGTTCCTTGTCGCCGATCTCGGAGTAGGTCTCGCGCACCCGGATCGCGGTGTCGTAGTCGCGCTCGACGGCGGCCTGCACCGCGAGGCCGGTTATCTCGTTGACCTCGTCGGTGAAGTCGCGGATGCGACGCATCGTCGAGCTCTCGACGTCCAGCGAGTGGTCGGTGGTCTCCAGGGCGATCTCGGCGATGTCCTCGGCGTTGTCGGCGGTGAGTTCGAGGTTCTTCGCGATGGAGCGGTAGCCGATGAGCGGGAAGCCGTCCTCGAGTCCCACCGCCCGCGCGAGGTTGGGGTTCTGATAGGCGGTGAAGATGAGGCGCAGGAGGAGGACGAAGATCTTGTTCGCCTGTCGCTCCCGGTTGAGCGCCCGCTGGGCGAGGTCGGGGTTACCGTGAGCCAGCGCCTTGATCGCCTCGTTTCGCATGGTCGAGCCGGTCGACTCCAGCCGTTCGAGGAGGTTGTCGAGCGTGAAGTCCTCGGGGTCGACCGAACACCGGATCGTGATGCGGTTCGGCGTCTCCTCGATGACGCCCAGTCCCATGAGCTGGGTCTCGGCGTTGTAGACGGCGTTGATGTGGGCGGATTCGAGCGTCTCCCCCTCCGGCGCCTCGACGTGGATGATGCGCCGGCCGAGCACGTACTGGGCGACGATCGCCCGCTCGACGGCGTCGGCAGAGAGGTTCTCGGCGTGGATTATCGCCTCCGACTCCTCCGTTTGGACGGATTCGGGGAGAACGGTCAGCGTTCCTTTCCCGCCCATCCGAAGCGACACTTCGTCTCCTTTCTCGACGTTGTGCTCGCCGGCCCACTCCGACGGTAGCGTCATCGCGAGCGTCGACGGACCCAGCCGCTGCACTTTCCGCGTTTCCATATGGCCTTTGTTATTCGC
The DNA here is from genome assembly GCF_010119205.1 of Haloarcula limicola. NCBI lineage: Archaea > Methanobacteriati > Methanobacteriota > Halobacteria > Halobacteriales > Haloarculaceae > Haloarcula > Haloarcula limicola. The sequence goes on from NZ_WRXM01000001.1 coordinate 297,232, forward strand.
GGTAGACCTTAATCTTCACTATACGCCACTTAATATGCTCGAACGAATACAATCAATAGTCGTGTAGGTCTATTTTTCCACGCTCGTCACGCCAGCACCTCGACGAGACGCCGTTCGAATCGGCCGACGCGGACCTTGAGCCAGCCGGCCAGCTCGGCGTCGAGGGCCGCGTCGCCGGTGTCGACTCGCAGCGTCCCGATCTCGTCGAGCTTCCGGCGGGAGGCGACGACCTCGATCTCGCACCGGCGAATCACCTCGGGCGAGAGCTGTTGATTTCCGCGGCCGAAGACGAACCCCTGCCCGCCGATGGGCGAGACGACGATCACGTTCTCCTCGCCCAGCGCGTCGAGGATGTCCGACTCGGCGGCGTCCCTCGCGAGGAGTTCGCCGTCCCGCCAGACGTCCACGCCGAGGGTCGTCCCCTCGAAACCCAGTCGCTCCTTTATCGCGCCGACGGTACTGCCCGGACCGAGGACGTAGGTGACGCCGGGGCGGACGCCCTCCGCGATACCTTCCGCCAACGTCTCGACGGTGCCGCCGCCGAGCTGTTTCGCCGACTGGCGCTGGTCGGCCACCGGCACCGTCGCCACGGCGCGGAGTTCGGTGACGACCTCGCCGCCCCTGAAGGCGTCCTCATCGATGTCGTTGACTTCCGCGGGCTCCGTCTCGGTGAACGTCGCGGCGATGCGACCGGCCGCCCGCGGCGAGACGCCGAACACCGAGGAGTAGACCTTCACGCCCGCCGGGACGCCGAGCATCGGCGTCTCGTCGTCTAACTCGTCGAGCGTCTCGGCCACGTCGACGGCCGTCCCGTCGCCGCCGACGAAGAGGATCGCGTCCGCGTCGCCCTCGACGAACGCCCGCACCGCCGCTCGCGTGTCCGCCGGCGTCGTCGTGCCGGGGTCCGCGGGGTGGCCGACCACCGTCGGGTCGAATCCCGCCTCGCGGGCCTCAGTTGCACCCATCGGGTCGCCGTAGGTCAGTAGCTCTACGTCGGTCCCCACCTCGGCCAACGAGGTGAGCGCTTCGCGCGCCCGCTCCGGCGCGCGCGGTTCCGCGCCGCGGTCGCGCGCCTCGGCGACCTTCCCGTCGGTTCCCTTCAGCCCTACGCGGCCGCCCATGCCGGCGATGGGATTGACCACGACGCCGATCCGTCGCATTGGCGGGCCTACGACACCCGGCGGCAAAAGACGCCCGGGAACGTGCCTTTCAAGCCACCGCCCACAGAAGGCACCGATATGATCTCACTCCTGCAAACGGGCGTCCAGACCGGCGTCATCAGCGCCGCCGGCGCGGTGTTGACCATCGGCGGGCTGCTCCTCACCGCGGCCTGGTACCGCTACCTCGTCCGCTGAAAATCACTCTTCCTCCGGCTGCTCGACCCGCTCGCCCAGCCACGCGGCCGCGTCCTCGACGGCCGACTCGTCGGTCCCCTCGAAGCGGACCGTCACGTACTCGCCGGGGTAGCTCCCGACCTTGACGGCGAACTTTCCCCGCACCTCGTCGATCCGGGAGAGCAGCGCGCTCTCGGGTTCCGCGGCGTCGACGGTGCGGACGTACCGTTGCTGGCCGCTGAACTCGTCGGCGACCTCCTCGAACATCCGCTTCATCTCGTCGGGAACGCCCGGTAGGACGTAGCAGTTCTCGACGACACAGCCCGGCGCGACGCCGTCGTGATTCGGCAGGACGCGACTGCCCTCGGGCACCTCTCCGGTCCCGTCGGCCAGGTCCTCTCGCGTGTAGCCGCCGTTCTCCGCCAGCCACGCGAGCGCCTCCTCGCTCTCGACGACCTCCCGGCCGAACGCCGCCGCGACGCCCTCGATGGTCACGTCGTCGTGGGTCGGGCCGAGGCCGCCGGTGACGATGACGGCGTCGTAGTCGGCGTGGTACTCGTTGACGACCCGGGCGATGTCGGCGGTCCGGTCGGGGACGACGGTCGTCCGCTCGACGGTGACGCCGCGCTCGGCTAACTGCCGGCCCAGCCACGCGGCGTTCGTGTTGACCGTCTCCCCGGCGAGCAGTTCGTCCCCGACCGTGACCACCGCGACGCGCATACGGCGGGGTAGGGCGCGCCGACACAAATACTGTCGGTCAGCGTTTGGATCTATTTTATCTGAGAGATGTTCCCCGGAAACCGTGACTCGAACACCCAGAAAGCCCCGACGCGCTCGACTCGGTGCGGCCGCTGCGCGCCTCGCCTCGCTGACGCTCGGCTTCGGTGCTTGTCGGTCCGCGCCAGCGTCGAGCGCGTCGCCCCTTTCAGTCCCACCCCGTAGTTGACCGACCAACCGACGCGGGTGGGGACTGAAAGGGGCCGTCTATCGGTAGCTAGCGCATGCCCGGCGGCGGGCCGTCGTCGCCGATGTCGTCGTCGGTCTCCTCCTCCTCCAAGTCGATGCCGGCTTCCTTCCGGCGGCGTCTGGCCGACTGCACCTGCCGGTAGTAGTACAGCGTGCCGATGCTGCCGAGGACGACGGCGACGACGAAGAGGCCGCCGAAGATGTAGAGGTCGCGCTGGAGGTAGTAGCGGACCCGCAACTGCTGGGCCGAGACGCCGTCGGGCCAGCTGACGGTCATGCGGTCGGTGGCCTCGTCGACGCTCGTCTCGTAGCCGCCGGGGTTCACCTGCGAGAGCAGCGGCACGCCGACGCGACCGTTCGGCGGCAGCGTCACCGCATAGGTGGCTCCCCGGAGGTGGGTCGGCGTCCCGTAGGCCTTCCCGCTACGGGGGGCGGTGTAGGCGACCTGTCCGGTGACGTTACCCTCGCCCGGGAAGTTGATGGTCGTCTGGCTCCGGCTCTGCGTCGCGTTCATCGAGGAGTTCGCCGGCGTGACGACGGTGCCGTTCTCGTATCGGAACTTGAGCGCGCTGATGGGGACGCTCTGTTCCCTGCCGAGGCCGTCGCGGTCGTACACCGCGAGGGTCTCGTTGTTCCGGACGGCGTAGACCGCCTCGTACGACGACTTGTTCAGAGTGACGCTCACGTCGGCCTGCGCGTCCCAGTCGTAGCTTGCGTTCTGGTTCAACTGATCCGGCGAGACTTCGCCGCCGCCGAACAGCCCGGCACAGCCGGAGAGTCCGACGAGGGCGAGAACGGCGACGAGAGCGAGGTGGCGACGGTGCATGTATCAGGGGACGACGGCGAGCAGTTCCGAGGGCATGAAGCGCCCGATGTCCGACAGCAGGCCCGGCGCGTCGGTATCGGGGTTGCAGACGATGCTCTGTTCGAGGAGACCGATGCGCTCGACGGTGACGATGTCCTGTGCGTGCCCGGCCCGGTTGACCGTCGCGCGGGCCTCCGATCGGGTGACGCTGTTGGCGTTGACGCGGGCGTTGCCCCGGGTCCAGTCGTAGAGGCGGTCAACCTCCTCGTCGGCGAGCCGCGGGTCGTCGCCGGCGACGAATCGGAGCGGCATGTGCTGAACCAACCCGAAGCGCTTGCGGATCTGTTCGGGCGAGCCCTGCCCGAGGTCCAGGTTCTCGGCGGGAATCCGAACCGTCTGGCCGAATCCGACGTCCAAGACGAACCCATCGTCGTCCCACGAGTCGAGCGTACCGACGTACGTCTCGCCGGCCTCGTGAGTGGTGACGACCTCGCCGAACTCCTCGCGGAGCAGGTTCCGGGCGACGGTGGCGTCGGGACCGTCGACAGTGACCGTCGGGAAGTCGTCCTTCCGGTGGCCGACGTCGAACTCCACGTCGAGTTCGCCGAGTTCGTTCGCGACCAGCGACCGCAGTCCGTCGAGCGCACGGTCACGGGCGTCGCCCGTGACGTACACTTTGGTGCCGAGGACGACCATCAGGCCTGTGCGTCCACGTCGACGTTCAGTTCGTCGCGGAGCTCCTCGATGCGGTCCTCCATGGCGGTGACGAGACGGGTGTTCTCCATGGTCTCGACCTGGTTGCCACACTGGGGGCACTCGAAGCCGAATTCCATGGCCTCGCCGAACTCGAAGCGGATGCCGCAGTTCTCACAGAGGTAGAACTCGTTGTTGCGCTCGTACTCGCGGCGCTCTTCGAGCCCGTCGAGTAAGCGGTACAGCTCCTCTTCGAGCTGCTCGGGGATCTTCTCGTACTCGAACGTCCAGAGGTAGGTGAGCCACCCCGAGTCCTCGTCCCGGAGTCGGCGATACGACGCCAGATCGTTCTCGTAGAGAATGAAGAGCGCGCGGCGCACGTCGTTGAGTTCGAGTCCGAGTTCCTCGGCCAGTTCCTCGTCGGTCACTTCGCCGTCCGGCGGCGCGGCGGCGACCGGCATCCCCTTCGGTCCGACTAGCTCGTGGAGGTATTTCTGTATGACCGGATCCTCCAGGAGTTCCTCAAAAGCCATTGGCTGAGGTTCGGGCCGTGAAGCGTTTAAACCCACCGGACCCGGCCGATGCTCGGGACGCGGTCGTCGAAGCCGCGCCGCGGACTACTCCGTCCGCTCGTCGGGGTCGACGACCCGCTTGCCGGTCTCCATCGGCACGACGACGCGGTCGGGGTCCTCCCACTCGCGGTCGAGCTCTCGGCCCTCGAACAGCCGGTCGAGGAAGACGGCCAGCGACGCCACTTCGGAGTGGGGCTGGTTCGTCACGCCGACGTTGAAGTCGGCCCGCTCGTACACCTCGAAGGGGACCTTCTCCGCGCCGACGACGAGCAGGAGGGGGCCGTCGGCGTGTGCGTCGCGGATCTCCCCCTCCACGTCCTGAATCGGCTCGCCGTACATCGTCAGGTGGACGACGGTCCCCTCGAAGTTACGGATGAACCCCTTCGGCTCAGCGGTCGTCTCGACGGCCATCGGGCCGCCGAAGCGCTCGGTGATGTCGACGATGGTGTCCGTCCGGTCCCGCGCGGACCCGGCCATCACGATCCGGTCCGCACCCAGAGCTCTCGCGGTGAGACCGACGTGGGTGGTCATCCGCTCGTCCCGGCCCGGTCGATGACCGAGCCGGAGGACCGTCACGTCGTGGTCGCCTTTCATCCGTTCAGCGCGCTCTCGATGGCGTCACGGACCGGCGCGTAGGCGATCTCGTTCTCCCACGCCACCTCGTTCCCGTCGACGATCACCGCCGGCGTCCCTCGGAGTCCCTTGTCGATGGCCGCTTGCCTGCTGGCCTTGATGGTGGGGTCGTACGTCCGGTTCGTCGCGGCCTGCCTGACGGCGTCGCCGCCCGCGTCGAGCCCGTCGGTGAGCTCGGCGTAGACGTCCGGGCCGAGGCGACGCTGGTTCTCGTAGAGGCGCTTCGAGTAGGTGAAGTACGCCTCGTCGCCGGCTTCCACCTGCACCGCGCGGGCGGCGTTGGCGGCCTGCCACGTCACCTGACTGTCCATCACGGGGAAGTCGTGGAACTCGTAGCGGATCGACCCGCTGTCGAGGTAGTCGGACTTCACCTTCGGATACACCGTCGTGGAGTACGTCTGACAGTGTGGGCAGGCGTAGTCCTCCCAGGCCGTGACGGTCACGTCGGCGTCCGGGTCGCCGGCGACCGGCGCGGGGAGGAGGTCGCCGGCGGCCGTCCCCGTCCCGTCGGTCGAGCCGGTTCCGCCGGAGCTCCCGTCGCTGCCGTCGGCACTCCCCTCACCGGTTGGTCCGGTCGAGCCGAGTCCGGAACAGCCCGTGAGACCTCCCGCGAGGGCGACGCTGCTTGCGAGGAATCCGCGGCGACTGAGGCGCGTCATACCCTCCTTTCACGACGCGAGCTATAAAACGACGTTGGCATCCCCGTACCGGAACGCTATTTGGCGGTCCCGCGACAGTGCGCGTATGGAACTCGAAGGGAAGCGAATCGTCGTCACGGGCGGTGCCGGCTTCATCGGCAGTCACCTCGTGGAGCGACTCGTCGACGACAACGACGTCGTCGTCGCCGACGACTGTTCGGGCGGGAACCGCGAGTGGGTCCACGACGAGGCGTCCGTCGTCGAGGGCGATCTGACCGACCCCACCGTCGTCGAGGACGCGGTCACCGCCGAGACGGACCTCGTCGTCCACCTCGCGGCCTCGAAGCTCGTCGACACCGACGCGCCGCGGCGGCAGTTCGAGGACAACAGCACGATCACGTACAACCTCCTCGAACGGATGGACGACGCGGGCGTCGACAACCTCGTGTTTACGTCGTCTTCGACGGTATACGGCGAGGCTCCGCGACCCACGCCCGAGGACTACGCCCCGCTCGAACCGATCAGCGTCTACGGCGCGACGAAACTCGCCGAGGAGTCCCTGATATCGACGTACGCACACAGCCACGACCTCCAGTCGTGGGTGTTCCGCTTCGCCAACATCGTCGGGCCGCGACTGCGCGGGGCGGTGATCCCGGACTTCGTCGAGAAACTGCGCGAGAACCCCGACTCGCTCACGATCCTCGGCGACGGTCGCCAGCAGAAGTCCTACATGCACGTCTCGGAGTGCGTCGAGGCGATGGAGTACGCCGTCGCCCACGCGGACGCCGACCACAACGTGTTCAACCTCGGCACGCGCACGACCACCTCCGTCGACCGCATCGCCGACATCGTCGCCGACGAGATGGGAATCGATCCCGAGTACGAGTACACCGGCGGCGACCGCGGCTGGACCGGCGACGTCCCGCGGATGCGCCTCTCTATCGACAAGCTCGCGGCGCTGGGCTGGGAGCCCGACCAGTCGAGCGACGACGCGGTTCGCCAGTCGGCGCGGGAACTCATCGCGGAACTCTGAACGGCGGAGCCAACCCTCGCAAGGGCGATACTTTTCTATCTCGCTTCGTAGGCAGGTACGTATGCCCGCTCCGTGGCCGTCGGACTTCGATAGTGCGTCGGTCGTTTGCGCCCTCCTCACGCTTCTCAGCGCTGCGCTCGTCGGGCGAGCCGTCCGCGCGGGAGACGACCTGGTCGCGGTCTCCCTACTGGGCGTGCAGACGCTGTATCTGTTCGGCGCGGCCGTTCCTCGAATTCACGAGCGCGTCCCCCACTACAGGCGAAGCGGCGCGATACTGCTCGGCGGGTTCGGTGGCGTCGCTCTCCTCGCCGGTTCCTCGTCGGACCTCCCGACCCTGTACGTCTGTCTCGGGATCTGCGCGGCCGTCGACCTCTACGTGGAGCGACGGAGCACCGCTCTCCGAGGCGAGTGACGACGGGGAGTCCCGTCCGACCGCCGCGCGCCTACGGCGAGAACGTCCCGGTCAGCTCCGCCTTGCCGACGACGTGCCCCTCGGCGGCGTCGTAGAGCTGTTCCTTATTCGCCCCTCGCGGGAGCGCGACCGTGGTATCGAGCGCGTACAGGAGGAACCGATAGGTGTGCTCGCGGTCGGGCGGGTTCGGTCCGCCCCAGCCGACCTCCCCGAAGTCGTTCTGGCCCTCGGTCGCCCCGTCGGGCGTCCTGCCCGCCGCGAGCTCGCGCGTGCCCGCCGGGATGTTCCAGACGAGCCAGTGGTCCCACACCTTCCCCGCCGGTTCCTTCGCGTCGGGGTCGTCGACGATCAAGACGAGCGACTCGGCCGTCGCCGGGGCGTTCTGTATCCGCAGCGGCGGGCTGACGTTTCCCGCCGCGTAGCCGTGTTCCTCGGGGATGCGCGCTCCGTCGTCGAACGCCGGGCTCGTGAGTTCGAGGTCCGCCATGCCTAGACAGTACTTCCCAACGTGCAAAAGCCTCGTCCCGGTAGCCATTTGCCCGTCGGTCGCCAACCCGCTTCCGTGCAGGTCGTCGGGTACCGCTCGCGCGTCGAAGACCACGCTGGCCTCCTGCTAGCCGAGGAGGGGAGCGTCAGCCTCGAACGGCTGAACCCGGGGACCGAGCTCTCGTACTCGCTGGGCGAGCGCCACTGCGCCGGCGAGGTCGACGGCGAGGTCCATCATGCCTGCGAGAACCCGTCCGCCCCATACTGCCCGGAACACACGAGCAGGTGGCCCTGCGCGCGCTGTACCGGCGAGTGTGACAAACCCATCGAGGCCTGCGACGAGAAGCACGCCGTCTATCTGGCCGCCTTCGCTCCCGACACCGTCAAGGTGGGCGTCACCCGCTCTTGGCGGCTGGAGACCCGCCTCCGCGAACAGGGCGCGGACCGTGCGGCCCACCTCCGAACCGTCGCTGACGGCCGCATCGCCCGGCAGATCGAGGCCGACATCGCCGGGGAACTCGGCGACCGAGTCCGCGTCCCGACGAAGATCGCCGGCTTCGACGAGTCGGTCGACGACGCGTTCTGGGAGGGTCTGCTTGCCGAGTACGACCCGCTCTCGACCTACGAGTTCGACTACGGGCTCTCGCTGGCGAAGCGCCCGATGGCCGAGACGCTCGCCACCGGCACCGTCCGGGGCACCAAGGGTCGGGTCGCCGTCATCGACAACAACGGTAGCACGTACGCCGTCGATCTGCGACAGCTCGTCGGCTACGAGCTCACCGACGGCGGCACCGACCGGGACCTCCAGTCGAGCCTCGGCGCGTTCGGATAGATTCAATTAACACCGGTCACGTCGTGCACAAAACATTTATCGGAGGGTATCGCGCTCATACCCGTGCGACGCGATGTACTACTCGCCGGTGCCATCGCCCTCCTCACGCTGACGATGGTCGCCGGCGCGACGGCGGTCCCTGGCGTCCTCTCGGAGCCGACCGAGGACGTCCGTCCGAGCCACCTCGACCTCCGCGAGTCCTACGTCGACGCCCGCGACGTCACGGGTGAGACAGTGACGCTTTCGCTCACTTCCTCGCTCGAACACCGAGGCGGGGCGGCCGAGAACGTCACCGTCGTGACGCGAGCGATCGACGCCGACACCGGACTGGTAGCGACGACCGAACGGCAGGCGCTCGGCGACGTGACCGGCGAACGGGACGTCTCGTTCACCCGGAACCTCACCGTCGAGCGCGACGGCGACTACCGCATCGAGACGGCGGTGGCAGAAGACGGCCGGCGCGTCTCCGTCCAGCGGCGGACGGTCCGGAACGTGGACGCGCTGACGCCGGCGTACGCCCGCTCGATGGTGGCGTTTCACCGGTTCGAGAACGCGAACGCGCCGCTCCGCGCGATCTCCTACCGCATCGTCGACGTGGCGGACGGCGAGACGACGCTGAACGTGACGGCGTATCTCACCAACAGCGGCGACGACCCGGCCGGCGGCCTCTCGCTCCGAGTGCGCGCGAGGCAGGCCGACTCGAACGTCGTCGCCGACGAGTCGACGCTCCGAGTGGGTCAGATTCGCCCCGGGCGGACACGGACGGTCAGCACCGCGTTGGCCGTTCCCGACGGCTACAACTACTGGCTGGACGGCATCCTCCGGTCCGACGGCGTCATCGTCGCCACGGAGAGCGCGCCCGCGAACCTCGATCCGGAGGAGACGCTGACGGCGAACGAGACGCGGCGCGACGTCGGCTTCGATTCCGGCGACTTCGAGGAGGAGTCGGCCGAGGACGGCGGGATGAGTGAGCGAGAAGAGGCGTCGACTGCTGGCGGGAGCGGTCCCGGTTTCACCGCTCTCGCGGCGCTCGTCGCACTCGCCGCCGCGACGCTCGGACTCGCACGGAGGCACGCATGACCGAGGACACACCCACTGATTCGACCGTATCGACCAACCAGAGGCAAGACGACGCCGACGACACCCGCCCGCCCGAGGCCGATCGACCGTCGAGCGACGCGATCGACGCGGACGGCACCGACGCCGGTCGCTCCGCCGTCGAGTACCTCGAATGGGGTGCGCTGACGGTCCTCGCCCTCGTCGCGCTGGTGGCCACGTTCCGGCTTTACTTCTCCGTGTCGGCGGCCGTCGACACGTTCGTCACCCGCCGATACCGGCCGCTGTTCATGGCGGGGTTCAACCTCGTCGTCCTGCTCTCGTGTGGCATCGGCATCTCGGCCGTCGCGCGCCGGCTCTCCTGACACGACAATCCTTTTCAGCGACCCAGCCGAACCCGGAGGTATGGCAGACGAACCAGAGAACGCCGACGACGCGCCCGAATCGAGCGACGACGGTGACGAGGAGAAATCCTTCCGCGAGCGGGTCGAAGAGATCCGCCAGCAGCGCGCCGAGGAGCGCGAAGAGGGCGAAGAAGGAGAGATGAGCCGCGAGGAGCGCATGGAAGAGATGATGGGCGGCGGTGGCGGTCCCGGCGGCATGGGCGGCGGTGGCGGCAACCCGTTCGCGCAGATGATGGGCGGCATGATGGGCGGCGGCGGCCCCGGCGGCGCGGGTCCCGGCGGCATGGGCGGCGGCCCCGGCGGCCAACCCGGACCCGGCCGCGAGGCCGAGGGCGGCAGCGACAACGAGGAACTCACCCGCGAGATGCGAAAGCTCCGCGACGAGGTCCACGACGTGCGACGCTCGCTCGACCGCATCGCCGACGCGCTCGAAGACTGACGTCTCGGGGTTTCCGTCTCCGGTTCTCCGTTTTATCGACGCCGCAGCGGCGGCTGTGCGGTCTGTGGACGGCGAAACGAGTCGCCCTCTGCCCGCTGTCTCAGCCCTGGTAGGCGAGGTTCATGACCCACTGCGAGAAGGTGTCGTCGTGCGGGTCGACCTCCTCGTCGCCGATGAACGGCGAGAGCATGTCGCCGGCCATCAGAAGCGAGAAGTCGAGGTCGCGGGCGGCGGGCGTGAGGTAGTACGTGTTGTGCCCCTCGTAGATGGTCTCCTCGCGCTGGATGAGACCCTTCTCGAAGAGGGACTCGACGATGCGACTGCCCTTCCGGGAGGAGACGTCCAGGTCCTTCCAGAAGTCGCTCTGGTGGACGCCGCCGGACTCGCGGATGAGTTCAAGCCCGGCCAGTTCGTCCTCGGAGAGGTCCGCCTCCGACGCTGCAGAACTCATGTGTAGTGTATACTGACGGTCGGCCGCTTAAATCTGACCTTCGACGGGGCGATACGCCGTTCGGCAGGGCGGCCCGTCCGCGAAGTCGTATCGCGGGTGCTCGCCGAGTGAAACGAGCGACGACGACCGCGTCCCGAAGCCGTCGCCGTGGACGCAGACGCCGTACTCGTGGTCGCCGATGGTCTCGCCCGCGCGATCCAGCCACGCGTCGACCGTCTCGCCGGGTTCGGCCTGCAGGTGGTCCCGGAGCCGGTCGGCGTTGGCGGCCTGCTCCTCCCCGGCGTCGGCCCGGCCGCTCGGAATCCGATAGTCGCCGTCCGCGCCGACGTTGACGACGACGTGGACGCCGGGGTTCAGATTCCGGACAGCGAGCTGGCCGTCCCACTCGAAGAGCAGCGCCGCGTTCTCGTCGGCCAAGAGGAGGTTGAACCCCTCGTACTCGGCTTCGCGGAGCGCCCCCTCGACGGCGCGGGCGGCGTCCTCGGCGGTCTCGTGGCCCAGACAGTCACGGACGAGGAGCCCTCGGGAGCGCTCGCCGGCGAGGTCGGCGTCCACCCAGCGGTTCGTGAGCGCCACGAGGAGGCCGTGTTCGTTGTAGCCCTCCCAAGTGCCGCTCGCCTCCTCGTCGGCGGGCGCGACGACGCGGGACCCCCAGTGACGCGGCGCGGGCGGTTCCGACGGGCGGTCGACGCGCTCGTCGCGGTTGGCGGCGAACGCGACCGGCGCGTCTTCGAAGACCTGCCACGCGAGGACGATAGTGCACACGCCCTCGTGTAGGCGCTACGGGTAGAAAACCGCTTGGCCGCGGGGATCGTTCCGGTCTCCTCGGTCGTCACTCCTGCAACTGCGCGGCGACGGCGTCCCTATCGACCGTCCCCGACGGGGTCCGCGGGAGCGCCTCGGTCCGTCGGATCGTCTTCGGGACCTCGTACGGCGCGAGTTCGGCCCGGCAGTGGTCCCGAACCGCCTCCAATTCGGCGTCGCCGACGACGAGCGCCGCGACTTGCTGGCCCCACTCCTCGTCGGGTAGGCCGACGACGGCGGCGTCCGCGACGCCCGGGCAGCCGCGGATCGCCGCCGCGACCGCGCCCGCGTCCACGTTCTCGCCGCCGGTGACGATGCGGTCGTCCGCACGTCCGACCACCCAGAGGCGGCCGTCTTCGTCGCGATAGCCGAGGTCGCCGGTGTGAAAGCCGTGCGGGCCGAACGCCGCCGCGGTCGCCTCGTCGGCTAAGTACCCCGGCGTCACCGTCGGGCCGGAGACCACGAGTTCGCCGCGCTCGCCCGGTCCGACCGGGCCGTCCTCGCCGAGGACCGTCACGTCGGTACAGACGAGCGGTTGCCCGACCGTGTCCGGATACTCGAAGGCCGTCTCCGGCCGTGCGGTGGAGATCTGCGAGGCCGTCTCGGTCATCCCGTAGGTGGGACAGACCGGAATCCCGCGCTCTCGGCAGCGCTCGACGAGCGAGCGCGGCGTCGGCCCGCCGCCGAGCAGGACGAACCGAAGCGAGAGGTCGGGCGTCCACCCGGACTCGACGAGCCGTTTGAGCATCGTCGGGACGAGCGAGACGCCTGTGATCTCCTCCTCGGCGAGAACGCGGGCGGTCCCTTCGGGGTCGAACTCCCGCTGGACGGCGACGGCCGCCCCGTAGAGGACACAGCGGACGAACGGGGCGATCCCTCCCATGTGGTAGGTCGGGAGACAGACCAGCCAGCGGTCGCCCGGCGAGACGCCGAGCCGGAACGCCGAGGCCGTCGCGCTGGCGACGAGGTTGCCGACTGTCAGGCGGACTCCCTTCGGGTCGCTGGTCGTCCCCGAGGTGAACAGCACGAGCTGCGTCGCGTCGCGGTCCAGCTCGACCGGCTCGACGGTCCTGCCGGCCTCGACCGCTTTGTCGGAGAGCAAGCGCCCGACGCCGCTGTCGTCGGGAGCGTCGACCGAGACGACCGGACAGTCCGCTATCTCGGCCGCGAGTTTCTCGGTGTCCCGTTCGCAGACGAGAACGTCGGCGTCGAGCGCCTCCAACTGCGTTCCGAGCGTCTCGACGTCGAGTTCGACGTTCAGCGGGGCGAGCGTCAGTCCGCGGCGCATCGCCCCGAACAGGAGGCGACCGACCGCCGGCCGGGTGTCCAGCAGCGTCGCGACGCGGCGGTTCGGCGTGTCCAGCGCCTCGAACGCGGCCGCGACCTCGTCGACGGCGGCGTCCAGTTCGCGGTAGGTCGCGGTCTCGCCCTCGTCGGCGTCGACGACGGCGGTCCGCTCGGGCGTCGTCTCGGCCCGATGGGTCAGCAGGTCCCGCGTCGGCCACTCCATCGGCTCACGCATCGGTTCGCACCTCCGAAGGGTCGACGCCGAGACCAGCGGATCGGGGAACGGAAATCTGCCCGTCCGAGACGGTCGCCGGGTCTGCCGCGAGGTCGCGGGCGAGTCGGTCGCCCGTCGCCAGTCCGCAGGCCGCCACGTCGGGAATCGCCGCGGCGACGTGGACCGCGGCGAGGCGAGCGACGACGGCGTCGATGGTGGTCGTCACGACCGGCTCGATACCCCGCTCGCGGGCCTGCATCGCCAGCGTGTAGGCGTCGCCCGGCCCGCCCAGTACCATCGGTTTCAGAATCAACACGTCCGCCGCGTCGGCGTCGAAGACGGCCCCAGCGCGTTTCTGAGCGAGCGACTCGTCGAGGGCGACGCCGACGCTCCCGCCGCGGAGGTCCGCGTGGCCGGCGAGGTCGTCGGCCGCGAGCGGCTGTTCGACGTATTCGACTCCGAGCGACGCGAAGCGATCGAACGCGGATTCGGCCTCCGAGCGGGTCCACGCGCCGTTGGCGTCGGCCCTGAGCGTCACGTCCTCGCCGATTCCCTCTCTGACCGCTCGGACGCGCTCGACGTCTTCCTCGACCGAGCGCCCGCCGACTTTCAGCTTACAGCACCCGAAGCCCGACTCGACCGCTTCGGCTGCGGCCGCGACGGTCTCCTCGGCCGTCCCGTCGCCGACGGTGGCGTTGGCCGGGATCGACCGACAGCGGCGGTCGGCGTCGAACCACCGATAGAGGGGAAGACCGTCGGCTCGCGCGTCGGCGTCCAGCATCGCGGTGGCGGCCCCGTGGCGGGCCGCTGGCACTTCGGCGGCGTCGAGTTCGCGCAGCGCACCGGAGTCAGCCACCGAGGCGGTATCGAGCGCTGTCCGGCAGTCGTCCAGCGACTCCGTCCAGCCGGGCAGCGGCGTCGCCTCGCCGACGCCGGTCTCGCCGCGGTGGTCGCTCCGAACCACGAATCCCCTGCGCTCGTCGATGGTCCCGCCGGCGGTTTCGAGCGGCGACGCCAGCGGGAGCGAGAACGGTTCGACAGTCATAGGAATCGAGGGAGGGCGAGGCCGGCGGCGAACAGCAGCGAGTGGACGAACAGCGTCTGGCCGACGCGTTCCAGCGCCGGGTTCAGCGCCTCGCCGTCGGTGTGGGTCAGCACCGTCTTCGTCACCGATGCGGCAAGCGGGAGCGAGAGGAGCGGCGCGAGCGCCCAGAGTCCGTACTCGGGGTCGAGCGCGAACAGGATCGGCACGACGTAGGCCATGCCCACGACGGCGAGAAATTCGACGCGGCTCCAGCCGTAGCCGAGATAGACGGCCAGCGTCTTCTTTCCGGTGGCCATGTCCGTCTCGCGGTCGCGGACGTTGTTGACGACGAGGATGGCCGTCGAGAGGCCGGCGGCGGGGAGGCTCGCAGTTATCGCCGCGGCGGTGACGCTGCCCGCGGGGAGGCCCATCGGGAACGTCCCGACGGCGGGCATGCTCGCGACCGCCTGCACGTAGTAGGTCCCCGTCACTGCGACCAGCCCGAAGTAGACGAAGACGAACAGGTCGCCCAGTCCCCGGTAGCCGTAGGGGAAGGGGCCGCCGGTGTAGAGGACGCCGGCAGCGATGCCCGAGAGACCGACGACGACGATGGGTAACCCGCCGATGGCGACGAGGTAGACGCCGACGACGACGGCCAGCGCGTAGGTGAGGATCATCGCTCGCTTGACCGCGTCGGGTTCGATGAGGCCGCCGGCGGTCACGCGCGTAAAGCCCTCGCGGTCGTCGGTGTCCGCGCCCTTCACCGCGTCGTAGTAGTCGTTGGCGAAGTTCGTCCCGATCTGGATGAGCAGCGCCCCGATCAGCGCCGCGAGCGCCGGAATCGGGGCGAACACGTCCGCGTGGACGGCCACCCCCATACCGACGACGACCGGCGCGGCCCCCGCGGGGAGCGTCTGTGGCCGGGCCGCCATGAGCCACGCTTTCCGCTTCGAGACGTCTGCCGTCGCTGCACTCATTGGGCGGAACTCGGGACGCTACCCCCAAAGCGACTGTGGTTCGGTGGGCGGGACGCCGGGCGGTCGGGCACCGCCACGCTCGAAGACGGCACGGAGAACTAGAGGACCCTCGCGCTCGGGAAACAGGATCTGAGAGCGTCCCTGTTGCGGTAGCGGTGCGGTAAGCGGTCGACAGTCAGCGGTCGCGGTAGTTGCGACCGACTCGTACCGGAATCGCCTCCGGCGATTCCGGCCTTTTTCATCGACGTTCGTCAGAGCTCTGCTCTGACGCAGCCCATCAGAAATCTTCGATTTCTGAGGACGTTTTTGGGCGGGGGTTGAGGGCGCGAAGCGCCCGATGCCCCCGTCGAAAAAGGTCGTTTAGTAGTGCCACGGGGTGTCGTCGAAGTCCGGCTCTCGCCCCTCGTTGAAGGCGTCGCGGCCCTCCTGGGCCTCGTCGGTCATGTAGGCGAGCCGGGTCGCCTCGCCGGCGAAGACCTGCTGGCCGACCATGCCGTCGGAATCCAGGTTGAAGGCGTACTTCAGCATCCGCATCGCCGTCGGCGACTTCTCGTTCATGCGCTCGGCCCACTCGATGGCGGTGGCCTCTAACTCCTCGTGCGGGACGGCCTCGTTGACCATGCCCATCTCGGCGGCTTCCTCGGCGTCGTAGGTCTTCCCGAGGAAGAACACCTCGCGGGCCTTCTTCTGGCCGACCTGTCGGGCGAGATACGCCGAGCCGAACCCGCCGTCGAAGGAGCCGACGTCGGGGTCGGTCTGGAGGAACTTCGCGTGCTCCTCGCTGGCGATGGTGAGGTCACAGACGACGTGCAGCGAGTGGCCGCCGCCGACGGCCCAGCCGGGGACGACGGCGACGACGGGTTTCGGGATGTGGCGGATCTGGCGCTGGACCTCCAGAATGTGGAGGCGACCGACGTTCTCGGGGGCGTCGGAGTCACCGATAGCAGCGTCGTCGTCGTACTCGTAGCCGCTCTCGCCGCGAATGCTCTGGTCGCCGCCGGAACAGAACGCCCATCCGTCGTCCTTGGGGGAGGGGCCGTTACCGGTGATGAGGACACAGCCCACGTCGGTGAGGCGCTTCGCGTGATCCAGCGCCTCGGAGAGTTCGTCCACTGTCTCCGGGCGGAAGGCGTTGCGCTTCTCGGGGCGGTCGAAGCCGATGCGGACCGCGCCCGTCTCCGTCGAGCGGTGGTAGGTGATGTCGGTGAAGTCGAAGCGCTCGACGGGTTCCCAGCGGTCGGGATCGAATAGCTCTGAGACCATACCGAGCATGATGGTGCGCCCCGCAAAAAGATTCGCCGTACGGCGAACGTTTTTATAGGTGGTTAGAGCACGAGGAGAACGCATGCCCTCCGAAACGAACGACCGAACGCTCAAGATCGGACTCGCGGCGCTCTCGGTGCTGGTCCTCGCGTACAGCCTCGTGATACAAGCGGAGATTCTCTTCGGGTTACTCCTCGTCTTCGCGATCTGGAGCGTCTACCTGTTCTACCGACTGGTTCTCGTCCTCGCGCGCATCGCGAGCGCGCTGGAGCAACTGGCTCGGCAACGCGTCGAGGACCCCGCGACTACCCGAACTACCGGGACGACTGAAGCGGAAGCGACCGAGGCGACGGCGACCGGCCGGTCGACGGACGCCCGGCGAGAGCCGGATCGAGAGTTCTGATAATCGGGGAGGTGGATTTTTACGCGGCTGTTTCGGAGTGGATGGCACACCAGCCCTCCATGAGCGAGACGTTCTACGAGGTACTCGGCGTCGCCGAGGACGCGACGACCGACGAGATCGAATCGGCCTATCGGGAGCGCCTGAAGGAGACCCATCCCGACGTGAGCGACGACGCCGACGCTCGCGTCGCGACCCGCAGGCTCGTCGAAGCCCGCGACGTCCTCGCCGACGAGGCGGAGCGAGCGCGATACGACAGGGTCGGCCACGCCGCTTACGTCGGCGACGGGCCCGAGCCGGGCGGTAGCGACGTCGCTAGAGCGGCGCGGAACGCCGGCTACGGAGGGGGAAGCGAACAGTCGAACCGGGGGGCATCGAACACGGGCGACGCCGACCGTTCGGTCGACGAGACCGACGGGCGCGCTCGACGGCGGAGCGGCGACCGGACGCGACGCGAGCGGCGGGCGAGCGAACGCGTCCGCGAGGAGAGGGCCGAGCGAGAGACCGTCGCGGGGGCCGCGAGCCGAACCGAGGTTACGGCGGAGACGGGGACAGCGGGAGCGGGCACGACGGAGACGTCTGCTACTGCGACGACGACGAGCGGGACGGCGACAGACGGGACCGATACGGGCGCTACGGCCGCGGGAGCCGCCGGGGACCGCGATGGCGGCGTGTGGAACGCCTCCGCGGGATACACCGTTAGGGAGAGCGTCGAGGTCAGCCAGCGCCGCGTCCGTCTCTTTCCGACCGGGAGCGAACTGACGATGCTCGGGCTCATGGCCGTCCTCTACCCCGCGCTACTGTTCACCACGGTGATGCCGGGCTTTCCGCTCTACGTCAACGCCATCGTCGGCGCGTGCGGACTGCTGGTTGTCGGCTACCTCCAGTCGATGCCGCGCGTCGCGCTGCTCGTCTTCGGCGGCTGGAGCCTCGTCACGCCGCTGGCGCTGCTCGCGCTCGACGTCGGCTTCCTCTCCATCGTCGGGATCGTCGCGCTCTGTGGGACGTGGCTGCCCTTCGGATTCTCGGTGCTGACGTTCTCCGTCCTGCGGTTGTGATAACCCCTATACGTTCGGGCCACCTCGATGCGGTATGGCCCGGTCACGCCGCTCGGTCCTCGCGTCGCTCGCCGCCGCGGCCGGACTCTCCGGTTGCTCCGGCGTCGTCGAACGACTCCCGGACGACGGCTCCGCGCTCGAAGAGCGAGTTCGAACGGCGGCGGAGGCGGCCGGCGATCAGGTCGACGGGAGAGACCCGCCGACCGAACCGTTCGACGAGGCGACGAGGGAACGGGCGTCCGAGACCGGACGGCAGATTCGCGATTCGGTCGTCGTCCTGGAGACCGACCGCCGGCGCGGGACGGGATGGGCGGTCGGCGACGGACAGATCGTCACGAACGCTCACGTCGTACTGGGCGCGCCGTCGATGTCCGTCGAGACGTTCGACGAGACGACCGGCACCGCGGAGCGAGTCGGCTACTACGAGGACATGCGGCCCGACCTCGCGCTCCTCGAAACCGACGTGTCGGTCCCGACGCTCTCGCTCGGCGACTCGGCCGACCTCGAGTACGGCGACCCGCTGATCACGGTCGGCCACCCGGGGCGACTCGGGAAGTGGCTCATCACGCTCGGGCGCTTCTATCGGCGACCCCGCGGCATCGACTGGCTGCTCTCGACGGTGCCGGTCCAGCAGGGCAACAGCGGCGGCCCGCTCGTCACCCTCGACGGGGACGTCGTCGGCGTCGTCTCGGGGAGCACGACCGGCGGCGACCGACCGGACTTCAGCAAGAACGACACGGCCTTCACCGAACTCCCGGAGACCGAGGGCGAGACGACGGCGGTCCCGGAGGGGACCCTCGAAGAGTCGCTCAGCGAGTGGCGATAGCCCGGCGGCTGCGCTCGGTCAGCTCCTCGCGCCGGTCGTGGCTCTCCCCGGAATCGAACTGGATCTCGATGACTTGCGTGCCCGCGCTATCGACCGACTTCTCGAACGCTTCTTCGAACGCCGCTCGGTCCCCGACGCGGCGGAACTCCAGTCCGTAGAGATCGCCCGTCGGGCCGAAGTCCAGCCCGTGTGGCGTCCGGAACTGCGACTCGAAGGTGTCGTGCTCCGCGATAGGTAAGATACCGAAGATGCCGCCGCCGTCGTTGTTCACGAGGACGATGGTCGCGTCGACGCCACAGCGACCCAGCGCGAGCAGCCCGTTCATGTCGTGGTAGTACGCGAGGTCGCCGGTCACCAGCACTAGCGGGTCGTCCGTCGCGCTGCCAGCGCCGAGCGCCGTCGACGTGATGCCGTCGATCCCGCTGGCTCCGCGGTTGCCCAGCACGGTGAGATTCGCGGTTCGAGGGCGGCCGAAGCGGTCCAGGTCGCGGACGGGCATGCTGTTGGAGACGAACAGCGTCGTCGGGTCGGGCGCGAGCCGGGCCGCGTCGGCCAGCACGCCGCCCTCCCAGTAGCGTTCGCCGGGCGCGAGCGCGTCCTCGACCGCGTTCCAGTGAGCGCGCTCCGCGGCGGCGAACCGCCTCCGCCACGACGCCTCGCCGCGGGCCGTCACGCGTTCCGCGAGAGCGCTCGCGGTGGCGTTCGGGTCCGCGACCAGCAGGTCCGAGGCGGTGAACTCCGCTTCGGTCCACCCGCCCGCCGGGTCGACGACGAACTGGCGGCAGTCCGAGTCCCGGAGGGAGTGCCGGAGCGGCTTGGACGTGGGCGACGCGCCGAAGCGCAACACTACGTCGGGGTCGGCCCACGACGCGACGGCGTCGGACCCGAGGTAGGCGTCGTAGCCGCCACAGACCGGCGCGTCGAGGCGGTCGACGTGCGGGCCGAACCGGAGGTCAGACAGCGGGTCCGCGAGGACCGGGAAGCCGGTGGCTGCCGCGAGCTTTTCGAGCGCTTCGGGCGCGAGGCCGTCGTCGGCCGGACCGGCGACGAGGAGCCCCCGGTCGGCGGCCTCGACGGCGCGAGCGACGCGGACGACCTCGTCGGCCGGCAGTTCGGGTCGCCCCTGCTCGGTCCGGACGAACGGGCCGTCCCGACCCTCCGCGGCCGATCGGTCGCCGTCGGCCCAGTCGTCGGGTACGCCCTCCGGGTCGTCGTCGGGAACCGGCGTCGGTTCGAGCGGTTTGCGAAAGCGGCAGTTGAGGTGGACCGGGCCGGGAGTACTGCCGGTCGCCGCGGCGAGCGACCGAGCGGCGGTGGTTCGCAGCATCCTGACCTTTCGGGGTTCGGCCTCGGGCTCGGGCATGTCCCGGTACCAGCGGACCGCGTCGCCGTACAGCTTCTCCTGGTCGACGGTCTGGTTCGCGCCGCTATCCGTGAGTTCCGGCGGCCGATCGGCCGTGAGCAAGAGCATCGGCACGCCGGACTGATCGGCTTCGATCACCGCCGGGTGGAAGTTCGCGGCGGCGGTTCCGGAGGTACAGACCAGCGGCGTCGGCTTTCCCGTCCGGCGCGCGCGACCGAGCGCGAAGAACGCCGCGGAGCGCTCGTCGAGGTGCGAGAACGTCCGTATCTCGGGGTGTTCGGCGAAGGCGACCGTCAGCGGCGTCGAGCGGCTGCCCGGCGAGAGACAGACCGCGTCGACGCCGCCGGCGGCGAGTTCCTCCGCGAGCGTCTCGGCCCACAGCGTGTTGACGTTCGGATACCCCATCTGTCACTCCAGTTCGTCCAGCATCGGACGGTACTTGAGCTGCACTTCGTCCCACTCCCTGTCGGGGTCGCTGTCGGCGACGATGCCGGCCCCGGCGAACAGCGTGGCCGTTCGGTCGCGGGCGACCGCCGAGCGGATTCCGACGGCGAACGTCCCGTTGCCGGCGGCGTCGACCCAGCCGACGGGCGCGGCGTACCACCCGCGGTCGAAGGCCTCCGTCTCGCGGATGGTCCGCAGGGCCTCGTCCGGCGGTAAGCCGCCGACCGCCGGCGTCGGGTGGAGGGCTTCGACCAGCGAGAGGACGTGTTCGTCTTCTTCGAGCTCGGCGGTGATCGACGTTCTGAGGTGCTGGACCGTCGCCAGTCGACGGACGGTCCGCTCGCCGATGCGCACCGAGGAGGCGAACGGCTCCAGCTGGTCGCGGATGGCGTCGGCGACGAGCTGGTGCTCGTGGACGTCCTTCTCGCTGTCGAGCAGCTCCGCGGCCAGCCACTCGTCTTCGGCGGGGGTGTCACCGCGGCCGGTCGACCCGGCCAGCGCCTCGGTCCTGACAGTTCGGCCCCGGAGCGAGACGAGTCGCTCCGGCGTCGCGCCGAAGAACGTCCCGTCGCCGGGCGGCGCGAACATGAACCGGTAGCAGTCGGGGTACGTCTCGGCCAGCCGGTCGAGGACGGCCGGGACCGATAGCGCTCCGCGCAGGCTCACGCGCAGCGCCTGCGCGAGGACGACCTTCTGGAGGCGGCCGCTGTCGACTCGCTCCAGCGCGTTGCCTACCTGCTCGCGCCAGACGGCCTGCGAGGGGGTTCGTTCGCGGGCGTCCACGCCCGGCGGGTCGGCCCGGGGCGACGCGGCGCCGTCGGCCAGCCGGTCGTGCCACGTCTCGAGCAGTCGGTCGGCGTCGGCCTCGGCCGACGAGCCGGTCCCCGTCGTCGTGAGCCACGTCTCGCCGTCGCGCTCGGTCACTTGCACTTCGGGGAGGAAGAACGCGGCTCCGGGAAAGCCGTCCCACGGGGAGTCGTCGCCGTCGCGGTCGCCCTCGTGGAAGGCGAAGCCGCCGAACAGGCGGGGGCGCGCGGCGCTCGGGAGCTCCGCCGAGACCTCACAGCGGTCGAAGAGCCCCTCGGCGGCCGTCTGCACGTCGGCGAAGCGCGAGGACCCGCCGGCGGTCACGAGGGCGGCGGCACCGCTCGCGGCGACCGTCTCCGAACCGGTGGCCCACGCGAACGTCGGACGCGTCTCGGCGTCGAGAACAGCTCGGGTCGCCCCGCGCTCGACTCGACGACCGCGCGTGACGACCGCCGTCTCGCCCACCGTCCGCTCGTCACCACGCAGTGGTTCCATCACGTCGGTCTTAGGATGCCGTCCCTTTGAGCCTGACTATACCCGAAACCGGCGGTGCCCCACCGCTCGCTGACCCGCCGCTGGTTCGCGATATGGGAACTGAATATAAGATTTCGAAAACCAAATCATTCTGGAACGGAGTAATAATTGTCCAATACCGTAACGACCCCCGTCAGGTTTAAATATGCCTTCCCCAAAGGTGGCAACGTTGCGATGCCAAAGGTAGAGATCAACGTCCCGGAACATCTAGAGATGCAGATCGCTCAGCTGGTCGAGCGAGGCGAGTTCCTCAACCGCGAGGAAGCCATCGAAGACCTCCTCTCCACCGGGCTGAAAGCGTACAAGACGTCCGGCCCGCAGGACGAGGACGAGGAACCCGGATTCGAGGAAGACGGGATGATGGGTCACGACGACGAGTACGTCTTCTGATCGGCGGACCGTGCCAGTCTGGTACCCTCTCCCAAGCAATTCTTATACGAGTCCCGTCGAATACACATCACAATATGCACAAAGACGAGCTACTGGAGCTTCACGAGCAGATGGTGACGATCATGGAGTTCTTCCGCGACGAGATGGACAGCGTCGACCCGTCGCTGTTCGACCCCTACGACGAGCTCGACGTCCGCCCCTCGGACGTACACAAGTCCAAGAGCGAGCACAAACACGCCGTCTTCGTCCTCGGCAACGCGCTGGCGACGGCGATGAGCGAGGACGAGTTCTCCGACGCCGGGCGAGTCGGCAAGCGGATGAAGGAACTGGCCGAGGACGCCGAGCGGAAACTCTGAGCCGGACTCTCTGTCTCTCTTCTCTACTCTTCGTGTAGCGCGGTGAACATCTCCGGGTCGGTCTGGAACTTCAGAACGTTGTGGACGACGGAGTTGCGCACGTTCTGGACGACGTCGCCGTGGTTCTTGTAGAACTCGTGGATCCACCGGGACTCGGCGGTGCGGGTGGGGAACATCATCACCGATTTCCACTGGTACTCCCCGTCGGAGAGGAAGTAGATGAGCGTGTGCTCGTCGTCGCGGATCGCGACCATCGCGTCGTGCCACGCGTCGGCGAAGTGCTCGGGGTTGAACTTGAACTCGAAGAGCGCGAAGTTGAACAGCGACTCGTTGGGGATGATGGCCTCCCGGAAGACGTCCTCCTCGCGCATCTTCCGGATGGACTCGCTGACGGTGACGTGCGAGACGTCGATGTCGTACTTCGTCTCGAGGATGTCCGCGAGCTCGCGCGAGGACCGCTGGGGTTCGGCGGCGAGTTCCCGCAGTATGTGAACGTCCCGCTCTTTGAACTCCCAGTCCGGAGTCTCGGCTACCATACGGACACTCGACTATCCGCGGATTTGACAGTTGTGGCTCGCACGGTCAGCTCTCCAGCGCGACCAGCGTCTCTACGTCCGGGAGGGAGGCGGATTCGTCGGTTATCTGCTCCATCCGCTCGGTGTGCTTCTCGGCGGCGTACGTCTGGAGGTCGGCGGCCGATGGACCCGGCGTCTCGCGGCTCGAACCCGCGCTGACGCCGTCGGTGGTCGTCCGCTGGACCAGCGGCAGGAGCTCGTTGACCGTGTCGTGCAGCAGCTGCGGGTCGACGCCGTCGGCGACCAGCTCCTTCAACTGCGACATCCCGAAGCCGACGTGTCGGCCCTCGTCGCTCCGGATGGCCCGAATCCCCTCGGTGAATCCCGGCAGCGTCGGGAGGTCGGACTCGCCGGGACCGAAACTCCGTTGCAGCCCCCAGTAGGCCGTCTGTGCGAGAATGCCTTCGATGGTCAAGTGGTAATGGCAGTAGGCGACGGCGCGATTCTCCGGCGTATCCGCCTCCAGCAGGCGGTGCATCGCCTCGTCGGTGCGGGCGAGCAGTTCGTCGTAGGCCGCGTTGATCCAGCGGTCCTCGGTCGGCGAGGTGGGGTCGAGGCCGCGCGCCTCCTCGACGGGGTTGACGACTTCGCGCCAGTAGCGCTCGAAGAAGTCGAGGTGACGGGCCTCCTCGTACAGCTGCGTCGAGAGGTACGCCTGCGACTCGGCGTCCGAGAGCGCGACGGCCAGCGGCGCGAGGTCTTCGGTCACCGCTCGCTCGCCCGCGCCGAACTTCGCTACCGTCGCTCGGAAGTTTTCGAACGTCTTCGGGTGGGCGTCGACCAGCGGGTCGCGGTCCCGCGCGATATCGACGTCGGCCGGGTCCCAGTGGCGTTCGACTGCGTTGCGGTAGTACCGAAACGACCGGTCGTCGCGATTCACCGCCAACCGGAACGTGTCGTCGGACATACGCGCCTCGTCAACCCCATAGTAGAAAAGGGTTGACGATACGAGCCGGTGTCGCCCGACCGCTTTCGCTCGCTCAACGTCCCTCGAATTCGGGGTCGCGCTGTTCCATGAACGCCGTCGCGCCCTCCTCGTGATCGTCAGTCGTGAAGGCGAGGCCCTGCGCGGTCGCCTCGCGGTCGAGCGCCTGTTCGAAGGTCCCCTCGGAGCCCCGGTCCAGCAGTCGCTTGGCCTGCGTGAGCGCGACGGTCGGTCCCTCGGCGATGGTCGTCACGAGGTTCTCGACGCCCTCCTCGAAGGAGCCTTCCTCGAACAGGCGCGTGAAGATTCCGAGTTCGCGGGCGGCGTCGGCGTCCAGCAGTTCGCCGGTGAAGACGAGTTCCTTGGCCTTGTTCGGGCCGACGACGCGCGGCAGCGAGTAGGAGACGCCGGAGTCGATGGCGAGCCCGACCTGTCGGAAGCCGAAGCCGATCTTCGCCTCCGGGCTCGCCAGTTGGAGGTCACATGCCAGCGCCAGCCCCGCGCCGGCCCCGAACGTCGGCCCGTCGATCTTCGCCACGACCGGGAGACGGCAGTCGTAGACGGACTCCACCGCGGCGTTGATGGCCGAGACGACCAGTTCGGCGCGGTCGGCCGGCGGCTGGTCCTCGGCGACGCCCTCGATCATCGCGCCGATGTCGCCGCCGGCACAGAAGGCGGGACCGGCCCCCTCGACGACGACGCAGCGGGCGTCGCTGTCGGCGATGGTCTCGAAGCGGTCGGTGAGTTCGCGGGCGGTGTCGACCGCCAGCGCGTTCCGCACGTCCGGTCGGTTGAGCGTCACGGTGGCGACGTCGCCTGTGATGTCGAGCACCACGTCGTCGGCAGACATGTCGCGGACCACCGGGGCCACCGGAATAACTCTGCCGCCGGGCCAAACCGTGTTGGGTGCGCCTTTTTGCGTGACACGCCCCATCCGTTCGTATGCGCCTCCACTGGCATCGTCGGGACCTGCGAGCGGCGGACAACGCCGGTCTCGCGCGGGCGAGCGCGAACGACCCCGTCGTCCCGGCGTTCGTCTTCGATACCGCCGTCCTCGACCACGCCGCCCCGCCCCGCGTCGCGTTTATGCTCGACGCGCTCGACGCCCTCCGCTCGTGGTACCGCGACCGCGGGAGCGACCTCGTCGTCGCTCACGGCGACCCCCGGGAGGTCCTACCCGACCTCGCCGACGAGTACGGCGCGGACGTGGTGACGTGGGGAAAGGATTACTCCGGCCTCGCGCGCGAACGCGACGCTGACGTTCGGCAGGCTCTCGACGCCGCCGACGTGGCCCGCGAGGCGGTCCAAGACGCCGTCCTCCACGAGCCCGGCGAGATAACGACCAACGACGGCGAGCCCTACAGCGTCTTCACCTACTTCGGTCGGAAGTGGCACGACCGCGAGAAGGACGCCCCCTACGACGTCCCCGAGCGCGACGCGCTGGCCGACGCCGGGGGCGACGACCTGCCGACGCTCGACGAGTTGGGATTCGACGAACCCGAAGCGGACGTTCCTCCCGCTGGGACCGACCACGCCCGCGATCTGCTCGACTCCTTCCTCGAAGACGACGTCTACCGCTACGAGGAGCGTCGGGACTACCCGGCCGACGACTGCACGTCGCGGCTCTCGGCCCACCTCAAGTTCGGCACCATCGGTATCCGCGAGGTGTACGACGCCACCGCCGAGGCCCGGAGCGCGACGGAACCGGGCAGCGACCGGGATTCCTCCGTCGAGGAGTTCCAGTCCCAGCTCGCCTGGCGCGAGTTCTACACGCAGGTCCTCTTCGCGAACCCGAACGTCGTCACGGAGAACTACAAGGAGTACGAGACGGAGATCCGGTGGAACACCGACGAGGAGGGGTTACAGGCGTGGAAGGACGGCGAGACGGGCTATCCCATCGTCGACGCCGGGATGCGGCAACTCCGCGAGGAGGCGTTCGTGCACAACCGCCTCCGGATGATCGTCGCCTCCTTCCTCACGAAGGACCTGCTCGTCGACTGGCGAGCGGGCTACGACTGGTTCCGGGAGAAACTGGTCGACCACGACACGGGCAACGACAACGGCGGCTGGCAGTGGGCGGCCTCGACGGGCACCGACGCCCAGCCGTACTTTCGCGTCTTCAACCCGATGACGCAGGGCGAGCGCTACGACCCCGACGCCGAGTACATCAAGCGCTACGTCCCGGAACTGCGAGACGCCGGCGCGGAGATCATCCACAACTGGCACGAGGCGTCGCCGACCCAGCGTCAGAATGCGGCCCCCGACTATCCCGAACCGATCGTAGACCACAGCCAGCGTCGGGAGGAAGCTATCGAAATGTTCGAGCGAGCGAGGGGTGACGAGTGAGCGAAGCGAACGAGTCGGTTCTCGGCGGAACGACGAACGTAGTGACCCGCGAGCGATGAGGGACTGAACGAGCGCGAAACGGCGTACTGTCCCGCGCTCTATGCCGTGTGATACCATACGCTTCCTAAACGTTTAACAGTCGTCCGCGCGACGGTTTCTGTGGAGGAGATTTCATATGTCAGAACACTCCGAACCGGAGCTACCACCGCTCCCGTACGACTACGACGCGCTGGAGCCTCACATCTCCGAGCAGGTGCTCACGTGGCACCACGACACCCACCATCAGGGCTACGTAAACGGGCTGGAATCGGCCGAGGAGACGCTGGCCGACAACCGCGAGTCGGGTGACTACTCCTCGACGGGCGGTGCGCTGGCGAACGTGACCCACAACGGCTGTGGTCACTATCTCCACACGCTGTTCTGGAACAACATGGCCCCCAACGGCGGCGGCGAACCCGAAGGCGACCTCCGCGACCGCATCGAGGAGGACTTCGGTTCCTACGACGGCTGGAAGGGCGAGTTCGAGGCCGCCGCGAAGGCCGCCGGCGGCTGGGCGCTCTTGGTCTACGATCCCGTTGCCAAGCAACTCCGCAACGTCAAGGTCGACAAGCACGACCAGGGCGCGCTCTGGGGCGCACATCCCGTTCTGGCCCTCGACGTCTGGGAGCACTCGTACTACTACGACTACGGTCCGGACCGCGGCTCGTTCATCGACGCCTTCTTCGAGGTCGTCGACTGGGACGAGGTCGCAGACGAGTACCAGACCGCGGTCGGTCACTTCGAGTAACGGCTCCTCACCGCGATATTTTTTCGAGACCCACCGTCGAGCGCCAGCAGTGAGTCGCTCAGTTGCGAGACCGCTCTTCGACGGCCGCGTTCGCCGCGCCGTCTGTCTTCGTCTCAACGCCCGTGATCGCGAGTCGCGCACCACCGGCGTCGCTCTCGGTTATCGTCGCGTGCCAGCCGTGGGCCTCGGCGACGTGTTCGATAATCGCGAGCCCGAGTCCCGTCCCCTCCTCGCTCGTCGTGAACCCGTGTTCGAAGACGCTCTCGCGCTCCGCTTCGGGGATCCCCTCTCCGTCGTCGGCGACGTAAAATCCGTCATCGTCGGCCGTGATGGTCATCGTCACGCCGTCGCCGCCGTGCTCTACGCCGTTCCGGAACGCGTTCTCGAGCAGTTGCAACAGCTGCTCTTCGTTGCCGACGACGGCGCGGTCGGTATCGACTCGTAGCGTCGCGCCGCGGGTCTCGACGTGTCCCCAGGCCTTCTGTGCGACCGCCGCCAGCGATATCGTCGCTTCGTCGGTGACCGACCCGCCGCGGGCGAGGGTCAGCATCTCGCCGATGAGTTGGTCCATTCGCCCGAGCGAGCGTTCGAGCCTGTCGAAGTGCTGTGGACTGCCGGTCTCACGCGCGAGTTCCAGGCTTCCGTCCGCGACGTTCAACGGGTTTCTGAGGTCGTGAGAGACGACGGACGCGAACCGGTCTAACTGTTGATTACGGTGTTCGAGTTGGCGCTCGCGCGTCTTCTGTTCGGTCATCTCGTGGACGAGAATCAGCCGCCCGATACGGTGGTCCCTGTCGTCGTACAGCGGCGTCACGTGCACGTCGAAGTAGCGGTCGCCTCGGTCGATTTCCGTCCGCGTCTCCGAGGAGACCTCGAGGACGGCGGTATCGCGCAGCGCCGGCCAGTCCGCGAAGGCGTCCGCGACGGGCTCGTTCACGACCCCATCCCCATCCAGTAACTGCCGTCCCGCGTCGTTGACCTCGGTGAGTCGGCCCTCGCCGTCGATGACGAAGACGGCGCTGTTCAGCGACTCGACGACTTTCTGATGGGCGATCGGGGAGATATCGAGGAAACCGGCCCGCAGGACGGCCCACGAGAGCGCGGCACCGGTCGCGGCGAACGTCACGGGCGTCGTGTCGACCCCGACGTCGCCGAACAGATAGAGCGCGTTACCCGTCCACGGGACGGCGATCGCGGCGAGCAGGCCGTACACCTGCTTCCGATACAGCTCTCCCGACGAGAGCGCGAACTGGGCGATCAGGACCGAGGAGACGGCCACGAGCAGATACGAGTACGCGACGTGCGCCCAGAACACGTCGCCGGAGACGACGACCCACCCGAGCATCTCGGCCGTGGACCGTCCCTCGACCGTATAGAGCAGTTCCGGAGCGACCGCTGCGACGGCGAGCAACAGCGCGGGCTCGACGGCGAGCAACGCGTAGGTTCGCCACCCGAGCCACTTCTCGTGGCCCGTGTATTCGAGCGCGAAGACGAACAGACCGGCCACCGTGACGACGATGCCGACGTACCATGCACGCGACCAGAACAGCGCCCACCAGGTCCCTCGTGACAGCACGGCGGCGGCGGCACAGCCACACCAGATCGTCTGTCCGATCAACAGAACTGACAGCGGCTTAGCACCGACCCGGTCTCGACGGTCCCACGCGTACATCGCCAGCGCGGCGACGAACACCCCCGAGGCCACTAGCACGAACGCGTAGCCGACGAAGACCGAAACCATCCATCTATCACCTAGCGTAGGGGAACAAAGTTGTTACGGCGGCTTCGAGGGATTTACCCAAGGCCTCTGCGTACCCGGGGTAATGCCAGTCGAGAAGCGCGAATTCGACGACATCCTCTCCTTCGAGTTGCACGAACCGGCAGACATCCTCGACCCGGAGAAACTGTACACCATCCCCGAGATCGCCCGGCTCCTGCAGGGGCTCCCGGTCGACGCCGAGTTGAGCGAGTTCAACGAGTCCGTCTTCGTCGACTGGGCCATCCCGTGGATGATCTTCAACCAGGACTCGCTGGTCTTCGCGGAACCGGACGCCGAGGACGTGGTCGGGCTGTACGGGCTCGACGACGAATGAACCTGCTCGTCGCTGGCGGCGATCGGGTCGACGCCGGCAAGACGACGTTCTCCGTCGGCCTGCTGGCACACACCGGCGCGCGCGGATTCAAGCCGCGGGCCGGCAACAACTACTGGTTCGACCACGACGACTTCCTGTACGCCACCGAGGAGGGCCGCCTCTTCGGAAAGGACGCCAAGCGCCTGGCGGCGGCATCGCCGGGCGAGGTCCGACCGGAGGCCATCAATCCGATTCACCGCCTCTGGCATCCCTCGCCCGGCCCCAGCACCGGACTGCTCGGGAAGGACGACCAGCAGTTCGTCGTCGACAGGGTCGGAACCGACGGCGACGGCGAGTTCGTCGTCAACGGCACCGTCGACGTTCCCGACGCCGTCGCCGAGCGCCTCCCGCTCGACGCCGCCCCGCGGGTCACGTCGGTTCCGGACTTCAACGACCTCATGGGCGTGATGCACGCCGAGGCGCTGGAATCGCTCGCCGAGGACATCGCCGCGACCGAGCGAAGCGTCGTGGAGTCCTACGGCGACGTGGCGCGCCCGCTCGACGGGTTCGTCCCGGACGCCGTCGCCGTCGTCGAACCCGGCCGGGCGCGCTTCTACGACGGCGACCGCTACGCCAAAGCCTGCGAGATAGCCACGGGCGGCCCCGGCGACGGCCAGTTAGAGGAGCGCGTCGAGAAGGTCGTCGACCTCATCGACCGGAAGGGGGCGGTCAGGCTGCCGGCGCTCGACGGCGAGACGCGATCGGACCCCGAGGCCGTCGCCGAGGCCTACGACCACGCCTACGACGCGCTCCTGGCGACGGCGTTCGAGTGAGACGCTCGACGAGCCTTCAGAACCGAGCGGCCTGCCACGCCAGTTCGATGTCGTGGTACGCGTTATCGGTGACGCTCGGGCCGTGACCGGTGTGCATCTCGCCGAGATTCTCGTCCACGGTATCGAGGACGCGGTCGATGCTCTCGACCAGCTGGTCGCGGTTACCCTCTTCGAGGTCGGTGCGTCCGAAGCTCCCGTTGGCGAAGATCAGATCGCCCGCGAACAGCACGCTCGCAGCGGACGAGTGGAAACAGAGGTGGTCGTTCTTGTGTCCGGGCGTGTGCAGCGCCTCGTACTCGTGGTCGCCCAACTGGACCGTCTCTCCGTCGGCGACGGCTCGCGTGACGCCGTCCTGTTCGGTATCGTACCCCCAGACGTCGACGTCGAACGCGGAGACGACGTCGCCGAGGTTGCCGACGTGGTCGTAGTGGGTGTGCGTCAGCACGACCGCATCGAGCCCGTCGGCGTGGTCTTCGACGGCCGAGACGACGTCGAACTCGTTGCCCACATCTACGAGCACCGTTCGGTCGCCCGTCACCAGAAACGCGTTGCTCGTGAACGACTGGACGCCCCGAGCGAGGTTTCGTATCATGTTCTCCCGTTCGCCGGGGGGTCCAATGTGGCTGTCGCTCCGGGCCGGTAACCGGACCTTTCGTGCCCGCTACGGCCGACACCCACAGGGCTATGTAGGTGGATATAGAAACGAGGACAGTAAGAACAGCATGTCTGAATCGGACCCGCCCGTCGTGTTGATCGTCGAAGACGAACCGGATGTCGCCGAGACGTACAAGCTCTGGCTAGAGGGCGAATACGAGGTCCGGATGGCCCAGAACGGGGACGAGGGACTCGAACTGCTCGACGGGTCCGTCGACGTCGTCCTCTTGGACCGGATGATGCCCGGTCTCTCGGGCGACGAGGTCCTGAGTCGGATCCGCGAGCGGGAGCTCGACTGCCGCGTGGCGATGGTGACCGCCGTCGAGCCCGATTTCGACATCTTGGAGATGGGGTTCGACGCCTACCTCTCGAAGCCGATCCGGAGCGAGCAGCTCCACGAGACGGTGACGAACCTCTTGGACCGGTCGGAGTACGACTCGATGCTCCAGGAGTACTACGCGCTCGTCGAGAAGCGAGCGACGCTGGAGGCGACCAAGTCGGGGGCCGAACTCGCCGAGAACGACCAGTACGAAGAGCTAGACGACGAGATCGAAGAGATGCGAGATGGCCTCTCGGATACGCTCGGTGGCATCGAGGACGACGACGACTTCATCGCGACGCTACGTGGACTGAGCAATGGCGAAGAAAACTGAGGGGGTGAATGATATGTACGATCTCTCATCGGTTGTCGAATTCGACGCGCTTCGGGAGGTACGGCCCGGGTCGAGTATCCTCATTTCCGGTCCCGCGATGACCGGGAAGGAGCGACTCGCCTACGACATTCTGGCGGACGGGGCACGCAACGG
The DNA here is from genome assembly GCF_010119205.1 of Haloarcula limicola. NCBI lineage: Archaea > Methanobacteriati > Methanobacteriota > Halobacteria > Halobacteriales > Haloarculaceae > Haloarcula > Haloarcula limicola. The sequence continues at coordinate 328,731 of NZ_WRXM01000001.1, forward strand.
CGACGGTGCCGTCGTCGTGACGACGAGCGACAAGGCGGAGGACGTCGTCACCGATTTCCGCGAGCTCGTCCCGGAACTGAACGACTCGCAGCTCGGTGTCATCGACTGCCGCGGCGAGGGCAGTTCCGGCGGCTCCTTCGAGGGCGCGTACGTCCATCAGGTGTCCTCGCCCAGCGACCTCACGGGCATCGGGATCGGCATCACGAAGGCGCTCGAAGGCCTCCACAACTCGGGGCGCGAGCGGGGCCGGCTAGCGCTCGTCTCGCTGTCGACGATGCTCACCTACACGGACAAGAAGACGGTGTTCAAGTTCTGTCACGTCCTCTCCTCGCGGCTGGACGCGGCCGACTACATCGGCGTCTTCACCATCGACTCGGGGGCCCACGACGAGCAGACGATTCAGGTCATCAAGCAGGCGTTCGACGGGCTCATCGAGGTCCGCGACGCCGACGGCGGCGGCCGCGAATCGCGCGTGCTCGGTCTCTCGGGCGAACCGACCGACTGGAAGCGACTCTAAGGCCGGCCGCGGGGAGGAAGAATTTTGCCCCTCGGGCGTTCCCACCCCGTATGGAAGTCACGCTGCTAGAGGCCACCGACGACCCGGAGGACCTCGTCTGTAAGGCGGCCCGTAACGACTACAGCGACGAGTTCGTCGGCGGCCAGTCGCTCGAAGCGACGATGGAGACGGTCGAGGGCGATTCGCTCGAAGCCAAGAAGGAGACGCTCATCGGCCACTTACTGGAGCACGGTCACTTCGGCCCGTTCGAACACCCGCAGATCACGTTCGCCGTCGAGGGCGTCTCGCGGTCGTGTATGGCACAGATTACTCGCCACCGACACGTCTCCTTCGACGTGCAGTCGATGCGGTACGTCTCCTTCGACGAGGTGGACCCCGACGACGTCCGGGCGGGCGAGATGGTCGTCGTCCCGCCGTCGGCGACGGACCCCGACTGGGTCGGCCGAAATCAGAAGGGCGACGCCGACGAGGACGACATCGAGAGACGCGAGGAGATATTCCGCGACACCGTCGCCGACGCCGTCGAGTCCTACCAGGAACTGCTGGACCTCGGCATGCCGCCGGAGGACGCCCGGTTCGTCCTCCCCATCGGGACGAAAGTCAACATGGTCATGTCGATGAACGTCCGCATGCTGATGCACGTCGCGGACATGCGGGCGGCCGCCGACGCCCAGTGGGAGATCAGGACCATGACCGAGGAACTCCTCGACATCGCGGCCGACTGGTGTCCCATCACGTTCGACCACTACGAGCGCGAGATGAAGAACCGGAAGAACCGACTCGCCCCCTGACACGTCGACCCGCTGACGAACCGTTCGCCGTCACAGCGACCAATACGCCGCCGTACGGCACCCGCAGACGGGCAACCTATATTTACTAGTGGGTACAAGTTCGGTCAGACATGAGTCGTGATAACAGTAGACGGACGTTCCTCAAGCGCACCGGCGCGCTCGGCACGCTGGGCATCGCCGGCCTCGCCGGGTGTTCGACCGAACCGAGCGACGGCGGAGACGGCGGCGACGGCGGCGACGGCGGTGACGGCGGCGACGGCGGTGACGGCGGAACCGGCGACGGCGGAAGCACCGGAACCGGCACCGAGGGCGGCGACGGCGGCGCCAGTGACTCGCCCGACGTGTTGATGATCGTCGGCTATCCACAGAGCGGCGTCCAGTTGTTCAAGGACTACTACTCCGACTACGGCGACGACACCGTCGACATCCTGGTGACCGACGGGTTACAGGACGGCAGCCTCCCGGGCGACGTCGGCAACGACATGTCGAACGTCCAGGGGACCGCCCCGTCGGCGTCGGGGCCAGGCGTCGAGACGTTCACGAACCTGTTCCTAGAGGAGTTCGACTACGAGCAGGCGGGCGTGTTCACCTCGCAGGCCTACGACGCCAGCGCGGTCCAGATCCTGGCGAACCTCATGGCCGGCGCGAACGACGGGGCGGCGATCCGCGACCACATGCGCGTCGTCGCCAACCCCGGCGGGACGACCTACACCCCGTCGGAATTGCCCGACGCCGCGGCGGCGGCAGCCGCCGGCGAGAACATCGAGTACGCGGGGGCCTCCAGCAACGTCAACTTCGACGAAGCGGGCGACATCACCTCCGCGCAGTACCAGGTGTTCGGCTTCACGCAATCGGGCGTCGAGACGCGGGACACCATCGACTTCGGCGGATCGGGCGATATCCCGCAGCCGGAACCGTCTGCCAGCGGGAGCGGGAGCGACCGCACTGTCCGGCTCGGCGTCCTACAGCCGGAGACCGGCGACCTCGGGCCGCTCGGCCAGCCGATTCGGGACGCCGCCCTGCTCCCGGCCATCCAGCTCCGGGACGCCATCGACCAGTCGATCGAGACGCAGGTCGGTGACACGCAATCGCAGGCGCAGGCGGCCGTCAACGCGGCCAACTCGCTGGTCAGCGCCGGGTATCCCATGATCACCGGTGCCGCGGGCTCCGAGGCGACGATTCAGGTCGCCCGGAACGTCCTCGTCGACAACCAGGTCGTCGGCTGCTCGCCGGCCTCTACCTCGCCCGCCATCACGGACCTCGAAGACGACGACTTCGTCTTCCGGACGCCGCCGAGCGACGCGTTACAGGGACAGGTCCTGGCACAGGTCGCCACCGAGGAACTGGGCGCGTCCTCGGCCTCGACGCTGTATCTCAACAACAGCTACGGGCAGGCGCTCCAGGAGAGCTTCGCCACCGCCTTCGAGGAACAGGGCGGCTCTATCGTCCAGCAGGTCGGCTTCGAGTCCCAGCAGTCCTCCTACACCTCGCAGTTGAACAGCGCGCTGAACCAGTAGCCGCTTCGGCCGAAAACTGCCCTTCTTTGCGGCTCAGCCGCCGAGGAACTCCCGTCTGACCTGCTGGTCGGCCAGCAGCGTCTCGCCGGCGTCCTGATAGCGGTTCTGCCCCTGGACGAGGACGTAACCGCGGTCACAGCGACGCAGCGCCTCCTTCGCGTTCTGCTCGACCATCAGAATCGCGGTGCCGTCGTCGTTGATGCCGTCGATGCGGTCGAACATCTCCGCGACGAGGTCGGGCGCGAGCCCCGCCGACGGTTCGTCGAGCAGGAGCAAGTCGGGGTCCAACATCAGCGCGCGACCCATCGCCAACATCTGTCGCTGGCCGCCCGAGAGCGTCCCGGCCTTCTGGGTCGAGCGCTCGCCGAGGATCGGGAACCGGTCGTACACCGCCCGAATCCGGTCCTCGGGCACCTCGTCTAAGATGTACGCGCCCATCTCTAAGTTCTCGCGGACGCTCAGCGAGGCGAAGACGTTGTCGGTCTGGGGGACGTACCCGATGCCCTCGTGGATTATCTGGTCCGGCCGGCGCGCGCTGATGTCGGTGCCGTCGAACAGGATCTCGCCGCCCATGTGCGTCGTCAGGCCGAAGACGGACTTCATGACGGTGGACTTGCCCGCGCCGTTGGGGCCGACGACGACGACGTACTCGCCGTCGCCCACGTCCATGTCGACGCCCTCCAGCACCTGTAAGTCGCCGTAGCCGGCGTCCAGGTCGCGGACCGAGAGCAGGCTCTCGGTAGTCTCCGGAAGCGTCGCGTCCTCGGCTCGGGTGGCTCGCTGGCTCATACGTCGCCCCCCAGGTACGCCTCCAGCACGCGTTCGTCGCGCTGGACGGTCTCGGCGTCGCCCTCCGCGAGGACGCGTCCCTGATGCATGACGATGATGTGCTCGCAGTGCTCCATGATGACGTCCATGTCGTGCTCGACGAGCAGGAACGTCAGCCCCTCTCGCCGGAGTTCGTCGATGCGGTCCAGCAGCTTCTCTTCGAGCGTCGGGTTGACGCCGGCGAGCGGTTCGTCCAGTAAGACCATCTCGGGGTCGGTCATCAGGACGCGGGCCATCTCCAGCAGTTTCCGCTGACCGCCCGAGAGGTTGCCGGCGTTCTCGTGTGCGAGGTGGTCGATCTCGAAGAAGGAGAGCGTCTCCCACGCCTCCTCGACCACGTCGGCCTCGTCGCGCTCCACTTCCTCGCGGAGCCCCGGGAGCACCGCCCGGATCGCCGACTCGCCGACCTGTCCCGGCGGCGCGAGCATGACGTTCTCCAGCACCGTCATCTCGGAGAGCTCTCGGGCGATCTGGAAGGTGCGGACGAGGCCGCGCTCGGCCAGCGCGTAGGGCGGGAGCCCGGTGACATCTCGCCCGTCGAACCGGACGGTTCCGGCCGTCGGGTCGTGGATGCCCGTGATGCAGTTAAACGTCGTGGACTTGCCGGCCCCGTTCGGCCCGATGAGGCCGGTAAACGAGCCGGGAGCGACCCGGAACGACGCGCCGTCGACGGCGGTGACGCCGCCGAACTCCTTGCGGAGCCCCTCGACCTCCAGCAGCGGCGAGTCGATGGCCTCGCTGGTCGTCGGCACGTCCTCGCTCGGACCGCGTTCCCTCCCGACCGCCTCGGCGTCACTCATCGGCGTCACCCCCGCTGTCGGCGGGCCGATGTCGCGTCAGGTCGACGCTGGTCGCCGGTTCGCTCCGGTTGCCCAGGATCCCCTGTGGGTAGTTCTGGATGATGTATACGAGGACGACGCCGATGAGGACGAAGCGGAGCGTGCTGACGTTGCTGATCGTGTATGCCAGAAGCGGCGTCGGGTCGAGCGACCCGAGCGCGGCGACGGCCTCGACGACGTTGCCCGGCGCGTTCGTTCCGAACGTCGGGAAGTACTCGCCGAGGCGAGCGGGCAGGTAGAACAGGAGCGCCGAGAACGTCGCCGCGCCGAGGACGCTCCCCGTGTTCGAGCCGGACCCGCCGATGATGAGCGCGGCGAAGACGTAGAACGTGATGGCCGGGCGGAACTGCGCGGGGCTGATGTAGCCCGCGCCGCCGCGGAACAGCGCGCCGGCCAGCCCCATCAGCGCGCAACCGATCATGAACGCCTTGATCTTGAACAGGCGGGTGTCCTTTCCGAGCGACTGGGTCACCGTCTCGTCCTCGCGGATGGCCTTCAAGACGCGACCGAAGGGCGATTTGGCGAGTCGGTTCAGCACCCAGTACGCGCCGACGACCAGCGCGAGCAGCGCGAGGCCGTAGGCGATGTTGACGACGTTCGGTCCGGAGACGCCGAGGCTTTCGGCGATAGCGACGAGCGGCCCTCCGAGGCCGTTGACGACGTCGGCGACCACGTCGTCCGGTGCGGGAAAGGAGATGCCAGTCGCGCCGCCGGTGCCGAACGTCTTGCCGAGCACCTGCACCTCGGAGACGCCCTGCCAGTTGACGAACAGGCGGATGATCTCCGAGAGCGCGACGGTGACGATGGCGAGGTAGTCCGCCCGCAGTCGGAGCGCGGGGAGGGCGGCGAGCGCGCCGACCAGCGCGGCCATCGCCATCCCGCCGAGCAGGCCGAACCACAGCGGGAGTCCGAATCCGGGGACGCCGCCGGCTCCGGGATTCGCGGGCGCGGTCAGGATGGCGGTCGTGTACGCGCCGACGGCCATGAAGCCGGCGACGCCGATGTTGAACAGGCCGGTGTAGCCCCACTGGAGGTTCAGCGCCAGCGTGAGCAGCGCGTAGGCCCCGATTAACACGGTGACGCTGCCGACGAACCCGGCCGCGAGGTTCGCGGACTGGGCCGCGCCGACGGAGAAGGCCAGTATCGAGAGCGCCAGCCAGATGACGAGGACGAACAGGGCGACGAGCGCGGCGTCGGGGAGGGCGAGCAGTCTCTCACGAACGTCCTCGACGGCGCTCATGCCGTGCTCACCCCCCCGAAGATGCCCGACGGTCGCAGGAGCAACACGACGATGAGGACGGCGAAGGCCGCGGCGCGGGTCAGCCCCGACGGGAGCCAGATGAGCGCGAGGCTGTCGACGAGGCCGATGAGGACGCCGCCGGCCATCGCGCCGTAGATGGAACCGATGCCGCCGACGATGACCGCCGCGAAGATGAGCAGGAGGAGGATCCAGCCGAAGTTGAAGGCGATGGTGCCCCGTTCCAGCACGAGGAGGTAGCCGCTGACGCCCGCCAGCGCGCCGCCGAGGACCCACGTCAGGCGGACGACTCGCTCGGTGGGGATCCCGGTGACGCGCGCTAAGTCCTCGTTGTCGGCCATCGCGCGCATCGCCTTCCCGAGTTTCGTCCGCTGGAGCAGGAGGTGAACGGCGAGCATGAGCACCACCGAGACGACCAGGAGGGCGATCTCGTTGTCCGTGACGGTGACGCCAGCGCCCAACTGGATTTGCGCGCCGACCGTGGCGACGCCGCTGGTCTGCGTGCTGAAGACGAAGGCGATGAGATAGCGAAGCGCGAGCGCCACGCCGATCGAGGCGATGAGCAGCGAGATGTTGTCCGCGCCGCGCATGGGTCGGTAGACGAGGCGGTCGACGAGTAACACGACGCCGACGGTGCCGACGGCGGCGGCGATCAGGCCGAGGAGGACGAAGGCGTACGTCGAGGCGGTGCTCAGTTGCCGCCCGCCGTCGAACAGGAACAGGTCCGCAATTGGGGCGCTCGTCGCCAGGTTGGCGAGGACGAAGGCGGTGACCCACCCCGCGAACGCGCCGACCGTCACCGTATCGCCGTGGGCGAAGTTGGCGAAGTCGAGGATGCTGTAGGTCATCGAGAGGCCGATGCCGGCCAGCCCGACGGCCAGTCCGACGAGTAAGCCGTCCAGTACCATCGACGCGAGCGACCCCACGGTCAGCGATCCGCCCATGACGCGGAAGCCGAGCGCGTACACCGTCGTCCCGGCGAGTTTCGTCACGAGATCGGCCAGTAGATAGGCGACGGCGACGGCGACGACGCCGGTCCCGGGTCGCTCGATGGCGACCCGCCGCCCGTCCGCGACTGTGTCAGCGATTCCCATTGTTGGCTGTGCTTCTGCACTCGAACGTAAATAACTCACCGGTGATTTCGGGTCGCTACGCGCCCGGAATCCGGAATCGAGCGGTGGCGTATGACAGCGTATTGTCGAATGGCACGGCTGGTCACCTCGTCGGACTGGGTCGTGTGGAACGTTGACGGTTACCGACAGCCGACAGTATAACGTCGGCCCGGCCGAACCACCGGACATGGGCGCTACCGAGCAGGGACCGAGCGACGACCCGGCGAGCGACGCGCGAGCGGACTACGACTACCAGACCGACGCCGTGATGCGGCCGGGCATGGTCTCGGACCTCGCGGAGCGAATCGCGGGCGACGTCCGGTTCGACGAGTACTCCCGGCAGCTGTACGCCACCGACGCCAGCGCGTACGAGGTGACGCCGGTCGGCGTCGTCTACCCCGAGTCGACCGAGGACGTGGCGACCGTCGTCGGTTACTGCGCACAGCGGGAGACCCCGGTGCTCCCCCGCGGCGGCGGGACGAGCCTCGCCGGACAGGCGGTCAACGAGGCCGTCGTCCTCGACTTCACGCGGCACATGGACGGCGTGAGCGAAATCGACCCCGACGGCCGAACCGCGACGGCGGACGTGGGGGTCCGACTCGGCGACCTGAACGAGAAACTCGCCCCCCACGACCTGAAGTTCGCGCCGGACCCGGCGTGGGGCGATAAGTCCGCGTTGGGCGGTGCGATCGGCAACAACTCCACCGGCGCGCACTCGCTGCAGTACGGCAAGACCGACCACTACGTCGAGTCCTGCGAGGTCGTCCTCGCGGACGGCACCGTCAGCACCTTCGGCGAGGTGGCCGTCGAGACGCTCCGGGAGGACGGTGACCCGGAGGGAGACCTCGAAGCGCGGATCTACGCGGAAGTCGCGCGGATCGTGGACGAGGAGACCGACGCCGTCGACTCGGCGTTCCCGCAGCTGAAACGCAACGTCTCGGGGTACAACCTTGACCGACTCGTCGGCGAGGCCCGCGGCGAGTACGGCGAGGAAGGCACAGTCAACCTCGCCCGGCTGCTGGCCGGAAGCGAGGGGACGCTCGCGGTCGTCACGGAGGCGACCGTCTCGCTCGAACCGATCCCGGAAACGAAGGCGATGGCGCTGTTAACCTACGAGGACCTCGTCTCGGCGATGGAGGACGTGGCCCCAATCCTCGACCACGACCCGGCGGCCGTCGAGGTGCTGGACGACGTGTTGCTCGACCTGGCGGCCGACACCGAGGAGTTCGGCGACCTCGTCGCCGAGATGCTCCCGGCGGACACCGGCGCGGTGTTGCTCGTGGAGTTCTACGCCGAGGACGACGCCGAGGGCAAGCAGAAGGTGGCGGACCTGCTGGCCGACCGAGTCGGCGACGTGGCAACCGAGCGCGATCCGAGCGACGGCGCGGCCGACATCACCGCCGCCGACGTCCGGGCGTTCCACGCCCGCGAGGCCCACGACGACGACGAGCGAGCGCGCTTCTGGAAGCTCCGGAAGTCCGGTCTGCCGATTCTGCTCTCCCGGACCAGCGACGCCAAACACATCAGCTTCATCGAGGACGCGGCGGTGCCGCCGGAGAACCTGCCGGAGTACGTCGCGGACTTCCAGGACCTGCTGGAGGAGGAAGGCACCTTCGCCTCCTTCTACGCCCACGCCGGGCCGGGCTGTCTCCACATCCGCCCGCTCGTGAACACCAAGACCGTCGAAGGCGTCGAGCGGATGGAAGCCATCGCCGACGGCGCGACGGACCTCGTCAGAGAGTACGGCGGGAGCGTCTCGGGCGAACACGGCGACGGACGCGCACGCACGCAGTGGAATCACAAACTGTACGGCGACGAGGTGTGGGGCGTCTTTCAGGACCTCAAGCGGGCGTTCGACCCCGACTGGCTGCTGAATCCCGGACAGGTCGTCGGCGTCTCCGAGTCGGCCGTCGAGTCCGGCGAGGCCCCGCGGCGCGCCCGCACCGTCGACATGACCGAGAATCTGCGCTTCTCGCCGGAGTACGACTTCGAGTACGAGTTCGACCCCGCGCTTTCCTGGCCCAACGAGAACGGGATGCAGGGGATGGTCGAGCTGTGTCACGGCTGCGGCGGCTGTCGCGGCCCGCAGGAGACGACCGGCGGCGTGATGTGTCCGACCTACCGCGCGGCCGACGAGGAGGTGACGAGCACGCGCGGCCGGGCGAACATGCTCCGGCAGGCCATGAGCGGCGATCTGCCGGACGACCCGACCGACGGTGAGTTCGCCTCGGAGGTGATGGACCTCTGTATCGGCTGTAAGGGCTGTGCGAAGGACTGTCCGAGCGAGGTCGACATGGCGAAACTGAAAGTCGAGGTCGAACACGCCCGTCACGAGCGGGAGGGCGCGAGCCTCCGCGAGCGGCTGTTCGCCAACATCGAGACGGTGAGCAAGGCCGGCAGCGCGCTCGCGCCGCTCTCGAACTGGGCGCAGCGGCTCCCCGGCAGCGGCGTAGTGAGCGAGAAGTTGCTCGGCATCGCCCGCGAGCGGGACCTGCCGACGTTCGAGTCCGAGTCGTTCACGGACTGGTGGTCCGACAGAGGGCCGCAGGTGGCGGAGGCCGACGCCGAGCGCCGGGCGCTGTTGTTCCCGGACACCTACAACAACTACAGCGACCCGGCGGTCCTCCGCGCGGCCGTCGAAGTTCTGGAGGCGGCGGACGTGCACGTTCGGGTTCCCGACGACGTGACGGCCTCGGGCCGGGCGGCCCACTCGAAGGGGTTCGTCGACGTGGCCCGCGACAGAGCGGCGAGAAACGTCGCGGCCGTCGCTCCTCAGGTGCGGGACGGCTGGGACGTTGTCGCCGTCGAGCCCTCCGACGCGGTGATGGTCCAGTCCGACTACCTGGACCTCCTCGGTCACGACCACGACGCGGCGACGACGGTGGCCGCGAACGCCTTCGGCCTCTGTGAGTACCTCGACCGGTTCGCGCTCGACGCCGGCGTCGACTGGGAGCCCGACGGGGCGGCGCTGACCTACCACGGCCACTGTCACCAGAAGGCCGTCGGCAAGGACCACCACGCCGTCGGCGTCCTCCGGCGGGCCGGCTACGAGGTGGACCCGCTGGACTCGGGGTGCTGTGGCATGGCCGGCAGCTTCGGCTACGAGGCGGAGCACTACTCGATGAGCAAGGCCATCGCTCGCATCCTCTACGAGCAGGTCGACGGGAGCGCCGGCGAGGCGGTCGTCGCACCCGGCGCGTCCTGCCGGACCCAGTTAAGCGACCGACCGCGGGGGAGTAAGCCCACCCATCCGGTCGAGAAACTGGCCGACGCCGTCGGCGGCGTCAGACGGTAGGGGGACCATTCACAGCGCTTTTATGCTGTCCTCGGGTCATAAGACCTAGATGTCTCGCGCGGCCGCCGCCGTCGTCGTCGCTCTTCTGCTCGTTCCCAGCCTCGCCGCCGGACCCGCGCTCAGCGCGCCCGAACCGGCGAGCGTGCAGACTCCCGACGGCTTCACGGAGACGACGTTCCGCGTGACGGTGTACGAGAACGGCTCCGCGACGTGGGCCATCGAACACCAGACGCCGCTGACCAACGAGTCCGAACAGGAGACGTTCGAGGCCTTCGCCGAGGAGTTCGAGAACAACGAGACGGAGCTGTACGTCGACTTCGTCGAGCAGGCCGGGTTGCTCACGCAGTACGGGACCAACCAGACGGGGCGAGCGATGGGCGCGCGAACGTTCGACCGCTCGGCCTCGGTCAACCCCGTCCAGAGCACGGGGACGGTTCGCATGTCGTTCCTCTGGACGAACTTCGCCAACGCGACCGGCGAGCGGGTCGTCGTCAGCGACGTCTTCCAGGGCGGGTTCTACATCGGACAGAACCAGTCGATGGTCGTCGAACGAGGACCGGGACTGGGGTTCGCGGAGGCCCAGCCGTCGCCGGATTCGCGGAGCCAGCCCGGCTCGCTCGCCCAGAGTGAGACCGTCACCTGGGTCGGCGAGCGGTCCTTCACCGACCGGCGACCATACGTCGAACTCGGGCCGCGAGAGGTCGTGCTGGCGAACGAGCCCGGTTCCGGCGGCGGTTCGCTGCTGGCCGGCGACATGCTGCCCCTCGTCGTCGGCGTCGTCGTCCTCGCGCTCGGAGCCGTCGCCGTCGCGGCGTGGCGTTCCGGTGTCGCCGAAGCCGCTCTGGGAGGCGGAGGCACGGATACCGGGGGAACGCCCACCGAGACGACACCCGGTAGCCGATCCAGAGCGCCGTCCCAACCGGAACCCGAACCGGCGGTCGCCGACGACGAGTTGCTCACCGACGACGCTCGCGTCCTCAAACTGCTCGAAGCCAACGGCGGCCGGATGAAACAGGTCGACATCGTCGACGCCACCGACTGGTCGAAGTCGAAGGTCAGCATGCTCCTTTCGGAGATGGAAGACGACGGCGAGATCAGCAAGCTCCGGGTCGGCCGAGAGAACATCATCAGTCTCGCCGGCGAGGAACCCGACGCCGCCGGCTCCCCCTTCGAAGAGGAGTGAGAAACCCACACAGAGCGCTTCCGAAACACAATCATTATACGTATCTCCGTCCTCCGATTCAATGTACGCTCCGTTGGTGTAGTCCGGCCAATCATATCACCCTCTCACGGTGATGACCAGGGTTCGAATCCCTGACGGAGCACTTCTCTATTCCAACGTGTCGAACGGTGTGTAATTCCAACGTCGAGTGCGACGAAGGGATTCGAATCACGGCGAACCGAGCGCAGCGAGGTTCGGCATCGGGTTCGAATCCCTGACGGAGCATTTCTTCCTAATCGACGTACCGAGCGATAGCAAAGCCGTTGACTACCGAGATCGGGACCGCGAGCGGTTCGTCGATTCTTTCACACGACCCGCCGTCCGTAGGTGTATGTCGACACCCGTCTTGCCGACGCTCGCCGCCGTCGTCGTACTGCTCTGCTGTAGCGCCTTCTTCTCCAGCAGCGAGACGGCGCTGTTCTCGCTCTCGCGAGAGTGGTTGGCGACCGCCGCGACGACGGACCCGCGAGCGGCCGCCGCCGAGGAGGTCTTGGCGGACCCGCATCGGCTCCTCGTGACGATTCTCGTCGGGAACAACGTCGTCAACATCGCCCTTTCGAGCCTGTTGACCGCGGTGTTCGTCGAGCAGTTCCAGTCGAGCGTCGCGGTGGTTCTGACGACGCTACTGGCCACCAGCGTCGTCCTCGTCGCCGGGGAGATCGTCCCGAAGTCCTACGGACTCGGTCACGCGCAGACGTTCGCGCTCCGGGTCGTGACGCCGCTGCGATACGTCGAGCTCCTGTTGTATCCGGTCGTCACCGTCTTCGACGCGTTCACTCGGTGGATCTCGACGCGTATCGGCGGACAACAGACCATCGAGGAGACGTACGACGAAGTGGACGGTCCGGCGGGCGCGACCGACGCCAAACAACGGGGAGGCCGCGACGAGGCGGAGCGTCCGTAGAAGTGAGCCGGTTCAGGACTCGTCCCACTCGGCCTTGCAGTCCTCGCTACAGAAGTGGACGGTCTGGACGCTGTCGTCGGCGATCCACGTCGTTACCCGGTGTGTGACCTCGTTCGCGATCGCATCGCCACAGACCTCGCAGTTCGGTGCCTCCTCCTCGTCGACGTCCTCGTGGTGGTCCGAAGTTGGGTCGACCATCTTACCTGTGCGTCGGTTCCGCCCTACTTAATCCCATAGAATCGCCGCGGATGCGAGGTCGCCCTACCGGTCCCGAGTGACGCTCTCGCCGGGGGTCGTCGTCGCGCCGGGAGAGAGGACGACGCCGGGGTTGAGGCTGGTGTTGATGGCCGTCCGAGCGCCGTCGCCCGCGACGACGCCGAACTTCCGACGGCCGGTCGAGACGCGGTCGCCCTTCACCGTCAGCTTCACTTCCGTGCCGTCGTGGCGGAGGTTCGCCACCTGCGTTCCCGCGCCGAAGTTCACGTCGTGGCCCAGCACGCTGTCGCCGACGTAGGAGACGTGCGGGACGTTCGAATCGGCCATGACGACGGTGTTCTTGATCTCGACGCCGTGACCGATATGCGCGTTCTCGCCGAGCATCGTCGCGCCGCGGACGTACGCGTTCGGCCCGAGGTGAGCGCCCGACCGGACGAGCGCCGGTCCCTCGATGGTGACGCCCGGCTCGATGACCGCGCCTTCCTCGACGACGACGTTGCCGCGGAGCTCCGCGTCGCCGCGGACGTCGCCGTCGACGCGGCGGGTCTGCTCGTCGAGTTTCCACTCGTTGGCTTCGAGCAGTTCCCACGGCCGGCCCACGTCCAGCCATCGGTCGACTTCGACGGCCGTGACCGAGCGCTCCTCGATGACACGGGCGACCACGTCGGTGATCTCGCGCTCGCCGCGGTCGCTAAGTGGGACGTCCAGCCACTCCCGGGCTTCGGCGGGGAAGACGTACGCCCCGGCGTTCGCCAGTTCCGTCGGCGGGTCTTCGGGTTTCTCGACGATATCCGTGACGCTGTCGCCGTCCGTCGAGAGGACGCCGTAGTTCGAGGGGTCGCCGACGCGGAACGCCGCGATAGAGGGGGCGGCGTCGAACAGCGTCGAGATGCTCTCCTCGTCGTAGAGGTTGTCGCCGTTGAGAACCGCGAACGGTCCGTCTAAGTATTCGTACGCGGCGCTGACGGCGTCGGCCGTCCCCTGCTGTTCCTCCTGGACGGCGAAGGAGACCGGCGCACCGCGGTACGTCTCGCCGAAGTACGACCGGACGGCATCTGCCTCGTATCCCACCACGAAGATCAGTTCGTCGGCCCCGGCCTCGATGGCCATGTCGGCGGTGTGGGCGACGAGCGGTCTGTCGGCGACGGGCAGCATGGGTTTCGGCGTGTTCGCGGTCAACGGACGCATCCGTGTACCTTCCCCGGCCGCGAGAACGACTGCTTGCATGTGGTCCGTCTGTCTCGTGGATTGGGGAAATAGCTACTGCCTTCACTCTCTTACTGTTCGTTTCGGCGACATCCGCACTCGGTATCGGTAGGCTGTCGCGAAGTGGTTCGAGCCTCGACGGCTGGACGCCGTCGGTGTTCGAACCCGTCGGCGAGTTAGCTGTCGCCGCTCCCGATTTCGTAACGCCTGAGAACGTCGCGGACGCTCTACTGTTCCGTTACGTCGATAGAAACGTGCTCGGTATGGGATTTGAACCCATGTCCTCGGCTCGAAAGGCCAAGATGATTGGCCGGACTACACCAACCGAGCGCATTCTGGCGTTTCGGGTGCTCCAATTTAACCCCATCGAAATCCCGGCTCTCTGAGGCGCGGTCACACGCGCCGCCTGGTCCGTCTCCGAGGCCGTTCGACGACTGGCGGCGTGCGGTCGTGGAAAACGAATGCGTCGGTATCACCGCGCAGTTCGATCAGAGCTACGCTCTGACAGCGGTCACCTCACTTCCCTTGGAAGTCCGGTTCCCTTCCGAGAGAGCGAGCTCTCTCGACGTTCGCCCTATTTCCCCTGGAAATCGGGCTCCCCGTCGCCCATGAACGCCGTGACGCCCTCCATGATGTCCTCCGTCCCGAAGAGTTGGCCGAAGGCCTGACACTCGACCGCGAGGCCCGCTTCGGTGTCGTCGCGGCCGGCGAGCATCGCGCGCTTGGTGTATTTCTGTGCGATCGGCGGGCCGGCGGCGAGGTCGGCGGCCAGTTCGAACGCGCGGTCTTCGAGTTCGCTGTTGCCGACGACCTCGTTGATGAAGCCGAAGTCGGCCATCTCCTCGGCGTCGTAGCGCTCGGCGGTGAAGATGATCTCCTTGGCGCGGCCCTCGCCGACGATGTTGGGGAGTCGCTGCGTGCCGCCCCAGCCCGGCATGATCCCGAGGTCGTGTTCGGGCTGGCCGAGTTCAGAGCGCTTCGAGGCGACGCGGAGGTCCGCACAGGTGGCCAGTTCCATTCCGCCGCCCAGCGCGTAGCCGTCGATGCCGGCGACGACCGGCATCGGGCACTCCTCCAGTTTGCCGAAGACCTCCTGTCCCTTCTTCGAGAGCTCGACGGCCTCCAGCGGCGACGCGTTGGAGGCCATCGACTGAACGTCCGCCCCGGCGGAGAACGCCTTGTCGCCGGCACCCGTCAGCAGTATCGCGCGGATCTCGTCGTCGTCGCTCAGGATGTCGATCGCGTCCGCGAGCTCGTCCATCAGCTCTCGACTGATGGTGTTCATCCGGTGGGGGCGGTCGAGCTCGATGTGGCCGACCATCTCGCCGACGTCGGCGACGTTGATGTTCTCGAACGTCGCTTCCGAGTCCTCGTCAGCGCCGTAGAACCCGCCCGCTTCGGCGGCCGAGCGCAGGCCATCGGAGACCTCGTAGCGCTCCTCGCCGGTCTCCTCGTGGACGGTCTTGAGCGTCTCGACGAGCGAGTCCAAACCGGCCTTGTCGGCGAGTTTCGCGGGGCCTTCGGGGAAGCCGCCGCCGAGCATGACCGCCTCGTCGATGTCCGCGACGGGCGCGACGTCGTTCTCGACCAGCTTGCCGACTTCGTTGGCCATCACGGCCAGCAGACGGTTCTCGACGTCCTCGCGGCCGGCGTCGGTCGGAATCTCTGCGCCGCCGTCGTCGTAGTCGTAGAAGCCCTTGCCGGTCTTCTTCCCGAGTTCCTCGCTGTCGACTTTCCGCTCTAAGAGCGGACACGGCTCGTAGGCGTCGCCGAGCATCTCGTGCATGTACTCGAGGACGTGCAGGCCAACGTCGTTGCCGACCTGGTCCGAGAGCTCGAACGACCCCATCGGGAGGCCGATGTCGAACTTCGTGGTCGAGTCGACCTCCTCGATACTGGCGACGTCGTCGTGGACGAGCCAGCAGGCCTCGTTCATCAGCGGGACGAGGATGCGGTTGACGATGAAGCCGGGCGAATCCTTGCGGACGCGGACCGGCGTCTTATCGAACGCCTCGGCGAGTTCCTCGATGGTGTCGAGCGTCTCGTCGGCGGTGTACTCCCCGGAGATGACCTCGACGAGCTGCATCCGGACCGGGGGGTTGAAGAAGTGCATCCCGCAGAACTGCTCGGGCCGTTCGGTGACTTCCGAGAGCTCGGTGATCGAGAGGCTGGAGGTGTTCGTCGCGAAGATGGCGTCGTCCTTGGCGTACTTCTCGACGTCGGTGTAGACGTCCTTCTTTATCTCCATCTTCTCGGGGACGGCCTCGATGACGACGTCGGCGTCGCTGACGGCGTCCTCGACGTCGACGAGCGCGGTGACGCGGTCGAGCGCCTGGTCCGCTTCCTCCTGGGTGAGTTGGTCCTTCTCGGCGAGCTTGTTCAGCGACCACTCGATGTTGTCGTAGCCGTCCTGGACGAACTCCTCCTTGATGTCGCGCATCTGCACTCGATAGCCGGCGAGCGCGGCGACCTCGGCGATTCCGTGACCCATGTTGCCCGCGCCGAGCACCGCGACCGTCTCGATGTCCTCGAAATCCATGACATATGTCCCCACTGCCGGCCCACGTTTCAACGTTTCTCTCACCGAAAAACCTCTGTGGAGTTTATCTCAGATTACGAATCATTAACTGAGCGTCACGTGAACACACCTCATATGGACTTCGAACTGTCCGACGAACAGCGTCAGATTCGGGACGAGGTACGGCGCTTCGTCGAGAACGAGATCGCGCCCGTCGCCACGGAGTACGACCGCGAAGAGAAGTTTCCCGGCGAGATCGTCGAGAAAGCCGCCGAGGCGGTCCAGATCCACGGCGGCGCAGGCTACGTCGACGATTTCGACGTCGAACGCTTCTACCGCGACGCGAAGATAACCCAGATCTACGAGGGGACGACCGAGATCCAGAAGAACATCATCGCCCGGGAGCTACTCGGCGAGGGAATGGTGTAGCGTGACCGTCGCGAGCAGCCAAAGCCCGGCTTACCTTCGCGGTAACGCGAGTGCAACGCCGTCACGACGGCCCTTCTCTCCGTACCCACTGGGTAACTAAGCGTCGCCCGGGCCTCTCAGAGGCCGATGACTCGACAGTCACCGCTCGACAACATGGAGACGTGGCTCGACCAGATGAGCAGGCAGTTCGAGGAAGCCGCCCAGCGGTGGGGGACCGGATTAGAGACGTGGTCGACCGAGATGCCGCTCCCCCGGATCGACCTCGTCGACGCGGACGACGAGTTCGTCGTCACCGCCGACCTGCCCGGCTTCGAGAAAGACGACGTCGACGTGTACATCACCGACCAGACGCTCAGTATCGACGCCGAACGCAGCGAAGAGGTAGACGAGTCCGAGGCGAACTACGTTCGACGCGAACGCTCTCAGAAGTCGGTCTCCCGTCGGCTCCGCCTTCCGAGCGAGGTGGACGACCAGGACGTCTCCGCTTCGATGACCAACGGCGTGCTGACGGTCCACGTCGGGAAAGCCGAACCCGTCTCCGAGGGCCACCGCATCGACATCGACTGACGGACCCTCGGCCGTCGAGCGGTCTCTGCGGTCCCCGTCCGAGACACCTTCCATTTTATGCCGCTCCGGCTACGAATATCGGGTATGTCCGCCGGGTGTTCGTCCCGCGACCGAACCGTCCGTGCGACCGCACAGCGCGCCCTCACGATCTGCTGTCGCTGTTGAGGCCTGTTCTCCGCGTCGCACCTGCTTTCGACCACCCGATACCGTATCCACGATGTTCGACATACCCACGATACTCGACACGCTCCACGAGGACGTTCGGACGGCACAGGCGAAAGACCCCGCCGCGACCAGCGCCGCGGAGGTCGTCCTCACGTATCCCGGCCTGCACGCCGTCTGGCTGTACCGCCTCGCCCACGCGCTGTGGGCCGCAGACCACCGCTTCGCCGCCCGGCTACTCTCGCACCTGGCGCGCTTTCTCACCGGCGTCGAGATCCACCCCGGCGCGGACGTCGGTGATCGGCTGTTCATCGACCACGGGATGGGTACTGTCGTCGGCGAAACAGCCGACATCGGCGACGACGTACTCATGTACCACGGCGTCACGCTCGGCGGCGCGTCGATGCGCAGAGAGAAGCGCCACCCGACGCTCGAAGACGGCGTCACCGTCGGCGCGGCCGCGACGCTCGTCGGCCCGATCACTATCGGCGAGAACGCGACGGTCGGCGCGGGAGCCGTCGTCGTCGACGACGTCCCGTCCGAGACGACCGTCATCGGGAACCCGGCGAAACCCGTCGACGAGGCCGAACACGAGCGGGACGGGACGCCCGACCCCGCGATCGTCGACGGCTGACCGCCCGACCGCCCCCGGCGTTCGGGCGGCGACGGACGACGGGGACCTACTCTGACTCGTAATCGGCCCAGATGTACTTCGTGGCCGCCGAACGGTGTGGACGCCAATCCTCTGCTATCTCACGCATCTCCTCACGAGTCATCTCTTCTCCGTCGCCGTACAATTCCTGAATACCGTTCCGTACTGCAAGGTCGCCCAACGGGAGGACGTCGGGTCGCTCCATTACGAATAGCAGGTACATTCGAGCAGTCCAATCACCGATGCCCTTGATTTCCGTGAGGCGTTCGATGATCTCCTCGTTTGAGTGGTCTGACAGCCCCTCACGGGAGTAGTCTCGTTCCTGGAAAGCCTCCGCTGCGTTCCGCATATACTCGACCTTCATCCTCGACAGTCCTGCGTCTCGGAGTTTTTCCTCATCGGCATCCAAGATACTCTCGGGTGTTACTTCCTCGTCAAGCAACTCGAATACCCGTTCTTTCACCGCTGCTGCACTTGCAGTCGAGAGTTGTTGATTGATTATCGAAATACAGAGTCGTTCAAACTCAGTCCAGTTGGGCTCGGCATACGGGTTGTGCTCTTCCAACAGTTCAGCCATTACAGGATCTTCTTTTAGTACCGATTTGGCCTCATCAACCATTCTTCGATGAAGGTTCATTTGTCGTCAGAGGACAAAAGGCCAAGGCTTCACTTAGTCAATCTGTCTTATTCGGCAAATAGAGGCCCCGAAACCCCATGTATCACGATTACATGCGAAATGAGAATATCAGGTCCAGGGGGGACCCCATCCGTCTTGACGGACACCAGAAATGTCAAGCTAATACTGGACCGCAAGGTAGTCATCCGTAGGCTTCCGCCTCGGGAAGAATACCAGTCGCCTACGTTATATCAGTGGGATGGGGACGTTGAAAAGCACTTCAACGACCTTGAGTAGAACGTAAACTCCAACAATCGCCTGAAATGCCTTAATTAGTATATCATTGACACCATCGCCGCCGATGCTGTTTCCTGTCCCGCTAACGTCGCCAAATCGTAGGTCATCGTCTCCTGTCATTATTTTACCAATCGGACGGTTTTCCCTGGCCGTACCAGTCCAGTATCTCACCAGCGTTGTATCGGTGAACTAAGCGAACGAGGTCGTCTCCGTCAATGCACTTGACATTGAGACGGTCGGCCAGTTCCAGCGCGTTTCGAGTGAACGAACTGGTCGTAACTACCGTGACCCCGTCAACATCTTCCCACTGTTGTCGAAGAGCCGCGTACTGCTGGATCTGCTCACTCGATATCTTGTTTCCTTCAGCGTATCGCTTACACTGAACAGCAGTTTTCGCTCCGCCTGTCGGTGGCTGGCCAATTACGTCAAGGCCTTTGTCTGGGCCAGCGTCCATCACTTCTGTTGCCCA
Organism: Haloarcula limicola; assembly: GCF_010119205.1. Lineage (NCBI taxonomy): Archaea > Methanobacteriati > Methanobacteriota > Halobacteria > Halobacteriales > Haloarculaceae > Haloarcula > Haloarcula limicola. Next base: position 348,146 of record NZ_WRXM01000001.1, read on the forward strand.
CCCTTGGCACTCCGACCAAACATCAGCCACGAACTGCTCGAAGTGACGTGGTGGCAGACTTCGGAGCGTCGTTAATGGATCAGAAGAGACTGAACCCATTATCGTCGTTCCAGTTTGGACGGTGTTCATTGAGGGTTTCCTTGGTGTATGACTCGGAACAGTCGCAGTTGGCCGCGATCTGCTTCGGATTGGAAACCCCCATGTCCCACTGCTGGAGAATCTGGTCTTGCAGTTTCGTCGTGTCGTTGTTGCTACCGCCGAACATGCCCAATATGATAAATGATTGCAAATAAATCTATGCAATATAGCTAATAAGTGGACACACTTACTGGCCACGAGGTAGTATCACAGAGGCTACGCCTCGGGGAAAGTCACGGCGGCCACGGTGTCCTAATGGGGCGACGGCAGGACTTCGATGATGAGTTACCTACAATCACCTTGAGGCAGTCGAGGGCTGCGATCGGACGGAGATGGCCGAGTACGCCGAGCGGTGGTCCCCGTATCGGAGTTACGCGACGCTGTACCTCTGGCGAGCCGAAGAGGACATCGCCGAGAGCGTCGCAGAAGTGACCGATTGACGAGAATTGCGAACTACCGGACTGAACTACAGCAGGGTGGTTCCGTCGAGATCCTCACGGGCTGATAGAACTGGCGTGCGGATACGGGTGTACTCAGCAGTCGGGCGCTGCTCCGTCGATCAGTGATACCGAGGGTGGGGACAGTTCGAGACGCCCTCGCAGCGCTCTCCGCGACGATAGCTGTCCTCTTACTCGCCCCTCTCGTTTTCGCTGTTCCGCCGAGTGACGTGCAGAAGGGATCGGGAATGTACGTCCCTCCTGAAGTCGGTTATAAATAGGTTATACGATTAAGCTACAGAACAATGCGCTCGCGGGTCGTCTATCCGGTCGTATGGCACAGAGAGCCCGCTCCGATGAGCGAGACAGAGCCGCTGAATCGAAATTCTACCTCCCCGCAGGGTCCGCCCCGTCGGTCGTAGCCGATCGACTCGAGCGTATCTGGGCGACGCTGTTCGTCCACGGCGTCGAAACGTCGACGTAGCTGCGAACGGATGCGTCGAAACAGCCGTCTCGGGTGAATCGTGGTAATCTCTGATCGGAGCTCCGATCTGACCGACGTACACGAGAGGAAATTACTTGAACGACGTCCTCGTATCCGAAAACCAGGACCGACCGACTCACTTGACCCATCACACGGCCGCTACTACGGCTTCGGTAGTAAGGCGTCCCCGTGTGGATTTTCGTCGAGCGTCTCAAAAACGACCGATTGTGTAGTATCTGATCATCGAAAACAGGCCTCACAGAACAATGACTGATATCAAGGCGGTCGTCCGAGTCGAACACCCTGACATAGTGCTTACAGAGACAGTCACTCGTGCCCGAGGAGCGAAAGTCAAATCGGTGTCAGAGGCGGGGACTGACCCGACATCGGGAAAGTTCTTCTATCACATCGAGTCGTCGGATTTCTCTCAGTTCGAAGACGGATTGCGGAACGATAACACTATCGGCGAGTTCGATCGCGTCATCGAAGCCAGAGACGAAGAGGCGATCTATAGCTTCGAGTATACCGACGAAGCGAAGATCCTCTCGCCGGTGATTTCGGCCGCGAACGGTGTCATACTCGAAATGGAGAACGACGGAGAGGCTTGGATTTTGACGATATGGATACCCGAGCGAACGAATCTGATACGGCTCTGGGACTATGCGCAACAGAACGGCGTCGATATCGAACTGCTGCGCGTCAACGAATACGCCAGTTTAGGTAACACGGACGCTGGGTTGACCGATAGCCAGCGAGAAGCACTCCTGGTCGCCTTCGACACGGGATATTTCGAAGAACCACGGGACGCGACTCTCGGCGAGGTTGCCGCGGATCTGGATATCTCTCAGCCTGCGGCCAGCGGCCTCCTCCGACGTGGAATCAAGCGGCTCATCGTCTCGTCGCTGAAGGACGGTACTGAAAAACCGGATTGATCGACGGCTGCTCGGTGCAGCGACGATGACACGCTGACGGCGCGAATCGTATCTCCGTTAGCGTGATAAGATGTATCGTGACCGACTCGCGCCCCGTATTCAGCACGCCCCCAGAGACCTCACCGAACGCTGTCAGAAGTCGCGTGCAACACTCAGAGGGTGAATGCAGCAAGCCACTACTCTTTGTTTCACACCTGAGAGCTGAATCGGAGGACGGGAAGCATCTGTAGATACGTTGTCTGGTGAGCTACGCCTCCCGTTGATCCCACACGAGACCGAGTGCCGCTCCGAGCGCCATCCCGACTCCGATTCCGAGACCGATATTATCTATGGCTACCCCCACGGCGACACCGAGAGCGAGGCCGACGCCGACACCAAGCGCAACTCCCTGTCCTGTTGTTTCGGACTCAGACATGATGGGAAGAGAGTCCCGTCGGTGGGATAAGCTTACTCTCCGCCACTCCCATCCGATCGAGCCAGTCTTCCGTGACCGACTCGCGCCCTGTATTCGGCAAGTTCGTCCGTGGCTCGAACAGAGCGGCTTCGAAGCGGTGCCGAAACGACGGTTCGGCGCGGCGGTCCGGGTAACTCGCTGGTCGGGGCTCGACTGCCGCCGTCAGCTATTCGAGCGTCGACTCCTCTTCCTCTTCGGAGTCTAAGTCGTCGTACTCGTCGTCCGCGCGTCGGTTGACGTTCACCTGGTAGTGCTTGAGGATGTCCCGGCCCAACAGGAGGGGGTACTCCATGTGCGAGCGGTCCTCGACGCTGGCGGTGACGGTGTGTTGGGTCCCGCCGATCCCGACGACGAGGTCCACGACCGGCCGCGAGCGGCCGGACTTGACGCTCCCGGACTTCACCTTCACGATGTCGAGGATGGGGCCGGTGCCGATGTCCGCGGCGAGCTCGGCGTCGATGCTGGTCCGGGTCGCGCCGGTGTCGGACTTGGCGAGGACGCTCTTGTTGCCCCGCGTCCCGGAGACGACGACCTCCTCGATGTAGCCGATGGTGACGTTCTCCGGGGTCTGCGTGGTCGGCGTCCGCGGCATCGCGGTCGGTCGGGAATCGTCGAGCGTGCCGGTGAGCTGCTCGACCTCCTCGTCGGGGACGCTTCCGCCCGCCCGCTCGATCGCCAACTGCGCGATGTAGGGGGCCGGGCTGACGCCGCTCGCCTTGAACAGGCCGCGGAAGCCGGCGGTCGGGTTGACTTCGAGGACGTAGTAGCCGTCGTTGCCCTGAATGACGTCGACGCCGGCGTAGTCGAGGCCGATGGCGTCCGTGGCGTTCAGCGCGATCTCCCGGACTCGCTCGGGGAGCTGATCGGTCATGTCCTCGACTTCGCCGCCGAGCGCGACGTTGGTCCGCCACTCGCCGTCGGGCGCGTAGCGGTTCATCGCGCCGACGATCCGGTCGCCGACGACGTAGATGCGCAGGTCGTGATGCCGGCTGTCGTCGTGGTCGAGGAACTCCTGTAGGAAGGCGTGTCGCTCCCCGACCTGCGCGTTGACCGGGTCGTCGAGTTCGACCATCCACGTCCCGCCGCCGTGGGTGCCGATCGCCGTCTTGTAAACGGCCCGCTCGCCGAATCGCTCGCGCTCCTCGTTGAGCCGCTTGTTCGACAGCGAGAGGAGCGCGTCGGGGATCGGGATGTCGGCGTCGGCGAGCGCCGCCGCGCTCGCGAACTTGTGCAGCGCCGTCGTCGCGGCGGTGGGCTCGTTCAGCATCGGCGCGAGGCGGTTGAGCGTCAGCGCCAGGCCGATGCCCTCGACCGGATACTCGTCGCTGGAGAGAAGGAGTCGGTTCGCCACCACGTCGACGTCCGGGTCGAGCGTCATCTTCCCGTCGGTCACCGAGACGGTCGTGTTCTCCTCGCGGAGCCACTCGGTGTCGTATCCGAGGCTATCGGCCGCGTTCAGGATAGCCTTCGTCTCCTTGCTCGAATGGAGGCTCAGAACACCGACGGTGATATCTTCGTCACTCATGGTGTGGTCCTTCAGGTGGCAACCGGAAAAACCCTGATGTGTTCCGCTGACCCTGCCAAACGTCACCTCGGCGGTAGGTCGCTGGGCTGGTCAGTAGGCCAGTAGGTCGGCGGTCGGAGGCCGATGGGTCGATAGACGGCCGACTTCGGAGACGGCGCTCAGCTGAGGGCGTCCTCAAGCGGCGGGACGACCTGTTTCTTCCGAGACATGACTCCCGGCAGGAACGCTTCCCGGTCCGTGAACGTCGCGTCTAGAGCTTCTCCGACGGTATCTTCGTGGCCGCCGGCCAGGAGGACAGTCGACTCCTCTTCGAGGAGGTCGGTGACGAGCAAGAGGAGCGTCGCGTACTCGCGCTCGTCGACGACGTCGTCCATCGCGGCGAGGACGGCCTCTCGCTGCTCCAGTACCGTCGCCGGCTCGACGGTCTCTACCTGGCCGATTCCGACCTCGTGTGCGCCGAACTCGAACTCCTTGAAGTCCCCGAGAACCATCTCTCTGGGACTCTTCTCCCCGAGCTTGCTCTTCTGCTGAAGGAGTTCCTTGCCGTACTCCTCGACGTCCAGACCGGCCAATTCGGCCAGTCGTTCGGCCACCGTCCGGTCCCGGTCGGTGGTCGTCGGCGAGCGGAGGACGACGGTGTCGCTCAGGAGGCCGCTGAGGAGCAGTTGGGCCGTCTCCTCGTCGATCGATTCGTCCGCCGCGTCGTACAGCTGCGTGAGGATCGTCGCGGTAGAGCCGACCGGTTCGTTCCGGAAGAAGATCGGGTCGCTGGTCGTCACGTCGCCGATCCGGTGGTGGTCGACGACCTCGACGATCTCCGCCTCCCGCGCGCCGGACACGGTCTGACTGTGTTCGTTGTGGTCGACGAGCACGAGCCGTTCGCCCGCGGCGTCGTCTAAGCGGGACGGCGTCTCGACGCCCGCCCGGTCCAGAACGAACTGCGTCTCGGGATTCATCTCGCCGGCCCGGGCCGGAACCGCGTCCGTCCCCTGCCTCTGTTTCAACCGAGCGTACGCGATCGCGGAGCAGACCGTGTCCGTGTCGGGCTGTTGGTGACCGATGACGTAGAGTGGCTGTGCCATACGGCGACGTACACAGCCGTGCCGCATAGTTCCATCCAAAGTCGGACCCGACCGGGGCGAGCGTCGCCCGGCCCGTGCGCGCGATTCCGCGGTCGGGGGGGTTTTACCACGGGGTCCCCCTTGTACCCGCATGGACGAGGCCGAACCGTTCACGTACGACGGTGGACGGGTTGACCCGGGGGAGACGCAGAACGTGCGGTACACGGTCAGTGAGACGTACATGGGCGATCCGGTCCGGGTGCCGGTCACCATCATCAACGGCGAGCGTCCGGGACCGACTGGCTTCCTCTCGGCGGCCGCCCACGGCGACGAACTGAACGGGATCGAAGTGGTCCGCGAGGTCGCCCACGAGTGGGACCACTCGACCCTCGCCGGCACGCTGATCTGTCTGCCCGTGCTGAACGTCCCGGCGTTTCTCGCACAGGAGCGGTACCTCCCGATTTACGACCGGGACCTGAACCGCTCGTTCCCCGGCAACCCCGACTCGACGAGCGCGAAGCGGATGGCCGACCGGATCTTCCGGAACTTCCTCGAACCCTGTGACTTCGGGCTGGACTTCCACACGTCGACGCGCGGCCGGACCAACATGCTCCACGTCCGGGCGGACATGGAAGACGAGGCCGTCGCGCGGGTGGCCAACGCCTTCGCCTCGAACGTCATCATCTCCTCGACCGGGCCGTCGGGGTCGCTGCGTCGCGAGGCGAGCGACGCCGACGTCCCGACCATCACGATCGAGATGGGCGAGGCCCACCGCTTTCAGCGCCCGCTCATCGACCAGGCCCTCGACAGCGTCCGGTCGGTACTGGCCGAGTTCGGCATCCTCGATACCGAGGTCGTGCGCTGGCCCGGCTGGCGGACCGTCATCGAGAACAGCGACGAGAAGACGTGGATACGCGCCGACGCCGGCGGCCTCGTCGACATGCACCACAGCGGGGGCGAACTCGTCTACGAAGACGAGGTCATCTGCACCATCGGTAACCCGTTCAAAACGGAGAACACGACGATCAGAGCGCCGTTCACCGGGCTGCTAGTCGGCGTCCTCGAAAACCCGCTCGTCTATCCAGGGAACCCGCTCTGCCATCTCGTCCGCCTCGACGACCGGACCCGTCGCGCCGCCGAGCGGAGTCAGACCGTAGACATCGAACGGACGCCGTCGTCGTAGCCGGGCGAGCCGCTCACGTCCCGCGGTCCGCTCGACTGCCGATCTGACGCTGTCGACGGCTGTGCCGATTTTTTGGTAATATTTTACAGATGGGAACAGAACGTCAGGGTAGCCGACGCCCGCCGGTGTCGGAAACTGACGTAGCGTTCGGGCAGCGACGACGAGAAACGGCGTTCAGCAGCTACAGAACGACGCCCCGGAGCGGGGGACTCCCATTCGATGTCTCGGATCGCCCGAGCGGCCTCACGATTCCCGCCGGTGAAGGCGTGAGACGACACGCGTGATCGAGGACGACGCTCTTCCACCGTCAGTTCGCATCGTCGAAGCGTTCGCTCGCTACCGCGATACCGATCCGCTCGCCCTCCCGTTCACGCTGGAGGAAACGATCGACACCGACGCGCTCGACGCGCTTTTCGCCGGCGGGCAGCGCTCCGTCTCGGTGACGTTCACCGTCGACGGCCACCGCGTCGTCGCCCGCGAGGCGGTCAGCATCGACGGCCGGGAATTCGACCGCGACGAGTGAGAACCGCTGACAGGATTTGCCGGCAGAGAAATTCACTCGGGCCGGATTCCGGCGAGACGCGCACGCGGTAGTAACTACTATTTGTCCCCGGACTAACCCCCGAGTGTATGAGTCAGTCTTACAATCGCGGCACCGTCGAGGATTTCGGACGGTGGCGGGAGTTCTCGGCCGGGATGTGGGCCTGGATATTCCACAAGTTCACCGGCTGGGTGCTCGTGGGGTATCTGTTCACCCACATCGCCGTCCTCAGTACGTCCCTCGGTGGTGCGGACCTCTATACGGGTACCCTGCAGGGGTTAGAGGCCCTGCTCGTCGTTCGCTTCCTCGAAGTCGGACTGCTCGCCGTCGCCGTCTTCCACATCCTCAACGGGATACGACTGCTGATGGTGGACCTCGGCGTCGGCCTCGAATCACAGGACGTGAGCTTCTACGCGTCGCTGGTGCTGACCGGCGCGATCGTCGTCGCCAGCATCCCGACGTTCCTCGGGGGGCCACTAGCCTGATGGCCGAACACTACTCCTCCTTCGAGCGCGGCGGCCGTCGATGGCTCTGGCAGCGACTCACGGCGGTGTTCCTCATCGGCGTCCTCGCGTTCCACTTCCTGCTGTTGCACTTTGCCAATCACGCCGCAAACATCACGTTCGCGGGCACCCAAGCACGGATGAGCCAGATCAGCTACTTCGCCACGATGTGGCTCTTCCTCGTGACGGCGACGTTCCACGGCGTCAACGGCGTCTACAACGCGCTGGTCAATCAGGGCATCGACGGCACCCAGAAGAACGCCGTCAAGTGGGTCCTCATCGCCGCAGGCCTGCTGCTTATCGCGCAGGGGACCCGAGTGGCGCTAGCGATGAACGGATTCCTCTAACTCATGAGCACACAGATCGAGAAACAGGAGACGGAGACCGAAGAACAGGAGAGCGAACCGGCCGTCGAATCGCCGGGCGAGAAGCGTCGGGAGCAGAAACGACAGCGCCAGGCCGAACGCGAGGCCCAGCGAGAGACCGAGGAGGCGACCCTCGACGACGAGGAGACGGTCACGCTGAAGGTCTTCCGCTACGACCCCGAGGTCGAAGGCAAGCAGGAACCCCGGTTCGACGACTTCCGGGTCCCGTTCCACAAGGGGATGACGGTGCTGGACGCGCTCATCTACGCGCGGGACCGCTACGACTCCTCGCTGACGTTCCGGCACTCGTGTCGACAGGCGGTGTGCGGGTCGGACGCGCTGTTCGTCAACGGGCGACAGCGACTCGGCTGTAAGACCCAGCTGTCGGACCTCGACGGGCCGGTTCGCATCGAACCGCTCCCCCACCAGGAGGTCGTCAAGGACCTCGTCGTGGACATGGAGCACTTCTACGAGCAGATGCACGCGGTCGAGCCGTACTTCGACGCCGACGAGGTGCCCGAGGGCGACCTAGAAGAGCAGCGCCAGAGCCGGGAGAACCGCGAGAAGGTGAAGATGTCCACGCGGTGTATCTGGTGCGGTGCCTGCATGTCCTCGTGTAACATCGCGGCCGGCGACAACGAGTATCTCGGTCCCGCGGCCATCAACAAGGCCTACCGCTTCGCCATGGACGAGCGCGAAGGCGAGAACCGCAAGCAGGAACGCCTCCGCATCATCGAGCAGGAACACGGCGTCTGGCGATGCCAGACCCAGTTCTCCTGTACCGAGGTGTGTCCGAAGGACATCCCGCTGACCGAGCACATCCAGGAACTGAAACGCGAATCGGTGAAGAACAACCTGAAGTTCTGGTAGTCCTGAACCACACGTAACCACATCACACAATGTACGAACACGACGTTATCGTGGTCGGCGCGGGTGGCGCCGGCCTCAGAGCGGCGATCGCAGCACACGAGGAGGGCGCAGACGTCGCCCTCGTGACGAAACTCCACCCGGTTCGCAGTCACACGGGCGCGGCGGAGGGCGGCATCAACGCCGCGCTACAGGAGGGCGACTCCTGGGACCTCCACGCCTACGACACGATGAAGGGGTCGGACTACCTCGGGGACGCCCCGGCCATCGACACCTTCGCGAAGGACGCCCCCGAAGAGGTCATCCAGCTCGAACACTGGGGGATGCCCTTCTCCCGCGAGGAGGACGGGCGCGTCTCACAGCGACCGTTCGGCGGCCTCTCGTACCCGCGCACGACGTACGCCGGGGCCGAGACCGGGCACCACCTCCTGCACACGATGTACGAGCAGGCGGTCAAGCGCGGTATCGAGGTCTACGACGAGTGGTACGTCACCAACGTCGCGGTGACCGACCACGACGACCCCGAGAAGCGGGAGTGTCACGGCTGTGTCGCCTACGACATCAAGTCCGGCAAGATAGAGGGCTTCCGCGCGAACGGCGGCGTCATCCTCGCCACCGGCGGTCTCGGACAGGCGTTCGACCACACGACCAACGCCGTCGCCAACACCGGCGACGGGTGTGCCATCGCCTACCGCGCCGGCGCGCCGATGGAGGACATGGAGATGATCCAGTTCCACCCGACGACGCTCCCCTCGACGGGCGTCCTCATCTCCGAGGGGGTCCGCGGCGAAGGCGGGATCCTCTACAACGACAACGAGGAGCGGCTGATGTACGAGTACGGCTACGCGAACAACGACGGCGAACTCGCCTCCCGCGACGTGGTCGCCCGCGCCGAACTCACGGAGGTCAACGCGGGCCGCGGCATCGACGACGAGTACGTCCACCTCGACATGCGTCACCTCGGCGAGGAGCGCATCATCGACCGGCTGGAGAACATCCTCCACCTCGCGGAGGACTTCGAGGGCGTCGACGGGCTCGACGAACCGATGCCGGTCAAGCCCGGGCAGCACTACGCCATGGGCGGCGTCGAGTGCGACGAGAACGGCGAGACCTGCATCGACGGGCTCTACGCCGCCGGCGAGACGGCCTGCGTCTCGCTGCACGGCGCGAACCGCCTCGGCGGCAACGCGCTGCCGGAACTGCTCGTCTTCGGCGCTCGCGCCGGCTACCACGCCGCGGGCAGGGACATGAAGACCGCGGAGATCCAGACCGGTCCCTCCGCCGAGAGCGAGGCCGGCGACGTCGAACCGCCGGTCGAACCCGGTGCGATCGACAGGGGCAGCGAGGACGTCGCCGCCGACGGCGCGGCCGTCGAACCGACGAGCGTCATCGAGAACACCGTCGCCCGAGAGCGCGAGCGCATCGAGACGCTGCTCGAGAGAGACGGCATCAACCACGCCGAGGTCCGGGCCGACGTCCAGGAGACGATGACGGACAACGTCAACGTCTTCCGCCAGGAAGAGGGGCTGAAGACGGCGCTGCGCGACATCCGAGAGGCGCGCAAGGAGTACCAGAACGTCGCCGTCTCCGACCCCTCGCGCACCTACAACACGGACCTCATCCACACCATCGAGACGCGAAACCTCCTCGACGTGGCCGAGGCCATCACGCTCGGCGCGCTGGCCCGCGAGGAGTTCCGCGGCGCGCACTGGCGCGCCGAGTTCCAGGAGCGCCGAGACGAGGAGTGGATCAAACACACCATGCTGGCGTGGGAGGACGGCACGCCGCGCCTCTACTACAAACCGGTCATCCTCGAAGGCGACGAGGAGACCTACGAGCCGAAAGAGCGCAGCTACTGAGCGCCGCGGACTACGGCGCGCCGACGAGGACGAACTGGCTCTCCGTCTCGCCGTTCCGGATCTCTCGTTTCGCGTCCGGCTCGATCCGAAGCGCGTCGCCCGCCGACATCGCCACGTCGTCGCCGTCGACCGTCACCGTGGCTTCTCCGTCGACGAGGACGTACACTTCCTCCTGGCCGTCGTCGCTGTGATCGTGGGGCTTCCCGCTCCAGCCGGGTTCGCAGTCGAGGACGCTGACGCCCACGTTCTCGCAGTTCAGTTCGTCTCGGAGGAGGTGAAGCCCCCCGCCGACCGCTTCGGTGTCCGCGTAGTGCTGTTTCGTGTAGCTCACAGCGGGCGTTGGGAGGGATCGAATAAGTATCGCTTGGCCGGCCCCGTCATCTATTTAGTCGCTACGGCCCAAGGTTTCGCTGTCCGGAAGGGTGGCTCAGTGGTAGAGCGCTGCCCGCCAACGTGCCAGAAATTGGCGGCAGTTTCCCTCGCAGGGCTCCGCGTGGTTCGAATCCCGCCCCTTCCATCTTGTGGCGAACAGTCCGTGAGCCACAGATGTAGGTCGGGATTCGAGCACGCAAGTCGCAGCGGTCGAACGGAGTGAGGCCGACCGTCTTGCACCTGTTCGAATCCCGCCCCTTCCACTCTGTCGGGACTCCGTGAGGCGCTCTGTCGCCGAACGACAACGTCCGACAGAGTTGAGTACGCGGAATTCGCGCCCGAAAGTCGCAGCACGAACGAAGTGAGTGACCGTCTCTCGACGTTCGAATCCCGCCCCTTCCATCTTGTGGCGAACAATTCGTGAGCCACAGATGTAGGTCGGGATTCGAACACGGCAGGCGCGCGCAGCGAAGCGAGTACGTCTTGCACCTGTTCGAATCCCGCTCTGCGATCGCGTAAAGCTCCAATAACGCGGGGTAGACGACCAGCGACGGCTGTTCATCTGTGAGTGGTACGGAAAGTAGGGGGTGGGGGGTGCAGGGCACCAGAACGGTGCCGTATCTAATCGGTAAGCGGGGTGCATAAAATATCTTCTTGCCAAATTATCAACAGCGATACTCGGAGGAAAATAGTGGCCGCAGTCGCTCGTTTCCGAGGTCGGCATCGAGAACCGAGATAGCAGTTGCAGACGCTATACGCGCTCCTCGAGAAGGTAACGTCGAAAGGATTGTGCGTGGGTGCTGATCCCGGGTAGGGAGAGCACCTGCATCGTGTGGCGGCATCGCCGCCACGGTGTCGAGGGCGACGCCCTCGCGTGCGATGCGTGGGACCGGATTTGAACCGGCGGACCCCTACGGGACAGCGCCCTCAACGCTGCGCCGTTGGCCTGGCTTGGCTACCCACGCTCGCTCTGTCTTACTGCACTCATTCGTTCCCCGTGGGCCAATAAAAGGGCTTTCGTTTGCGCCGCGCCCCGAGAGGGTGTGTCATTCCCCTGAACCGGACATTTCAAATACGACGAAACCGCTACCGGGGGCATGGCCAAATACTCGACCGGCAGCGGGGGCGACAGCGCCGGTGGGAGCTGCGAACTCTGCGGTGCCGACGGCGGCGACCTGCAGACCGCGAACGTCGCGGGCGCGACCCTCCAAGTCTGTTCGGACTGCGCGCAGAACCACGGCGAGAACGACCGCTCGCAATCGAGCGGCGGCGGCTCGAACGACGAGCGGGACCGCCGTCGCCGCGCCGCACAGAACGCGGCGAAGATACAGGACTCACAGCGAGCCGACACCTCTCACTGGGAGGAGGGCGCGGACTACGACGGCGATCAGCTACCCTATCTCGTCAGCGACTACGGGACCCGCGTCACCGAGGCGCGACAGGACGAGGGTCTCCAGACGGCCGAACTCGCCGAGGAACTCGGTCTCGACGAGAACGACGTGCTCGCGGTCGAGCAGGGCCGGGCGACGCAGGCGAACGTCGGCGGATCGACCATCGCCGCCCTCGAATCCTTCCTCGACGTGGAACTCGCGGACTCCAGGTAACCGTCTCTCGGCTTCTCCCGACACTAGACATTTGGTAGTTCCACCCATACCGCCGGTATGGACCTCTCGCCCGAACAGCGGGCCGTTCGTGAGACCGTTCGGTCCGTCGCTGCCGAGGAGGTACGACCGACGGCGCGCGAGGCCGACCGGACCGAGGAGTTTCCCGAGGACGTCTGGGACAGCCTCGCGGACATCGATCTGACCGGACTGACCACGCCGGAGGAGTACGGCGGCTTCGACGCCGATATGCGGACCTACGCCATCGTCAACGAGGAGGTGGCCCACGGCTCGCTGGCCGTCGCGACCGCGCTCTCGGTCCACTGTCTGGCCACGTCCTGCATCGCTCGCTTCGGCGACGAGTCGGTTCGCGAGGAGTGGCTGCCGGAGATGGTCGACGGTCGGCCCGTCGGCGCGTTCGCGCTCTCGGAGCCGCAGGCCGGGTCGAACCCCCGGGGGATGACGACCGTTGCGCGGCCGGACGGGGACGAATACGTCCTCGATGGGGAGAAACAGTGGATAACCAACGGCGAGCGCTCGGGCGTGGTCGTCGTCTTCGCCAAGACGGACCGCGACGACCCCGACTCCGTCACGCAGTTCCTCGTCCCGAAAGACAGGGACGGCCTCTCCGTCGGCGAGAAGGAGGATAAACTCGGTCTGCGGGCCAGCGACACGACCGGGCTCACGTTCGACGGCGTCCGGATTCCCGAGCGGTACCGCCTCACCGAGGTCGGGGAAGGCTTAGCCGCCGCCCTCTCCATCCTGAACGGCGGCCGCGTCGCCATCGCCGCACAGTCCGTTGGCCTCGCCCAGTCGGCGCTGGACGAGGCGCTCGACTACGCGACGGAACGCGAGCAGTTCGACCAGCGGATCGCCGAGTTCCAGACCATCCGGCACAAGCTCGCGGAGATGGCGACGACGGTGCGAGCCGGCCGACTGCTGACGTGGGACGCCGCGAGCCGGATGGACCGCGGCGAGGACGCCCGGCAGGCCGCGAGCATGGCGAAGTACTTCGCCAGCGAGGGGGCCGTCGAGGTGGCCGACGAAGCGGTTCAGATCCACGGCGGCTACGGCTACACCACTGACTACCCGGTCGAACGACTCTACCGCGACGCGAAGGTGACGACCATCTACGAGGGGACCAGCGAGATTCAGAAGAACATCGTCGCTCGCGCCCTGTTGGACGGACGCTGAGGGCGAAGCACATTTGCGAGGCGCTTCCCTACCTCCGGTCGTGAGTTACGACGCCGTAGTGTACGACCTCGACGGGACGCTGGTGCAGTTGGCGGTAGACTGGGACGCGGTCGCGGAAGCCGTCGCGACGCTTCTCCGAGATCGCGGCGTGGACCCGGACGCGGGCGATCTCTGGGAGCTACTGGAGCTGTCCGACGAGACCGGTCACCGGGCGGCCGTCGAGGCGACCATCACCGACCACGAGCGCGTCGGCGCGCGCGAGTCCGAGCGCCTCGCGTTGGCCGACGGTCTGCCCCACGCGGTACCGGTCGGCGTCTGTTCGCTGAACGCCGAGGAGGCCTGTCGGCTCGCCCTGGAGACCCATAACCTCACGTCGTCGGTCGGTCCCGTCGTCGGCCGCGACACCGTCGGGTCGTCGAAGCCCGATCCCGAGGGACTCCTCTCGGTCGTCGAGCGACTCGACGCCGACGCCGAGTCGACGGTGTTCGTTGGCGACTCCGAACGGGACGCCGAGACCGCCCGGCGCGCCGGCACCGCCTTCGCGTGGGCGAGCGAGTTCGATCAGCGGCGATACCGGGCGTAGAGATAGGCGGCGACGGCCGTCAGGAACCAGATGACCGCGCCGACTCGGACGGCGAATATCGCCCGACTCGTCCAGGTCGGGAGCGCGGTCCCGATCGAGGCGAGGACGACGATCGGTGACCCGACGAGGATGGTCGTGACGAAGGTGACCTGCATCACCCAACCGAAGTCCACGCCGTCGGGGTTCGTCTTCTCGACTGCTGGCACGAACTGGGATTTCTACGGCGTCGACAAGCAACTTCCGATTCGGCCGTCGACCGGACGTTACTTGGGCCGCTCGGTCGAAGCGGCCGCTATGACAGCGGACGAGGAACTCCCGAAGATACCGGTCGTCTGTCCGGCGTGTGAGACCCGGAGTCGCGTCGCCTTCGACGACGTCGAGTCGGCCGTCGCGCGACACAACGAGCAACTGCACGACGGGGACGCGGTCGCCGAAGTCGACCCGGACGTGATGGACCAACTGGCGGACCGCGTGGCCGAGGACCTCGGGCTGTACGAGTGACTCGCTACCGACGGGGTCCGCGGTGATTCGACCGTACGAAGCGGGCGATGCCGGCGATGCGGACGCGCTCTGGGAGTTGAAACGCGCGTTCGAACTCTCGCTGGGGTCCGGTACCGGAGGCGGCGGGAAAGAGGCGACGTACCGCGAGAAACTCGACGCCGACTACCGGGAGTCGTATCTCGCGTGGGTCGACCGCTGCGTCGAGGAGGACGCGCGGACGATCCAGTTGGCCGAGCGCGACGGCGAGGTCGTCGGCTACGTCTTCGTCCTGCCCGAGTCGCTCGCCCACGTCTGGGACGCCGCGGTGCTGAACGAACTGTTCGTCGACGAGAGCTACCGAGGGGACGGTGTCGCCGACGACCTGCTGGAGGCGGCGCTGTCGGTCGCCCGGAGCCAGTCGCTGCCGCTCGACCGACTGGTGCTCGACGTGGATCCCGACAACGGGCGCGCGGCGGCGTTCTACGACCGCTGGGGGTTCGAACCGTGGGGCGAGATGGTCGCACGGGAGCTATGATGCGACAGCGCTCGCCGCTCGACCCGAACACGTAATAGCGCGCCGCGCCCGGCCATGCACATGACCACTGTTCGGGACGTGCGGGCGATGGCCGGTAACGAGCAGATAACGATGCTGACCGCGTACGACGCGGCGACGGCGGACATCGTCGAAGAGGCGGGGATCGACGTGGTCCTCGTCGGCGACAGCATGGGCAACGCCGTCCTCGGCTACGACGACACACTGCCGGTCACTCTCGACGAGGTGGCCTCTCGGGTCGGCGCCGTGGCCCGCGGCACCGACGAAGCGCTCGTCGTCGCGGACATGCCGTTTCTCTCCTTCGGCGCGGACCCGGCCGAGAGCGTCGAGAACTGCGGGCGGATGCTCAAAGAGGAGGGGGCCAACGCCGTGAAACTGGAGTCGGGACCGCACACCGTGGAGCTGACCGAGCGGCTGTCGGACGTCGGTATCCCGACGATGGCCCACCTCGGGTTGACCCCCCAGAGCGTCAATCAGACCGGCTACACGCAGCAGGCGACGGACCGCGAGGAAGCGACCGAAATTCTGGAACTCGCGGAGGCACACGAGGCGGCGGGCGCGTTCGCCCTCGTCCTGGAACACGTCCCGGCGAACCTCGCCGCCCAGGTCACCGAAGCCGTCGAGATCCCGACCATCGGCATCGGGGCCGGCGGCGAGTGCGACGGGCAAGTGTTGGTCTTCACCGACGTCGTCGGACTGGCCGAATCGAGCCCGCCGTTCGCCGCGCAGTTCGGCGACGCGCGGGCGGAGATCCGCGACGCGGTGAGCGACTACGTCGACGCGGTGCGAACGGGCGAGTTCCCGGCCGAGGAACACGGAAACACCGAAGACGAACTGGACGACCTCTACTGAGTTCGCTTCGGCTCGGCGAGAACCTTCAAACGTGGCGCCGTCCTAACCCGGACGACACTCGATGTCTGATACGAGTAGGGGCGGGTCGACTCCCGACGAACAGGCCGAGGGTGAAGACATCCTCGAACTCCAGATACGACGCGGACTGAGCGAGCTAAACCGGCCGACGAGCGGCCTGTCGCTCTCCGCGCTCTCGGCCGGTCTCGACATCGGATTCGGTCCCCTGTTGATGGGCGTCATCCTCACGGCGGCGGACCCCGCGTTCGGCGAACTCCCGAAGCAACTCCTCCTCGGCGTCGTCTACGGCGTCGGATTCATCCTGGTCGTCCTCGGGCGGTCGGAGCTGTTCACCGAACACACGACCCTCGCCGTCTTGCCGGTCTTGAATGGGGACGCGAGCGTCGCCCGACTGGGGCGACTCTGGGGACTCGTCTACGTCAGTAACATCTCGGGCGCGCTCGTCTTCGCCGTCTTCGCCGTGACGATCGGCCCGGCCATCGGCGTCGTCGAGGCGTCGGCGTTCACCGAACTGGCGACGGCGTACACAAAGCTCTCGCCGGGAGTGCTCGTCGGAGCCGGCGTGCTCGCGGGCTGGCTGATGGGGCTGCTGTCGTGGCTGGTCGCGGCGGCCGATAGCACCATCGCCCGGCTCTCGGTGGTGTGGCTCATCACCGCGGCCATCGGCTTCGCGCACCTCCCACACTGCATCGCCGGGACGGTGGAGGTGTTCGGCGGTGTCCTCGTCTCGCCCGAGGTCGGCTACGTCGATTTCCTCCGATTCCTCCTGTTCTCGACCGTCGGCAACATCGTCGGCGGGACGGTGTTCGTCGCGCTCCTGAAGTTCGGTCACGTGGCCCGAAGCGGTCCGTCGACGCGGGAGATACAGTCAGACTGATCCCGCTTCGTCGGGCGATAACCTCGGACTAGCGACGATAACGCCACTATTACGATACGACCGCGCGGCGACGCGTGGGGTATGCTTCCACAACTGTCCGGCGTCGCCGCGACCGTAGCGCCCGCGTTCACGCCCCTGCAGATGGGCGGGGGCGGGTTCCTCTCGCTCGCTATCCTGTTCTTCGTCCTCGCGCTCGTCGCGGCGCTGCTGGGGGCGCGGGGCATCGCCGGCCTCAGCATGGAGATCGCCAAGTGGCTGATCCTCATCTTCCTCGTCCTCGCGGTGATCTCGCTCCTGCTGTGAGCCGATAGGGTCGCCTTTCGTTCGAACCCCGCTCACCCGAACCTTTATTCGCTCGTCAACTGACGTTGGGAACGTGGTTTACGAGACGGGCAACCGAACGGTAGACGACGCGGTCGCACGCGTGTTAGACGGCGAGCGACTCGACCGGCGGGACGGGCTGGCGCTCGTCGCACAGCCGGTCGACGACCTCGCGGCGGGCGCGGACTACGTCCGCTCGCAGTTGGGCGACGACACCGTCGACGCGTGCTCGATCGTGAACGCCAAGGCCGGGAGCTGCGCGGAGGACTGCGGCTTCTGCGCGCAGTCG
Organism: Haloarcula limicola; assembly: GCF_010119205.1. Lineage (NCBI taxonomy): Archaea > Methanobacteriati > Methanobacteriota > Halobacteria > Halobacteriales > Haloarculaceae > Haloarcula > Haloarcula limicola. The sequence goes on from NZ_WRXM01000001.1 coordinate 365,635, forward strand.
GTCCACTTCGATACCGGCATCGACAACTACGGCTTCCTCGGCCCGGAGAAGATTCTGGAAGCCGCAAAGCGGGCGGAGCGCGACGGCTCACAGCGGTTCGGCATCGTCGTCGCGGAGAAGGGCGTCTCGAAGGAACAGCGCCCCGACGAGTGGGAGGAGGTGCTCGAAGCCATCCGACTCGTGCGCGACGAGACGGACGTGGAGGTGGACGCCAGCCTCGGCATCCTCACCGAAGAGGAGGCGGCGATACTCGCCGAAGAGGGGCTGAACCACTACAACCACAACATCGAGACCTCGCCCCGCTACTTCCCCGAGATCGTCCAGACGCACTCCTTCGAGGACCGCGTCGAGACGCTCGAAGTCGCCAAGGACGCCGGCATGGACCTCTGTGCCGGCGTCATCCTGGGCATGGGTGAGACGCCGACCGACCGCGTCGAGGCGGCCATCGCGTTGCAGGATATCGGCGTCTCCTCGCTGCCGGTCAACATCCTCAACCCCGTCGAGGGGACACCGATGGCCGAGCGGGGACTGCCCGACATCACGACCGAGGAGGTCATCGAGACCATCGCGGTGTACCGCCTGCTCCACCCCGAGGCCCGCGTGCGTCTCACCGGCGGCCGCGAGGTCAACCTCGACACGGACGGGCAGGTGGCCGCGCTGGAGGCGGGCGCGGACGGAATCCTCACCGGCGACTACCTCACGACCGAGGGCCAGTCGGCGGCCGACGACCTCGAGATCATCGACGAGGCGGGGCTCGAACCCAACACCGAAGCCAACGACTTCGATCCGGAGCGCGTTTCCGAACGCGCCGACGACGCCGGCGATCCGGAGACGGCGGCGGGCACCGCACAGAGCAAATCAGAACTCCAATCAGACGACTGAGCATGAACGACGTACGATTCGCGGTACTCGGAACGGGCGGTATCGGCCGACGAACACTCGACGTCTCGCGGGAGAAGGACGGTCTCACGCCGGTAGCGGCCTGTGACCGCAACGGCGTCGCCGTCGACCACGAGGGCCTCGACGTGCCCGAACTGCTGGAGGCGACGGAGGGCAACATCGCGAGCGGGCCGGAGGACGGCGTGAACGACGATATCGCCACCGACGGCGGGGCGAAAGCCGACGCCGGCACTGCCACCGACGGCGTCAAACAGCACGGCGAGGAGGCGGGCATCGTCGCCAGCGAACAGGGCCGGCCGACGGAGACGCCCATCGATGATATCATAGCGGAGAGCGACGACATCGACGCCGTCCTCGTGGCGCTCCCGAACCTCGAACACGACTTCATCCCGCGCGTCGCAGAGCGCTTCGCCGAGGCCGAGTACGAGGGCGTCCTCGTGGACGTGCTCAAACGGTCGCGCGTCATCGGGATGCTGGACGACCGCGAGGATCGTCTGAAGGAGTCCGGCATCACGTTCGTCTGCGGCGCGGGCGCGACGCCGGGCTTCCTGACCGGCGCGGCCGCCCTCGCGGCCCAGTCGTTCGTGGAGGTCGAGGAGGTCGAGATCTGGTGGGGCGTCGGCCTCAAGAGCGGCTACGAGGACAACCGCGGCACCGTCAGGGAGGACATCGCCCACCTCGACGGCTACGACATCGAGACGGCCCGCGAGATGAGCGAGGCCGAGATCGAGACACTCATCGAGGACCACGACGGCGTCCTGGAGTTCCACGACATGGAACACGCCGACGACGTGTTGCTGGAGCGTGCGGGCATCTGTGACGCCGAGGACGTCCACGTCGGCGGCGTCTTAGACGTCCGCTCGGACAAGAAACCGACGACGACCACCGTCTCCGTCACCGGGACGACCTTCGACGGCGAGACGGGGACCAACACCTTCGAACTCGACGACGTGACCAGCATGGAGGCCAACGTCAACGGCCCAGCGCTCGGCTACCTGAAAGCCGGCGTCCGCAACAACCGCGCGGGCCACTACGGCGTCTTCGGCCCGGCGGACCTGATGCCCGGCTTCTGAGCGGTCACTCTCGCCCTTCGATTTCTCGCCAGTCAGACGCCAGCGGCGTCCTCGAAGCAGGCGACTGCCTGGGCGATCTCCCGCTCTCTGACGTCCAGCGGCGGGAGCAGTCTGAGCGTCTTTCGACCGCAGGGGAGCGTGAGCAACCCCGCGCTCGCGCAGGCGGCGACCATCTCGTCGCGGCGGGCCTTCGTCTCGAACTCGACGGCGACCAGCGAGCCGAGGTTCCGCACGTCCACACAGCCGTCGACGGGGTCGGCGTCGAGCGACGCCGCCAGTTCGTTACCCCGCTCTTTCGCGTTCCGCCGGAGGTTCTGGCTCCCGATGACGTCGATGGTGAGCGCGCCGACCATCGAGGAGAGTAGGTCGCCGCCGCCCCACGTCGATGAGAGGCGACCCGCCTCGTCGGGGAACAGCTCCCCGCGGCCGACGGTCGCACCGACGCGGAGGCCCTTCGCCACCGCGAGGACGTCCGGTTCGATGGCGAAGTTGTCCGCGCCCCACCACTCCCCGGTCCGCCCCATCCCGGACTGTATCTCGTCGGCGATGAGCGGGATCTCGAACTCCCGACAGACGGCGGCCACCTCCTCCATGAACGCCTCGCTGGGGATTCGGTAGCCGCCCTCGCCCTGCACCGGTTCGAGGATGACGTACGCCACCGACTCGGGGTCGATGCTGCCGTCCAGGCCGAGGCGGCGGCGGAGCCACGACCCCCCGGATTCGTCGGGGAAGAACCCACAGGAGCAGGTGCTCGGGTCGCAGGCCCGATCCTCGCAGAACGGCACCGACGAGACGCCGGACATCTCGGGGAACGCCCGGCGGTGGACGGCCTTCGAGCGGTTGAGCGAGAGCGCGCCCAGCGTCCGCCCGTGGAACGCCCCCTCGAAGGTGATACCGTACTCCGCGCCCTCGCGGGCGTCGTAGCAGATCTTGATGGCGTTCTCGACGGCTTCAGCGCCCGTGTTCGAGAGGAACACCGTGTCGTGACCGGTGGGCGCGATGTCGGTCAGCCGTTCCATCAGCTCCGTGGGTCCGGGGAGGTCGCCGAGGTCGGCGTAGAAATCCTGGCCCGCGAACTTCAGCGGGTCGACGAGGTCGAACTCGTCGAGGCGGTCGAGCAGATGCGGGTTGTTGTAGCCGAGGGGGGCGGCGGCGACGTGGGACGTGAAATCGAGGAGGACGTTCCCGTCTACGTCGGTACAGTAGGGGCCGATAGCGTCGGCCGTCGGGTCCCAGACGAACTCGTAGACGTGCGTGCTCGGCGCGGCGACGGCGGCGTGACGGCTGGCGCGGTCCCGAGCGCGCGGTCCCGGGAACGAGTCGACGACTGGTTCGGCTGTGTCGCGGTCCATGCCCACTAGTGTCACACCGCGGACGTAAAACCGTATCTGCGGAAAGCTGCAGTCATAAGGGGGTTCGCTCCGACGGTGCTGACGATGACTCACGGGTTCGACTTGGACGCCCGGCTGCAAGCGCGGGCAGACGACGACCTCCGCCGGCGACTGGAAGTCGCCGAGAGCGTCGGCGACCGGACGCGCCTCGCGGACGACCCCAAGGGCGACGCGCCCGAGTTCGGCGACGAATCGGTCGTCTTCGCCGCGAACGACTACCTCGGACTGACCGACGACGACCGCCTCCAGCGCGCGGCGGAACTCGGCGCTCGCACGGTCGGGACGGGCGCGGGGGCCTCCCGCCTCGTCACCGGCGATACGGTCGCCCACCGGGCGCTCGAACGCGACCTCGCCGACTGCAAGGGGACCGAACGCGCCCTGGTCTTCTCGTCGGGCTACGCCGCGAACGTCGGCATCGTCGACGCGCTCTCGCCGGACGTGGTCTTCTCGGACGAACTCAACCACGCCTCGATCATCGACGGCTGTCGACTCGGCGCGGGCGAGACGGTGGTGTACGACCACTGCGACGCCGACGACCTCCGGGCGAAGATGGAGGAGCGGGCCGATGACGGAGCCGCGGCGGCAGACGGGGACACGGCCGACGGGCGGTGGCTGGTCGTCACCGACTCCGTGTTCTCGATGGACGGCGACGTGGCCCCGCTCTCGGCGCTCTGTGACGCTGCCGAGGAGCACGGCGCGTGGCTCATGGTGGACGAGGCCCACGCCACGGGGCTGTTCGGCGAGCGCGGGGGCGGCGTCGTCCAGCGCGAGGGGCTGAGCGACCGCGTGGACGTGCAGATGGGGACGCTCTCGAAGGCCCTCGCCAGCCAGGGCGGCTACGTCGCGGGGGACGAGGCGCTCGTCGAGTACCTGCTCAACGCCGCGCGCTCGTTCGTCTTCTCGACCGGGCTCGCGCCGCCCGCCGCCGCATCGGCCCGCGAGGCGCTCCGCATCGCCCGCGAGACCGACCAATCGGACCGACTGTGGTCGAACGTCGAGACGCTTCGGAACGGCCTCGAAGCGATGGGCTACGAGGTGCTGGGCGAGACTCATATCCTCCCGGTGCTCGTTGGCGACCGCGCCGACGCCCTCGAACTCGACGAGCGCCTGCGCGACCGCGCCGTCGTCGCGCCCGCCATTCGGCCGCCGACAGTGCCCGAGGGAACCTCGCGCATCCGCGTCGCGCCGACGGCCACGCACACCGATCAGGAACTGCAGCGGTGTCTCGATGCCTTCGAGGCGGCCGGGGAGGAGGTGGGTCTGCTGTGAGCGACGAGACGACCGGCGACGCGGGCGACCTCTTCGTCGTCGGGACGGACACCGGCGTCGGCAAGACCGTCGTCACCGCCGGACTGACTGGGTGGCTCCGCGAGCGGGGGCGGGACGCCATCGCGGTCAAGCCCTGCCAGACCGGCTACCCGCCGGACGACGACGCCGCGTTCGTCGCCGAGGCCTGCGGATCAGAGGCGGCCGCGACCTGTCTCAGACGGCTCGAGCCGCCGCTCGCACCCGCCGTCGCCGCCGACCGGACCGACGCCGACCTCGCCTACGGCGAGATTCGCGAGGGCGTCGAAGCCGCCGTATCGGCCCACGGGACCGCCGTCGTCGAGGGCATCGGTGGCCTACGGGTGCCGCTGGCCGACGGTAGGGAAGTGCTGGACCTCGTAGCCGATATCGGCCTGCCGGCCGTCGTTGTCGCCCGGTCGGGGCTGGGGACGCTCAACCACACCGGCATGACCGTCGACGCGCTTCGCGGGCGCGGCGTCCCGGTTCGCGGCATCGTCCTCAATCAGTACGAGGGCGCGACGACGGCCGAGCGAACGAACCCCGAGGTGCTGGAAGACATGACCGACTGTCCGGTGTGGCCGCTCCCGCCGCTCTCGCTCTCGGACCCGTCCGCCGCTGTCACGGGCGTTCGAGAGCACTTGCCGGCGACCGTCTTCGACGGTCTATAGCCGCGGCTCGCGGGCGTTCTCCGGTCAAAGGGTAGAACGGGGAACGGGGTTCCCCGAGCGTGTGACACTACGGAGCCTCTCGGCTCCACAGTGAGATAGTGCGTCGGACAACTTAAAACTCAGAGGTGCGTTTCGTCTGGAGATAGCGACAGTAACGCGGCGAAACGCCGGTTCTAGCCGTTCGGAATCGCAGCCGAAACCGGGGCTACTCGTCGAAGCCGAGCAGGGAGGTGACGTCGACGCCGTCGTCCAGTAACGCCTGCATTCGCTCGACGGTTTGCTCGTTTCGCGTCCGGCCCGAGCGGAGGACGTCCTCCATCCGGTCGATGGTAGTACGGGTGTCCGACTGGACCAGCAGGATGGGGACGTTCTCCTCCTCGGCGCGGCCGAGGACGGCGCTCGCCGGGCGGAACCCGCCGGTGAGCAGGAGCGCCTTGATCCCCGATGCTTCGAGCGCGGCGGTCTGGACCTCCGAGCGGTCGCCGCCGGTGACCATCACGGCGTCGCGAGTCCGACGGAACTGGTCCAAGGCGGTGTTGCCGCCCATCGCTCCGACGGTGAACCGTTCGACGTGGACGTCCGTCGAGGCCTCGTTGGTGAGGACGTCCGCGCCGAGGCTCCGCGAGAGGTCCTCGACCGTGATGCCCGCGAGTTCCTGCACGCGCGGGAGCGACCCGAACACCGGCACGCCGCGGCCTTCGAGGAAGGGGAGCACGTCGTCGGTCAGGTCGTCCATCGCCGCGTCGGCGACGCCGTTGAACAGCACGCCGGCCAGTCGGTCGCCGAGCGTTCGGGCGGCCGCGAGCACCTCGTCGGTGTCGCCCGCGTCGGTGTACCCGCAGACGAGGAGGACGCGCGCGTCGAGCGCCTCGGCGATGTCGGCGTCCGTCAGGTCGACGATGCCGCCCGTGTCGAGGCGGTCGCTGCCCTCGACGACCATCAGGTCGGTCCCCTCGGCGAGCGCCTCGAAGTTCTCGACGATCCGCTCGCGGAGCTCTGTGGGGTCCTCGCGGCCGCGGATGGCCTCCTGGACGAACGTCGGCGAGTAGACGATGGGCTCCATCTCGTGGATCTCCGCGTCCAGTTCGAGGAGTTCCCGGGCGAGCATCGGGTCCTCGTCGCGGGTCTTGCCCACGGCGCTCTGGAGGCGCGTCCCCTTCGGTTTCATGTAGCCGACCTCGCGGCCCGCCTCTCTGGCCGATTTCGCGAGCGCGAGGGCGATTGCGGTCTTGCCGATACCTTCCTCAGTCGACGTGACGAGTAGCGTGTTCGAGTCGGTCATAGTTCCTCTTGGTCGATGGTGAGTCGCAGGTCGACCGCCTGCACCCCGTCGGGGGTCGCGACGAGCGGGTTGATGTCCAGTTCGACGATCGCCGGGAAGTCGGTGACGAGCTGCGAGAGCCGCTGGACCGCCTCGACGAGGGCGTCCTCGTCGACCGGATCGCGGCCGCGCGCGCCCCGGAGCAGCGGCGCGGACTCGATGTCGTCCAGCATGCCTCGGGCGTCCGATTCGCTCACGGGCGCGACTCTGACGGTGTTGTCTTCGAGCACCTCCACGAAGATTCCGCCGAGGCCGAACAGCAGCAGCGGCCCGAACTGCGGGTCGCGGTTCATTCCGAGGATGGTCTCCGTTCCCGAGTCGAGGTCCACCATCTCCTGGACCTGGACGCCCAGTATCGCGGCGTCACGCTGGTAGTTCCGGGCGCGAACCACTAAGTCTTCGTAGGTGTCTCGGACCTCCTCGGGCGGGACGCCGACCTCGACGCCGCCGATGTCGGACTTGTGGAGGATGTCCGGGCTGACGATCTTCATCACCACGTCGTCGCCGATGTCCTCGGCCAGTTCCTCGGCCTCCGTGGGCGAGGAGACGACGCCGCCCGCGGGCGTCGGGATGCCGTAGGCGTCGAGCAGTTCCATCGCCTCGACGCCGAGGCGGTTGGTGTCCCGCCGGGCCGCGGACTCCAGTATCTCGCGGGCGCGCTCCCGGTCCACGTCGAACGCCGCCGGTTCCTCGTACTCCCGGGACTGTATCTCGTCGTACTCCCGGAGCGCGTCGAGGCTCTCGACGGCGCGGGCCGGGTCGAAGTAGTTGGGGATGCCGGCCTCGCTCAAAATATCTCTGCCCGCTCCCACGGACTTCCCGCCCATCAGCGTCGTGGCGATCGGCGTCTCGTGGGCCCGCTGTTGGGAGACGACGACCTCGGCGAGTTCCTCGAAGGAGAGCACCGCGGTCGGACAGGCGACGACGACGGCCATGGCGACGTTGTCGTCCTCCAGAACCGTCGAAAGCGCCGCCTCGAAGCGCTCGGCGGGGGCGTCGCCGATGATGTCGACGGGGTTGTAGATGTTGGCCTCCTCTGGCATCGTCTCGCGGAGCGCGTCGAGCGTCTCGTCCTCGAACGAGGACAGCGAGAGGTCGGAGTCGCCGACGGCGTCCGTCGTCATCACGCCGGGACCGCCGGCGTTCGTGACGATGGCGATCTCCTCGCCGTCGGGCAGCGGTTGGCCCGAGAGGATCTGCGCGAAGTCGAACAGCTCCTGTACGGACTCCACGCGGAGCGTCCCGGCCTGTTCGAGACCCGCCTCGTAGGCGCGTTCGGAACCGGCCATCGCGCCGGTGTGAGACGCGGCGGCGCTGGCCCCCGCGTCCGTGCGCCCGGACTTGACGAGGACGATGGGCGTCTCCTGCGTCACCTCGCGGGCGGTCTGAACGAACGCTTCCCCGTCGTTGATGTCCTCCAGATAGCCGAGGATGACCTCGGTCTCGGGGTCGTCACCCCACTCGGCGATGAAGTCGTCCTCGTCCAAGATGGCCTTGTTGCCGAGCGAGACGATGTCCTTGAAGCCCACGTCGCGCTCTGCGGCCCAGTCCAGTACGGCGGTCACGAACGCCCCGGACTGGCTCATGAAGGAGATGTCTCCCTCGGTCGCCATCTCGTTGCCGAACGTGGCGTTCAGCCCCCGCGGCGTCGACATGACGCCGAGGCTGTTCGGCCCGACGAGGTTGAGGTCGTACTCCTCGGCGGCCTCCCGCAGGTCGCGTTCGCGGGCGGCCCCCTCGCTGCCGGTCTCCCCGAACCCGGCGGTGATGACGACGACGTTGCCGATCCCGGCCGCGCCCGCGTCGCGGATGGCCTCGACGGCGACGTCGGGCGGGACCACGACGACGGCCACGTCGATTCCCTCGCCTTCGACGTCGGCGACCTCGTCGTAGCATCGAAGCCCCAACACGTCGTCCTTGTAGGGGTTGACCGCCACGACGTCGCCGTCGAACGATTCCAGCAGGTTCGACGTGATGGCGCGGCCGACCGACCCCTCCGAGTCGGTCGCCCCGATCACGGCGACCCGTTCCGGCGCGAACAGCGTCGAGAGTCGTCCCATTCCTCTATTCGTGAGTTGTGTGGCCGACTGCAAATATCTGCCGGGCCGTTCCCGTATATCGGGAATATAGGGGGTTAATCGGGTAGTTTCCGGGGGTTCGGTATCGGCAGTCGAACGCTCGGCCGCGGGCGTCGAGGACCTCGTCTACGAGTGGCGGGCGACGAGCGGTCCGCGAGCGAGTCGCTTTTGCGCCGGAGCGTTCTACGGCCGACAATGACGGAGAACGAGCCGAACTCGCCGTTCGAAGACGACGTGATACGGGCCGTGGCATCGGAGAACGACGTCGAAGAGAGTCAGCTCCGCGACGCGCTCGAAGCGCACCAGCGGGTGATGGCCGACAATCCGGGCGTCGAGGACCTCGTCTACGAGTGGCGACGGCAGTACGACGACCCGGTGCTCGCGCGGACGCCGGAGACGTTCTTCGTCGCGGTCCCGCCGACGGTCTGGGAGGAGTACGGCGACTTCCTGGGTCTCGACGACTACGTGTTGCGCGCGCTCAGCGCCGTCCATCAGGAACAGACGCTGCGAAGCGACGCCGTCGACCTCTCGGGGATGGCCGACGGTCACGCTGCCCTCGTCGTCTCCCGAACGACTGACGGGGAGCGGCGGTAGGGGCCGCGTTACCGGGATGCTACTCTGTCAGTAAATTGGGAGGGACTGACGAGAGACATCCGTACTCGGCGGCGACGAGCGCTCTGTCGCCGGTTTCGCTCTCAGCCTGTCCCGTAGAGAGCGGAAATTGCCTGTCGATATGGCCAACGATTCTTTTGGGTTTCCTAAAAAAACTTCACTCGACAGGAGGTTTTAAGTGTCGCCCGCGAGTATACTACGAATGCCTATGGCAACTCAGGAACACGTCCGAAGGCAGTTCGGTGACGTCGAGGACAACGAACTCCGTCTGGAGAAGGACAAAGCGGAACAGGTCATCGACGCGCTGAATCAGGACCTGGCGGACACCTACGTCCTGTACCACCAGCTCAAGAAGCACCACTGGAACGTCGAGGGCGCGGAGTTCCGCGACCTGCACCTCTTCCTCGGCGAGGCCGCGGAGCACGCGGAGGAAGCCGCCGACCTGATCGCGGAGCGAGCGCAGGCGCTCGGTGGCACGCCCGTCTCCGGCCCCGCCGCGCAGGAGGAACACGCGAAGGTCGAGTACGAGGGACAGGACGTCTACGACATCCGAACGTCGCTCCGCCACGACCTCAGAATGTACGGTGACATCGTCGAATCGCTGCGCGACCACATCGAGCTGGCGACGAACCTCGGTGACCACGCGTCCGCGCAGATGCTGCGCGAGATACTCGTCGAGGTCGAAGACGACGCCCACCACATCGAACACTACCTCGAAGACGACACGCTGGTCTTCCCGGAAGCGATGGATCGATAGAGTCGCTCGCTCTCGCTTCGAGACGTCCCGCCGATTCGCCGATTCGGACTGCCAGAGTAAGTTACCGCCAGCACTCGACCGTGAGGTCGGTCGCGATCCAGCCCTCTCGGTTCCCGTTTTCGGTGAAAACCGTCTTCTCAGGGCCGCTCCCGTGCGCCGTGACGGTCGGCCGCTGGTCGTCTTCGTCCGCGGAGACAGAGACCTCGTCCGTTTGCGTTGGCATTGATAGCGATTAGGCTACCCTAAAGCAAAAAGGGTTTTGGTTGGCCTAGTCGCCGCGGCGGACTTTTGTACGCCTCGCCACAACGTGGGGACATGAGCGCCAGTTCCGGTGACGACGTCACCGCCCTGTTGACGGACCTCGTCAGGACCCTCCGAAAGCTAGAGACGGAGGTCGAACCGACCACCGAGAGCGGCGTCCCGCGGCCGCCGACGCCCTCGGAACTGCTCCGGTTCACGAGCGACGTGACCATCCCGGCCGCGATCCTCGTCTTGCAGACCAACATCGAGGCGCTGAAGCTCCTCCGCCGGGCGCTTCGGATGGCGGACGGTCGGCCGGCCACGAGCGAGTCGGCGACGGACGAGGTCCGCCAGCGCGCGACCCGGCTGAGCAGGGTGACGCTCTCTCGCCTCGACGACGCCCTCACGGACCTGCAGGGCGCGATGGAGGGCCGTCCGCAGGACGAGGAGGCGCGGGAACTCCTCGACGAGGCCCGACGGCTCCGCGCGGACCTCGACGACCGACTGGCCGAACGGCCCGAGGGGAACCGGAACGGCGGTACGTCCGACGATCCGTCCGACGACACGGCCGACGAGGCGGACGAAGTGGACGTGCCCGTCGACGTCGACGCCGAACTGAAGTCCATCAAAGACGACATCGACGGCGTCGACGAAACGGGCGACGATGAGGAGGGAGACGACGGCGCTGACAGCGCCGACGACGGACAGTAGCCGCCGGCCCTAACAGATTAGACAATAAACATAATGTTTTATTATGTTGTAGGTCTACCTCTCGGTACCGATGCCGAAAACAGAGTGTCCAACGACGCGTCGGGCGGAACTGTTCGTCAGGAGCGACCTCCCGCGGCCCTCCCGGGAGCGCCGAGCGGCCGTCGAGGAGCGACTCGGCCAGCTACAGCGCCGGGGCGTCCTCGACGGGTTCGAGACGACGACCTGGCGGAAGCGCGTCCCGGTCGAGGGCGACGAACCGCGACCGGAGCGCGACCGGTACAACGAGTTCGCCGAGTGGGCCAGCGAGACGGGCGCGTGTCTCGCTCCCTCTTTCGATACCCGACTGTGTTACAGCACGGAGACGGGCGAGAAGCGGACGGAACTCGTCCTGCCAGTCCTGTGTCTCGCCGTCTACGAGGACGGGGAACTGGCACAGGTCGCGCCCGTCGGCGCGGGCGGACAGACGCGCTCTATCGACGCGTTTCTGGCCGAACTCGCCGACGGCGGAACTCGGACGGCGGTCGACGCCGCGACGGTCACGACCGCGAACTGACGATGCGTGGACCGTTCACCGATACGGCTATCTCCGTACTCAGCGTAGGACACTCATTCGGTGTACGATACCATGACCCGCACTCGTCGGTTAGCTGTGTACGTGCGCTCTCCCGTCTCTGACGCGACGGAGCAACGCCAGACGGCCGCGTTAGCGCGCGCTGACTCGCTCCGCCAGCAGGGGCTCGTCGACGACGTGAGCGTCACCTACTGGAACCGCCTTTCGACCGGAGCCGACGCGAACGAAGCCGCCGACATCGCCGCGATGGAGGCGTGGGCCGACGCGCACGGCTGTTCGCTCGCGCCGGCGTTCGACCGCCACGACCGCTCCAGCGCCTTCACCGGCCGCGACTCGGTCGTGACGCTGCCGGTGATCTGTCTCGTCGTCTACGAGGACGACGAAATCGCCGGCGTCTATCCCCACGCCGGTCCCGAGGGGCACTGCACCGTCGCGGACGGACTCGACAGAGTCGAGAGCGCGTTACGGTGCGGCGAGAACCTCGCCTACACCGGATCCCAGCGGTAACCGCCCCACTCCTGGCTCTCGGGGTTCTCGCTCTTGAGGCCGACCTCGGGGTCTCGCAGTTCCTCGACGTGGACGGGTTCGACCTCGTCGCCCGTCTCGACGTCTTCCGTCGTCACCTGTCCGAGCGCGCGAACGGCCTCGCCGTCCACGTCGAACTCGACGATGGCGAGCGTGTTCGGCTGCCGGACGCCAGGCGGTGTCGCGGTCGACTTCGTCCACGTGACGACCTCGGCGGTCTGTCCCGAGAGGTCGTGGGTCTCCTCCTGCGGTTCGCCACACTCCGGACAGCGCGGGTGCGTGGGATACGAGACGTGACCGTTCGGACATTCGCCCGCTTCCAGAGTCATTCTGCGGCCTCCATGATGGTGGTGATGACGCAGTTGCCGAAGCCGCCGACGTTACACGCCAGCGCGGTGTCGGCCTCGACCTGTCGCGGACCGGCCTCGCCGACCAACTGTTCGTATATCTCGACGCCCTGTGCGACGCCGCTCGCCCCCAGCGGGTGGCCCTTGGATTTCAGGCCGCCGGAGGTGTTGATGGGCAACTCGCCGTCCTTCTCCGTCGCGCCGTCCATCGCCATCTCCCACGCGGTGCCCTGGTCTGCGACGCCGATACCCTCCAACTGGAGGAATTCGAGAATGGTGAACATGTCGTGGAGTTCGGCCACGTCCAAGTCGTCGGGACCGAGACCGGCCATCTCGTAGGCCTGCTTGCTCGACTCGACGACGCCGCCCATGACCGTCGGGTCGTCGCGTTCGTGGACGACCTGTGTATCCGTCGCGCCAGCAACGCCCGAGACGACTGCGTACTCGTCGGTAATCTCTTTGGCTCGCTCCTCGGTCGTGAACATCATCGCGGCGCTTCCGTCCGTGATGGGACAGAAGTCGTACAGCCGAAGCGGGTCGGCGATGATGGGCGAGTCGAGCGCTTTCTCCATCGTTATCTCCTTCTGGAACTGCGCCTTCGGGTTGTCGACGCCGTTCTTGTGATTCTTGACGGCGACGCGGGCGAGCGACTCCCGGGGCGCGTCGAACCGTTCGAGGTAGTGCCGCGCGGTCAGCCCGGCGAACGAGGGCAGCGTCACGCCGTGTTTGTACTCCTCGGGGTGGGTGATCGAGGCGATGATGTCCGTCGCCTCGCCGGTGGTCTTGTGCGTCATCTTCTCTCCACCCACCAAGAGCGTCATGTCGCTGGCTCCGGAGGCGACCGATTGCCACGCCTCGTAGATACCCGCCCCGCCCGACGAGGAGGTCTGGTCGACCCGTTCCGCGTACGCCGGCAGGACGCCGAGGTCGTGAGCCAGCATGTTCATCACGCCCGTCTGGCCCTCGAACTCGCCGCTGGCCATGTTCGAGACGTACAGGTGCTCTACCTCCTTCGGTGTCACGTCGGCGTCGTCGAGACACTCCTCGCCCGCCTGCGAGAGGAGTTCCCGAATCCAGGCGTCACGCTGCCCGAACTTCGTCATCGACGCGCCGATCACTGCGACTCCCATGCATATGCACACTCAGGGGGGTCGTGTATTCGTTACGGTCGTCACAGTTTCCGCTGAGAGTCCACACCGCGTCGACCCGTCGTCGGTGCTCGCCGGGAGTCCACACAAAGTATATCCGTGACTGCTTCGCACACCGACCCATGCAGGAAGCGTGGCTTCAGCTACAGTGTCCCGCCTGCGAGGAGGACTGGGAAGAGAAAGTCGCGGACCTCTCGGGCCCCGAGTCGTCGTTCGAGTGCGACTCCTGCGGGGAGACGCGCCCCCTCTCGGAGTTCATGCAGACGAGTCGAGACCTGGAAGTGCTGCGGGAGTTCCACGCCTAATTCAGTAGCGCGCTCGCGCCGCGGCCTTCCACTCGTCGCCCCGCTCGACCCCGTCGGGGCGACGCCGTTTTCCGAACCGCGCCAGTCGGCCGGCCAGTTTCCACTCGTCCACGTAGTCAGCGCTCTCCTCGGCGGCCGCCGCGGCCGCGGCGGCGGCCCGTTGGCGGTCCGAGAGATGCGCGCCGATGGCGGCGCTGATGGCCGCGGCCTCGGCCGTCGTCGCGTCGTCGGGAAGCGAGACGGCGAGGTCCCCGTCCGCCGGTAGCGTGACGGTCGGGATCGGCTCAGACTCCGCTCCCGTTCCCTCGTCCCCGCTCTCGCTCGCGTCCTCGACGGAAGATTCGAGGGACGACATCACAGCGGGATGTTGCCGTGATCCTTCGGCGGCGTGTCCTCGCGCTTGCGCTGGAGCAGGTCCAGGTCGTCGATGAGGCGCTTGCGCGTGTCCTTCGGTTCGATGACGTCGTCTAAGTAGCCCCGTTTCGCGGGACCGTAGGGGTGGGCGAACTCCTCGCGGAAGTCGTCCATCAGCTCCTGGCGCTTGGCGTCGGGGTCGTCGGCGTTGGCGATCTCCTTCCGGTAGAGGATGTTGACCGCGCCGCGCGGCCCCAGCACCGCCATCTCCGAGCCCGGCCACGCGTAGTTCACGTCGCTGCCGAGGAACTTCGAGGACATGACGATGTACGCGCCGCCGTAGGCTTTGCGGACGACGACGGAGAGCAGCGGTACCGTCGCCTCGGCGTAGGCGTAGATGAGCTTCGCGCCGCGGCGGATGATGCCGTTGTGCTCCTGGTCGGTGCCGGGCATGAAACCGGGCACGTCGACGAACGTGAGGATGGGGATGTTGAAGGAGTCACAGAACCGGACGAACCGCGCGGCCTTCTCGGCGGCGTCGATGTCCAGGGTCCCGGCGCTGACCCGCGGCTGGTTGGCGACGACGCCGACCGACTGGCCGTCCATCCGGCCGAAGCCGGTGATGACGTTTCGCGCCCAGTTGCCGTAGACCTCGAAGAAGGACTCCTCGTCCACGATGCGTCCGACGACCTCCTCCATGTCGTAGGGCTTTCGCGGCGCGGAGGGGACGATGTCCGTGAGCTCGGGCACCTCGCGATCGGGCTCGTCCCACGGCGAAACCCGCGGCGGGTCCTCCATGTTGTTCTGCGGGAGATACGAGAGCAGGCGGCGGATGTTCTCTAAGACCTCCTCTTCGGAGGGATACGAGAAGTGCGCGACGCCGGACTTCGTGGAGTGCGAACTCGCGCCGCCGAGTTCCTCCTTCGAGACCTGTTCACCGGTGACCGTCTCGATGACGTCCGGTCCCGTGATGAACATGTGGCTGGTGTCCTGCACCATGAACGTGAAGTCCGTCAGCGCCGGGGAGTAGGTGGCACCGCCGGCACAGGGTCCCATGATGGCCGAGATCTGCGGGATGAGGCCGCTGGCCTTCGTGTTGCGCTCGAAGATCTTGGCGAAGCCGACCAGCGAGTCGACGCCCTCCTGGATGCGCGCGCCGCCGGAGTCGTTCAGCCCGATGACGGGGACGCCGTTCTCGATGGCCTTGTCCATCACCTTACAGATCTTGTCGGCGACGACTTCGCCGACGGAACCGCCCAGCACGGTGAAGTCGTGCGCGAAGAGGAACACCTTGCGGCCGTCGACTTCGCCGTAGCCCGTGACCACGGCGTCGCCGGCGTAGCGCTTCTCCTCCATCCCGAAGTTCGTCGAGCGGTGTTCGACGAAGGGGTCGACCTCGTAGAACGTCCCGTCGTCCACGAGGAAGTCGATGCGCTCGCGCGCGGTCATCTTCCCCTTCTCGTGTTGGGCTTCGATGCGTGCCTCGCCGCCGCCGAGTTCCGCCTCTCGGCGCTTCTCTCGGAGCTCCTCGACGGGGTCGGGCGTTTCCGTCTCGTCGTCTGGTTCTTCCTGTTGACTCATGTTACCACTCCATGCCGCCGTTGACGCCAAGCACCTGGCCGGTCATGTAACTGGACTCCTCGCTGGCGACGAATCGGACGATGCCCGCGATGTCGTCGACGGTGGCGAAGCGGTCCAGCGGGATCTCGCGCAGAATCTTCTCCTGGACGCGTTCGGGCACCTCCTCCAGCATGTCGGTCTCGACGAACCCCGGCGCGACGCAGTTCGCCGTCGATCCGGTGTGAGCGAGTTCCAACGCGAGCGTGCGCGTGAATCCGAACAGGCCGGACTTCGTCGTGGCGTAGTTGGCCTGCCCGATGTTGCCCTGCTGGCCGACGACGCTGGAGATGTTGATGAGGCGGCCGTGTTCGGCTCCCTTGATGTCGTCGTAGAAGGCGTCGGTGCAGTTAAACACGCCCCCGAGGTTGACGTTCATGACCGTGTCCCAGTCCTCGCGGGTCATGTTCTCGAACTTCTTGTCGATCGTGATGCCGGCGTTGTTGACGAGAACGTCCGCCGGACCGAACTCGTCGGCCACTCGCTCGCGCATGGCCTGCACTTCCGCGGCCTTGGCGACGTCGGCCTGTGCGGCGATGGCGTCGCCGCCGTCCTCGCGGATGGATTCGACGACTGCCCGCGCTTCGGCCTCCGAGGAGCGATAGTTGACGACGACGTTCGCGCCGTGTTCCCCGAGGTCTTTCGCGATGCCGCGCCCGATACCTCGTGACGATCCGGTGATCACACACGTCTGGTTGTCGAGGTTCATAGTTCCGTGGCACGACCCCGCTCGTTTCGTACACTCATCTCTCGACTAGGGAGGCAAAGCACAGCCAGATAATAGTTCGCCTTATACAACGTTAATCGCCGTCGCGTGAATATTATGGCCTTGGGTAGCCTTCACAATATGGCGTCGCAGATACACGTCCACGTGGGCAAGAGATAGAGGGCCTGGCAATTTTTGTTTGGCCGGCCTAAAACGACAGCCTCTTTAGGGCAGCCTAAACAGTTCCGGACAGAATGAAACAGGACATCTGTGTCGTGGTACCGACGATTCGGAACCACGAGTGCATGCGCGCGTACTTCGAGAACGCTCGCCGTCACGGTTTCGACCTCGATAGGTTGCACGTCGTGCTCGTCACCGAGGACTTCTGTGACACCGACGCGATGCGGGAGATGCTGGACGAGGAGGGCGTCGAGGGGAGCGTCTTCGACGGCGAGGCCCGCGAGACGTGGTTCGCCGAGCGCGGTCTCGAGGAATACTCGCACCTGATCCCGGCGGCCAGTCACGCACAGACCTCCTTCGGACTGCTCTATCTCTGGGCCGAGGAGCGATTCGACTACGGCGTCTTCATCGACGACGATACGCTCCCGCACGAGGACGTGGACTTCTTCGGGACGCACATGGAGAACCTCGCCTTCGAAGGGACTATCGAGGCCGTCGGGTCAGACGAGGACTGGGTGAACGTCCTCTACCAGAACGAGGACGACCACGGGCTCTATCCCCGCGGATACCCCTACGCCGCGATGGACGAGAGCGTGGAGACAGCGGACACACGCGTCGACGACGTCGTCGCCTCGCAGGGACTCTGGACGAACGTCCCGGACTTAGATGCCGTTCGCATCCTGATGGACGGTGACCTACAGGGACAGGCACAGACTCGCACCAGCGCCGAGGACTTCGGTGAGGACTTCGTCGCCGCCGAGGGGAACTACCTCACCGTCTGCTCGATGAACCTCGCCTTCCGCCGGGAGGTCGTCCCGGCGTTCTACCAGCTGCCGATGGACGACAACGAGTGGGACGTCGGTCGGTTCGACGACATCTGGTCCGGGCTGTTCCTCAAGCGAGCCTGTGACGTCCTCGATAAGACCATCTACAACGGCGACCCGCTCTGTGAGCACAACAAGGCCCCGCGCTCGACGTTCTCGGACCTGACCAACGAGGTCCACGGCCTCGAACTCAACGAACACGTCTGGGAGATACTCGACTCGGTCGGCGAGGGCGCGGAGTCCTACGCCGAGGTGTTCGAGGCGATGGGTCGAGCGCTCGCCGACGGCGACTTCGCCGACTGGGAGAACGGGGCGTTCCTCAATCACTGCGGGGAGTACATGCTCGACTGGCTGGACTGTCTCGACGCGATCGCGGCGGCCGAGACCGGACCGGTCCCGGCCGCGGCCGACGACTGAAACGCAAGCCATTTAGGCAAACCTAAAACATACCAATACAATGACCGACGCCACGGACCACTCCGGACGGAGCGGATCTACGTCTTCCCGCCGGCGATTCCTCGCCCTCGGCGGTGCAACGGCCGCGGCAGGCCTCTCGGGCTGTTCAGCCATCTCCGACCTCTTCGGCGGCGACGGCGACGACGGGCGTACCACCGGCTCACAGCAGGGCGCGGAGATCGACGTGCCCTCGCTGACCGAGTTCCGGGGGTCGGGGACGCTCGTCGAGGGCCGACCCGCGCCGGGCGGCACCTCCATCGAAGACCTCCCCGACCTCTCGGGGTCGCTGAACCTCTACATCGGCGGCGGCGAGGGGGGCATCTACTTCCAGTTCGTCGAGATGCTCCAGGAGATCTACCCCGACTTCGACGTGTTCGCGAGCAGCGCGTCCTCCTCCTCGCTGGCACAGACTGTCGTCGAGGAGGTCAACGCGGGGTCGCCACAGGCGGACGTCTTCTGGTCCATCGACGCCAGTTCGCTCGGCTACGTCGCACAGAACGACGCCTACGAATCGCTGCCCGACGACGTGGTCGAGCCGGTCCCGTCGGACTTCCAGGGCGACGACAACGCGTGGGTCGGGGTCGCCGGCCGCGCCCGCAGCGTCCCGTACAACACGAACGAGCTGAGCGAGGGCGACATCCCGAACAAGGTCGCCGAGTTCCCGAACACGAGCGCGCTGCAGGGGACGATGGGCTGGGCACCGACCTACGGCGCGTTCAAGTCCTTCGTCACCGCGATGCGACTGCTGCGCGGTCCCGACGCGACTCGACAGTGGCTCGTCTCGATGCGCGAGGCCGGCACCGAGCGGTTCCCCAACGAGTTCGTCGTCTCCAACCAGGTCGCCGACGGCGCGCTGAACGCCGGCTTCGCCAACCACTACTACGCCCTGCGCGTGAAGAACCAGCGCCCCGACGCCCCCATCGACCTCGCGTTCACCGAGAACGACGCCGCCTCGCTGGTCAACGTCGCCGGCGCGCTCCGCATCCAAGGGACCGAGAAGGACCAGCTCGTCAACGACTTCGTCAGGCACCTGCTGTCGGCCGAGGCCCAGGAGTTCTTCACCACCGTTAGCTTCGCCTACCCGATGATCACCGGGGTCGAACCCGTCGGCGGGCTCCCGACCATCGACCAGTTGAACCCGCCGGATATCCAGCTCTCGAAACTGGCGGAGCTCGAACCGACGCTGCAACTGATGCGCGAAGCGAACGTTCTCGGATGAGCGTCCGCGAGCGCGTCACGGCCGCCCGCGAGCGGGCCACCGACGGCGACGAGACGGCGCTCGGTCAGGGGCTGACTCTGCTGGCCGGAGCCATCGCCGCCGCGGTCGTCCTCCCGCTCGGCTGGCTGGTCGTCGACGCGTTCGGCCTCGGCTCGCGGGCCCTCGAACTGCTGGTCGCCGGCCAGACGATACGGGTACTGCTCCGGAGCGTCGCGCTCGTGGGCGTCGTCACGGCCGCGAGCGTCCTGATCGGGGTGCCGCTGGCCGTCCTCACCGTTCAGGGAGACCTCCCGTTCAGCCGCTTCTGGACCGTCGTCGTCGCGCTCCCGCTCGCGGTGCCGAGCTATCTGGGCGCTTTCGCCGCCGTCTCGGCGTTCGGACCCCGCGGGCAACTGGCGAATATCCTCGCTCCGCTCGGGATCGAACAGGTCCCGACCGTCTACGGGTTCGTCGGTGCCTCGGTCGTCCTCACGCTGTACACGTACCCCTACGTCTTCCTCACGACCCGGGCCTCGCTGCTGTCGCTCGACGCCTCGCTCGTCGAGGCCGCTCGGACGCTCAACGCCGGCCGGTGGGAGGCGTTCCGCCGGGTGACACTCCCGCAGATACTCCCGGGGATCGCGGCCGGAGCCCTGCTCGTGGCGCTGTACACCCTCTCCGACTTCGGGACGCCGAACATCATGCGCGTCGAGGTGTTCACGCAGTTCATCTACGCCCGCTACAACGGCTTCATGCGGGACTACGCGGCGCTCCTGTCCCTGCAACTGTTCGCCGTGACGGCGGTGATCCTGGCGATCGAGTCCCGCGTCGGCGCGGACGACTCCGGGGCCTACGCCTCCGGCGGGGACCGCGGGGCGTTCGACCTCGACCTCGGTCTCTGGCGGTATCCCGCCGCGATACTGCCCGCGGCCGTCGGCCTCGTCGCCATCCTGCTCCCGGTCGGTATCTTCGGCGTCTGGTTCCTCCGGAGCGGGCCGGGGTACGCCACCGGCTCGATGGCCTTCTCGTGGAGCTACGGCTGGAACTCCGTCTACGTGGCCCTGCTGGCGGCCGGCGGATCCGTGCTGGTCGCGCTCCCCATTGCCCTGCGGTCGGCGGCCTCTTCCTCCCGGCTGGCCTCGCTGGCGGACCGCGCTCCGTACGTCGGGTACGCGACGCCGGGCATCGTCCTGGCGATCGCGCTCGTGAGCTTCAGCCTCGACGTGCTGCCGGCGCTGTACCGGACGATCCCGTTGC
The DNA here is from genome assembly GCF_010119205.1 of Haloarcula limicola. Lineage (NCBI taxonomy): Archaea > Methanobacteriati > Methanobacteriota > Halobacteria > Halobacteriales > Haloarculaceae > Haloarcula > Haloarcula limicola. The sequence goes on from NZ_WRXM01000001.1 coordinate 386,161, forward strand.
TCGTGTTCGCGTACGTCGTCCGGTTCATGCCCCAGGCCATCGGCTCCATCCGCACGTCGGCGCTGCAGGTCGATAGTCGGTTCGTCGAGGCCGCCCGGGTACTCGGCCGGTCGCCGTTGGGCGCTTTCCGCTCGGTGACCCTCCCGCTGGTGCTGCCGGGCATCGCGACTGGGGCCGCGCTGGTCTTCCTCACGACGATGAAGGAACTGCCGGCGACGCTCATCTTGCGGCCGCTCAGGTTCGACACGCTCGTGACCTACATCTGGCGGGTCCAGGAGGCCGGGCTGTACGGCGCGGCGGCGGTTCCGGCGCTGGTCCTCGTGGTCGTCTCCGGGCTCTCGATGGCGGTCATCCTCGCCCAGGGGAGCGGTCCCGGAGCGGACACCTGAACATGTTCCAACGGATCCGTCGGTCGGAGTGGGCCGCGGCCGTCGGCCTGGCCGCCCTCGGCGCGCTCGTGGTCGCCGTCGTCTCGACTCAGTTGTTCCCGTATCACTCGCTGAACCACGACGAGGGCGTCTACCTCCAGCAGGCCGCGATGCTGCTGGAGGGGCGGCTGTTCCTCCAGTCGCCCGTCGAGGGGGCGTTTCGCCCGTGGTTCTTCGTCGAGAGCGACCGGGGGATGTACTCGAAGTACTCGCCGGTGGCTCCCGCGCTGTTCGCCCTCGGGAAGCTACTGGGGGGCTATCGCGTGGCGCTGGTCGGCATCGCGGCCGGGAACCTCCTGCTCGTCGTCGGCGTCGTCCGGGAGGTCTTCGACTACCGGACCGGGCTCCTCGCCGGGGCGTTCGTCCTCGCCTCGCCGCTGTTCCTCGTCGACTCGTCGGTGTTCCTGCCCTACGCGCCGACGACCCTGCTGAACCTCGCGTTCGCCTACGCGTACCTCCGGGCCGACCGGGCCGCCGACGGCCGGCGGTGGGCGGCCCTCGCCGGGGTCGCCGTGGGGCTGGCCTTCTTCTCGCGGCCCTACACGTCGGTTCTGTTCGCGGCACCGTTCATCGCCCACGCGCTCTGGACGCTCGCGACCCGGTGGCGGACGACCCTCCCTCGGCAGGCGATTACCGCCGGGCTCGGGACCGCCGGCGTCGCCCTCACGCTGGGGTACAACGCCGTCGTGACCGGCTCCCCGTGGGTGTTCCCCTATCAGGCGTTCGCCCCCGAAGACGGACTGGGCTTCGGCCACCGGGAGCTACTCGGCCACGAGATCGTCTACACGCCGGAACTGGCCCTGCGAGCGAACCGATTGGTACTCGAGCTGTTCTTCACCGAGTGGGTCGCCGGCGGGCTGCTGGGGACGGCGCTGGCCGTCGTCGGTCTCGCGTACGCGGCCCGCGCCGACGTCGAACCGCGGCGAGTCGTGTTGGCCGGCCTGTTCGTCAGCGTCGCGGTCGGGAACGTCTACTTCTGGGGGAACTTCAACGTCCTCGGCGATCTGGACGTCGCCGGTGACGGCCTCGTCTCCGCGCTCGGCCCCTACTACCACTTCGACCTCCTGTTGCCGACGGCGGCCTTCGCCGCTCGCGGGGCGGTCGGCGGCTACGAGTCGGTCGGCCGGGCGCTCGACGGCCGATTCGGGGACCGCTCCCGACGAATCGCACTGGCGGCGGTCGTCCTCGTGAGCGCCGCCGCCCTCGGGGGCGTCACCGCCGGGAACCTCGCGGAACCGGTCGAGGACAACGCGGAGGTGACTCGCACCTACGAGGACGCATACGAGCCGTTCGAGGGCGGACCGCCGGCGAACTCGCTGGTGTTGCTGCCCGACCCCTACGGGAACTGGCTCAACCACCCGTTCCAGTACCTCCGGAACGACCCCGGCTACGACGGCCGGGCCGTCTACGCCGTCGACGACCGCCCCTTCGCCGTGACCGAGGCGTTCCCCGACCGGCGGGTCTACCGATACGTCTACCGGGGAGCGTGGGCTCCGCCCGGGGGGTCGCCCGACGCGGCGCGGCTCCAGCGCGTCCGCGATGTCTCGGGTCGGCAGGTCCGCCTCGATGCGACCGTCGGCGTTCCGAAGGGCGCTATCGGCGTCACCGTCCGCGTGGCGACCGACGACGGGAGCGCCTACTACGTCGTCCCGGACGCGGGCGAGACGGCCGATCTCTCGCTGACCGTCGAGGACGGAAACGTGACGGTTGCGGGTGGCCCGCGCCGGGTCCGGAACGGGACCCTCTCGGTATCGGGACGGGACACCGTCCGGACCACGATATTCGTCGACTACGCCGGCGGCGGCGGGTTCGCGTACCGACTGGACCTCCCGGTCGACGCCGACGGCGACGGCATGCGGGCGCTCACCCCGCGCGTCGAGTGGTGTCGGAACGCCCGGGCCTGCGGCGGGGCCGCGGCGTACGTGCCCGAGGCCGTCCCCAACGGGGTCTCCGTCGAGACGAACCTGACGGCGAGCGAGCGGAAGCGATAAGTTTAGGCTCTCCTAATCGGCCGCGTATGCAACTGACTCGTCGGGACGCGCTCGCGGCGCTGTCGGCGGCCGGCGTCGCCGTCGGCGGTGGCGGGGCTGTGCTGCTCGGGGCCGACGACGGCGACGGGGACCGGGACGACGGCGACGGTCCGCTCGACGACGGGAAACTGAAGACGCTGGCGGCCGCCGGGGAGGTCCTCTACCCGGAGGCCGTCGAGGGCGTCGAGGAGTTCGTCACCCGATACGCGGAGGGGCGCGCTCGGAACCAGCCCGACCACGCCGCCGGGATGGCCGAGGCGGTCGCCTACGTCGACGACTACTGTCGGTCGTGGTTCGATCGGCGGTTCGCCGCGCTCGACGGGTCGACCAGGGAGTCGGCGCTCCGCCGGATGAACGCCGACGCGGTCGAGCCGGACCCCGAGGGCTCCGACGTACAGCGCGTGCGGTACTACGTCGTCAACGAACTGCTCTACGCGCTGTACAGCTCGCCGACCGGCGGGGAACTCGTCGGGATCGAGAACCCACAGGGCCACCCCGGCGGGACGACGAGCTATCAGCGGGGGCCGGGGCAGTGACGGCACAGCACCAGCCCGACCTCGGAGCCTCGGAGTTCGACACGGTCGAGGCGGCGGTCGACGACCCGGAGCGGACCGTCCTCGAGATAGACGGCATCACCAAGGACTACGGGCAGGAAGTGGCCGTCGACGACCTCTCGCTCTCGGTCAGGGACGGGGAGCTCCTGACGCTGCTCGGTCCCTCGGGCTGCGGGAAGACGACGACGCTGCGACTGCTCGCGGGTCTCGAACGCCCGACCGCGGGACACATCGACATCGCGGGCGAGCGGGTCACCGGCGACGGCGAGGACGGGTTCCGCCAGCCCGACCAGCGGGACGTGGGCATCGTCTTCCAGGACTTCGCGCTCTTTCCCCACCTCTCGGTCGCCGAGAACGTCGCGTTCGGGCTGACGGATCTCGACGAGACGGCGACCCAGCGCCGGGTCGACGACCTGCTCGAACTGGTGGACCTGACCGACCACCACGACAAGATGCCCGGCAACCTCTCGGGGGGGCAACAGCAGCGCGTCGCCCTCGCCCGCTCGCTCGCGCCCGAACCGGACGTGCTCCTCCTCGACGAGCCGTTCTCGAACCTCGACGTCCGCCTCCGCGTCGAGATGCGCGAGGAGGTCCGCAGGATCCTGAAGCGGGCCGGCGTCACGGCCGTCTCCGTGACCCACGACCAGGAGGAGGCGCTCTCCATCAGCGACCGCGTCGCCATCATGAACGACGGGACAGTCGCGCAGGTCGGTGACCCGGCCGAGGTGTTCGAGAACCCCGAGAGCCGCTTCGTCGCGAGTTTCCTCGGGCAGGCGAGCTTCCTCTCGGGCCGCGTCGCGGGGACGGCCGTCGAGACGGGACTGGGGTCGCTGGACGTCGACCGACTGAACGGCTCCGTCGACGCGTACGACGGCGCGACGGTCGACGTGCTCGTCCGCCCGGACGACCTCCGCGCGGTGCCGACCAGCGAGCCGAAAGCCGACGGCTACGTCGTCCACCGGCAGTACAACGGCCCCTCGTTCGTCTACCGGGTCGAACTCCACAGCGGCGACGTGGTCCACTGCATGCACAATCACGTCGAGACGTTCGCGGCCGGCGAACCGGTCGCGGTGCAGCTCGCGGCCGACCACGACTTGGCCTGGTACCCCGCGGAGTAGTCCCGTATCGGCGGGTTCAGCGGAACCGCTCTTCGAACGCCACGCGCACGATGGATTTGGCGATCGCCGCACCGCCGGAGAGAGGATCGAGCTTCGTCTCGCCCCTGCGCTCGTCGTACTCGATGGGACGCTCGCGCACGTCGTACTCGCGCATCAGCGGCCGCATCAGCAGCTCCGCGGAGAGACCGGTGTTCTCGGTCCACTCGATCTTCCGGACGACCTCGCGGCGATAGGCGCGCATCCCCGTCGTCGTGTCGTGGACGCGTTCCCCCATCAGGACGCTCGCTAAGAGCGCGAACAGCTCGTTGCCGAGCTTGTTCATCCCCGGCATCTCGTCGGCCCCGTAGTAGAGCCGGTCACCGCTGACGACGTCCGCGCCGTCGTTTACCTCCGCGAGGAAGTCCGGCAGCCGCTCCATCGGATAGGTGTCGTCGCAGTCCGTCGTGACGATAACCGGTCGGTCGGGCGTCAGCACGGCCTCGCGGACCGCGACGCCGTATCCCCGTGGCTCCTGTTCGATCACCGTCGCACCGTGCTCTCGGGCGATCTCGGGCGTCCGGTCGCTGGACCCGTCGACGCAGACGACTTCGGCTCGGCCGTCGGTCACGTCGGCGATGTCGGAGAGGACGGTCCCGATGGCGTCCGCTTCGTTGTACGTTCCCATCACGACCGCGAGGTCGTCGAACGTGAATCCGTCGTCAGTGGCGCGCTCGGCTCGCTGCGTGCTCATTGGAGAGAACTCTCTGCTGGCCCCTCTTGAATTTTTAGGTTCGCCAAAATCAAATGGCGGCTACGCCTCGGTGGGTACCGACCGCGTCGTTCCCCGATTAGACGGACGGCGGCTCGTCCCGGGCGACCTGTATCTCGTAGGCTTCGATGTCCTCGTAGGCCGCCAACTGCCCGCCGACGTCGACGGGGCCGTCGGTCGTCTCGACGACGAGCGTCGCCACCTCGCGGTTTGGACCGAACGACACCTCCCCGACTTTCCCCTGGACGACCCAGTGGTCGCCCGTCTCGACGTCGCGTCCCTCGATGGTCGCGTAGAACTCCTCGTCGAGCGCCGCCAGATCGGAGATACACCGCCTGATCGTCCCGTAGCGACGCGGGAATGGAATACCCATACCGTTCTCGGCGATGACGTCCGCCGTCGTCCAGAGAACGGTGTTGAGGAAGCCGGAGACCAGAAAGCCCAGCTCGGAGCGATTGAAGATGACGCCGTATCGGTCGGCGTCGCCCCGGATCGACTCCCGCGTGGCGTACATCGAGTAGTTGCCGTCGGCGACCGCGACGACGGGCGTCGTGATCCCCCGCCGCCCCTTCACCGTCGTCGCCACCGAGAGGTAGTCGAACTCGTCCGGGTCGGGGGCCTCTTTCGCCGGCGAGAGGAGTATCTCGGTGGCGATCCCCTCCTCGCGTCGCGCGGCGAGCTGTGACTCCAGCCGGTTCAACAGCGATGGCGTCAGCGACAGCGTCAGCTCGTACTCCGCCGCGTCGATGATGTCTTCGAGGTAGCGGAGAATCGTCGGTCGGGACTTCACCAGCGAGACGGCCTCCGGTTCGCGGGCCGGCGCTGTGTACCGCGAGGAGAGGTCCTCGACGAGGTCGTCGAGCGACTGCTGGATGTCGCCGAAGGCGTCTCGCGGGTCGATGGCGAGCACCTTCATCGGTCGCGACTCCTTGAGTTCGACGAGCCCCACGTCGCTGAGGCTCCGGACCGTATCGTACACTCGCGGCTGTGGGATGTCGGTGTTCTCCGCGATCTCCGACGCCGTCAGTTCGCCGTGCTGGAGCACGGCGAGGTACGCGGCGATCTCGTATTCACCGAGGTCGAATCGCGTGATTACTTGCTCGAGTGAAGCTTCCAAGTCGTCGCCTGACATACCCGGAGGTTTATCGGACGGCTACAAAGAAGTTCGGCCCTGCGTGCCTATTGCACGCGGGGCGAGCCGGCGGCCTCGAGTTTCCGGTTGTGTAACGCCTCGCCGGTCTCGCGGTCGAAGAGGTGGACCGCGGACTCCGGGAAGCGCGCGACGAGTCGCTGTCCCGCGTCGACGCTCTTCATCCCGTCGAGGACGGCGGTGAAGAGGTTCTCTTCGGCCCGCTCGTCGCCCTCGAAGACGAGGTGGATGACGTTCTCGTCGCCCATCGGCTCGACGACGTCGACGGTCGCTCTGTAGTCGTGCTCGGAGTCGACGCTGGAGCGCAGCTCGACGTCTTCCGGTCGGATGCCCAACACGAGGTCCGTCGTCCCGCCCAGCGAGGAGATCGTCTCCTCGGAGAGGTCGTACTCGAACTCGTCGGTGACGAGCGTCGACCCCCGCAGCTCGGCGTCGAAGAAGTTCATCGACGGCTCGCCGATGAACCCCGCGACGAAGAGGTTGTTCGGCTGGTGATAACACTCGAGCGGCGTCGCACACTGCTGGAGGACGCCGTCGTTGAGGATCGCGACGCGGTCGGACATCGTCATCGCCTCCACCTGATTGTGCGTGACGTACACGGTGGCGACGCCGATGTCGTCCTGCAGTCGCTGGAGCTCGGTCCGCATCTCCGCGCGGAGCTTCGCGTCCAAGTTCGCCAGCGGCTCGTCCATGAGGAAGACGTCGGGGTCCCGGACGATGGCGCGACCGAGTGCCACGCGCTGTTGTTGCCCACCAGACAACTCGTCCGGACGCCGGTCGATGAGTTCCGGGATGCCGAGCATCTCGGCGGCCTCTTCGACGCGCCCGTTTATCTCCTCGTCCGAGAGGTCGGTCGATTCCTCCAGTCCGAACGCCATGTTCTCCCGGACGGACATGTGTGGATACAGCGCGTAGGACTGGAACACCATCGCCGCGTTCCGCTCTTTGGCCGGGATGTCGTTGACGACTTCGCCGTCGAGCCGAATTTCCCCTTCGCTAATCTCTTCGAGACCCGCGATCATCCGGAGCGTCGTGGACTTCCCACAGCCGGACGGGCCGACCAGTACGAGAAACTCGCCGTCGGCGATGTCGATGGAGACATCGTCGACGGCGACGATCTGCTCGCCGTCGTCGTCGAATACTTTCGTTACGTTGTCGAGTGTAAGACTTGCCATCGCTTAGTTCCCCCATTGAGGGACTGTAGTTTACCGCACACTGCCACCCGATCGCTCGGGTCTATACCGTCTGAAACGCCCGCTGGCCGACGTATATAGCTACCGCTTGCCCGATAGCGATAAATGAACGAAGGTCGGTCGGCGGGCGTTACTGGCTGTACGCGTTGGCCAGCTGACTGATGACCTCGTCGTTCGAGCCGCCGGAGATGAACGAGGAGATGGCGGAGTTGACACCCGAGGCGACGGCGGGCGGTGCCGCGAGTCCGTGGGCCAGCGAGCGCGGCTGGGCGCTGCTGTTCTGGAAGTCCTCGATCTGGTCGGAGGAGAACTCGTTGAACGGCTCGGTCGAGGCATCCTTCCGGGGCGGAATCGCGCCCTTGCCGGGGCAGAAGATCTCCTGTGCCTCGGTCGTGCCGGCGAACTGGCACCACTTCGTGGTCGCGTCCGGCGACGGGTTGTTGACCGGGTAGGGGAACGAGTCCATGTTCAGGGAGTACGACCCGGCGGTGCCCGGGAAGACGACGTAGTCCCACTCCTCGCCGTACTTCAGGTCGTTCGTGATGTAGGTGCCGGCCGCCCAGTCGCCCTGGTGGATGAAGCCGGCCTCGCCGTTGATGACGCCGTTGTTGGCCTCGGTCCACGAGATGGAGCCCGCGTCGCTCGGGTAGTACTGGCTGTACTCGCGGACGATGTCGAGCGCCTGCCCGAGGGAGTCGGAGTTGGCGTTGATCTTGCCCTCCTCGAACGTCGCGGCGTACGTCTCGGGGTCCGTGACGCCCAGGTACACCGTTGCGAAGAGCTGGACGGTCGACCACGGGGAGTTGGTCTGGTGTGCCATGCCCGTGTATCCGGCGTCGCTGACGGCCTTGAGCGCGCCGGTGAGATCCGACGGCGTCTCGAGGCTCGACGGGTCCACACCGGCGTCCTCGATGACGCTGACGTTGTAGAAGACGTTGTTGAGGCGGTGAATGTTGAGCGGGACCGTCACGTAGTTCCCGGCCGGCTGCGCCGCGGCCTTCGGGCCGGCGAGGTAGTTCTCCTTCATCCCGTTCTCGCTCCAGACGGACTGGCCGATGTCCTTGAGGAGGTTCGCGTCCGTGTACGGCTTCAGCGCCGCACCGGGCCACTGCTGCCAGGTGCTGGGGTGGTTGCCGTTCTGGATGCGGGTTCGGATGTTGGACTGGAGGTTCGAACCGGCTCCGCCGGCGATGAGGTTCTCGTCGAACTGAACGTTGGGATACTTCTCGGTGAAGGCGTTCATCATGTCCTGAATCGCTTCCAGTCCGTCGCCCTCTCCCCACCAGTGAGCGACTTCGAGCGCCTGCGTCTGCGTTGCACCGCCGTCGCCGCCGTCGCCGCTGGTACTGCCCCCATCGCCGCCGTCGCCGTCGGTACTGCCGCCGTCGCCGCCGTCGCCACCACAGCCGGCGAGCGATGCAGCACCTGCGGCACCGGCGATTCGAAGCGCGTTCCGTCGTGTGAGCCGTTTGTCAGAGTTGTCGTCAGTCATGGTTGCACCAATACCTCACTATTTCGTATCGAGGATTCGCACTTAATACTTCTGTATGACAACAGTCGCTGTTTTACCTACCCGAAACCGGGACCAATTCGGCCGCAGTATGGCGTTTTTCTGTAGGATTACAACTGACGGGATATTTCATACGATGTTATATGTCAGGAAACGCTCGATTTATTGCGCAGCCGCGGCGCTGGATTTTGAGGTGCTTAACACCGACGATCGGTATATAATAATTCAGATACGAAAGACGGTATCAGAAAGCGAGTAAATCGTTACAGCGTGTCGAACTCGACGACCGCCTTGATCTGTTCCGCGTCGTCGGCGAACGCCGGCTCGACCGCCTCGGGCGTCGCGATCGTCGTGACGAGCGCTTCGAGCAGCCACTCCGGCATCGATTCGAGCGTGTCGACGGCGTACTCGAAGTGCTTGATGTGGGAGTTGACGGTGCCGATAAGGCACTTGTTGTGTAACACCAGTTCGTTGTGTAGCGACCCGCCGTCGACTTCGAAGTCCCAGGGTTCGGGGATGCCCAGCAGCGCGCCGACGCCGTTCGGCGCGAGCGCGTGGACCGTCTCGATGACGTGGGGCGCGAACCCGGTGGCCTCGTAGATGTAGTCGATGGGCTCGTACTCGTCGGGGATCTCGTCGACGGACGTCTCGCGCGAGTCGACGTAGGTCGCGCCGAGCTCTTCGATGATGTCGATGGTCGGGTCCGGTCGGTCACGGCGGCCGACGCAGTAGGTGCGGTCGTACTCCCGTCCGAACATCCAGAGCGTCAACAGGCCGAGCGAGCCGTTACCGAGCACGCAGGCGGCCTCTGGCCGCCATTCGAACGGCTCTCGCGTCGCGTACGCGTGTTCGTTCGCCTTCTCCGTGATGGAGATCGGTTCGACGAAGAAGCCGTACTCGGCGAGTTCATCGGAGACGGGGACGAGGTAGTCCGCGGGCGACGTGAAGTACTCCGCCATGTAGCCGTGTCCACCCACGATCCCCCGCTCGACGTACTCGCCGGCCGGTGCCATGTCCGGCTCGCCGCGGCGGAAGTACTCGTTCGTCTCGCCGTCCGGTTTGCGCCGGACCGTCGGGACGACGACCTGTCCCACCTCCAGGCCGGTCCCGTTCGGCTCCTCGACGACGCCGACGGCCTCGTGGCCCAGAACCATGTAATCCTCGCCCTCCGGAAACCCACCGTGTGACCCGGCGATGACTTCGTGGTCTGTCCCGTCCACGCCCACCCGAAGCGTGCGAACGAGCGCTTCGCCCTCACCGGGTTCCGGACGCGGCACGTCCAGAAACTGCGGTTCGTCGACGTCGCGGGTGACACCAATCGCTTTCATAATCTACCGGACAGTGAGAGCACTGATGATTAAGTCTTTCTTCACCATTATCGTCGCTGGATATGAGGGGTAGATACGGCGTGGTGGCGCTATTCGACGGCGACGGCACGGCCTCGTTCGCTGGAACGATAGATGGCGTCCATGACGCGCTGGACGGTCAGCGCCTGTTCGACCGTGTTGGTTCCCGGAGGTTCTCCAGCGGCGACGGCCTCCAGAAAGTGTTCCTGTTCGAGCGCGTGGGGTTCGTCGTCCCCGGTCTCGATCTCGGTCGTTCGGTGGTGCATCGTCCCGGTCGTCGCCGTCTCGTACAGTTCGAGCGAATGGTCTTTCAGGTCGAGCCCGGCTCCGGCCTCCGATCCGCGGACGTAGTACTGCTGGCTTCCGGGTCGGTTGCTCGCCCACGCGACTTCGAGCGTGATGGTCGTTCCGTCGGCGCAGCGGACGAACGCGCTCGCCGAGTCGTCGACGCTGAACTCGCTCGCCCCCCGGTCTTCGCCCCACATGTCGAGATAGGAGTAGTCGTCTCTCGTGCCGAACTGCGCGCGGGTCTCGCCGCTCACTTCTACCACGTCGGGATAGCCGAGCAGATACAGCGAGAGGTCGATCGCGTGTGCGCCGATGTCGATGAGCGAGCCGCCGCCGGCGATGGGTTTCCGCGTGAACCAGGACCCGCGTCCGGGGACGCCGCGCCGCCGGATGTAGTCGGCCTCGACGTGCGAGACCTCGCCGAGCGTCCCGTTCCGTTCGTACTCGACGAGCGTCTGCACCGGGTTCGCAAAGCGGTTGTGGAAGCCGACCATGCAAAAGCCCTCGGCGTCGGCCGCCGCGTCGGCGATGCGTTCCGCGCTTTCGAGCGTGTGTGCCAGCGGTTTCTCCACGAACACGTCGCGGCCCGCGCCGAGGGCGTCGACGACGTACTGTTCGTGGAACTTGTTCGGCGTCGTCACGAGGACGGCGTCCACGTCGGCGTAGAACTCGTCGGGGTCCTCGTACACCGTCGCGCCGTACTCCTCGGCGAATATGCGTCGCGCGTCGGCGTCGACGTCCATGCCGGCGGCGACGAGGTCGTCCAGGCCGGCGTTCCGCAACCGGTCACAGTGGAGGTGGGCGATGTTGCCGAGGCCGACGAACCCCAGACGAATGGTCGATAGGTCGCTCATGATGGTAGGTAAGGGACGAACGAGACGAAAGCTCTCCCGACTCAGTACAGCTGCTGCTCGCGCTCTTCGCGTTCTTCTTCGCGCTGCTGTTCCGCCTTCTCGGCGCGTCGCCCGCGGCGGTACTTGACGAGTCCCGGGATGATCTTGTTCTTCAGATCGAAGACGAACGACGCGATGCCGTACGCCCAGAAGAAGAACAGGACTACCATCCCGCTCCAGTAGACCGTCGCCGCCAGATGCGTGCTCATCGGTAGGGTTAGATCAGTCGTCGGATTCGGCTTCGCTTCCGGTGACGCCGCCGCCGCTCTCGGCCGGGCCGAGCTTGTGCACCAGCGCTTCGCCGGACGCGGTGTCGAAGAGGTGGACGTTCCGCCGGTCGATGACCACCTCGATGTCGTCGTCCTCCTCGATGTCGGCGTCGGGATCGATGCTCATCAGCAACTGGTCGTTCGTCGTCTGCTCCTGGGTCATCGACGTCTCGCCCTCGCCCAGCAGCATGTAGGTGAAGATCTCGTCGCCCATCGGTTCGAGGATGTCGACCGTCGCCGAGATGGGCGAGGACGGGTCCGCGATCTCGTCGCGCTCCCGGCTGGGGTGGATGTCCTCCGGTCGGATGCCGACCGTCAGCTCGTCGCCGACGCCGACGCCCTCGACGCTGGCGGGGTCGAACGCGAGTGAGAAGTTCGGCGTCTCGATGGCGTTCTCGGTGACGTTCCCCGAGACGAAGTTCATCGACGGCGACCCGATGAACCCCGCGACGAAGAGGTTCGACGGCTCGTTGTAACAGGTCAGCGGCGGGTCGATCTGCTGGAGCGCCCCGCTGTTGAGCACGGCGATGCGGTCCGAGAGCGTCATCGCCTCCTCCTGGTCGTGGGTGACGTAGATGATGGTCGTGTCCAGTTCCTTGTGCAGGCGCTGGAGCTCCGTCCGCATGTGGACCTTCAACTTCGCGTCCAGGTTCGCCAGCGGCTCGTCCATGAGGAACACGTCGGGTTCCCGGACGATGGCGCGGGCGATGGCGACGCGCTGGCGCTGCCCGCCGGACATCTCGTCGGGCATCCGGTCTAACATCCCCTCTAACTGGACGATGTCGGCGGCCCGCTCGACCCGGCGGTCGATCTCGTCCTGGGGGTAGTCCCGCAGGCGGAGGCCGAAGCTGATGTTGTCGTAGACGTCCATGTGCGGGAACAGCGCGATGTTCTGGAACACCATCGCGATGCCGCGGTCCTTCGGCGGGAGGTTCGTCACCTCGCGGTCGCCGATGTACACCTGTCCCTCCGTGGGGATGGTGAGGCCCGCGATGGTCTCCATCGTCGTCGATTTGCCGCAGCCGGAGGGACCGACGAAGCAGATGAACTCCCCGTGGGCGACGTCTAGGTTCATGTCGTCGACCGCGGTGACCGTCTCACCCTGGTCGTCGTAGCGTTTCGTGACGTGTTCGAGTCTGACTCGTGCCATTGTATTACTCCTTGAGCGCGCCTGAGGTCAGTCCGCTGACGATGCGTTCCTGCGCGACGATGACGAGGATGACCACCGGGAGGACCCCGACGATGCTCGCCGCCGCCATGAGATTGTACTGCGTGGTGTACTGGGTCTGATAGCTGAGTATCCCGCCCAGAATCGGCGACCACTTCGTCGCCTCCGGTGAGGTGGCCATGATGGAACTGAAGAAGTACTCGTTGTACACCGCGATAAAGGTGAGCACCGCCGCCGTCGCGACGCCCGGTGCCGAGAGGGGCATGATGACCCGGAACAGCGCGCCGAGCCGGGTCGTTCCCTCGACTCGGGCCGCGTCCTCCAGTCCGTCGGGGATCTGGCCGTAGAACGTCGTGAGGATGAAGACGGACAGCGGCATGAACAGCGAGCTGAAGGGCAACACCATCGACCCCGGTGTGTTCAGCAGCCGCGGGGCCGTGAACAGCCCGATGTCGGTGAACGGTATCACTACCGGTGCGTTCCCCGCGAACACCTTGAACAGCGGGATGACGAACGCCGCCGGCGGGAAGTAGCTGATCGCGAGGATACCGAGCATCAGCGCCGCTCTCCCGGGGAAGCGCAGACGACCGAAGACGTAGCCGGCCAGGCTGGCGATGAACAGCACGATGATCGTGGTCGTGATCGCCAGCGCGAAACTGTTCAGCATGTAGAGGTGGAACGGCACCTGCTCGAAGACGGTGATGAACGCGCCCGGATTGAACCCCTTCGGTACCGGCAGCGGGAACGTCCCGCTGACGCCGAAGAGGTCCACCGCCGGGAGGAAGCTCCCGGCCAGCAGGTTCCCCTCGGGGGTCACCGCCAGCACGAGCAGCCAGTAGAAGGGGAACATCGTGGTGACGAGGAAGAATAGCATCGCTGCGTAGAACAGCGCGCGGTACACCCGTTCGGGGTTCTGGATGGCGCTCTGGGTCCAGCGCTCCAGCGGCCCACCGTCCGAGTCTTCGGTTTTCGTAGCCATGTTATATCGCGTCCTCCCCTTGCCACACGATGAGTCCCATCACGACGATTCCGATGATGGCGGCGGTGACGAAGGCGATCGCCGCCGAGACCCCTTCTCGGGTGTTGAACGTCGCGACGACCATACACGACAGCGACGGCACCACCGTACAGCTCGACACCGTCGGGATGATGCCGTAGATCCGCATCACCTGCACGGAGCGGAACAGCACGGCGACGCCGATGGTCGGCAGGATGAGCGGGAAGGTAATGAGCTTGAACTGCTGCCACTTGGTCGCGCCCGAGACCTTCGCGACGTCGTAGAGGCCGCGGTCGATGCTCTGCAATCCGGCGAGGATGAGCAGCGCCATGAACGCCGAGGTCTTCCAGATGTCTGAGACGATGATGATGAACGTCGCGCTGGCGGTGTCGTTCAGGGTGTTGGTCGGCGCGAGCAGGCCGAGGTCCGCGAGCGGCGGCGTGGCGAAGCCGACGTTGTTGTTGAACATCAGGAAGAAGATCATCCCCTGAATGACGATGGGCACGGCCCACGGGATGATGATGGCCGCGCGAACCCAACGCCGGCCGTAGAAGTCCTGGTCGAGGATGAGCGCCTGGCCGAGTCCGATGATGGTCTCGAAGGCGACGCTCACGACTGCGATGATGAGGGTGACGACCAGCGCGCTGTTCAGCATGCTGGTGAACTCCAGGCTCGCCGGGAGGAACGTCGTTCCGCCGGGGAGGTAGCGGTTCTTCTCTCCGGTGAACAACTCCACGTAGTTCTCTAGCCCGACGAAGCTCGTGCTCGAGAGGTCGACGGAGAGGGCGTAAAGCGACAGCTCGAAAGTGCGCAACAGGGGATAGAGGGCGACCATGCCCAACAGGAGGAACACGGGTGTCAACAGTAGATACGCGTACTGCGTGTCGCTCAGGTTCTCCATCCACCGCATCAGGTCGACCAGCGCGCCCGAACGTTGGGACTCTCGGCCGGTCTCGGTGCTCATCCGTTCCCGCCTCCTCGTGGCTCAAGCATCATAATCAATAATCAAGTGGGTTTATTGTAAAGCTAGCCCGCGGTTCTCACGACGATTCGGTGCTTTCGAGGCTGCTCTGGAGCGCCTGCATCGCCTGTTCCGAGGAGACTTCCTGTCCGACGGCGCGGTTCGCCTGTTGGGCGATCTTGCTCGTCTGGTTGCTCCAGACGGCGGTCACCGGTCGCGGCATCGTGTTCTCCCCGGCGACCTTGAGCGTCTCCATGTAGCGGCCCACGACGGGCACGTTCTTGGCCTCTTTAGAGTTGAACAGTTCCGGCCGCGGCGGGAGCCATCCCTGGATCGAGAGCAGTTTGAGCTGGAAGTCCTTGTTCATCGCCGCGCGGATGACCTGCTGGACGGCCTCCTTCTGGCCGCTGTTGGGGTTGACGGTCATGTGCCAGCCGCCGAGGGCGGCGGTCGTGCCGCCGGTGCCGGGCTGGGCGGCCTCGCTCTCGGGGACGGCGTACGGGATCGGCATCGCGCCGAGGTCCTCGCCGAGAGCCGGCTCTTCGGTCTCCTCCGGGTCGCGGCCGCAGAGCGCGAGCGAATAGGGCCAGTTGCGGTGGAAGATGGAATTGCCCTCCGCGAACGGCGCACGCGAGGACTCCTCGGTCCACCCGAGGATGTTCGTCGGCGTGAAGCCGCCGCCGTAGTCGCTGAACTGACCGCCGAAGTCCTCGTCGTGGACGAACTTCCGCATCATGTTCAGCGAGTTGATGACCTCGGGCTGGTTGACCGTGACCGGCCGGCTGCCGACCGGGCCGAAGAGGTTCTCGCGGCCGCCGAAGTACGCGCCGCCCCACGAGGACATGACCTCGTTGAACGTACAGCAGGCGGTCCCGACATAGATGTCCCACTGGGTGGTGAACCCGTAGTCCACGTCGGCGTTGTCGTAGATGTCGGCGGCGATGTTCGACCACTTCTTCCACGTCATCGGCTCGGTCGCCCAGTTCTCCGAGTCGGGGTTGTACCCCGCCTCGTTGGCGAGGTCCTTCCGGTACTGCATCGTCGGGAAGTCCGGGAACACCGGGACGCCGTAGAGGTTGCCGTTCTGGGGGTTACGCGCCGTGTCGGTGAACGCCGAGAAGTACTCGTTATCGACCGTCGACAGCATCTCCTCGGGGAGCATCTCGGTGAGGTTCTGGATCTGCCCCCGCTGGATGAAGATGTTCGTCCAGCCGTTGTCCATCAGGAACATGTCCGGGTCCGTCTCGCCCGCGCTCAGGAGCCGGTTGTAGTTCGCACGGGCCTTCCCCGTGTCCTGGTCCCGCGGGACGAACTGGATCTCGATGTCCTGCGAGAGGCCGTTGTCGTGGAGCGCCTGCTTGATCGCGTCGCCGTTGTTCTGGACGGCGACGGGGTCGAAGCCCCACTGCACCGTCGTCGCCTGCCCGCTGCCGCCGTCGCCGGTCGAACCGTTGCCGGTCCCACCATCGCCGCCGCCACCGTCGCCCCCACCGACGAAGTCCGCACACCCTGCTAGTCCCGCGACGACGCCCGTCGCACCCGCCGCTCGAACGAAGCGACGCCGTGAGACGCCTGACGATCGGTCACTGTCGTGCGTGCCATTTTCCGGCATATCTATTCGGTGATTACCGGCGCCGTACTTAAATGTTATCCATAATTAACCACAGGTGTTGTTAATAGCCTGTGGGGGCACCGGCAAATACCATTATTACTGATATATTAGGTTCAAATCGAACAATCATTATATAATGTTTCGGTAATGACAAAGACCGATTTGCGGCTCCAGCCCGCTCAAACGCGACAACTGTCGTATAGTTTTCTCGTGCGTTCCGAGAGCGCACTGTTCACTGGTGTCGCACGTCGGTGACGATGATCTGGGTCGCCTCGATTTCCTCGATGACCGCGCCCCAGCCGCCGACTTCGTATCGGTCGCCGTCGACTTCGAGCGTCGCGCTGATTCGCCCGGCGAGTTGAGCCAGCGGTATCGGGTCCTTCCGTCCCATCGTACTGCCGGTGTAGTCCACCCCGACGATGGTCCCGGAGAGGTTCACCCGCTCGTTGGTGTCCGTGTCGTAGCCGCGGACGGTCGCCGAGATGGTCGCCCCCTCGTCCAAGAGCGGTTCGATGTCGCGAATGGCGTGGCGGAGGTCGACGTACGACGTGGGCGTCTCCGGCGTCCGCTCGGTGTAGACGGTGTCCCAGATCTCCCACAGGCAGGTGATGAAGAACCAGTGGAAGACGTAGGTGTGCGTGCGGTCGTTGACGAGGACGCCGTACTCGCTGACGGAGTGCCGATGCGGCGCGAAACAGGTCCACGTCCGGTCGATCAACACGAGAAACGGCGACGGGATCTTCCGATGGCGCGCCTCCGTACACGCCCGCTCGATGTCGGCCACGTCGGGTATCTCCTCGTCCGGACCCGTACAGATGCACAGTTTGATGTTGACGCCGCGTTCGAGGGCGTCGTGTAGCTCCGGGGCCAGTTCGTAGAACTGGTCGGTGTTCACCCCCAGTTGGATCTGGTGCTCCGCGGTTTCGATGAGCTCTCGGGCCCGGTTGAGAACGGTGTCGAACCGCTTGACGATGCTGACCTCGTGATCGGAGATCTCCGGTTGATTCCAGCGGTCTTCGATGCTCTCGGCGGCGTTCAGGTACTTGTCCGACCGAGAGCGGAGGTCGTCGAGCACGTCGTCCGGATTACGCGCCCGCGCGGTGAGACTGTCCTGCTGGAACGTCTCGATGTACCCCTTCGATTCGAGGTCCCGAAGCACGTCGTAGATCCGCGGGTCGGGAACGTCGCACGATTCGGCGATATCCGTCGCCGAGGCCGTTCCCAACCCGAGTAGCGTCACGTAGGCCTCCGCCTGATACGGCGAGAGACCGGCGTCTTCCAGTACCGTCGTTAGTTCGTCGTCGTCCATTGTTCGGGTGTGTCAGGTGCGTATCTGCCAGTCGGTCGTCGCGCCGTCTCCGACTCGCGTCCCGTCTGTTGCGGCTTCCCGTAGATACTTCGACGCTTCGATACGACGGGACGCCGTCGGTACCGCGGTCGCGGCCGCCGAATCGACCGCCGCCGACGAAGCGGTCGGGAGGGACCGCTCACGGACCGGGCGAACTGACGCGCTGTCGCCGCTGTCCGCGCCGACCGATTTCCCCGACGCGCCGGCTCCGCGGCTGTCATGCCACTATCTAACAACACCTGTTGTTAAATATCTTGGTGGCACGGCCCGCGGCGGGGGAACGCTAATGTCCCGTCGTCGTAGAGCTATGCGTGATGTCGGCGTTAGACGCCCTTCGAGGCCCGGAGCACACCGGCTCGAACAGATGTTGGCCGTGTACCGCCCTGAACCTGCTTCTCGTCGGCGCGTTCGCCTGCTGGTTGCGGTTCCGCGACCGTCGAGTACTGGGGACGCTGGTCGCCGCCGGCGGCGTCGCGGTCGTCTACCTCCGTGGATACGTCGTCCCGTACACGCCGGCGTTCGCGCCGAAGCTGGTGGCCGCCTCGCCGCTACCGAACGAGTGGTTTCACGACGAGCGGTCTCCGCAGCCGGCCGACGGGAAGTCGTCGCTCGCCGCGACCGATCTCGACGGCGAGACGGTCCTGCAGGAACTCGTGACGGCTGGCGTCGTCGAAGCGGTCGACGACCGACTGCTGGTCGCCGAGGACGTAGACGGCCCGTGGCACGAGGAGATGCGGTCGCTGGCGGCGCTCTCCGTCGACGGACTGGCCCGCGAGATTGCTCGTTCGCTCCCCCACGTCGACGAGACCGATTCACTCGTCGCCGAGGGTCGATCGTGGGTCGTCGTCGGTCCCGGGGAGGGCGAACTGGTCGCCCGGCCGGTTGCCGTCGCGGAGCTGGCCGCCTACCGCGTCCTGGCGGACTACCTCGACGACGAGTCGATCCGGCTGGCCGCAGCGCGCGCACTGCGGATGTTCCTCGAAGAGTGTCCGGCGTGTGGGACGGGGCTCGTCGAGACGTCGGAAGTCTCCTGCTGCGGGGGATACGCGAAACCGCGGCAGACGCCCGACGAGGTGCTCGCCTGTCCGAACTGCGACCAGCGACTCTACACCTTCCCGAGCGGGGAGTAGCGGTCACGCTGTGGGCGTGATCGGGTGCGGCAGGAGATGTGCGTCGGACGGGAGGTCCCGTCCGAAACGCGGGTCGGTGACAACCATGCGTACCGGCCTGACGAACCGGCAGTCGGTGGGGAGAGTGGGCCGGGTGGTGCGACGGATATGGGGGGAGGAGGGCCGATGCGATGGCAGATGACCCTCCGTCGAGCCGCCGATATCGTTCGGTCGTGAACGACTGACGGACTGTCGCCGCCACGGGGTCGATGAGACGCCCGAACGCCGACGGCCCGCGTGACACGACCCAGCCGGAGATGAGTAACAACGACTGTTGTAAAAAGTTTCCGGCACGACTCCGACCCAGAGCATGGGCTATTAAGCCCTACCACTCGGAGATGGAGGTATGAAGAACATCGACGATCTCGTCGAAAGCGCCGCGGACCTCGCGGAGCGGGGTCTCTCCAAGGGGGAGATCGCGGACGAACTGAACGTCTCCCGGGAGACGGCGAGTTGGCTCGTAGAGCGCAGCGGGACCGGTACCGAACCGAAGGCCGCGCCGACCGGCGGCCCCCACGACATCCACGTCGACTGGTCCGCCATCGGCCGCGACAGCAGCCGTCTCCACCACGTCGGGAGCGCGATGGCCGACCTCCTCTCGAAGCAGGGCGAAGACGTCGACCTGACCATCGGCATCGAGAAGGCCGGCGCGCCGATCGCGACGACCGTGGCCCGGGAACTCGATACGGACCTCGGGACGTACGCGCCGACGAAACACCAGTGGGACGACGACGACAGCGGCACGAGCGACGGGACGTTCTCCCGGAACTTCGCGCAGATCCGCAACCGCGACTGCTACGTCGTCGACGACACCATCACCAGCGGAAGTACGATGACCGAAACCGTCGAAGCCATCCGCGAGCAGGGCGGCAACCCCGTCGCCTGCGTCGTGCTGGCCGACAAGCGCGGCCTCGAGGACGTGCGGGGCGTCCCGGTGTACTCGCTCCTGCAGGTCATCCGCGTCGGCAGCGACGACGACGAGTAGCGTCGGAAGGGCCGGAATACGTCTCTACCGGACGGTTTTCGGGTGTATAGCGGTAAATTCCACCGACAGCTGCGGCGCTCTATCGACTGCGGTCGTAGATTCGCGCCTCGTAGGGGGCAAGCGTCGTCGCCGATGCGTTCCGGTCGTCGTAGTTCCCGAACACCACGCGGCCGTCGGCGTCGAGGACGTCTCCCAGTCGCTCGCGTTCGCGTTGCCAGTTCAGGACGACGAGCATCGACGCCGATCCCAGCGTCCGCCGGTGGGCCCAGACGTCCGGGTGTGACTCGTCGGGCAGGACGTACTCCGTTTCGCCGTAGACGAGGACGTCCCGCGCCTCTCGCAGGGCGATGAGGTCGCGGTAGTAGTGATAGACCGAATCGGAATCGGCCACCGCGCGGTCCGCGTTGACCAGCGGGTAGTCGTCGTTGACCTGAATCCACGGGTCGCCGTCGGTGAAGCCGGCGTGCTCCGAATCGTCCCACTGCATCGGCGTGCGGGCGTTGTCCCGCGACCGATTGCGGACGAAGGGAGCGACGGTCTCGTAGGGAACCCCGTGTTCCGACAGCAGGCGGTCCACCTGTCCGCGGGCTTCGACGTCGCGGATGTCCTCCGGACTGTCCCAGTCGGCGTTCGTCATCCCGATCTCGTCGCCCTGGTAGAGGAACGGCGTCGCCTGCTGTGTGAGGAGGAACGTCGCCAGCAGTTTCCCGGACTCGCGGCGGTACTCGTCGTCGTCGCCGAACCGAGAGACGAGGCGAGTCTGGTCGTGGCTGCCCATGTACAGGCAGTTCCACCAGTCGCCGACGCCCTCGTCCCAATATCGGATGGCCTCCTGCAGGTCCGCGAGGTCCATCTCGTTGAGCATCGCGTCGAGGTCCGCGTCGTCCGTCGTCGCGAGCGCCTCGGTCCCCACGTAGTCGGGGCTCCACTTCCCTCCGGGGCCGTAGGTCACGTCCATGTGGTCGAAGTGGACCACCACGTCGACGCCGTCCTCGTAGTACTTCTTGGCCTCCTCGGGGTCCGCACCCGGCGTCTCGCCGATGAGAAGCACGTCGTAGTCGCCGTAGGTCTCGGCGGCCATCTCCCGCATGAACTCGTGGATTCTGGGGCCGTTGAAGTACAGGTCCATGTCGAACCAGTCGTCGCCGGCGTCGGCGTCGGGCAGCCCGTCCGGTTTCGAGATACAGGAGATGGCGTCCATCCGGAAACCGTCGATGCCCTTCTCGAGCCAGAAGTTCATCATGTCGTAGACGGCTTCTCGGACGGCGGGGTTCTCCCAGTTGAGGTCCGGTTGCTTCTCGTCGAAGAGGTGGAGGTACCACGCGCCGCGCGCCTCGTCGTAGGTCCACGCCGGGCCGCCGAACAGCGAAATCCAGTTGTTCGGCGGCTCCGTCGGGTCGCCGTCGCGCCAGATGTACCAGTCGTCTCGCCCGCCGCTCGGGTCGCGAGACTCCCGGAACCACGCGTGCTCGTCGGAGGTGTGGTTCACGACGAGGTCCATCACGATGCGCATCCCGCGGTCGTGGAGCGCGTCGCGGAGGCGCTCCCAGTCGGCCATCGTCCCCATCTCGTCCATGATCGCCCGGTAGTCGCGGATGTCGTAGCCCATGTCGGCGTTGGGCGAGTCGTACACCGGACAGAGCCACACCACGTCGACGCCGAGTTCGTCGAGGTAATCGACGCGTTCGTGTACCCCTCGGAGGTCCCCGATGCCGTCCCCGTCGCTGTCGGCGAAACTCCGCGGATAGATCTGGTAGACGACGGCTTCTTTCCACCATTCGCGGTCGATGTCAGTACTCATGGCCCTCGTGAGTGGGATTGTATATCATGACCCTCTCGTAGCCGGACACTCGTCCGGTCGGAACAAAAAGGCACGCTCAACGAAGCTCGTAGACGCGGGCCTCGTACGGCGCGAGCGTGACCGTCGTCGGGTCGTCGTCGTCCCGGTCGTAGTTCGACAGCAGGAGCGACGCCGTCTCGAATTTGACCGGGACCTCGACGGTCTCCTCGTCGCCGAAGAAGTTGAGGACGACGAGCAGCCGTTCGGTCCCCTCGGCCGTACCGAGCGTTCGCGTGTAGACGTAGACCGACTCGTGGTCGGGCAGGAGGTCGCAGTAGTCCCCGTAGACCAGCGCGTCGTGGCTGTCCCGTAAGTCGAGGAGGTCCCGATAGTAGTTGAGGACGGAGTCGGGGTCGTCCTCGGCGTCGCCGACGTTGACCTCGTCGTAGTTCGGATTGACCTGAATCCACGGGTCGCCCTCCGTGAACCCGGCGTTCTCGGAGGGCTCCCACTGCATCGGCGTGCGGGCGTTGTCCCGGGACCGATAGGAGATGGTGTCCTGGATGTCGGTGTACTCGTCGTAGTCGTCGGTTTCCAGCAGCGCCTTCGCGTGGTTGATGGCGTCGACGTCCCGCATGTCGGCGATCGACGTCCACGGGGAGTTGGTCATCCCGAGTTCCTGTCCCTGATAGATGTAGGGCGTCCCCGAGAGCGTCAGCGAGAACGTCCCGAGCAGTTTCGCCGACTCCCGGCGGTAGTTGACCGGGTCGCCGTACCGGGAGACGACGCGCGGCTGGTCGTGGTTCTCCCAGTAGATGGCGTTCCACCCCTCCTCCGCCAGGCCGTTCTGCCAGCGGCTCGTGATCTCTTTCAGCTCCTCGAGGTCCCACTCCCCGATCGCCCAGCGCTGGTTCTCCGCGTAGTCGAGCTTGGTGTGCTGGAAGTGAAACGCCATGTCCAGCGGGCCGTCGGTACCCGTGTACGACTTCGCCTGCTCGACGCTCAGCTGGGGCATCTCGCCGACGGTCATCACGTCGTAGTTCGAGAGCACCTGCTCGTCCATCGCGTCCAGATACTCCGTTATCCGCGGGCCGTCGATGAAGTGCTCGGAGCCGACCCACTCGCTGTCCGGGTCGCCGTCGGGCAGCCCGTCGGCCTTCGAGAGCAGGTTGATGACGTCCATCCGGAAGCCGTCGATCCCCTTCTCCAGCCACCACTCGATGGTCTCGAAGACGTCCCGCCGAACCGCCTCGTTCTCCCAGTTGAGGTCCGGCTGGGAGGTGTCGTAGAGGTGGAGGTAGTACGCCTCCCGTTCCTCGTCGTAGGTCCACGCCGAGCCGCCGAAGAAAGACTGCCAGTTGTTCGGCGGGCCGTCGCCGTCGCCTTCCCGCCAGATGTAGTAGTCCTCGTACTCGGGGTCTCCCCGCCGGGACTTCTGGAACCACTCGTGGTCGACCGAGGTGTGGTTGACCACGAGGTCCATGACGAGTTTCATGTCGCGGGCGTGGATCTCCGAGAGCAGTTCCTCCCAGTCGTCCATGGTCCCGTACTCGTCGTCGATAGACTGGTAGTCGCTGATGTCGTAGCCGTTGTCCCGTTGGGGGGAGTCGTAGATCGGGTTGAGCCAGATGACGTCCGCACCCAGCGACGACACGTAGTCGAGGCGGTTGATGAGCCCCGGCAGGTCGCCGAAGCCGTCGCCGTCGCTGTCGGCGAAGCTCCGCGGGTAGATCTGGTAGACGACCGCCTCCTTCCACCACGCTCGCTCGTCGTCCGCTACTCCCCCGTTGGTTCGTGTTTCGTACGTTGTCATCTCTATCACTCCAGTTCGTAGACGCGGGCTTCGTACGGTCGCAGCGTCAGAACGCCGTCGGTCGTCGGGACCTCGTCGTAGTTAGCGACGACGACCTCGCCCGCTCGTTCCGCGTGGTCGAGCGTCGCCACCGTCTCGGTGTCGTCGAAGTTCAGGACGACGAGCACCTCGTCGGTGCCTTCGTCCGTCGTGAGCGTTCGACGGTAGGCCCATAACTCTTCGTGGTCCGGTATCAGGAGCTGATAATCGCCGTAGACGAGGACGTCGTTCTCGTCTCGGACGTCGACGAGGGTCCGGTAGTACTGCAGGATCGAGTCCTCGTCGCGCTCGGCCGCGGCGACGTTTATCTCATCGTGGTCGGGGTTGACCGCCAACCACGGTTCGCCGTCGGTGAAGCCGGCGTGCTCCGACTCGTCCCACTGCATCGGCGTGCGAGCGTTGTCGCGAGAGCGGGCGCGGACGATGTCCTGAACCTCCTCGAACGCGTCGATCTCGCCGGCCTCCATGGCCTCCTCGACCTTGCCGATCGACTGGAGGTCGTCGAGCTCGTCGAGGCTCGACCACGGGTAGTTGGTCATGCCGATCTCCTGGCCCTGATAGACGTAGGGCGTCCCCGAGAGCGTAAAGAGGAGCGTCGCCAGCAGCTTGCCCGACTGCCGTCGGTACTCGCCGTCGTCGGCGAACCGCGAGACGATGCGCGGCTGGTCGTGATTGGTGAGATACAGCGAGTTCCAGCCGTCGAGTTCGGTCTGCCAGTGGGACATGACCGCTTTCAGATCCGGCAGGTCCCACTCGGCGGGCGAGAGCCAGCGGTCGCCCACGTCGACGAACATGTGCTCGAAGTGAAACAGCATGTCCATCGGCCCCTCCGCGGAGACGTAGTCGCTCGCCGTCTCCACGTCGACGTCGACGCACTCGCCGACGGTCATCGTATCGTAGTTCTCGTAGGTCCGCTCGGCCATCTCCTCCAGATACGCCTGCGCGTTCGGCCCGTTGGCGAAGTGTTCGATGCCGGTCCAGTCCTGCTCGGGGTCGCCGTCCGGGAGACCCTCCGGCTTGGAGACGAGGTTGATGACGTCCATCCGAAAGCCGTCGATCCCCTTCTCCAGCCACCAGTTCATCATCTCGTAGACGTCCTCGCGCACCTCGGCGTTGTCCCAGTCTAAGTCCGCCTGCGTCCGGTCGAAGAGGTGGAGATACTGCTCGCCGACCTCCTCGTCGTGCTCCCACGCCGACCCGCCGAACCCGCTCTTCCAGTTGTTCGGGGGCCCCTCGCCGTCGCGCCAGTAGTAGTACCCGCGGTAGTCGTCCTCGTCCTCGCGCGACTTCCGGAACCACTCGTGGTCGGTCGAGGTGTGATTGACCACGAGGTCCATGACGAGGCGCATGTCGCGGTCGTGGACTTCCGCGAGGAGTTCCTCCCAGTCGTCCATGGTCCCGTACGCCTCGTGGATGGCCCGGTAGTCGCTGATGTCGTAGCCGTTGTCCGCCTGCGGCGACTCGTAGACCGGATTGAGCCAGATGACGTCCGCACCCAGCGACTCGACGTGGTCGAGGCGATCGATGACGCCCTGTAGGTCGCCGACACCGTCGCCGTCGCTATCGTTGAAACTCTTGGGGTAGATCTGGTAGACCACCGCCTCCTTCCACCAGGTGCGCTCTCGGTCCATAGTGCTGGCTAGTCTAATCCCCTACTTAAATCTGTGGCCTCTACAACAACGGGTGTTGTAAATGACATCCCGTACCAATGACCGGCTCAGCGAGAGAGCACGCCGTGGCGAGAGAGTTCGAGGTCGTAGCCGACGGCCGAGACGTCGCGAGTCGGCCACTCGCCCGTCTCTGAGAGCAGTTCGACACCCCCGCTCGTGACGAGATGGGTGTCCTCGCTCTTCGACCCCGCTATCGTCGGGTTGTAGGCGTATCCCTGTGGCACCGTCACGGGCGCGTCCCCGTCCGGCGTCGCGACCCACTCGCGGCCGGCGAACCCGGCCGCGCCGCCCTGGTGGTGGTTTCGCCACTCGCCGTCCCACCCGACGGCGTCGTAGGCGTCCCGAATCGCTTCGAACACGTCGGCGGCCGTGCCGCCGTCTTCGGCGACGGCTCGGGTCGCAGCGAGCGCCGTCGTCTCGACGCGCATCGCCTTCCGCGTCCGCTCTCCGAGCCACTCGGGCGGGTCGAACGCCACCGTCCGCGTACAGCTGGTGTGCAAGCCGTCGCGCTGGGCAGTCACCGACAGCAGCGCGTACTCGCCCAGCGGTTCGTCCTTCGGTGTGTAGTGGCGATACCGCTGGGCGCGCGCGGCGCTCCCGACCAACGCCACCGGCGACTCGACGCCGCGAGCGAATAACTCGTGACGCAGGTCGGCGGCGACGGCTCGTTCGGTGTCGTCGGGACTCGCTCCCCGCGCCACGGACTCTATCGCCGCGGCGGCGTCGGCGCTCAGGTCGCGGTACCGCTCGATCTGGCGGTCGGTCAGCGGCTGGCGGAGTTCGCTCGCGTCGACCGACGCGAAGTCGGCCACGTCGAAGTCGGCCGCGGCCGGCGTCGGACTCACCGACGCGACCGCCTCGGCCAGCGACGTCTCGTACCACTCGAACGTCTCGATCGTGACCCCCTCGTTGAGCTCCTCGTCCCGGAGCCGACTCGCCTCGATGTTGTTCGTCACGACGGTCACGCCCTCGCCGTCGTAGCCCGCCGCGGCGACTCCCATCGTGCCCTCTCGATCGACGACGCTGTCGCCGCCGCCGGTCAGCCACGCGAACCCGTTCGGCCCCGC
The DNA here is from genome assembly GCF_010119205.1 of Haloarcula limicola. Taxonomy (NCBI): domain Archaea; kingdom Methanobacteriati; phylum Methanobacteriota; class Halobacteria; order Halobacteriales; family Haloarculaceae; genus Haloarcula; species Haloarcula limicola. The sequence goes on from NZ_WRXM01000001.1 coordinate 412,297, forward strand.
GAACCACACCGCTCGCAGGTCGTTCTCAGCTAGATACGCATCGAGACGGCTAGTCAGTGACATACCGGCTCAAGCGAGGAGACGAGTGAAAAACCAATCGGCTGGCGACACGACTCGCCGTCGGTCGCGGCGTTCCGGGGCGACGGGGGGCTACTCGACGCCGACCCACTCGCGGCCGTCGTCGCTGCGCTCGACGGCGTCGAGCACGCGCTGGACGGCCAGCCCGTCGGCGAAACCGGGCTCGTACGCGCCGCCGTCGGCCACCGCCGAGAGGAACTCGTAGTTCTCGTGGACGAACGTGTGCTCCCAGCCGATGACGTGGCCCGGCGGCCACCAGTGGTCGAGATACGGGTCCTCGGGGTCGGTCATCAGGATCGTCTCGTACCCCCGGCCGTCCTCTCGCAGCAGTTCGAGCTCGTTCAGCCGTTCGAGCGAGAACCGCAGGCTCCCCTTCGTCCCCTCTATTTCGATGGTGTGGTTGTTCTTGTTGCCGTTGGCCATCCGCGTGGCCTCTAAGGTCCCCATCACGCCGTTCTCGAAGGCGACCTGCGCGGAGTAGGCGTCGTCCACCGTGACCGGTCGCGTTTCGTTTTCGTCCTCCAGCGGCCGCTCGTCCACGAACGTGCGCAGGTGGCCGCTCAGCTCCTCGATGTCGCCGACGAGGAACCGCGCGAGGTCGACGGTGTGCGCGCCGAGGTCGCCGAGCGCGCCGCTGCCGGCCATCTCCTCGTCGTTGCGCCACGACCACGGGGCCTCGGGGTCGGTCAGCCAGTCCTGCAGATACCGCCCGCGGAAGTGTCGGATCTCGCCGAGTTCGCCGCTCTCTAACAGTCGCTTCGCGTACTGGATAGCCGGGATGAACCGGTAGTTGAAGGCGATGCCCGCCGGTACATCCGTTCCGGCCGCGGCGTCGGCCATCCGCTCGGCGTCGTCGAGCGTCGGAGCCAGCGGCTTCTCGCAGAACACGGGGGTCCCGGCCTCCAGCGCGGCGATGGACGGTTCGGCGTGAACGTGGTTCGGCCCGAGGTTGTAGAAGACGTCGACCTCGTCGATCACGTCCCGCCAGTCGGTCGCCGTCCGCGCGAAGCCGAGGCTGTCGGCCGCCTCGGCGAGCGCCTCCTCGTCGCGGCCGACGACGACCTCGCGGTTGAGCTCGGGCGCGTCGTCGAAGAACATGGGCAGCCGCGCGAACGCGTTCGCGTGCGCCTTGCCCATGAAGCGATACCCCAGTACGCCGATGTCGAGTGGTTCTGTCGTCATGCGTTCATTTCCGATTTTGGACTGCGAGCGAACGGAGTGAGCGAGCAGCCTTTTTCGCCCACGTTTTTGGGCCGAGCGGTGCGCGCTGCGCACCCGAGGCCGAAAAAGGTGGCAGTACGCCGATGTCGAGTGGTTCGTCAGTCATTGATGTCTGCAGGTGCTGTCTCTCCGCGCGCTACTCCGCCCAGTACGCGTCGCCCGGCGTCGTCTCGAAGACCGCGCGGTCGAGCACGTCGACGGCCTTCTCCAGTCCCTCGCGGCCGCTGGTCAGCGAGTCCTCGTGTTCGATGGAGAGCGTGCCGTCGTAGCCCACCATCCGCAGGGTCGAGACGACGTCCTTCCAGTGAGCCTCGCCGTGGCCGTAGCCGATGGAGCGGAACAGCCACGAGCGGTCGGCCTCCTCGGTGTAGCCGGTCGTGTCGAGGACGCCCTTCTCGCGGGCGTTCTCCTCGTAGACCTTCGTGTCCTTGGCGTGGAAGTGATGGATGGCGTCCTCCTCGCCGAGCAGTCGAATGGCGGCGGTCACGTCGATACCCTGCCAGTACAGATGCGAGGGATCGAAGTTCGCGCCGATGCGCTCGTTGGTCGCCTCGCGGAGTTTCAGCATGCCGTGCGGTTCGTAGACGAGCATGTTCGGGTGCATCTCGATGGCGACGTCGACGCCGTGGTCGGCGGCGTAGTCGGCGATCTCCGACCAGTACTCCGTGGCCACCTCCCACTGGTAGTCGTGGGCGTCGGCGTGCTCGGTCGGCCACGGTGCGGTGATCCAGTTGGGCACCTCGTCGTTCGGGCCGCCGGCGGGCAGCCCCGAGAAGGTCGTGACCGCGTCGACGCCGAGCTGGTCGGCCAGTTCGATGGCCTCCCGCAGTTCCGTGTCGGCCTCGCTCGCTCGGTCGTCGTCGGGGTGGAGCGGGTTGTTGTGCGTCGCCAGCGCGCTCACCTCCATGTCGTGTTCGTCGAGCGAGTCTCGGAGTTCGGCTCGCGCGTCGTCGTCGTCGAGGTACTCCTCGCGTGGGAGGTGATCGTCGCCCGTGAACCCGCCGCAGCCGAGTTCGACGGCGTCGACGCCGATATCGTCCAGATACGAGAGCGCGTCTTCGAGGGACTGGTCGCCGAGCGGCACAGTCAGGACACCGACTTGCATGGGAGACACTGCGGAAATGAAGGTAATAAATCCTTGCCGAATACCGCCCGCGGTCGAATGGGTCCAGAACCGGACGACATCGCACCGCGGGGAGGCGATAGTCGCCGTCACCGCTCAGAAGAGGTCTTCGACGCCGACGCCGTCGTCGTTGTCGTCCCGGCCGCCGGAGGCGATGTCGGCGGCGATGGCCGAGGTGAAGGCGTCCATCCCGCGGGTCTGATACCACACCTTCCCCGGGCCGGTGAAGTCCATCACGACGCCCTCGCCGCTCAGGAGCGTCGACTTCAGGCCGCCGATGCGACGGGCGTCGAAGTCGGTGGTCCCCTCCCACGCGACGACGTGGTCGTTGTCGATCGTGTAGCGTTCGCCCTCGGCTAATTCGACGGTCTCCAGCCCGCCGAACGCCTCGACGAAGACGTGCCCGCTCCCTCTCAGCGCCAGCGGCGTGACGCCGACGCCCGACAGCATCGACTTCAGGCCGCCGAACTCGGATTCGATCTTCACCTCGGGCGAGGACGCCAGATAGGACCCGTCGACGGCGTACAGCGTGCCGTCGTCCATCTCGTGATGGTGGACGTCGCCGGGCGTCGGCGGCGCGAGCGTCACTTCTCCCCGCCCGCCCTCCGCGGTGAACGTGTTGGCGACGAGCGACTCGCCGCCCAGCATCGACTTCGCCGAACTGAGGATGCCGTCGTTGCTCTTCGACGTGGCGATGGCGACGTCGTCCGACATCGAGACCATCGCTTCCGGTTCGGCCTGTATCGACTCTCCGCTTTCGAGTGTTACCTTGACGAGCGTATACGCCGGTTGCTGTGTGAATTCGAAATCCATGTGTGTACCCCACTACCTCCAATACCCGTAACCACTCGGACATAATTAAGCATTCCTGTGAGACTAATTAGATGGGGGAATGGGAAAGAAGATGTCGAGAACGACCGGACTCCGCTCAGTCGTCGGTCTCGTATCGCTCGAACAGCGTCGTGAGCTGCTTCGCGCGCATGGTCAGCATCCGCGCGTTGACGTACATCTCGCCCAGCGCGAGGTTCTGCTCCTCGGCGATGGCGGCGACGTGTTCGGCCTCCTCGACGTTCTCGCGGGACGTCTCGGCCACGTCGTCGGCGATGGAGGCGACCTCTTCGCTACTGGCCGCCTGGTCGTCGGTAGCGTTGCTGATCTCCTTGACGCCGGAGCTGGTCCGCTGAACGTGTTCCATGATCGATTCGAGCGCTTCGAGGCCCTCGTCGACCGCCACCTGCCCGTCCTCGACAGAGTCCTGCATCTCCGTTATCTCCTCGACGGCGTCGTCAGTCTGGTCCTGGATGTCCTCGATGAGGTCCTCGATCTGGTCGGTAGCGCCCTTGGTCTCCTCGGCGAGGGTCTTCACCTCGTCGGCGACGACGCCGAAGCCGTTGTTCTCCGCGCCCGAGGAGGCGTGGGCGGCCTCGATAGAGGCGTTCAGCGCGAGGATGTTGGTCTGTTCGGCGATGTTGTCGATGAGGTCGACGATCTGGCCGACCTCCTCCATCCGGTCGTTCAGCGCCCGGACCGTCTCGACCACGTCGTCGGTCCGCTCGACCGTCGTCGCCATCGTCTCGTGTGCCTCCTGTCCGGCCTCGATCCCCTCGACCGTCCGGCGCTCGGTCTTGTCGGCCATCTCCGTGACCTCGTTCGAGGAGGCCGCGATCTCCTCGATGGTCGCGGACATCTCGGACATCTCGCTGCTGATGGTCGAGATCTGCCGGTGCTGTTCGTGGAAGACGTCGGCGATTCCCTGGACGGTCCCGGCGACGCTCTCGGAGGCCTCCTTGACGGCCTGGGTCGCCGCGGTCACCTGCTCCGAGGACCCGGCGACGTCGTCGGAGAACTCGCTCGCCGTCTCGATAGTCTGTTCGAACGCGGTCGCCATCTCGTTGAACTCCGCGGCGAGTTCGTTGAGCGAGGCCGACGGCGTCTCCTCGCTCATCCGCTGTCGGAGGTCGCCTTCGCCCGCCGCGTCGACCGTCGCACGGTACTCGGCGAGGTACTCCGAGAGTTCGTCCGACGAGAGGTCGTCTGCCGCCACGACGCCGCCGTCCGTCGTCGCCGTCGGTCGCTCCGGCCGCGACGGAGCGGCTACGGGCCGCTCGGCGAGTTCGGTTCGCGCGAATGCGGCGTCCGCGACGAGCGCGTCCCGCGTCGCTCGGGCCGATTCGAGTTCGTCGGTCAGCCGGTCAGTCTCCGTTTCGAGCGCCGCACGCTCGGTCTCCCCTTCCGCCAGCGTCTCACGGAGTCGCCGCACGGAGTAGAGAGCACCCGCCGCCGCGGCGACGAGCCCCGTCCCCGAGAGAACCGGTACCAATCCCGACGGAGCGAAGCCGACGACACCCACCTGATACAGGGCATGGAGGAACTGCCCCAGTACCGCCCCTGACATCCGTTCACTCACTGCCTCGTTCATACGATTCCATTTCGAGATGGGTTATATAAATCATCGTGCCCGGAGAATCATGTCTGAGAACGGGCGGGGTAGTTTCTTAACGGCGCGGTGGAGAGGGTACCGGTATGTCACGCTCTTCGTCGGCCCGCGGTGGGGCGGGAAGCGGTGTCGAGTTGCTGCATCGGCTGGTCGGTGGCGACGGCGGTGCGGCCCTCGACGCGCTCCTCGACGGATTCGAACGGCGACATCCCGACGTGTCTCTCGGCGACGTCACCGACGAGAACCTCAGTCTGGAAGTCAAGAGCCGCATCCTCAAGGAGAACCCGCCGGACGTGTGGATCGAGTGGCCCGGCAAGAACCTCAAGCCCTACGACGACGCCGGCGTCCTGGGCGACGTCTCGGCGGTCTGGGAATCAGGGACGATGGAGCGCAACTACCTCGAGGGGCCGAAGGAGGCCGCGCGCTTCGAGGGGACCTACCGCGCCGTGCCGATCAACATCCACCGCATCAACAACCTCTTTTACAACGTCTCGCAGGCGGAGGCCGTCGGCGTGGACCCGGCCAGTCTCGACAGTCCGCGTGCGCTCGCGGAGGAAATCGATCGAATCGGCGAAGAGACGGAACGCCTCGGAATGCTGTTCCCGATGAAGAACCCGTGGACGGTCCTGCAGATGTGGGAGACGGTGTTGCTCGGCGAGCACGGGCTCGATACGTACGTCGGCGTCACCGACGAGTCCGCGTCCGCACACCGCCGGGCGATCGCCGACGCGCTGGACATCGTCAAACGGTACGGCGAGGCGGCGCCCGAGGACAGGCTGTACACGTCGCTGACCGACGCGAACGCGCGGTTCACGCGGGGCGAATCGGTGTTCTTCCACCAGGGCGACTGGGCGGCCGGCGAGTACGCCGACGCCGACGGATTCGGCTATCGAGACGACTGGGACCACGTCCCGTTCCCCGGGACCGACGGCCTGTACGCGATGAACATGGACTCCGTCGTCTCCGCCGCGGAGACGGACAATCCCGAGGCCGTCTCGACGTTCCTCGGCTACGTCGGCTCCGCCGACGGGCAGAAGCGATTCAACCAGCGGAAGGGGTCGATACCGCCCCGTACGGACGTCGATACGAACGCGTTCACGCCGTTCTTACAGGACCAGCAGACGGCGTTCCAGCGCTCGCAGGCGCAACCGCTCTCGATCACGCACGGACTGGGCGTCCGTCCCGCACAGCTCATCGAACTGAAGACGGCGATGTCGACGTTCGTCTCGACGTGGGACGTCGAGGCAGTCGCGGACGACGTCGTGGCGGCGTTCGACACGCGGGCCTAATCGAGACGATTTCCTCTACACTTTTGTAACGGGCGTAGGAAGCCCCATCCATGGGACTGGCGAACGACGTAGACTACGCTGACTTGCACGACCCCAACGCCGAGTACACGATGCGAGAGCTCTCCTCGGAGACGATGGGCGTCACCGCGAAGCGCGGCGGCGGCCGCGACGTCGAGATCACCGACGTCCAGACGACGATGGTCGACGGGAACTTCCCGTGGACGCTCGTCCGCATCTACACCGACGCCGGCGTCGTGGGCACTGGGGAGGCCTACTGGGGAGCCGGCGTCCCGGAACTCATCGAGCGCATGAAGCCGTTCGTGGTGGGCGAGAACCCGCTCGACATCGACCGCCTCTACGAGCACCTCGTCCAGAAGATGTCCGGCGAGGGCAGCGTCGAGGGCGTCACCGTCACCGCGATCGCGGGCATCGAGGTCGCGCTGCACGACCTCGCCGGCAAGATCCTCGAAGTGCCGGCGTACCAGCTGCTGGGTGGGAAGTACCGCGACGAGATGCGCGTCTACTGCGACTGTCACACCGAGGAGGAGGCCGACGCCGACGCCTGCGCCGAGGAGGCCCGCCGCGTCGTCGACGAACTGGGTTATGATGCCCTGAAGTTCGACCTCGACGTTCCCTCGGGGCTGGAGAAGGACCGCGCGAACCGTCACCTCCGTCCGGGCGAGATCCGCCACAAGGCCGAGATCGTCGAGAAGGTCACCGAGGAGGTCAAAGACGAGGCCGACGTGGCCTTCGACTGCCACTGGACGTTCTCCGGCGGCTCCGGCAAGCGGCTGGCCGACGCCATCGAGGACTACGACGTCTGGTGGCTCGAAGACCCGGTTCCCCCGGAGAACCTCGAAGTGCAGGAGGAGGTCACGAAGTCCACGAACACGCCCATCACGGTCGGCGAGAACCGCTACCGCGTGACCGAGGAGCGCCGCCTCATCGAGAACCAGGCGGTCGACATCATCGCGCCCGACATGCCGAAGGTCGGCGGCATGCGCGAGACGCGGAAGGTCGCGGACGTGGCAAACCAGTACTACGTCCCGGTGGCGATGCACAACGTCTCCTCGCCGGTCGCCACGATGGCGAGCGCCCACGTCGGCGCGGCCGTCCCCAACTCCCTGGCCGTCGAGTACCACTCCTACGAACTCGGCTGGTGGGACGACCTCGTCGAGGAGACGGTCATCGAGGACGGCTACATCGAGATCCCCGAAGAGCCGGGCCTGGGCCTCACGCTCGACATGGACGCCGTCGAGGAGCACATGGTCGACGGCGACACCCTCTTCGACGAAGCGTAGTGAAACGACTCGTCGAACCCGCCGAGTTTCGCCCGGCGGTGTTCGATGGAGCGTAACCGGCCGAATTCGGGCTTTTTCCGGATTGTCGGATACAGCCCCGTCAGGCCTCGTTCGGTGGGTCGAGGCGACACGCGATTATCACGCGTTGTAACGCGACGGCAGATTCTTGTTGGCTCCAGAGAATGAACGTGCATGAGCGAGACGATCAGCGTCCTCCAGGTCGACGACGACCCGGCGTTCGTGGAGTTAGCGGCCGAGTTCCTCGAACGGGAGGACGACCGTCTCCGCGTCCGAACCGCGAGGTCCGCAGGTGAAGGACTGGCGGCGCTGGACGCGGAACCGGTAGACTGCATCGTCTCAGATTTCGAGATGCCGGAGACGAACGGACTGGAGCTGCTCGACGCCGTCCGCGAGGAGCATCCGGAGTTACCGTTCGTCCTGTTCACCGGGAAGGGGTCCGAAGAGGTCGCGAGCGAAGCGATCCGCCGGGGAGCGACCGATTACCTGCAGAAACAGAGCGGCACCGAACAGTACGCGCTGCTGGCCAACCGCGTCCGGAACGCCGTCGAGACGTATCGCTCGGCCCGGCATGCCGCCGAAGAGGAGCGCATCAGTACCGTCGTTCGAGAGGCCAACCGGGTGTTGGTGCGTGCCGGATCCTGTGCGGACATCGAGGCGCGGATCTGCGAACTCATCAGTCGCGCCGACCCGTACCAGTTCGCGTGGATCGGCCGTCTCGACGACGAGACGGACCGTATCGAGCCCAGCAGTTGGGCCGGCGGCGGGGGGTATCTCGACGATATCACGGTCACGGCCGACGAGACCGATACCGGGCTGGGCCCGGCCGGGACCGCGCTCCGCGAACAGCGATTCGCCGCCACGCAGGACGTGAAATCGGACTCCGAGTTCACGCCGTGGCGCGAGGCCGCCCTGGAGTACGGCTTCCGTTCGGTCGCCGGGATTCCGCTGACCTACGATTCGGAGCGCCACGGCGTCCTCGTCGTCTACGCCGATCGACCGCGCGCCTTCGACGAGACCGAAGCGCAACTGCTCACCGAACTCGGCGACGACATCGCCCACGCGCTACACGCCCAACGGGTCCGGACCGACCTCGAACGGACGACGGTACGCCTCGAAGGGCTCTTCGAGAACTCGCCGGACATGATAAATCTCCACGACGGGGACGGCACTATCGTCGACGCGAATCCGATGCTCTGTGAGAAGCTCGGGTACTCGGTCGGCGAACTAGTCGGCACTAAGATCTGGGAGATCGACGACCAGATCACCCCCGAGGAGGCCCGCGAACTCTGGTCCAGTCTGGCCCCCGGAGAGCGCCACGAACTGCAGAGCGAGTTTCGACGGTGCGACGGCTCGACGTTCCCCGTCGAAGTCCACCTGCGCCGTCTCCGTGACGAGGGCGACGACCGTTTTCTCGTCACCAGCCACGACGTCTCCGACCAGCGAGAGCGCCAACAGCAGTTGGAGGCGCGGTCGACCGCCATCGAGTCGGCGACGGACGGGATGGCGATCTTAGACGAGGACGAGGGGTACACCTTCGTCAACCAGGCCCACGCCGACGTGTACGGCTACGACTCGCCCGAGGCGTTCTACGGCGAAAACTGGCGAATGTGTTACGGGAGAGCGGAGGCCGAACGCTTCGAGCGCGAGGTCATGCCGATACTGGCCGCCGACGGGGAGTGGATCGGGAAGGCGACCGGCAGACGGCGGAGCGGTGAGACGTTCATGCAGGAGATCTCGCTGACCCAGCTCGACGACGGTGCGATCATCTGCGTCGTTCGAGATATCAGCGAGCGAGAGGCCCACCGAAAGCGCCTCGAACAGCTACAGCGTCGGACGCAGGCGCTGATGACGACCCAATCAGTCGAGGAGACGGCGGCCGTCGCCGTCGACGTCGCGGACGACGTGCTCGGCGCGGAACTCAGCGGGTTTCACGAGTCGAGTGAAGACGGGCGACGGCTGACGTTAGTCGCGCAGACCGACGGCCACGGCTCGACGTTCGAGTCGTCCCACGCGTACGAACGCGACAGCGACGACCCGGTCGATTCGGTCGTCTGGGAGGCCTTCGATCGGGGGACGCCGTACTACGTGGACGACTGCGCCGAACACGAGCGGTTGGCCGGGAACACCCCGGCCGGCAGCGTGATTATCTGTCCGATCGCAGACCACGGCGTGTTCGTCGTCTCGGCCGCGGAGCCGAACGCGTTCGACGAGACGGATCACACGCTCGCCGACATCCTGGCCTCGACGTTCACGGCGGCGCTTCAGCGGGTGGACCGCGAGTCGCTCCTGCGCGAACGGGAGCGCGAACTGACGAGGCAGAACGAGCGGCTGGCGGAGTTCGCGAACGTCGTGAGTCACGACCTGCGGAACCCGCTCAGCGTCCTCGAAGGCTCGCTGGAACTGGCTGAGGAGACGGGCGATCCCGAACACTTCGAACGGAGCCGGCAGGCACTCTCACGCATGGAGCAGCTCATTGACGACGTCCTCGCGCTCGCCCGACAGGGCGGGGACGTAGACGAGCTCGACGCGGTCGAGGTCGAGACGATAGCCGAGGCGTGCTGGCGAAACGTGGCGACCGGCGAGGCGTCGCTCCGCGTCGAACGCGGGGGCAGTATCCGGGCCAGCGAGAGCCGGTTCAAACAGCTCGTCGAGAACCTGTTCAGGAACTCGGTCGAACACAGTGACCGACCCGTCACCGTAACGGTCGGCGTCCTCGACGGCGGACGGGGGTTCTACGTCGAGGACGACGGCGACGGCATCCCCCCGGCGGAGCGCGAACGGGTCTTCGAGAGCGGCTATTCGAACGCCTCGGGCGGGACCGGGTTCGGCCTCGCGATCGTCCAGCGCATCGTCGCGGCCCACGGCTGGGAGATCGCCATCGAAGAGAGCGACGCGGGCGGCGCGCGCTTCGAGGTGACCGGCGTCGAACCGGTCGAGTAGCGCCGGCGCTCGCGGAGCTCCGATAGCCACATGTCTCAGCCCACCCAACGTCGACGCGTGTCGATCGCCGCCCTGAACTCGCTCTCCAACCTGCTGGTCACTATCGCCGTCGGCCCGGGGATCGTCACCCACGAGTACGCCCACTACGCCGCCTGTAAACTGACCGGCGTCGCCGTGCTCGGGCTACCGGCGATGCGACCGACGGCCGACGACGCCGTGCTGGAACACGAGTCGGTGTCGGCGTTCGGCCCGGACTTCGCCATCGCCGTCGCCCCGTTCGTCGCGAACTCCCTGTTCGCGCTCGCCTGTTTCGCCGCGGCGAGCGCCGTCATCGGACCGCTGGGCTGGCTCTGCCTGTGGCTCGGCGTCGCCTTCGGGTTCACGTCGTTTCCGAGCGACGCCGACACGGAGACGCTCTTTGCGACCGCCGCTGAACTGCCCCGGACTACCCGCCCGGTCGGCTACCTGCTCGCCGCGCCGGTCAGGGCCGCGTCGTGGTCGGTACTGCTGGCCGGGGTGCTGACGTTCGGCTGGACGAGCGTGCTGTTCGCGGCCGGGAGCGGGATGACGTAGAACGCAGTCCGACCGATGCGCTACTCCCCGAACCGCTCGGTGACGGCCTCGCGGTCTATCTTGTCCGGACCGCTGGTCGGCATCGACTCGACGAACGCGAGATGTTGTGGGTGTTTGAACCGGGCGAGTCGGCCGTCGAGGAACGCCCGGAGGTCGTCGAGCGAGAGCGACTCCGCGCCGGGAGCGAGTTCGACGACGGCCTTTCCGACCTGTCCCCACCGCTCGTCGGGGACCGGAACGACCACGACCTCCGAGACGGCGTCGTGGCCGGCGATGGCGTCCTCGACTTCCGCGGGGTAGACGTTCTCCCCGCCGCTGACGAACATGTGCTTCTTGCGGCCCTCGATGTGGAAGTAGCCGTCCTCGTCCACGCGCGCGAGGTCGCCGGTGGCGACCCACCCGCCGCCGAAGGTGGCCTCGGTCTCCTCGGGGTTGTCGAGGTAGCCGGCGGCGGCGTGGGGCGAGCGGAGTTCGAGTTCGCCGACCGCGCCCTGTTGGACTTCCTCTCCTCCCTCCACGACTCGCGCATCGACGTGCATCGCCGGGACGCCGACGGCGTCGGCTCGCTCGCGGGGCCACCCCTCCGGCATGGCGAAGTTGTTCGGGCCGCACTCGGTGAGGCCGTACCCCTGTGAGAGCTCCACGTCGCGGTCCCACCACGCCTCCATCACGGACTGGCGACAGGGGCCGCCGCCGGACTTGGCGAAGCGAAGCGTCGAGAGGTCCGTGGTCTCCCACTCGTCGTGGTCGGTCATCATCCGCAACACGGCGGGGACTGCGACCAGGACCGACCCGCCTTCGTCCTCGATGACGCGCAGGAGGTCGCCGGGGTCGAACTCGCGGGCGACGACGACGGTCCCGCCCATGTGCCAGAGCGGGACCGTGAGGACGTTCCAGCCGCCGGTGTGGAACATCGGGAACACCATCGGCGTCACGTCGTCGTCGCGCAGCCCCCACGCCGTGATGGTGTTCACGGAGTTCCAGACGATCCCGTGATGGGTGACGACCGTCTCCTTCGGCGTCCCCGTCGACCCGCCGGTGTGCAGCAGGAGATGCGGGTCCTCGGGCGAGAGCGCCGCCGTCTCGACGGGCGAGGCGTCCTCGGGGAGCGCGTCGGCGTAGGTCGATATTTCTCCCCTCTCTTCGCTCGAACCAGCCGCCTCGACGGCCAGCAGCGTCGTATCGAGGTCGTCCGTCTCGTCCAGCGCTTCCCGCACGTCGGCGAGGAAGGGCGTCTCGACCACGAGCAAGCCGGGGTCGACGCGTTCGAGCAGTTCGCTCAGTTCCGGCGGCGCGAGGCGGTGGGAGAGTGGCGCGAGGACGCCGCCGGTCTTGCCCGTGGCGAAGAAACAGTCCACGACGGCCGGGCGGTTGCGCGAGACGACGGCGACGCGTCCGCCGTCGGCGACGCCGTGCTCGCGCAGCAGTCGCGCCGTCCGGTTCGCCCGCCGGTCCAACTCGGCGTAGGTGAATCGGTCGCCGGTCGTCGCGTCCACGAGGCCCTCCCGGTCGGGCGTCAGCGAGGCCCGCTTCTCGCTCCACGCGCCGACCCACGCCTGCGGTCCCGCGGCGAACTCAGACATCCTCTAAGAACTCCGTGAGCAGCCGGTTCACCTCGTCGCGGCGCTCGACGAAGAGGAGATGGGGCGCGCCGTCGAGGGAGACGAACTCCGCGTCGGGCAGGTCGCCGGCGAGCCGCTCTCCGTTCTGTATCGGGACGACGCGGTCGGCGGTGCCGTGGAGGACGAGCGCCGGCACCCGAATCTCGTCGAGGCGGTCGTGCACGTCGAAACCCTCGACGGCAGCCCCCTGCCACTGGCGGGCCTGGTCGCTGGCGTCGCTGTCGAGCCGCCAGTCGACGATCCGTTCGAGGAGGTCCTCGTTCTCCTCGGCGAACTCGTCGGTCAGCGCCGGGGCCATCTTGTAGCGGATCGCCTCCCGCTCGTCCATGTCGCCCGGGTCGCCGTACATCCGCTGGACTGTCGTCTCTGGGGTCGGCACCTCCTCGGGACCGCCGGGAGAGGTACACATGAGCGTCAGCGACGCTACTCGATCGTCGTCGAGCGCGAACTGCATGGCGATCATCCCGCCCATGCTCGCGCCGACGACGTGGGCCGACTCCACGCCCGCGTCGTCTAGGACCGCCGCGAGGTCGCCGGCCATCTGTTCGATGGTGTAGGGGCCCTCGGGCTCGCTCGATTCGCCGGTCCCGCGGTTGTCCCACAGAATCGTGTCGTAGTCGTCGGCGACGGCGCGGCGCTGCCACCGCCACATCCAGCGGCCGTAGCCCAATCCCTCGACGAAGACGACCGTCTCGGCGTCGGCGGGTCCCTCGCGTTCGTAGGCGAGGCGGACGCCGTCGTTGCGTGCGTCTGGCATGGACTACCCTACTCTCGGAACGCCCTTCAAGGGGGGCGTTACCATGTGAACGTCCGGGTGAACTGACCGGTGCGGCTACGCCGTCCCCCACTCCAGTACCGACGCGGCCCACGTGTAGCCGGTCCCGGCCGCAAGACAGAGAACCACGTCGTCGGGCGCTAACTCCTCTCTGACCGCGTCGAGCGCGAGCCCCTGGTCGCAGCTCTGGACGTGGCCGTACTCGTCGAGGTAGAACTGGTCGTCGGCACCGAGGCCGAAGTCCTCGCAGAGGATCTCGTGGAACGACCGCTTCATGTGGGTGATGGCGGCGAAGTCCACGCTCTCGCGGTCGTAGCCGGAGCGAGAGAGCGCGTCGTCGGCCACCTCCCGGAAGTTCGGCAGGCTGACCTCGCCGAGCCGGCGCTTCATCCGTTTGTGGTCGGGGACGCGAAGGGTGTGCTCGCCGTTGGCCACCGTGTCGTGGCTCGGCGGCCGACGGGTGCCGCCCGCGGGCATGATCACGTCCTCGCTGAAACTGCCGTCGGTCAGGGAGGCGCTCGCGCGGACGCGGGCCACAGCGCGGTCGGGCGCGTCGGCCTCTAAGACCAGCGCCGTCGCGCCGCTCCCGAAGTTGAACATGAAGGAGGTGTCGGGGTCGTCGTAGTCCACGAGGTCCTCCTCGCGGCTGGCGGCGACGAGGAGGATTCTATCGAGGCCCGCGTCCGTTTCGAGGAGGGCCTTCGCCTCCCGCAGTGCGACGGGGAGGCCGGCACAGAGCGCGTAGCTCTCGGTGGCCGACGCGCCGTCCGCGCCGAGGGTGTCGGCGACGGCCGCGGCGGCGTTCCAGACGACGTAGTCCTTGAACTCGCTGCCGTGGTAGCGGACGGCGTCGAGTTCGTCGGGGCGGAGGGCAGCGTCAGCGAGGGCGTCCTCGGCGGCGGCGACGCACATCTCCGCGGGGTGGTCCTCGTCGGGCGGGCAGACGTGCTTCCGCTCGACGCCCATCTTCTCGACGACCACCTCCTCGGGGATGCCGGTCCGTTCGGCGATGTCCGCGCCGGTGAGCACCACGTCGGGGAGGTAGGTGCCCAGCCCGGTGACGTGGACGGTCACTGCTCGTCACCTCCGGCGTCGTCGGACGGGGGGTCGGGGCTCGGATCGCCGAACGCGTTGGCCGAGACCACCGCGAGCTTGCCGCCGGCCCGCTGGCGGATCGTCCCCAGCAGGCCGTCGGGCACGTAGAGGACGAACAGGACGAAGACGAGGCCGACGTAGAGGGCGGCGTGGCCGTTCAGCAGCGTGTCGATGAGCCCGCCGAAGGTCATGTCGCCGACGACGGGCGTCCCGAGCGTCTCCTCGCCCAGGAGCGCGCGGAGGTACGGGAGGAGACCGCCGCCCTGCCCCGAGGTCGAGAGGAACTCCCGGATCGTCTCGTCGAACAGGCGGCCGAACAGCGGCCCGGCGAGGGTGCCGAAGCCGCCGATGATGCTCGCCAGCAGGGCGTCGCCGGTCGTCAGGAAGTAGAAGGCGTTCTCCGGACTCGCCGAGCGGCGGAAGCCCGCGAACAGGCCGCCGGCGACGCCGGCGAAGAAGCCGCTGATGGCGAACGCCGCCAGTTTGTACCGGTAGGTGTCGTAGCCGATGGCGACGGCGCGCTCCTCGTTCTCGCGGATGGCGAGCATCACCTGTCCGAACGGCGAGTGGAGGATGCGCTGCATGGCGAAGTAACAGACCAGCACCACCAGGCCGACCATGTAGTAGGAGACGGCGGTGCTGCCGAGCGTCTGGCCCAGCAGCGACACCTCGTCGCCGGTGAGGATGCCGATCGCGAGGTTCAGCTGGTCGACGCCCGGAACGCCGATCTCGAACCCGGCGGAGTGGGCTGACCCGACGGAGGGGCCGTCACGCGGGTTCGTCGCCACGTAGTCCCACCCGCGGACGAAGACGTACACCACCTGCGCGAACCCGAGCGTTATCATGGCGAAGTAGACGCCCGAGAGGCGGAAGGAGACGAGGCCGACGAGGACGGCCAGTACCACGGCGAGCAGGCCCGCGACGAGCAGCGACGCCATGAACGGCGTCCCCGACCCGAACAGGGGGACTGCGCCGTTGGCGATTAGGATGACCGTGTACGCGCCGGTGCCGTAGAACGCGGCGTGGCCGAACGAGAGGTAGCCCGTGTAGCCGCTGATGAAGTCGAAGGACATGGCGAACAGGCCGAAGTACAGCACCGAGGTCATCGTCTCGACGGTGGGCAGCAGCATCGTGGCCTCGTAGCTCACCGCGGAGTTGACGAGGAAGTGATAGATGGAGGGATAGACCAGCAGCGCGAGGACGACCGCCAGATGCGGGACGTGCGCTCGGAGGTAGTCTACCGGCCAGTCGGTCCCAGTCGCGGCGGCGGACTGGGTCTCGGTGTCGGTGCTAATGGCCGCCCACCCCCTCGACGCCGAAGAGGCCCTGCGGCCGGACGATGAGCGTCACGACCAGCACGAGGAACAGGACCAGTTCCGGCAGGCCGGTGAAGGTGACGTAGTTCTGGAACCACCACGTCATCACCGAGTCGGTCATCCCGACGACGAGCGAGGCGGCGACGGTGCCCCGGAACGTCCCCAGGCCGCCGACGATGACGACGATGAACGCCGGCAGCAGCGTCTCGGCCGCCAGCGGGACGCTCGCGCCCCACGAGACGTCCCACATCAGGAGCGTCCCCGCCGCGCCCGCGAGGCCGACCCCGAGGGCGAAGACGACGGTGAACACGCGCCGCACGTCGATGCCGAGCGCCGAGGCCATCTCGGCGTCCTCGCTCCCGGCCCGGATGTAGAGGCCGTAGCGCGTCCGCGTGAGGAAGCCCCAGATGAGCGCGACGGTGAGCAGGCCGAGCAGTATCTCGAAGACGGCCAGCCACCGCACGTCGATGGGGCCGAGCGCGGCCGGCTGGCGCAGGAACTGGGGCTTCGTCGCCAGCGCCGCGTTCCAGTCCGACAGCGGCTGCATCCCGTAGATGCCCAGCACGATGCGGACGATCTCGTCGATGACGAGCGTCAGCCCGAACGTCAGCAGGATCTGGTAGATGGGCGGCCTGTCGTACAGCGGTCGGATGACCTGCGTCTCGATGGCTCCGCCCAGCAGCGTGAGCGCGCCGAAGACGGCGACGATGGCGACGAAGAACAGCGCGAGGCGACCGACTGTCCCGGTCGCCTGCGTGACGGTCAGGACCATGACGAGCCCGCCCAGATATGCGCCGACCATCGTCAGCGACCCGTGCGCGAAGTTCAGCACGCCCATCAGCCCGAAGATGAGCGTCAGCCCGCTGGCTATCATGACGTACAGCGCCGACTTCGCCAGCCCTTCGACGAAGACGCTTCCCAGCTCCGAGAGCGTGAGGAAGTCCGCGAGCGCTTCGAGTATCACGCCGATAGATACCTCCTGAAGCGCTCGTCGTCGGCCGACACCGCGTCGGTGTCGCCGTCGTCGACGACCCGGCCGTTGTCCACGATGTAGAACCGGTCGGCGAGGTCTAACGCCAGCGGGAGGTTCTGTTCGACCAGCAAGACGGTGGTGTCCTCGGCGGCGCGGGCGAGCGCCTCGCCCACGTCGGCGACGATCTGCGGGGCCAGCCCCTCGCTCGGCTCGTCCACGAGCAACAGGTCGTTCTCGCCGACGAGGCCGCGGGCGATGGCGAGCATCTGCTGTTGGCCGCCCGAGAGGGTGCCGGCCTCCTGCTTGCGTCGCTCTTCGAGGATGGGGAACGACTCGAAGGCCAGTCCCAGCCCCTCCCGAACGCCGTCGGCGTCGGGGATGGCCGCCCGCAGGTTCTCCTCGACGGTCAACTGCGAGAAGATGCGCCGGTCCTCGGGGATCCACCCGAGGCCGCGGCGGGCGACCTCGTGGGTTTCGAGGCCCACGAGCGAATCGCCGCGGAACCGAATATCGCCCTCCCGCGGCGGCGTCAACTGGAGGATGGAGCGCAGCGTCGTCGTCTTGCCGACGCCGTTGCGGCCCACGAGCGCGACGACTTCGCCCGCCGAGACGGAGAGGTCCACGCCCTCGAGGATGTGACTGTCGCCATAGTAGGCGTGGACGCCGTCGAGTTCGAGGAGGGTCACGCGACGCCTCCCGAGTCGGTCGATTCGTCGTCCGTCGCGTCGCCGGTCGCCTCGTCCAGCGTGCCGGGTTCGTAGCCGCCCAGATACGCCGACTGCACGTCCGGGTTCGCCCGCACGTCCTCGGGCGGGCCGTCGGCGATGACCGCGCCCTGATGGAGGACGACGACGCGGTCGGAGACGTCCATCACGATGTCCATGTTGTGTTCGACCAGGAGGACCGCGTGGTCGTCGGCGACGTCTCGGATGAGGTCGCGCACCTCGTCGACGCTCTCGGAGGAGACGCCCGCGTTCGGTTCGTCAAGCAGGAGCACCGACGGGTCGCCGGCCAGCGCGATGGCGACTTCGAGCTTCCGCTTGGCCCCGTGGCTGAGCGTGCTCGCCGGGTCCTCGGCTCTGTCGGCCAGTCCGACCCGCTCGAGCTTCGCGTACGCCCGCTCGGTGTACCCCTCGAAGTGGTCGACGTTGCGCCAGACGGTCAGCGAGTCGTCGCCGGCGGCCTGCTCGGCCACGCGGACGTTCTCCAGGACCGTGCGCTCGGGGAAGACGTTCGTCACCTGATACGAGCGGTGGACGCCCCGCTGGGCCGTCTCGTGGGGCGAGGCGTCGGTGATGTCCTCCCAGTCGTCGCCGTGGCGCAGCGAGACAGTCCCGTCTGTCGGTTCTAACACCCCGGTCAGGAGGTTGAAGAACGTCGTCTTCCCGGCCCCGTTGGGACCGATGAGCGAGCAGAGTTCGGTCCCCAGTTCGAAGTCGACGCTGTCGACGGCCGTCAGCCCGCCGAAGTCCTTGGTCAGGCCCCGCGTTCTGAGCATGTTACAGCGAGCAACCCATCTGGTCGCTGTCTTTCGGAATCGTGGTCTCGCTCTCCTCGATCCGGGCCAGCGGCTCGCTGGGCATGATGGCCGCGCCCCAGTTCTCCGCCCACTCGTCGGTGGTCGGGATCGGGTCGGCGACGGTCATCGCGGAGCGGGCCTGGTTGTTGTACTCCTGGAAGGTGTACCCGCCCTCGCCCTTCGGCGTGTCCGTGACGGTCATCCCCTTCAGCGCGTCGGCGACGTCCGCGCCCGCCGTCGAACCGCCCTCGGTGACGGCCTGATGGATGGCCGACGCGCCCGTGAACGTCCCCGAGGTGAACAGGTCCGGGACGACGCCGTAGGTGCTGGTGTAACGATCGACGAACGTGGAGTTGACCTCGTTGTCGTACTGGTTCCAGTGGTACCGCGTCGTGAACGGACCGAGCCGCGCGTTCCGGATCTTCTCCTTGGTCAGCGGTTCGCCGAGGACGTTCTGGAGGGTCCCGCCGACGACGCTGTTGGTGATGCGCGTGGCGAACCCGCCGAAGACGCGGAAGGAGTAGTCCCCCGAGAGGAAGGCGTTGAACATCAGCGGGAGGGTGGCGACGGTGAAGCCGCCGACGACGCCCTCCGCGCCGGCCTCCTCTGCGTTGTCGAGCAGCCCGCTCCACTCCTCGTACCCCCGCTCGACGAAGCGGGTGTCGAGGATCTCGACGCCCTCCTGCTGGAGGACGGCCTTGTAGTTGTTCACCACCGCGCGCCCGAAGGAGTAGTCCGCGCCGAAGAGGTACACCTTCGAGACGTCGGTCTCGTTGGCGACGTACTTCCCGCCGGAGCGGGCGTCCATCGCGGTGGTCTCGCTGGCGCGGTAGACGAGGTCCGAACACGTCTCGCTGTTGGCCGTGATGCCCGCCGACGCCGCCGGGCCGACCATCATCGGGACGCCGGCCTGACTGACGACGTTGCCGATGACCCGCCCGGCCGCGCCCGAGGAGGAACAGCCGAAGAGCATGTCGACGTCCTGGTTGCTGACGAGGTTCGTCGCGGCCGTCTGTGCGGTGTCCGCGGCGAATTCCGTGTCGCGGATGTAGAGCGTGTACTCCACGTCGCCGACGGTCATCGAGAGTTCGCCCGTGCTGGACTGCTCCGGCGGGCTCCGGTCTGCCTTGTACGACAGCCCCGAGAGGAACCCCCACAGCGACTGCTTCCCGTAGTACGAGAGGTCCCCCGAGAGCGGCTGGAGCACGCCGATGCTGATCGATTGTGCGCTGTCCGACCCGCCCGTCGAAGTGCCGTCGCTTGTCATGTCTGAAGTTCCGCCGCTGCCGTCACCACCGTCGCCGCCGTCGCCACCGTCGCCGCCGTCTTCGTTTACACAGCCACTGAGGCCGGTGATTCCGACACCGAGCGCACCGAGTACGCGCCGCCGTGTGATGTGGTCTCGCATACAGATGTAAGTACACGAACGATTACCATAGTGTGTCGCGTTCACATGTTAACGCCGGCGAGCGAGCGTCAGGAGTCGATATCTTCGAGCGCGTCGACGACGCGCTCGATCATCTTGCGCTCGCCTCGGCGGAGGTTCTTCGAGACGGCGGGTTTCGAGACGCCGAACTCCTCCGCCAGCGTCCCGAGCGTCGCGTCGCGGGGGCTCTGGAAGTACCCGGAGGAGACGGCCTCTTCGAGCGTCTCGCGTTCGGTCTCCGAGAGGTCGCGACACCCCTCGATGAGCGTCATCGCCGCGCCCGCGTTGCGTGCCACGTCCTGCAGCTGCGGCAGGCTGGCCGGCGAGCGCTCGATGACGTCGAACTCGTTGTCGCGGTCGAGTTCCGAGAGCGTGTCGTCGGCGTCCCGGCCCCGGTCGAAGCCGACGTGCCACACTTCGCTGCCCGCCTCGATATGGAACGGGCCGGTGATGTACCCCCCGTTGTCCCGGATCGTCTCCATCGCCGTCGTCTCGACCATGACCGTCCGGATGTGGGCGGCGGCGTCCTGCCGGCGCAGCAGGGAGACGTCGTTCATGTTCGGGTGGTCTCGCAGCGTCGAGAGCCCGTGGTCGAGTACCTCTCGGTCGTCGGCCTCGACGACCATCCGCGTCTCCAGTTCTCGTTTGGCGGTGTCGAAGTCCCAGTGGACCGCCGCGAACGCGACACCATGGTCCGCCGTCGTGTCGATGAACGGACAGTCGTACTGCTCCATGTCCATGGCGATGTCTATCATGGGCTGTCCACGCTACCGAAGTTGGTATCTCCATAATGATAAATTATTCTTCCCACGACGGTATCAAAACGGTCCGTGCGAATCGCTTCGACAGCTAGGTATGGTGTCACGAACCGCCGTCGATTTCCGCCTCCACGCCCCTTCTATCACGAATTACTACGGACTATAGCGGCGTCCTGCTATGCCGTTTCAATAGTGTTTTAGGCCTCCCCTCGGGAGAGACTGGTATGACTTTGCACGCCAGAGAGATAAGTCAGGACGTGCGGGAGTTAGGGGAACTCCTCGGTGAAATCGTAGAGGCACAGTCGTCGACGGAAGCGTTCGAGATCGTCGAAGACATTCGGACGTCCTCCATCGAGTACCGGCGCGGCGACGCGGACGACCGAGAGAGCGTGGGGCAGACGCTCGACCGCCTCAACCCCGAGATGGAGGACATCGTCGCGCGAGCGTTCACGACGTACTTCGAACTCATCAACCTCGCGGAGGAGCGCGAACGCGTCCGCGAGATCCGCGAGGGCAGTCAGGAGGGCGTCTTGGAGGACAGCGTCCTCGACGCCGTCAAGCGACTCTCTGACCGCGACGCCGACGCCGAGGAGGTCGAACAGGTTCTCGACGACGTGCTCATCCAGCCGACGTTCACCGCACACCCGACCGAGGCCCGGCGGAAGACGGTGAAGGCGAAGCTCCGCGCGGTCGCGAACGACCTCGAAACGCTCGACGAGGTCCGTCTCACCGACCGCGAGGAAGAGACCGTCGAGCGCGACCTCGCGGCCGAGGTCACGAGCCTCTGGCAGACGCCCCAGGTCCGCGACCGCCGCCCCGAGGTCACCGACGAGGCGCTCAACGTCCAGTGGTACCTGGAGAACGTCCTCTTCGAGGTCATCGACGAGGTCTACGACGAGCTCGAAGACGCGCTGGACGAGGAGTACGCCGAGGACATCCACGTCCCCAAGCTCTACGAGTTCCGCTCGTGGGCCGGCTCCGACCGCGACGGCAACCCCTTCGTCACGCCGGAGGTCACTGAGGAGACGCTCGAACGCCAGCGCGACACCGTCCTGCCGCTGTACCGCGACAAGCTCAAGGAACTCTCCGGCGTGCTCAGCCAGGACGCCTCGAACATCACGACCGACGCCGCCTTCGACGAGCGCCTGAGCGAGCACAAGACCCGGCTCCCCGGCGCCGCGAGCGAGGCCGAGGAGCGCTACCCCGACGAGCCGTACCGCCAGAAGCTCAAGCTGATGCGCGAATCCGTCCTCCGGGTCAGCGACGTCCGACAGGGCGGCTACGACGGCTCCGGAGAGCTACTCACGGACCTCCGGACCATCGCCGAGAGCCTGCGCGAGAACGAGGCGGAAGTCGTCGCCGAAGCCCACGTCGACCCGCTGATTCGGAAGGTCGACACCTTCGGCTTCGCGTTCGCCAGTCTCGACCTCCGGGACCATCGGAAGATGCACACCGACGCCATCGCCGAGGCCGTCGACCGACAGGGCATCGACTACGTCGGGATGGACGAGGACGAGCGCGTCGAGTTCCTCACCGAGGCCGTTTTGCAGGACGACCCCATCGTCGACATGGAGGACACCGAGGGGCTCTCGGACGACTCCACCCGCGTCTTCCGCCGCTTCCGGAAGACCGCCGACTGGCAGAACGAGTTCGGCGTCGACGCCATCGACACCTACGCGATCAGCTGGTGCGAGGAGCCGAGCCACGTGCTCGAAGTCCTCTTCCTCGCCGATCAGGTCGGCATCGTCGACCTGCCGGGCTACTGCGGGCTGGACATCGTCCCGCTGCTGGAATCGGAGTACGCCCTCTCCGGTGCCCGGCGCATCATGGGGACGCTGTTCGACAACGAGGCCTACTCGAAGGCCCTCGACGCCCGCGAGGGCATCCAGGAGATCATGCTGGGATACTCGGACTCCAACAAGGAGAACGGCTTCCTGGCCGCTAACTGGTCGCTGTACAACAACCAGAAGCGACTCGCCAACATCACCGACGACTACGACGTGGAGATGCGCCTGTTCCACGGCCGCGGCGGCTCTATCTCCCGCGGCGGCGGCCCGATGAACGACGCGATGCTCGCGCTGCCGAACGAGACGGTGACCGGCCAGATCAAATTCACCGAGCAGGGCGAGGCCATCGCCGAGAAGTACGCCAACCACGACATCGCCGAGCGCAACTTAGAGCAGATGCTCAACGCGCAGGTTCGCTCCCGCCACAACTCGATGCACGAACCCGTCGAGGAGATCCCCGACGAGTGGGCCGAGGCCATGGAGACGGCCGCCGACGCCGCCCGCGAGGAGTATCAGGACCTGCTGGAGACGGACGGCTTCGTGGAGTACTTCGAACAGGCGACGCCCATCACCGTCATCGAGAACCTCAACATGGGCTCGCGGCCGGCCTCCCGCAGCGAGGACCGCAGCGTCGACGACCTGCGCGCCATCCCGTGGGTGTTCTCGTGGACGCAGGCCCGCTGTATCATCCCGGGCTGGTACTCGATCGCCACCGGGCTGAACGCCTATCTCGACGACGGCGGCGACATCGAGACGCTCAAGGAGATGTACGAGGAGTGGCCGTTCTTCCGGACGAAGCTCGACAACGCCTCGCTGGCGCTCGCCCGCACGGACATGGACATCGCCCGCCAGTACGCCGACCTCGCCGACGACGACCTGCGCGAGCGCATCTTCCCGCGCATCGAGGAGGAGTACCGCGAGACGGTCGATCTCGCCCTCGAGATCGGCGGCCGCGAGGGTCTACTCTCGCGCGACTGGCTGGAGGAGAACCTCGAACGGCGGAACCCGTACGTGGACCCGCTGAACCTCCTGCAGGTCCGCCTGCTGGCGCAGTCACACCTCACCGAGACCGAGAAGCGGACGCTCCGCCTGACGGTGCAGGGGGTCGCGGCCGGCATGAAGAACACCGGATAACGCCGGCTCCGACGCTCGTTCGGTGCGCCGCTCCGTTACAACGGGCGTAGTAGTCACCGAAGCCTTTACTTTCGAGCCCTGTGGAGGGCCGCTATGGCACTAGAGAGGATTCTCCTCGCCGTCGGACCGAACGACAAGGACCGCATCGACGAACTCGCCGCGGCCGTCACGGACATCGCCGGTCCCGCGGGGGCCAGCGTCGTCATCGCCCACGTGTTCACCGACGACGAGTACGACAACGTCGTCGACCGACTGGAGTTCGCCTCCGCCAGCGAGGCCGACCCGAACGAGGTCGCCGACCGACACACGACCGTACGAGAACTCGAAGATCGCTTCAACGACGCTGGCATCGACTACAGCGTCCGCGGTGCCGTCGGCAACCACGGCCAGCAGATCGTCGATCTCGCCGAGGAAGAGAACGCGAACCTCGTCGTCGTCGGCGGCCGCAAGCGCTCGCCGACGGGGAAGGCCGTCTTCGGCTCCACGGCACAGGAAGTCATGCTGAACGCGCCGTGTCCGGTCACGTTCGTCCGCGGCGAGTAATTCCCGAAAAAATCGTCTTCTCGCTTTCGCGCTAGGCCACCAGCGCCGACTCCAGCAGCTCCAGCGGATGCCGGATCTCGTAGCCGCTGCCGTGCTCCATCTGCATCGCACACGTCGGACACTCGGTCATGCCGGTCGTCCCCTCGGCGTCTTCCATGTGGTCGAACATCTCGTCGCCGATCTCCATGGACTTCTCGTACTTCTCCTCCTTCCAGCCGTAGGTGCCGGAGATGCCCGAACAGGACTCGCCGACGTCCTCGACGCCGACGCCCTCTAAGTCGCGGAACAGCTCGACGGCCTGTCGGTCCAGCCCCTGGTTGCGGGCGTGACAGGGGGCGTGGTAGGCGAACTCGCGGGCGAGGTCGCCGGAGACGTCGGCCGACTCTACCTCACCGCGGAGGTCCTCGTGGATGCGGAGGTACTCGACGGCCTCGAAGGTGTTCGCGGCCACCTCCTCGATGCCGTCGATGTCGAACAGCTCGGGGTACTCCTGTCGGAGCGCCATCGAACAGGAGGTACACGAGGCGATGGCGTCGTAGCCCTCCTCGACGAGGTCGGCCATCGAGGAGACGTTGACCTCGGCGTGGCGGCGGGCGTCGTCCAGCATCCCGTTCGCGAACATCGGCGTCCCCGAACACTTCTGTTCGGGCGCGACGACCTCGTAGCCGAAGTGCTCGTAGACGCGGACCATCGCCTTGCCGACCTCGGGCGTGTTGTAATTCGAGTAACAGCCGTGGAAGTACGCCACCTTCTTCTCGGCGTCCGCGGGGTCGCCCAGCCGCTCGCGGGCGCGCCGGGCGTTCCGCCGCGAGGCGTCCGCGCCGCCGCGGTCGGCCCACCACTCGCGGAATGTCTGCTGTGCGAACTCGGGGAAGTCGCGCTCGCTGGTGATGCCCATCGTCTTCTCCATGACCCAGCGGGCGGGACCGAAGTTCATGGCGAAGTTCGCCACCTTCGGGGCCTTGCTCGCGAACCACGCCGAGGTCCGGTAGTTGGCGAGGATCCGGTTGCGGACGTACTCCACGGAGAACTTGTCCATCTGCTCGCTGACGTACTCCCCGCGGGCGGTGTTGTGCATCTGCGAGAGCGGGACGCCCGACGGACAGGCGTTGTCACAGCGCATGCAGTTCGAGCAGTCCATCACCGAGTCGTCGATATCGTAGCCGTCGTCGGTCTGCTTGAGTCGCCACTGCTCGGGGCCCTGGAACTTCGGGCCGGGGAAGTCGTCGTCCACCTCCGCGACCGGGCAGTTCGTATCGCAGATCGAGCACTTGTAACAGGCGTCCGCGCCCGGCCGCAGGTCGAAGTCGTCGCTCTCGGGGAACACTTCGGTCGGCTCGAAGTCCTCGCCCGTGTTCGGTGCAACTGGGTCGAAGTCTGGGGATTCTGCGTCGCTCATCGTAGTTCCTCCACGGCGTTCGTGCCCGCCGCGTAGCCGGTCGCAATCGAGACGCCGCCGCCGGACTTCTCCGCCGCGAAGTCGTAGCCGCCCAGCACGCTCCCGGCGGCTCGGACGTTCTCGAACTCCACGTCGCCGTCGGCCGAGAGCGGCTGCATCCGCCCGTCCGTCTCGACGCCGAACCCGGCGAAGGGGTGGTCGCCGAACACCTCGGTGTCGAACCAGTCGTAGCGGTCGGCCGGGTGGGGAACGTGACAGTCGAATATCGGTTCGCTGACGCCCTCGCGGTCGGATTCGATGCCCTTCCCGACGAGGCCGCCGGTAGCGAGGACGAACTGCTCGGCCGCGTAGGGGATCTCCGCGCCGTTCTTCTCGACGAAGACGCGCTCTACGTGCTCGTCGCCCTCGTAGGAGACGACCGGATTCCCGGTCTCGATGCTCGCACCGGCTTCGTCGAGAGCCGCGAAAAGCCGGTCTTCGAGGCGGAGACCGGGCAGCGACGGCGGTCCCATCGGCACCTCGAAGACGTCGACGCCCATCTGCTCGCTCAGCGCCGCCCGGATCGCGGCGGGGTGGTCGTCACCGAGGACCGCCGGGAAGCCGACGCGCTCCTCGTCCTCGATGAGCGGGTTCACTCGCTGGGCGAGCGCTTCGCGGGCCGGTCGCTTCCGGC
The DNA here is from genome assembly GCF_010119205.1 of Haloarcula limicola. Classification (NCBI taxonomy): domain Archaea; kingdom Methanobacteriati; phylum Methanobacteriota; class Halobacteria; order Halobacteriales; family Haloarculaceae; genus Haloarcula; species Haloarcula limicola. The sequence goes on from NZ_WRXM01000001.1 coordinate 438,300, forward strand.
CGCGGACCGCCACCTCGCTGTCGGTATCGAGCAGTTTCGCGTATCGCGTCACCTTCGCGTCGGCGCGCAGGTCGCCCGGGAACTGAATCGTCTCCCCGCGCACGTCGAAGGGGACGCCCGCCGCTTCGAGGTGCGAGGCGACGTGAGGCGCGTCGAAATCGGTCATCGACTCGATGCCGACCAGCAGCGCGTCCCGGTCGTCGCTCGCCAGTCCCGCCGCCGCGCTCCGTGGGTATCGGGCGGTCGGTTTGACGGTCCCGCCGTGGGTCGGCAGGAGCGCGTTGGTGTCGGTGTGTCCCCCCTCGTAATCGGTCACGTCGTCGAACAGCGCCATCGCCTCGCGAACCGTCTCGACGCCGACGGTGCTGTAGGGATGCGAGTCCGGCAGGTCCGTCATCGCCGCGTACGGGTCGGTCAGCGGTCCCTCGCCGTCGGGCGTGTAGCCGAGCAGATCGACCAGCCCGGAGGCCTGCCGGAGCGTGCTCTGCTTGTAGGAGAGCAGGCGCACGTCCGCGCCCTCGCGGGCGGTGGCGAGCGCGCTCGTCAGTCCCGCGAGTCCGCCGCCGACGACCAGCACCTCCGACTCAATCGCCATTCCGTCCTCCGTCGGCGGCGACGTTCGCCGCGCCCGCGGCGTCGCCGTGGTCGACGCCCGTATCGAAGGCGGCGAAGTCGACCGGATCGCCTCCGGCTGGGTCGTGGTCGCGGTTCTGCGTCGTCGCGTGCAGGGCGTAGTTCAACATCGCTTGGGAGAGCTGCTGGCCCCACAGCGCGTGGCGCTGACCCTTCCAGCGCTCCTGGAGCAGTTCGTCCCACGCCCGTCGGACGACCCCCTCCTCGTACTCGGGGTGGAGCTCGCTCGCCATCCGGTGACAGCAGATGCCCCCCTGGCAGTTCCCCATCGACGCGCGGGTGCGGATGCGGACGGCGTTCAGGTCCGACCCCGACTGCCCGATGGCGTCCTGAATCTCGGCGCGAGTGACGCCCTCGCACTCACAGACGGTGGGATTCGGGCTGTCGGTCTTGAGCACCTCGTCGGCCCGCGAACCGAGGCGTTCGACGCTCCGGCGACCGATGGGCGAACGGAGACCGAACTCGTCCATGTAGTCGCGCAAGACCGAGAAGTCCTCGCTGCCGGGCAGCGGCTCCTCGGCGGTGCGACAGTCGGCGTCGATGCCGAACTTCCCGCAGACGTGGTCGGATATCTGCTCGCCCATCATCCGGTAGGTGGTGAACTTCCCGCCGACGATGCTGGTCATGCCCGGCAGGTCGTCGCGCTCGTCGTGGTCCAAGAGGAAGAAATCGCGCGTGATGTCGGTCGGGTCCGTGCTGCCCACGTCCGGCGGTTCATACAGCGGCCGGACGCCCCAGAACGACCGGATAGTTCGGGCCTCTTCGAGCATCGGAACGAGCTCCGACAGCGTCTCGATCATCAGGTCGACCTCCCACTGCTCTTCGGGGTAGTCCTCGGGGTCCTCGACCTCCTCGTCGGTGGTACCGAGGATGGCGGTCGTCTCGTGGGGGACGACGATGTCGGCGTCGCCCTTGGGCCGACAGCGGTTGATGACCGTATCGACCTGTCGGACGTTCATGATCGTCATGACGCCCTTCGAGGGGCGGACCGCGATGTCGACGCCGGCCATGTCGCCGATTCGGCCGGCCCACGCGCCCGTCGCGTTGACGACGTAGTCGGCTCGAATCTCCTCTTTGCCGCCTTCCTTCCCGTGGACCCGCGTGCCCGGCCCGGAGGTGTGTTCGACTTCGAGGCCGACGACCTCGCCGCCCTCTACGAGGAGGTCCGTCACCTTCGAGTGGGTCTCGATGCGCGCGCCGTGTTCCTGTGCGCTGCCGGCGTTGGCCACGACCAGACGGAACGGATCGATGGCTCCGTCTGGGACCACGATGGCCTTCTCGATGTCCTTCGCCAGATGCGGCTCCATCGAACGCGCCTCCTCGCGGGAGACGACTTTCGCCGGAATGCCACATTCCTCACAGCCCGACAGTTTCTCCTGAAAGTACTCCTCGCTGTCCTCGGGTCGCTTGACGAACATCCCGCCGGTCATCTCCACGCAGTGACTGGCGATGTCACGGAGGACGCGGTTCTCCTCTATGCACTCGGTCGCGCTGGCCTGGTCCGAGACGGCGTAGCGACCGCCGCTGTGGAGGAGGCCGTGCATCCGCCCGGTCGTGCCGTGCGTGAGGTTGCCCTGCTCGACGAGCGTCACGTCGAGACCGCGCATGGCGAGGTCGCGGGCGATGCCCACGCCGGTCGAGCCGCCGCCGATGACGGCGATGTGTGGTGTCGATCCCATCTGCTATAGTCGGCCTTCGATTCGCACGCACTTTATTTTACCGTTGAACCCCCTCCCTACAGTAAATTTCATCGGTAATCGTGACTATTTCGTCGTCGACGGTCGTGATAGAGAGGTGCGTTCACAGATATCACGAAAACGATCGGGATGACATGAAGCGGAGTCAGAGGACACGAAACGGCGCAGTACGAGGCTATCTCGATTCGGAGCCGCTCGTCGACACGGGCGGAGATTCGTTACTACCGATTTCCTATCGCCGATAACTGACGGGGATCTTCATCGGTACCGCGATCCGCCGTAGACGCCGCTCACTCTCTTCGAACGTGCCGTTCGGAAAGTACGGTCCGATGTTCAGTGCTTGGAAGAAGCCAGCGTCTCTCGACTGCGTGAAATTACCGGGTCGCCCGCATAGACGTTCGGGACCCAATCGACGGTCGGACCGACGATTCGAAGGTCGACGACGAGCCGATCTCCGCCTGTAGTTCGCCTCTGGAGCCTGTGCCACGAGATATTACCTTCGTGAGTTACTACCTTCGCTCGGAAAGTGAGAAAACGACTGCTCGTCACGAATATTTTATGCGTAGCCGGCAGTTAGCAGTAATCTTTATAATGATTCACCATATTGTTTACCAGCAAGGCAAGGCCTCTGGTAAATAAGGTCTGCCCGACGGAGTACACACGAATGTCAGACACGTACGTCGCGTCGATCGATCAGGGAACGACAGGCACGCGGTTCATGGTGTTCGACCACAGCGGACAGGTCGTCGCCAACGCCTACGAGAAACACGAGCAGATCTACCCCGAGCCCGGCTGGGTCGAACACGACCCCCTCGAAATCTGGGAGAATACGCAGGATGTCGTCCGGCAGGGACTCGAAGACGGCGGCATCGAGGCGAGCCAACTCGAAGCGCTGGGCATCACCAATCAGCGCGAGACCACCGTCGTCTGGGATAGAGAGACCGGCAAGCCCGTCCACAACGCCTTAGTCTGGCAGGATCGCCGGACCACCGACCGCGTCGAGGAACTGCAAGAGGCCGGAAAAGTCGACGAGATCCGAGAGAAGACGGGGTTAGAGGCGGACGCGTACTTCTCGGCGACGAAGACCGAGTGGATCCTCGATAACGCCGAACCGCTGAAGATGCAGAGCGCCCGCGGCGAGAGTCTCCGCGACCGCGCCGAGGCCGGCGAGCTCATGATGGGCACCATCGACGCCTGGCTCATCTACAACCTCACGGGCAACCACATCACCGACGTCACCAACGCCTCCCGGACGATGCTCTACGACATCCGGGAGATGGAGTGGGACGAGGACCTTCTCGAGGAGTTCGGCGTCGACGAATCGATGCTCCCCGAAGTACGACCCTCCTCGGACGAGGAGTACTACGGCCACACCGACCCCGACGGCTTCCTCGGCGAGGAGATCCCCGTCGCCGGCGCGCTCGGCGACCAGCAGGCCGCGCTGTTCGGCCAGACCTGTTTCGACGAGGGCGACGCGAAGAACACCTACGGCACCGGGTCGTTCTACCTGATGAACACCGGTAACGAGGCCGTCGAGTCCGAGCACGGACTGCTGACGACGATCGGCTTCCAGATGTCCGGCGAGCCGGTCCAATATGCCCTCGAAGGGTCCATCTTCATCACGGGCGCGGCCATCGAGTGGCTCGAAGACGTGGACCTGATCAACAACGCCGCGCAGACGGCCGAACTCGCTCGTTCGGTCGACTCGACGGACGGCGTCTACATGGTCCCGGCCTTTACCGGTCTCGGTGCGCCGCACTGGGACGGACGCGCACGCGGGACGATAGTGGGGATGACTCGCGGGACCCGCAAGGAACACATCGTGCGGGCGACCCTGGAGTCCATCGCCTACCAGACCCGCGACGTCGCCGAGGCCATGGAGGCCGACTCCGGCGTCGAGATGACGTCGCTGCGCGTGGACGGCGGGGCGGTCAAGAACAACTTCCTCTGCCAGCTCCAGTCCGACATCATCCAGACGGACATCGCCCGGCCCGAAGTCGACGAGACGACCGCGCTCGGATCGGCCTACGCCGCCGGGTTAGCCGTCGGCTACTGGGAGACCGTGGACGAACTTCGGGACAACTGGCAGATCGACCGCGAGTTCAGCGCCGAGATGGACGCCGAGGAGGCCGACAGGATGTACGGGCGCTGGGACGACGCCGTCGAGCGCTCGCTCGACTGGGCACGGGAGGAGTGACCGATGTCTGGTGAGCTACTCCTCCAGATTCCGGTCATCGGCGTCGAGGTGTCGCGGTTCGTCGCCCTCCTGCTCGCCGCCTTCGCGGGCGGTGCGTTCGGGGCTGCGCTCGGCGCGCTCCCGGCGTTCTGTTTCACGGGGTTCATGGTCATCGCCGGCGAGGCGGTGAACATCCTCACGGCCGAACTGGGTTCGGTCGGTGATATCCCCGCCGGTGACATCGCCGTCGGCATCACCGGCAGCGTCGCGTTCGGACCGGTGTTCGGCCCGCACGTCGCCTTCGCCGGCGGCGCGGCCGCGGCCGCCTACGCCGCGAAGAACGACGGGATGCCCGACCCGGCGGACGGTGACTACCACCCCGCGAAGGACATCGCCTACGCGCTCGGGACCCGACCGGACATCCTCGCCGTCGGCGGCGCGTTCGGCATCTTCGGAATGCTCGTCGCGCGAATCTCCGGCGGACTCGCGCTCCCGTGGGACCCGATCGCGATGGGCGTCGTCCTCTCTGCCGTCGTCCACCGACTCGCCTTCGGGTATCCCCTCATCGGCAAGGTGCGCGGCAGCGGCGTCTTCGACATGACGCCCTTCGAAGGCGGGAAGATGCGGATGGAGCAAGTCGAGGGCGAGGAGGTCGCGACCGACGGCGGATACGCCGCTCAGCGCCCCGCAGTCGAGCCGTGGCTCCCGCACCAGTATAAGTGGGCGGGCGTGCTCATGATAGGAAGCGTGACCGGCATCCTCGCCGGGTGGACCGCGATCATCACGAACAGCGCCTTCCTCGCGTTCGGTATCTCCGCGGCGCTGCTGACGTTCCTGAACCTCGGCGTCGAGAAGATCCCGGTGACACACCACATGACGCTCCCGGCCAGCACGGCCGCGCTAGCCGTCATGCCCCTCGGTATGGGCGAACCCGTGACGCTCGTCGTAGCCGCGGCGTTCGGCGTCATCGGCGCGCTCGCGGGCGAAGTCGTCCAGCGCACCTTCTACGCTCACTCCGACACCCACTTCGACCCGCCGGCGGCGGCGATCGTGGTCGCGACGTTCGTCATCGCGATCCTGGCGATAGTCGGCGTCTTCCCCACCTCCGTGTGGATTCCGCTGCCGTAAGCGGTTCGTACGGCTTTTAACTCACTACTTCGGACTAGCGGTACTCACGACTCAGCCAATCTATGGACATCGAAGCGAGGATCAAGCGACGACAGCGCCGAAACGGGCACCCGCGTCTGATACGGGACTACGAGTCCCTCTCGCCCGTCGCACACATCGACGAACCGGCCGACCGCGGCCCGGTCCTCGAGCGCCTGCTCGACCACCTCGACCCGGTCTTCGACGGGAACCTCCCGCCGAACGCGTACGTGTACGGTCCCGCCGGATCGGGAAAGTCCGCCGTCGTCACGGCGCTGTTCTCCCACCTCGACCGCCTGCCGTCGGAAACGCGCGCGGTCATTCAGACCAGCACGCGCGCACAGACGCCGACGTCGCCGGCGTTCGTCTACGTCGACGCCCGACGGACCGCAAGCGAGTTCGCGTTCTACCACGCGGTGCTGGACGCCCTCGTCGACGAATCGGTGCCCGAACACGGTATCGGGACCGACAGGCTCCGCAGTCGGCTCGACGACCGGCTGGCCGGGTCGCGGGCCGGGGTGGTGATCGCGGTGGACCACGTCGGCGAACCCCGGAGCATCGACGAGGGGGACCTCGTCGACCGCCTCGCCGGCCTGCCGAGTAACGTCAGCTGGCTGGCTATCGGCCGGGACGACCCCGAGGCGACAGGCCTCACCGGCTACACGGCGGCGTCGATACACGTCGACCGCTATCAGCGACAGATGCTGGTCGACGTCCTGATGACGCGGGCGTCGCTCGGCCTCGCACAGCAGGCCCTCGACCACGGCCTCGCCCGGTCGATCGCCGAGTGGGCCGAGGGCGACGCCCACGACGCCCTCACGGTGTTGTTCGTCGCGACCGACCACGCGAGCGAGGCCGGACGCGCGCGGCTCACCGAAGCGGACGTCGAGCGGGCGATCGACGAGATGCCCCGGCCCTGTATCTCACTGGGCATCGTCCTCGGGCTTCCGGCGAACAGACAGGCGGTACTGCGGGCGCTCGTCGACGTCAGTCCGGAAGACCGGTCCTCGGTGACGGCGACCACCGCCGCAATCAGCGAGTCGTCGTCGGTAGACCTCTCGGAGGGCACCGTCAAACGGTTCCTCTACGAGATGGCCGAGGCGGGCGTCGTCGAGCGGGTCCAATCGGAGGCGCGACACGAGCAGGGCCGACCGCCCAGTCGGGTCGTCCCCCGGTTCCCGCCGACGGCGTTTCGCCGGCTGTACGACCTTCGACAGTGAGCTAGACGCCCTTCGCCGGGTCGCCGGTCCCGGCGGTGAGCGCCGACGCGAGCGCCCCGCGGACGCCGACGTCGTCGCCGAGGTTGGTCAGCTGGATGTCGGGGATGTTCGACATCACCATGTCGTCTAAGCGGTTCCGGATGGGGTCTAACACCTGCTCGGGATTGTTCATCGCGACGGCACCGCCGACGTAGATGACCAGCGGCGCGTAGGAGTGGACCATGTTGGCGACGCCAATGGCGTTCCAGTGACAGACCTGCTCTAAGACGTGCGAGGCGAAGTCGTCCTCGCCGGCGTACTCGAAGACGTCGGCGGCGCTGAACCCCTCGGTGTCGAGGGGGAGCGCCGTCTCGACGGGGTCCTCGCGGTGGAGACGCGTGGCGTAGCGGGGGATGTTCTCGCCCGAGCAGTACGCCTCCCAGTGCCCGTCGTGGCCGCAGCCACAGGTCATGAACCCGTGCGGGTCGATGGTGAGGTGGCCGACCTCGCCGGCGTTGCCGTCCCACCCGCTGAGGACGTTGCCGTCGACGACGACGCCCGCGCCGACGCCCGAGGAGATAGTCAGGTAGATCATGTCGTCGGGGTTGCGGTCGGCGTAGAAGCGCTCGCCGATAGCGCCCGCGTTGGCGTCGTTGTGGAGATACACCTTGGACGTGCCGAGCAGGTTCTCGACGGGACCGGTGAGCGGGATGCGGTCGATGGTGTCGGGGAGGTTCGCCGGGTTCTCGACGATGCCCTCCGCGAGGTCGAGCGGGCCGAACGAGCCGATCCCGGCCGCGACGACGTCGGTGGGCTCGATGTCGGCCGCCGCACAGGCCTCGCGCAGCGCGTCGAGGACCGCCTCGGTGACGGCGATCCCGTTCGGTCCGCGCGGCGTTTCCGTCTTGTACGACGATATCGGCGTTCCGGACTCGTCGCCGATGATGGCCCGGATGTGCGTCGCACCGAGGTCGACCCCAGCGTATGTGCCCATGTTGCTGGGGAAGTCGCTCTTGCGGTACTTAATTGCACATATTCGTCCCGCCCGTGCTATCGCGCGTCGTCCAGGCGTTCTCGACCGACGGCTTCCTCGTAGACGACGCCGCGTTCGGCGTCGAGGGTGATGACCGCGCCGTCCTCGACGTCGGCGGGGAGGCGGGCGTCGGATACCATCGGGATGGAGAGCTCCCGAGCGACGATGGCGGCGTAGCTCGTGATCCCCTCGTGGGCGTCGACGACGCCGCCGACGCGGCTCGTATCGCCCGTGAACTCCCCGTCGAACCCCTCGGGGATCGAGAGGATCGCGCCGTCGGGGGCGTCCGTGAGGTCGCCGTCCTCGACGTGATACACCGGGCCGGTCACCAGGCCGGAGACGACCGACCGGCCGCTGACCAGCGTCTCGGCGGCGACGTGGACCTTCAGCATGTTCGCCGTGTTCATCCCGTCCAGTTCCGTCATCATCCCCGAGAGGACGACGACCGTGTCGCCGCCCTCGGCGGCCTCGGTGTCGAGGGCCGCCTGCACGGAGGTCTGGATGATGGCGTCGGCACCCTCGTTGGTGTATTTCGTCGTCACCGGCGTGATGCCCCACGAGAGCGCGAGTTTGCGCCGCACCCGCTCGTTGGGCGTCGAGGCGACGATCGGGATCGACGGGCGGTACTTCGCGGCCTTGAGCGCGGTGTAACCGGACTCGGAGGCGGCGACGACCGCGGACGCGCCGATGTCACGGGCGAGGAAGCGGGCCGACCGGGCCAGCGCGTCGGTCCGCGTCTCACCGGCGGTCGGGACGCGCTGTTCGCGCGACTCGGCGTACTCGTCGCTCTCCTCGACGTCGCGGACGATGCGGTCCATCGTCTCGACCACGCGCGCGGGGTGGTCGCCGATGGCCGTCTCGCCCGAGAGCATCACGGCGTCCGTCCCGTCGAGGACGGCGTTGGCCACGTCGGAGGCCTCCGCGCGGGTCGGTCGCCGGGAGTGGACCATCGAGTCCAGCATCTCTGTGGCGGTGATGACCGGGACCCCCGCCTGGTGGCACTTGCGGATGATGCGCTTCTGGATGATGGGGACGTCTTCGAGGGGGCACTCGACGCCGAGGTCGCCGCGAGCGACCATGACGCCGTAGGCGGCCTCGATGATCGAATCGAGGTTCTCGACGGCTCCCGAGCGCTCGATCTTCGCGATGATGGGGATGTCGATGCCGCGTTCCTCCATCGCCTGGCTGATCTCGTAGATGTCCTCGCCGTCGCGGACGAACGAGGCGGCAACGAAGTCCGGTTCCTTCTCGGCGGCCACGTCGAGTTCCCGCTCGTCGTTCTTGGTGATGGTCGGCAGGTCCAGTTCGACGCCGGGGACGTTGACGCCCTTCCGCGCGCCGAGTTCGCCGCCGTTCTCGACGTGTGCGAAGACCGCGTCGCCCTCGACGCGCTCGACGGTGGTCTCGATGCGGCCGTCGTCTAAGAGGACGCGGTCGCCGGGTTCGACGTTGGTGATCGACTGCGAGAGGCCGATCTCCTCGGGGGTCGCCTCGTCGCCGACGACGAAGCGGACCGTCGTCTCCTCGACGAGTTCGATGGGCTCTCGGACCGGCGCGGTCCGGACCTCCGGGCCGGGCATGTCCAGCATCGCCGCGACGGGCGAGTCGACGGCGTCGTCGACCTCGCGGATGCGGTCGATCATCTCCCGGCGGTGCTCGGGGGACCCGTGGCTGGCGTTGAGCCGGGCGACGGACATTCCGGCCTCGGCGAGCGACGCTATCTCGTCGACGGATTCGCTCGCGGGACCCAACGTACAGACGATTTTCGCGTTACGCATCGGTACAGTCACCCGAGAAAAACGGCAGTGAGCGTGCGTTTCGGTGGTTCATAGGAGTTGCTAGCGAGGGAGGGGATAAGAAGGTTGGCGGATAGCGAAGAACTTCTTCGCTATCGAGTTACCGGGAGATAGCGCGCGTGTCGCCCGCGATGACTTCCCGGACCTCGTCCGGCGAGACGACGGCGATGTCGCCGGGGACCGAGCGCTTGAGCGCCGCCGTCGCCGCGCCCCACTCGAGCGCGTCGGGGACGGACTCGCCCGCGAGGTACTGCGAGAGGAAGCCGCCGACGAAGGAATCGCCCGTCCCGACGGGATAGGCGTTCGACGCCTCGTAAGTCGGCTGCTCGTAGACGTTCCCGTCCGCGACGGCGAGGGCGCCCTCCGCGCCGCGGGTGACGAGCGTCACGTCGAAGCCGTAGTCGTCGGCCAGCCCGCGAGCGACCGCCTCGGCATCGCCGTGGCGCTCCAAGACGAGTTCAGCGTCCCGACGGGCGACGACGAGGACGTCCACGTCGGGAAAGAGATCAGTGAGGACGGCCTTCGCCTCTTCGGGCTCCCAGAGCTTCGACCGGTAGTTCAGGTCGAAACTCGTCACGGTGTCCGCGTTCCCCGCCAGCGAGAGGAGGTCGGCGGTGGTGGATTCGAGCGTCTCCGAGAGCGCGGGCGTGATACCGGTCGTGTGGAAGCCGGTGGCAGCCTCTATCGTCTCGGTCGGTAGTTCGGCCGTTCGCGCGGTGGTCACGCTCGCGTTCGCGCGGTCGTAAATCACTTCGTTACCCCGCGGCGGCCGGCCCTGTTCGAGGTAGTACGTCCCCTGTCTGCTCTCCTCGGAGTCGTCCCACGAGATATCGGTCGTGACGCCGTGGTTGCGGAGTTCCCCGACGACGCGCCGGCCGACCGGCGAATCCGGGAGCTTCGAGGTCCAGACGGCGTCGAGGCCCAGTCGCTGTGCGGCGACGGCGACGTTCGACTCGGCCCCGGCCGCCCGGACGTTGTACTGATCGGCGGTCTCTAACCGTTCCTCGTCCGGCGGCGAGAGCCGGAGCATCGTTTCGCCGAACGTGACCAGGTCTGTCATATGCCTCTCTCGTAGTCGGCCCGGTATAAATCCACGAGAGACGACTGCCCGCTCGCTTCCGGTGTAACTGTGCCGTAATATCTACACCAATACCTCCTAATTTGGTCTCTAACTATTGATATTCTCCAAAGGCTTTTGTACCACTATTTTACACAAGTGTCTATGGGTCGTAGGCAAGTGAGTGGCGGGAAGCCCCTTTCTCGAAGGCGATTTATCCGAGCGGCGGGGGTGTCCGGCGTCGCCGGGCTGGCCGGCTGTGGCGGAGGCAACGGCGGCGGTGGCGGCACACCCACCGCAGAGCGCATCGGTAACTACCCCGTGACCGGGGAGACCGTCGCGTTCGGCTTCAACGTCGCGCGGTCGGGACCGTTCTCGACGACCGGCGAGGAGGAACTCCGCGGGCATCGCCTCGCGGTGAAACACATCAACGAGGGAGGGGGGTGGGTCGATACGCAGTACTCCGGCCAACTGACCGGCGACGGGTTGCTCGGCAAGACCGTCGAGCCGGTGGTCGGCGACACGGAGAGCGACCCCGACACCGCTCGCGCCTCCGCGAATTCGATGATAGAGAACGACGACGTCATCATGCTCTCGGGGGGGTCCACCAGCGACACCGGTCTCGCGCACCAACGACTGGCCGCCGAGAAGGAGGTCATCTTCATGGCGACGATGACGCACATCGATACGCTGACCGGGGCCTCCTGCAACCGGTTCACGTTCCGCGAGCTGTTCAACGGCTACATGACGGCGAGGGCGCTGAAGCCCGTTCTCGTCGACGAGTACGGCGAAGACGTCGACTTCTTCCAGATATACTCACAGGACGACTGGGGGAGCGCCCAGAGGGACCTGATGAAGCGGTCGCTGACGGACGCCGGCTGGACGCCCGTGGGAACGCTGAGCGCTCAACTCGGCACGCGGGACTTCAGCCAGTACGTCTCCGACATCGAGAACGCGAGCGAGGACGTACTGATCCTCAACCTCCGCGGTCTCGACGCCGCGAACGCCGTGCGAGCGATCCGCGAGGCGTTCCCCGAGGAGAATATCGTGATTCCGCTGTACACGCGAGCCGTCGCACAGACCGCGGGCGGAGCGATCGAGGGCGTCATCGGAACCATCGAGTGGGACCCCTCCATCGAGACGCCCCTCTCGGAGGAGTTCCGGTCGGCGTTCAGCAGCGAGTACAGCGGCGGAACGGGGTCGGCGTCGTCGTCGATCCCGTCGGGGCCGGCTCACGTCGCGTACACGCAGACGTTACAGTACGCCTACGCGGCCCAGAAGGCGGGGACGTTCGACCCGAACGCGGTCATCTCCGCGCTGGAGGGACTGGAGTACGGGGCCGGAATCGGGTCGGAGACGCTACGGGCGTGCGACCACCAGTCCATGCGACCGGTGCCGGTCGTCCGCGGACGGCCCGGCGACCAGCAGGCGTTCGGACGGTACTACAATCTGATAAACACGACGCGGGACGCGATGTACCCGTGTAGCGAAGGCCCGGCGGCGGAGTGTTCGCTGGACGGTAACTGACTATGAGCTCACAGGACACGACTTCGGCAGGGGAATCGGGAATCGACGACACCAACGGCGGCCTCGTGGCGACGGTCGTCCCGGACGCGATTCGTCGGAACTTCGCACTGAAGTTCGCTATCGTGCTGATGGTCATGGCGCTGTCGGTGGGCGCGATCGGGCTGTTCGCCACGGGACAGATTCAGACCTACACCGAGACGCAGGTGACCGACGAGTACCAGGGGATCGCTCAACAGGAGGGCGACATCATCGAGCAGTGGTTCGAACGAAACCGCCTGTCCGCACAGTTCGTCTCCTCTAGCGGCGTCTGGGCCGCCGACGACACTGAGGATCTCCGGGCGGAGCTCCGGAACCGGGAGGCGGGGCTGTCGGCCGACGTGGCGGACGTCCACCTCGTGGAACGCCGTATCACCGGGACGTCTATCGTCGCCAGCACGTCGCTGAGCGCCGGCACGAACGTCTCGGACGTGCGTCGCGGCTGGACCGACGGGCCGGAGTTCGACCGCGCGGGCGAAGTTGTCAACTCCGACGTCTACCGGACCCAGACCGGTCCGGTCGTCGGGTTCATGAGTCCCGTCGACGCGACGCAGAACCGCTACATCGTCATCGAGTACTCGCTTTCGGGGATCACCGAGTCCCTCCGAGGGTCCGAACGGGCGGCGGGCGGGTTCACGCAGGTGGTCAACGCGTCTAGCGTCGTGATGTTCGACGAGCCGACGGGCGAGAACAGCGCCATCGGCGAGGACACGCTGCGGCCGTACGCCGAGAGCGACGGCGCGCTCCAGCCGATTCGCGCGGCCAACGAGTTGCGCGGTGGCGACCGAGAGGCCGGTGTCGTCGCCGCCATGCCGGCCGGTTCCGTCCTCGACGAGCGGTACACCGTCGGTTACTCGCCGATAGCGGGGACCGACTGGGTCGTGCTCGTCCACGCGCCGTACTCGGCCGTCTTCGGATTCGTCGAGAACGTCCAGCTGTACGGCCTCGTCGGCACGGCGCTGATGGTACTGCTCATCGGCGGCGTCGGGGCCGCGCTGGGGTACAACACGGCGACGTCGATCGACCGCCTCACGCGCAAGACCGAGCAGATGCGTCAGGGGAACTTAGACGTGGACATCTCCACCAATCGCATCGACAACGTCGGTCGGCTCTACGCCGGGTTCGGTGACATGCGTGACGCGCTCAAACAGCAGATAGACGACGCCGAACGCGCCCGGAAGGAGGCCGAGGTGTCCCGCGCCGAGGCGATGGAGATGAACAACTACCTCCAGGAGAAAGCCGAGGAGTTCTCCGACGTGATGGAGGCCGCCGCCGCCGGCACCCTCACCGAGCGGATGGACACCGACGGCGAGAACGAGTCGATGGACCGCATCGCGGGCGAGTTCAACGGGATGATCGCCGAACTGGAGAAGACGCTCGGCCAGCTCAAGAGCTTCGCCGACGAAGTCGCGGAGTCCGGTGACGTGGTGCTCACGAGCGCCGAGTCGGTTCGGGACGCGTCCGAACAGGTCGCGGCGTCCGTCCAGATGATCTCCGACGACGCCTACGACCAGAAGGAGCGCCTGCAGGCCGTCTCCGAGGACCTCGATCACCTCGTCGAGACCCTGGAGCGGGTCGAAGCGGAGAACCCCGACGTCGACCTGGGGAGTTCCGTCGAGCAGTTCCGGACGATGGCGACCTCGCTACAGGCGGCCGCGGACACCAGCGAAGACATGATGGCCGAATCCGAGAACGTCGCCGGGGCCGCAGAGGAGCAAGCCGCCGAACTCAACGAAGTCTCCGCTCGCGCCGAACAGCTCAAGCGCTACGCCCAGCCGCTGGGCGACATCCTGAACCGCTTCGAGACAGAGGCCGAACACGAGTTCGTCTTCTCCGGCGGTCCCTCGCAGGGGCTGGCCGAGAACGACGACCGGTAACCACTCGCCGCGCGATCTGATTTTCCGCTTTTCCGCTCCGGAACCGATTTCCCACGGCCCCGAGTAGCTTCGGCGATGCCCACCGACGATACGGGCGACCCGACCCCCGAGGACTACGTCGAGTATTGCCAGACGCAAGCCGCCCTCCTCGCCGGCCGGATCGAGACGATGCGCGAGGACGTCGACGAACTGCTGGCGGACGTCGAGGCCGAGACCGCAGCGGTTCGCGAGGAACTCGACCGAGCGCAGACCGAATCGCCGACCGGCCCGGCCTCGCCCGACGCCGGCCGCGACCCCGAGGCAGACGTCGAGGCCATCGAGGCGAAACAGGAGACCATCCGGGAGAAACAGGCCGCCATGGAGACGTATCGCGACCTCGCCGACGGCTACGCCGACCTCGCGGAGCGGCTGTTAGACGACGAGTTCGACGCGAGCGAGGCGCTCGTCGAAGTCGTCCGCTTCGAGACTGAACGCGACGCCCCCGCGTGCTTCGACCGGACGACGCTCGCCGAAACAGTCGCCGACGCCGCCGAAGACGAGCAGAGCGAGTGATTGCGCGACGAGACCCGTTCTTCGCGACAGCCTCCTCTTTCCGTCTCTGTCAGGAGCAGGAATTCGTGGCAGTTTTAGTATAGCACTATACGATTTACGAGTTCGTAGCGCGACAGACCAGTGTGATCAATTCTAGTTGCTATTCTATCACTATTGCAGTCTCGATGGAAAAGAACAGCCGCTGACTACGACTCGAAGGTATAGCCGATCAGGTACTTGACGAGATAGAAAGAGCCGACGAGCCCGACCAGCATCGCGACGAGGACGATGACGATCATGTAGAGGCGGACGAGAGCGGGGTCAGCCATCGATACCGTCCCTCCCCGCCGCGGTCGTTTCCGGAGCTGCCGAGTGCATACATCGCGCTATCGCTCGGAGACGGGAAGCGATTTCGGATTGCGCACCCCGCAGCGATTCGAGACCACGAACTCGCGCGAGCATGACGGTGTCCCCCTCGTAATCGAAGACCTACGGCCACAACTGCTACTCTCGCTACAGGCTGGAAGTCACCGTTCGGCGCTCGAAGCTGTATTCGACTCTCGGAGACGCCACTACCCGGTCGGGGACTGATCACGTGTCTCGATGGGAGGCACGAGGATAGCCGGGCAGTACCGAACCGTATCCCTTGTGGGAAATAATCGTCTGTGGATGGCATCCCGCTCCGTGTATTCCCGATCGCGACTGAGAACCAGTAGTGTCGGTGGTAGCGTAGACGACGGTGTATCGAGACCCAGCGCAGGGATTCGACTCCCGGTATACGGCGACGAATGCAGAGCGAATACTGGGAACGCGAATACGATCAGGCGGATAGGCGCTGCAGCGTCCCACAGCATCGGGTCGTTACGATGGGATCCCCTGAAACCGCGGGTGAGGTGCTATCTCTCGGGCGATAAGAGGCCGTCTCGTCGGATTCGTTACGGACTTCCGCCGCCGGCAGTGTTGCGTCGCCGCTTGGGTCCAACGCCCCGTAGCGACGTGGTTTCGAGTTCGTTCTATGCTCGGCGCGGCTAGCAGCTATCAGTTACCGCTCTATCTACGGTTTCGCTTACGGCTCACTCCCGACAGCGGGAGGCTAAAACCGGGTAGTTGAGCGATCGGGGTCTCACCCCTCTCACAGTTCAGAGGGAGAATGAGACTGGCGGGTCTCCCCGGGAGCTTAGATAGAGGCCCCGCTACTCGTATTGAACACCACTGTCTCGTGAACCACTCGATTACGGTGAGCGAGTGTTCATCGGAACTATCCACACGAATGTCGTCGACAGCCCCTTCTGTCAATACCTCGCCATCGAGAGATAGAAACCGATTCTCACCCAAGATCCGACCGCTAATCGAGCGTCTCTACAGTCCACTGTGAGGTGCCCTCTAAACAACAGTCGAGCCATCTCACTCCTTCCATCGGAGCACGACCGGTCGGGTTTCAGGGGGGAGAAGGAACTCGAGCTGTGACGGAAGCGCGACGAACCGATACAGATCGACTCGACTTCGAACGGAGCTGCCAATATTTAGATGCGTAAGTATGGGCACATCAAAATCCCTGCCTTCCCGGCGTGCACACTTTTATTTGTGTATATGAGTACAGAATGCCGGCTATCGAAGTACTAGACTCCCAAATAAGTGTGTTTATCCGTACGAATGGGATTAGATTGAAGTGGACACGCAGAGAGGGGGAGGATATGGCAGTAGACGGTGATGGAGACGAACGGACCTCCGTTCGGACGTACGTGCCGGCCTACCAGAAGGAACTGTGGCGCGAACACGCCGACGAACTCGACATGAGCCAGAGCGAGTTCGTCCGAACGATGGTGCAGGCGGGCCGTAGCGGTTTCGAGCCCGCCGAATCGGGATCGACTGATGGGACCAGCGAACCGTCCACGGCCGAGGAACCCACTTCTCCGAACGCAACCCCTGGGGTTGACGGGTTGAAAGACCGTGTCCAGGCTGTTCTCGCTGACGGCGACCCACACGACTGGGACGAACTGCTCGCGGAGCTCACCGACGACATCGAGGAGCGTCTCGACCGGACGCTCCAGGAACTCCAGTCGTCGGGCCGGGTTCGATACAGCGGCCGCCACGGGGGGTACGTCCTGGACGAATGAGCTCTGATGCCGCCGACGCTACGGACGAAGAAGACCCGATCGCATATTTCCTCGACGACATTACCTATCACGGAAAGAGCGACCGAACGCGGGCGTTCTACGAGCGAGTGCTGCGGGACTTCGAGGCGTTTCTCACCGAGGGCAGTCGACCGGTCCCGGTCGCAGAGGCGTCACACCGGGACTGCATGGCGTACGTCCACGGGCTCCGCGGCGAGAAGAGCGAGAGCACGATCGCCACGTACGCCTCGTATCTCCACCGCTTCTTCGCCTACATGATACAGGTCGGAACGTTCGAATCGAACCCGATGGCGCTGGTCGTCAAGGAGATGGACGAATCGATCAACACGGACCCGACGCGCCGCGAGATCGGCGTCGCACCGATGCGAGAGTTCGTCGCAACTGTTCGCCATCCGCTCGAACGCGCCGTCGTCGTCACGCTGCTCAAGACGGGGATGCGCGTCGGCGAACTGTGTAACTTGGACGTTCGGGATGTCCACCTCGAGACTCCTGGACCACGCCCCGACGTGCCCGTTCGCGCCGGGCTGGACGGTCGCCCCGACTCGCTGTACGTCTCCGCGTCGCCGTCTCGCGGGCAGGTCTCTAACGGCGAGGAACGGACCGCCTCGAACAAGCGCAAACGGGATACGACGATACCGATAGACGGCGAACTCGCCCGCGTCCTGCGGTACTGGCTGGCGATTCGGCCGGATACGCGCTCCTCGGCGACGCCGCTGTTCGTCTCTACGAGCGGCGAGTGGGGAGCGCGCCTCACACCCGATATGGTGCATCACCTCGTCGAGACCCACGCCCGCGACCGGGGCTGGTATCGAGACGGCGGCGGTGCCGAGGAGAACGTCACGCCGCATTACTTTCGACACTTCTTCACTACGCACCTGCGCGACCGCACCGGCGACCGCGGGGTCGTGAAGTACCTCCGGGGTGACGTCGCACAGGACGTCATCGACACGTACACGCACGACTGGGGTGACCGGGTTCGGGACGTCTACGAGGCGAATATCTACTCGTTGCGGGTATAGCGCCGAATTCTGTCGTTCTCATTCCGACTGTGGTCTGGCTCGTAGAGGACTCATGAATGCTATGTCGCTATATAGAATCGAGCGGCAAACCTCTCGAACCGTACTGAACGCGCTTTCGGGAGAGATGAAAATATCAATAGTACGCGCGTTATCTGACTGCAGTCTCTCCAAATGTGACGAGAAAGCGCAGCGACCCCCCATTCTGTGAGATGGAACCGAGAACGTTCGTAGGTGACGAACGGCTCTCTGGTACCGTCGAAGAAGCGACTTCGTGTACTCTCAGAGAACAGACTGGCCTGAGTTCCGTACTCTCGAAAAGCGGGTCGTACTTCGGAACGGTCTTTACCGAGGTCGGGTTACTCGTTCGGCGATGCCGAACGGGTATACGTCGCGTTTATCCGAAGCACCCCGTGGCAGATTGTTCGAGGAGCGACCGCCGTCCGCAAGTTGTCTATCGACGACGTACGACGGTCGTCACTCGGTCGAGGCAGCGGCCTCTTCGTATTCGTCGATCGCCGTTTCGATCCCATCCATCAGCAACGAGACGTCCTTTCCGGCGATGAGGAAGTCGAACCCCTGTGCGACCCGCTTGGGTATGTCCCGGACGTCGACGGTGAGCGTGCCGACGGGGACGTCGGCGGCGTTGCCCGCACGGACGACGGCTTCGATGGCGCGGTCGAACTCCTCGGAGTGCCACTCCCCGAAGAGATCGAGGGCCGCCGAGAGGTCCGCGGGACCGACGAACAGCGCGTCGATGCCGTCCACGCGTGCGATTTCCGCGACGTTGTCGAGGCCCTGCTGCGTCTCTATCTGCGCGACGGTCAGGATAGAGCCGTTGGCCGTCCGGACGTATTCCTCGAAGTTGCGGCCGTAGCCGGTCGCGCGACTCCCGGCGATACCGCGAATCCCGTCGGGGGGATAGCGGAGCGCCCGGACGAGGGCGCGGGCCTCTTCGACCGTGTCGATCATCGGAACCATGACCCCGGCGACGCCGATATCGACGATCCGTTTCAGCCTGACCGGGTCGTTCCACGGAACGCGAACCACCGTCTCGGTGTCGCCCCCGGCGGCGTCCACGCCGCGGGCCATCCCCTCGACGGTCTCTGGGCACATCGCCGTGTGTTCCATGTCGACGAGGACGAAGTCCACGTCGAGTCCGGCGGCCGCTTCCGCCACGGTCGGATGCCCGATGGAGAGCCACGTTCCGAGCGGCTGATCGAACGCTTCGATGGCGCGCTTGATACCTGCCATATCACGTCCTCGAGGCGAGCGATGCGGCTGGACCTGATGCCACCGGCGAGCCCGTACAGTGCATGTTATTATCTACCATTGCAATTTGGGATGGGGCTACAAAAG
This sequence comes from Haloarcula limicola, assembly GCF_010119205.1. NCBI lineage: Archaea > Methanobacteriati > Methanobacteriota > Halobacteria > Halobacteriales > Haloarculaceae > Haloarcula > Haloarcula limicola. The sequence goes on from NZ_WRXM01000001.1 coordinate 457,518, forward strand.
CGTTGAGGGTCGGTCGCGAACAGAGCGGCTCCCGCCGCTGTCGCGCACCGTCGTAAAGAGCGTCGCGAGAGCGGCGTCGCGCGGACTAGGTTTTTGCCGTCGGGCGTCGCAGTGCGAGTCGTATGACCAGACCGATCTCCGGTAGGAGCGCCGGGTTTCGACGGACGAACGAAACGAAGACGACCGCGCCGAGTGCGGACGGAAGGCGGTACCGATGACGTACGACGTCGGCTTCGTCGGGTACGGGCTGATGGGGAAGGCCCACGCGAACGCGTTGGCTCGCCTGCCGATGTTCTTCCCGGACGCGCCGGCGACGAACCGGCGGATCATCGCCGGTCGCGACGAAGACGCGCTGGCCCGGGCGGCGGAGCGGTACGGGTTCGACCGGACGACGACGGAGTGGCGAGACGTCATCGACGAGGTGGACGTCCTCTACAACCTTACGCCGAACGACCTCCACCCCGAGCCGTCGATCGCGGCGCTCGAAGCGGGCGTCCACGTCCTCTGTGAGAAGCCGCTGGCGTCGACGCTCGACGCGGCCGAGGAGATGGTCGCTGCCGCAGCGAACTCGGCCGCGCAGGCCGCCTGTGCCTTTAACTATCGGTACGTGCCCGCGGTGACACTGATGAAACGGCTGGTCGAAGAGGGCGCACTCGGCGAGATTCGACATTTCCGCGGGACGTACTTACAGGATTTTCAGGCCGACCCGGAGGATTCGTGGATCTGGCGCAACGACGCCGACGTGGCGGGCTACGGCCGCGTCGGAGACGTCGGCGCGCACACGATCGACCTCGCCCGGTGGCTCGTCGGCGACGTCGAGCGAGTGGCCGGGACGCTCTCTCGGTTCGTCGAGGAGCGGCCCCATCCCGACGACGGGACGCCGACGCCGGTGACGACGGACGACGCCTACGGCGCGCTCCTGCGGTTCGAGTCCGGCGCGCAGGGCGTTATCGAGGGGTCTCGCGTGGCGACCGGCCACAAGAACACCAACGCGATCGAGATAATTGGCACCGACGGGGCGGTCAGATACGACGTCGAGCGGTTCAACGAGCTCGAACTCCGCGGTGCGGACGACCGGGGGTTCCAGCGGATCAGCGTCACGGAGCCGTCGGACCCCTACATGGACGCGTGGTGGCCGGCGGGTCACGGCATCGGGTGGGAACACTCGTTCGTCCACGAGAACTACGAGTTCCTCACCGCCGTCGATGCCGGTGAGGGTTACGAGCCGGGCTTCGCCGACGCCTACGCCGTCCAGACGGTCGTGGACGCTATCGTCGAGAGCCACGAGAACGGTTCGTGGACGACGGTCTGAGTTACTGACGCGACGGTCGACGGACATTTCGCGTATCTACGACGATCTTTTGAGAAAGATATTTATATCGCGTGAGCGAACAATCATGCGTGTTAGACCCATGGTAAGCGATAGCCATTGTGACGGACGCGTCTCGCGGCGAAAGTATATCACCGCAGTCGGAATCGGCGCCACAGTCGGCCTTGCCGGCTGTGGCGGCGACGGTGGTGATGGCAGCGACGGCGGTGACGGCGGCGGTGGAACCGCGACGGGCGACGGCGGCGCTACCACCGGCGGCGAGACCTCGACCACGGGTAGCGGCGGCGGAGAGTCCTACCGATTCGGGTTCTCCATCAAGAACATGAACAACCCGTGGCTGCAGGTATTCCGCAAGATCGGGGAGGTGTACGCGCAGGAACTGGGCCACGAGATCCAGGTCACACAGGCCGGCGGGCAGGCCCAGCGACAGATTCAGAACGTCAGGAGCATGCTGAACAGCGGCATCGACGGCCTCCTCATCAGTCCGTACTCCTCGGACGCCGCCGTCGGCGTCATCGAACGCGCCGCCGAACAGGGTGTGCCGGTGTACACGGCCAACTCCTCGGCCCCGACCGACGCCATCGAACTGTTCACCGGATTCGGGAGTTTCAACGCCGGCTACCGCGCCGGCCAGCTGATGGTAGAGGCGCTGAACGACACCTACGGCGGGAGCCGTGTCGTCGACCTCGTGGGCGACCAAGCCGACCAGTCGGCCGTCCGGCGGAGCGAGGGGTTCCGGCAGGCCATCAGCGAGGCCGACGGCGTCGAGATCGTCCAGGTCATCTACAACAAGGGTTGGAGCCAACAGGCGGCGACCCAGAACCTGAGCGCGTTCTTAGAGAGCGACAGCGACATCGACGGCATCTACGCCGTCTGGGGCGGCGGCGCGCTCGCTGCGGTCAACGTCTTGGACCAGATGGGGATGCTCACCACGATGGACGACACGGAGAACTACATCCCGATCATGAACATCGACGGGTTCCCGGGCGTCCTCGACAACATCAGGGAGGGGTACATCCACACGACGCTCCAGCAGCCGATGCCGTTCTACGCGCCCATCTCGATGGAGTACATGATCCACCAACTGGACACGGGCGAGGCCGCTATCCCGCAACCCGACAGCGAGGTGACGGCCGCGGACTCCGCGAACCTCCCCAACGAGGTGGCCGTCCAGAACATCGAGTACAACGGCGTTCAGCCGCTGTCGAACAGTTACTGGTCGCCGGGGACGGTCACGCAGTGGTCCTCGGGCGACACGAACTACTACCCGTGGCTGCAGCCGAAGACCGTCGCCATCACGCAGGAGAACGTCGACGCGGAGTACCTCTGGGGCAACTACGCGAGTGACCTCCTCGGCTAACGAACCCGGAAAGTACGCATTCACATGAGCATTCGAGACCTCGACTGGAGCGAGTGGTTGGACCGGACGAGCGGCGAGGGAACGAAGTGGCTCCTCTGGGGCCTCGACAACATGATCTGGCCCATCGTGGTCGTCACGTTCGCCATCTTCGCCGTCCTGATGCCGCAGGTGTTCACCTCGGCGAGCAACATCCAGTTCATGCTGTATTCGAGCGCGGGGCTGGGAGCGCTCGTGCTCGCGGAGTCGCTGTGCCTACTCAGCGGGAACTTCGACCTCTCTATCGGCTCTATCGCGGGCTTCTCCTCGATGGTGACGGCGCTGTTCTTGAACACGTGGTTCCCGGGGACGCCGGGGCTCGTCGGCGTCGTCCTAATCCTCTTCATCGGCGGCGCGATCGGGCTCGTCAACGGCGTCTCCATCGGCTATTTCGGCATCAACCCGTTCCTGCAGACGCTCGCCTTCTTCATCATCTTCCGCGGGGCCGTCTTCCTGCTCTCGACGATAACCGTCGCGCCCCTTCCGGAGTCGTATCTGTTCGTCGGCGGCGCGCTCATCGGTGACCTACCGGGCCTCGGCGGCGCGGACTCGCTGTGGATATTCGGCGGGATCCCGATAGCGGTGCCGCTGATAATCGCGCTCTACGCCGGCGTCTGGTTCGTCATGAACTACCGGCGCATCGGCCTCGCCATCATGGCGGTCGGCGGCGACGAGAACGCCGCAGAGGAGGCCGGCATCCCGCGCGAGCGCGTCCTGCTCATCGTCTTCACCGCCTCGGGCGTCCTGAGCGGGCTCGCGGGCCTGCTGTACACCGGCTACCTGAGCGCGGCCCCGCCGGGTCTCGCCGAAGGCGACCTGTTCCCGGCGTTCGCGGGCGCGGTCATCGGCGGCATCAGCCTCGACGGGGGCCGCGGCGACATCAAGAACGCCTTCGGCGGGATGTTCCTCCTGACGATGATTCAGGTCGGACTGGTGCAGGTCGGCGTCGGCGGCGACGCCATCCAGTTCATAAACGGCCTCGTCCTGCTGGTCGCCATCTACCTTTACACGACCGAGTCGAAGATCCGCCGTCGCCTGCTCTCCACCTGAACGGTCGCTTTTCGGCCCCGGAATGATGCTTGCCAACACCCCACAACCTATAAGAGCGCAGTTGCCGAATCTCTCGCCATGGTTCGCCTGAACGGCAGTGAAATCATCGCCGAGTACCTGGAGCGAGAGGGCGTCGAGTACATCGTCGGCATTCCGGGCCACGGGAGCACGCTGATGATCGACGCGTTCAACGACTCGTCGGTGGACGTGGTCCAACCGCGTCACGAGCAGGGAGCGGCACACCTCGCGGACGGCTACGCCCGTGTGAGCGGCGATCCGCTGGTCGTGTTCACCTCAATTGGTCCGGGTGCGACGAACACGGTGACGGGCGTTGCGACTGCGTTCGTCGACTCGGTGCCGATGGTCGTCCTCACCGGCGGCCCGCAGACCCACGAGTACGGACAGGGCATCCTCCAGGAGATAGAGCGCAAACGCCCCGGCGACTTCCCGAACGTGATGGAACCCATCACGAAACAGACGTTCCAGGTCCACGACGTCGAACAGTTGCCCCGGACGCTTCGCCGGGCGTTTCAGGAGGCGGTGACGGGACGGCCCGCGCCGGTCCACGTCGAAATCCCGATGGACGTACAGGCCGCCGTCGCCGACGTGGACATCCCGGACCCGACGCGCTCGCGGGCGCAGTATCGGCCGGCCGGCGACCCGCGAGCGGTCTCCGAGGGGACGGAGCTGCTGATTGACGCCGAGCGCCCGGTCATCGTCGCGGGCGGCGGCGCGATGCTCGCCGAGGCGTGGGACGAGGTGCGCGAACTCGCGGAGTTCCTGCAAGCGCCGGTCAGCCCGACGTTTCAGGGGAAGGGCATCGTCCCCGAGGACCACGACCTGTTCGTCGGCTACGCGGGCGCGTGGGGGACGACGGCCGGCAACGAGCTCTGCAGCAGCGCCGACGTGATCCTCGCGCTGGGCTGTCGGTTCTCCGACCTCCACACGTCGTCGTTCGACCCCGGCGTGAGCTTCGAGATCCCGCCGACGAAGCTCGTCCACGTCGACGTCGACAGCCACGAGATCGGAAAGAACTACCCCGTCGAGGTCGGCGTGCAGGGCGACGCCAAAGTCGTCGCCCGCCAGCTCCGCGACGAGCTGGAAGAGCGCACCGACCCCGTCGGCACCGAGGACAACGAGTACTACGAGGAAGTACAGCGCCGCTGGGAGGACTGGGAAGAGCGCATCGAGGAGCGCCATACCGACGACTCGGTACCGCTGAGCATGGCCCGCGTGCTGGGCGGCCTGCGCGAAGTCCTCGACCGCGACGCGATCGTCACGTCGGGTGCGGGCCACCCGCAGGACATCACGAACCCCGAGTTCCCGGTGTACGAACCGCGCTCGAACATCTCCGCGGGCGGGTTCTCGACGATGGGCTTCTCGCTGCCCGCGTCGATGGGCGCGAAGCTCGCCGCGCCGGACAGACAGGTCGTCTCGGTTCAGGGCGACGGGAGCTTCCTGCACTGCAATCAGGAGCTCATCGCCGCGGTGCAGGAGGACATCGACGTGAACGTCCTCGTGCTCAACAACCACGCGTGGCTCTCGATCCGGAACCTGCAGGTCACCCAGTCCGGCTGGGACCGCGTCATTGCGACGGAGTTCGACGAAGAGCACGACTACGACGCCGTCGGGATGGCCGAGTCGATGGGCGTCGAGTTCGCCGAGCGCGTCTTCGAGGCCGACGACCTCGATTCGGCGCTCGAAGCGATGGTCGAACACGACGGTCCGGCGCTGGTCGAGGCCGTCGTCGAGCGCGATTCGACGGAGACGGGCGGCATCATGACCGGCGCGTGGCACCTCCCGGGGCTCGGCGAGGGCTACGAGGCCGGAGAGCGCCCCGGCGAGGAGAGCGCCGAAGCGGAGGAAGAGGCCGCCGGCGACGACTGATTCGCCGCTCCGGAGCGGCCTGTCTAGCGGGCCGAGACCGCGCTGCGGGAAACGCTTATGTGACCGAACGGTGTAACGATTCTCATGGTTGACGGTAGCACGGATAACCTCGTGGAGATGCGCGGCATCGAGAAGCACTTCGGCCGCGTCGTCGCGCTGAACGGCGTCGACCTGGAAGTACGGGAGGGCGAGATAATGGGGCTGCTCGGCGACAACGGGTCGGGGAAGTCCACGCTCATCAAGACCCTCGTGGGCGTCCACCAGCCGGACGCCGGCGAGGTGTACATCCGCGGCGAACGGGTCCGCATCTCGAACCCGAAGGAGGCCCGCAAATACGGCATCTCGACGGTGTATCAGGACCTCGCGCTCGTGGATACGCTCTCGGTCTCGGCGAACCTGTTCCTCGCTCGCAACCCGATGAAGAAGTTCGCCGGCGTCTCCGTCGTCGACTGGGACACGATGAACGAGCAGTCAGAGGAGATCATCCGCAGTCGGCTGAACCTCGAGATCGACCCGACGGCCCGCGTCGAGTTCCTCTCGGGCGGCGAGCGACAGGCCATCGCCATCGCCCGGTCGCTCGTCACCGACCCCGACCTCGTCATCATGGACGAGCCGACCTCCGCGCTGTCGGCCGACTCGGCGCGGCGGGTGCGCGAGCTCGTCCGGACGCTCAACGACGAGGGCATCACCGTCCTCCTCATCACGCACAACATGGACGAGGTGTTCGGACTCACCGACCGCGTCACCATCCTCGACAGTGGCGACCTCGTCGGCACGGTCGACACCGACGCGGTGACCAAAGAGGACATCGTCCAGATGATGGTCTCCGGGGAGATGCCCGCCGATCTGCGGACGGCCTCTGACACCGAGGCGCAGGCGTAGTCATTACCGCTCTATCTGATGTCTCACTTCACTCCATCACGAGCGTCACCGGCACGTCGACGCTCAGGAGGACTTCCTGTGCTGTATCGCCGAAGACTGCCTTGCCCGTCGGCGACCGCCGACGGCCGGTGAGGAAGACGTGCGTGCAGTCGAACTCCTCGACGGCGGCGACGATCCGCTGGGCCGTCTCGCCGAACGCGCCCTCGACGGCGAAGTCCACGTCGTCAGCGAGCAGTTCTCTGCCGAGGTCGCCGGCGAACTCCTCCGCGCCCTCGATACCGGACCGATAGTTGTGATCGATCCCGGTGAGTTCGCGCATCCGCTCGCGGACGGCGCTGCCGTCAAACGTATCGGTGACGTGAAACAGGAGCAACTGCGCGCCCGACCCGCGGGCGAAGTCGCTGGCGACGTCCAGTAACTCTCTGACGCGCGGTTCCGGTTCTACGACGACGAGTGCACGCGGCATACGGTAGCTGATGACATAGACGGACAAAAAACGATAGGGCCGTCAGGGCGAGACGAGCACCTTGACGTGGCCGTTCTCCGGGTCGCCGATGGCCTCGAACCCCTCCTCGACGATGTCGTCCAGGTCGATGGTCGCCGAGACGAACGCGTCGGTGTCGACCTCGTCGGCCGCGAGCGACCGGATGACGGCGTCGAACTCGGAGCGGAACGACAGCGGCGGGTACGCGTAGGTCTGGCTCCCGAGCACCGTCCGCTCGGTGGTGACGATCTCCTTGAGGTCCGTCGAGGTCTCCTCCTCGAAGACGGCACCCACGGTGACGGTGCCGCCCCGGCGCGTACTCTTTACGGCCGCGTTGAACGAGGGGTCGACGCCGGCGTACTCGAAGGCGGCGTCGACGCCGCCCGGTGTCTCCGCTTTGATGCGCTCTACGGGGTCCGTCGAGAGCGGGTCTATCGTCACGTCCGCGCCCAACTCGGCCGCCTTCTCCCGGCGGACCGCCTGCGGTTCGGAGACGAACAGACGCTTGATACCCGCCGACTGCGCCGCGTGAACGACCGTGAGGCCGATCGGGCCGGCCCCGAAGACGGCGGCGGTGTCGCCGGGACTGATGTCCGCTCGGCGAACCGCGTGGAGGCCCACGGCGAGCGGCTCGACCAGCGCCCCGTCTCGCAGCGATACCTCGGCGGGCAGTTCGTGGACCTGCTGTTCCGGGACGACGGCGTTCTCGGCGAAGCCTCCCGTGTCCGTCTGGAGGCCGATGGCCGCGGCGTTCTCACAGAGGTTGTACCGCCCCTCCTCGCAGTAGTAACACTCGCCGCAGGGGATGTTCGGCTCGACGACGACGCGGTCGCCGACCGAGAGGCGCGATACGTCTGCCCCCACCTCCGCGATTCTCCCGGTGAACTCGTGGCCGAGCGTCAGCGGGAGCGTCTTCCCGGTCCGGGGATGGGGCTCGTCCGGGACGAAGATCGGGCCGCCGAGGTACTCGTGGAGGTCCGTCCCGCAGATACCGCACCACGCGACGTCGATGCGAACGTCCGAAGGGCCGACCTCGTCCGCCGGTACGTCTTCGATGCGAACGTCTTCCGGTCCGTGGTACACTGCTGCTTTCATGGTTGGAATCGGAAACGATCGGCTGGTGACCGAGCGTATCGACGCGTTCGTCGCCCCGTCGCATAAGGTTTCGGCCGCCCGAGAAGCCGAATTCACAAACGGGGCAAACGCTATTGAGTGGGGACGCCAATCGCCGTCCGTGATGTCACAACGTAGCGACCGAAGCGGCAGGCGTACCTCCCGACGACTACCCAGGAGATTCCACGAATCGAACCGGAGGCGAGACTGATGCCGGCGCTGTCGGTCTGTCTGGAGATGCTGTACACCGACCGAGCCTTCATCAACCGCTTCGAACCCGTCGCCGACCTCGGGGTCGACGCCGTCGAGTTCTGGACGTGGCGGGACAAGGACCTCGATGCCGTCGAACGAGAATTGGACGCACACGGTCTCGACCTCGTCGGGATGGTGGGCACGGAGGGACCGCTGACCGACCCCGAACGCGTCGACGAGACGGTGGCCGAGATCGAGCGGTCGGTCGAGGTCGCAGCGGACCTCGGCTGTCCGACGCTGTTCGTCCTCACGGGCGACGAACGGGACGATATCCCCAGAGAGCGACAGCGCGAACTCGTCGTCGAGGGACTGACGGCCGCTGCGCCCGCGGCGAAGGCGGCCGGCGTCACGCTGGTCCTCGAACCGCTGAACACCGCCGTCGACCATCCGGGGTACTTCCTCGAAGCGGCGGCGGAGGGGTTCGATATCGTCCGGACCGTCGATAGCCCGGCGGTGGAACTCCTCTACGACGTGTATCATCAGCAGGTGACCGAGGGGAACATCATCGAGACGGTGACAGAAAACGTCGAGGAGGTCGGGCACATCCACGTCGCCGACGTTCCCGGTCGGTGCGAACCCGGGACCGGCGAACTCAACTATCCGAATATCGTCGAAGCCATCGACGACGCCGGGTACGAGGACTACTTCGGCTTCGAGTTCCGGGCGGAAGAGGACTCGGACGAGGCCGTTCGGGCGGGACTCTCGCTAGGGAAATGATCTCGTTCGCCGGAGGACCGTCGAACGAAGTTCCGGTCGCTCGGCCGTCCACTCCCTTCGAACGGCGTCTACGGGATACTGCTCTCGAAGGCATCTCTGAAAGAGGTTCGGCCCTCGCGAACAAGTATTGGTACCAGGGAACATGGATTCGACACTGCTCCCGGGGTTCATCGCGTTCGGAGTGACGGGCCGTCCAGCGGATTACAGCGAAGCGCACGCCCCGGATAGACCGCTGAGACGGTCGTCGCCGCGTTCGAGTCTGCCGAACAGCCGTCGCGACGCGACGGAGAGCGGGGTCGGACCGTCTCCGTATCGTTCTGAGACCGACGTTGATCGGACACTCGATTGGATGCGGCGAAGAGTAACACTATCGATGAGGGTACCGATTGCCAGCCGCCCCTGCTCGCCGAACCGGTAGCGTCCCGGGTCGAGCGCCAGAATAATAATGTACGTACTTTTGTTATTTAGTTGCGATCGAAAACGACGCTATGTTCGTTGTGGGGTTGCTCTCAGTGGCGAATCCCGTTGAGACAGCCAATGATGCGTAGGATGTAAGAAGATTTATTACACTACAGAGTCTTGCCATCGATATGTCTACATCAGAGGAACTCGCAGAAAATGCCAGATTTGCCGTCGAGAATATCGGTGGCATCGACGAGGCCGAACTCTCCGTCTCGAGCGGTGTGACGGTCCTCTCGGGGAAGAACGCCACCAACAGGACGTCCTTCCTGCAGTCGATCATGGCCGCGATGGGGAGCCGCCAGGCGACGCTCAAGGGCGACGCGGACGAGGGGAGCGTCGAGATGGAGTTCCGGGGCGAGACGTATAAGCGAACGCTCACTCGGGCCGGCGACAGCCTCCAGTTCTCGGGCGAGGGCTACCTCGACGACTCCGACGTCGCGGACCTGTTCGCGTTCCTCTTAGAGACCAACGAAGCGCGCCAGTCGGTCGCCCGCAGCGACGACCTCCGGGACATGATCATGCGCCCGGTCGACACCGAGGCGATCAAACGCGAGATCGAGGAGCTAGAGGAGGAGAAAGGCGAGATAAACGAGGAACTGGCCACCATCGAGTCCCGACAGCGCGACCTCCCCGACCTCGAACAGCGCCGGAACTCCCTGCGCGAACAGATCGAGGAGAAGCGCGAGGAACTCGCCGCAAAGGAAGAGGAGATCGACGAGAGCAGTCGGGACGTTCAGGAGAGTCGACGGGAACAGGAGAAGCTCGAAGAGAAGCTCGACGAACTCCGTTCGACCCGGTCGGACCTCGAATCGCTGCGGCAGCAGATAGAGTCTCAGGAAGCGAGCGTCACCTCGCTCAACCAGGAACAGAGCGAGCTCGAAGACGAGTTCGAGGACCTCCCGGACGCGCCGATGGGCGATAAGGACCACCTCGAGAGCGAGATCGACCGGCTCCGGGAGCGACGGCAGGAACTCAACAGCGACATCTCGGATCTGCAGAGCCTCATCCAGTACAACGAGGAGCGGATCGAGTCGGGCGACTACGACGTCCTCGATACCCTCGAAGGCGACGGCGGCGAAACCGCGGACGGCGGTGCCCTGACCGAGCAGCTGCTCGACGACGGTGACGAGGACCAGGTCGTCTGCTGGACGTGTGGCTCCACCGTCGAGCAGGAACAGATCGAGTCGACCATCGACCGCCTGCAGGACCTCAGAGAGGAGAAGCTCTCGGAGCTCTCGTCGGTGAAAGACGACCTCGAAGAGCTGAAGAGTGACCAGCGCGAGGCCGAGCAGAAACAGCAGCGACGCGAGCAACTCCAGCGGAAGATCGACGACATCGAGGACGAACTCGATCAGCGCACCGAGCAGATCGATTCGCTGAAAGAGCAGCGAGACGAGCAGAAGTCCGAAGTCGAAGACCTGGAGACGGCCGTCGAGGACCTCGAATCCGAGGACTTCGAGGACATCCTCACGCTCCACAAGGAGGCCAACCAGCTCGAGTTCGAGATCGACAGCCTCGAATCCGACCTGGACGACGTCAGCGAGGAGATCGAGGAGATCGAGGGTCGGGTCGACGACGCCGACGACCTGCGCGAGGAGCGCGACGCCCTCATGGACGAACTCACCGACAAGCGGACGAAGGTCGGACAGATCGAGGAAGACGCCGTCGAGGCGTTCAACGAACACATGGAGGCCGTCCTCGATATCCTCGGCTACGAGAACCTCGAACGGGTCTGGATCGAACGGCTCGAACGGACGGTTCGAGAGGGCCGTCGGAAGGTCGAGAAGAGCGCCTTCGAGCTTCACATCGTCAGAAGCACCGAGAACGGCGCGGCCTACGAGGACACGGTCGACCACCTCAGCGAGAGCGAGCGCGAGGTCGTCGGCCTCATCTTCGCGCTGGCGGGCTACCTCGTCCACGACCTCCACGAGACGGTGCCGTTCATGCTGCTGGACTCGCTCGAAGCGATCGACTCGGACCGCATCGCCGCGCTGGTCGATTACTTCGCCGACTACGCCGACTTCCTCGTCATCGCGCTCCTCGAAGAGGACGCGCAGGCGCTCGACAGCGACTACGAGCGCGTCACCACCATCTGAGCACAGCAGCCTTTTTAAGTGCCAGTTGCGAAGGGAAGGTAAGAGATGTCAGAGACGACCGACGACCGGCCGCCGAGCAAAGTCGCGCGACTCATCGACGAGTACGAACTCGACGGGCTCGGGGCGGACCTGGAGACGCGATGGACGGGCGAGGGCGTCGAGCGGATGAGCCTCCGCGACCTCGCCGACTACTTCAACAAGCAGCTGCTGGAACAGGCGCTTCGAGACGCGGGGATGAGCACGCTCGATACGGACGTCGACAGCACCTACGTCAACCTCACGGACGACGAGGTGAGCACCGGCGTCCGGACCGACACGCGGAACCGCCTCGAACAGAACGGCGTGGACGTGGACGCGGTGGAGACGGACTTCGTCACGTATCAGGCGATCCGCTCGTACCTCAAGGAGTGGCGCGGCGCGGAGTACGACCACCCCTCCGACGAGGAGAAGCGAGCGAACGACCGCGAGAGCATCCAGCGGCTGCTCACCCGGACGCTCTCGGTGACCGAGGACCGCATCGAGAAACTGCGTGACACGGAGCGGATCGCCGTCGAGGACTTCGAGGTGTTCGTGGAGGCACAGGTGCTCTGCCAGCGCTGCGGGACCCAGTACTCCGCGACGGAGTTCATCGAGAACGGCGGCTGTGACTGCCTGCTCGACGACGCCGAGTGAGCGTCGCCGCTCCGTAGGACGCCCCTACTCGGAGCGAGGGGCGTGATCTGTGAGGTGATATTCCGTTCGAGCGACCGGTTCGCGGGCGAAATCGAAGCGTCGAGCGTCCCTCGACGGGCCGAAAGCAGACGGCGGGCTAGGACCTCGCTACGGCGGCGTGGGCGGCGAATACTAAATACCGTCTCCGCAGTGTGCAGACGTATCATGATACTCCATGACACGAATCCGGCCCCGGCGAAGCGAGACAGGGACGCGCACCGGAGGGCGGACCCGTGAGTACCGACCGGCCCGCGTCGGCGAGTGCCGGAGGGACGCGACAGCAGGAGTTGCGGAGCGTCTTCGTCGAGGTGACCGGGACCGAGGAGTTCGTGACCGAGCAGGAACAGGAGACGAGCGGGACGCGCGACGTCACGGCGGGCGGCGCGGCGTCGGCCGAGACGCTCTCGGAGTACGTCTCCGCGATGGTGCGGGCGGACGGCCTCGCCGAGACGTACGACGACCCCGAGAGCGAGTCGGGTGACTGACCTCGAACGCGGTCAGCGCGGCGGTAATCAGTCGTTACCGCCGCCGTCTTTCGATAACAGGCATACCTTTGTTACCGCATGCGGTCGGAATCAGGGGGAGATTCTCCCGATAGCAGGCGGCCGTGGCGGTCGATCTCGCCGTCGCGGATGCGCGTGCTACTGATGCGGTGGCCGTCCTCGGCGACGACGAACGGCGAGGTGTGGATCTCGAGGGGGCGGAACCCGCGGTCGATCCGCTCGTCGTTCAGGTCGTGGGCGCGCCGATGCGCCTTCCCCTCCGGAGCGACGACGAGGGCGTCGGCGTTCTCGCGGCTCACTGCGGGTCCGTACGCGTCGGTAAGCTTCGATATCTCGTAGGTCGCCGTGTAGGCCCCGCTGACGCGTTCGAGCGTCTGTTCCAGCGCGTCCCGCCGGGCGTCGAACGGACCGAGCAGTTCGGCGTGCGAGGGGTCGCTTCGGGTCTCCGTCGCCAGGTCGGTCGAGGTCAGACCGACGACGACGTGGCCGTCGCCGTCCCCGTCGTGCGAGGCGGTCTGGAACGCGCTGTGCAGGAGGGCGCGGTGCCCGTCGTGGAGGGGCGTGAACGTTCCCCCGAGGATGGCCATGCGGTCGTTCATGCAGGGTCGTCGCGGGGGACGCTCCTATAGTTGTGGGACTCCGCAACCGCGGGGTAGTGACAAAAACTTAACTACTGATGCGTGGTACTCCAGGTATGGAGCACATCCTGTTAGCGACGGACGGGAGCGAGTACGCTCGCGCGGCCGCGAAACACGCGATCGACCGCGCCAAGGAGACGGGCGCGACGCTGCACGTCCTCTGTGTCGTCGACGAGCGGCGGTTCAACGAACCGGCGCTGAGTTCGGCGGAGCTGTCGACGATATACGCCGAGGACCACGCCAACATGTGCGTCGCCGAAGTCTCGGAGATGGCGGCGGGCAGCGGCGTCCGCGTCGAGGGGGACTCCCGCCACGGCCTGCCCCACGAGGTCATCGTCGAGTACGCCGCGGACGTCGGGGCCGAGACTATCGTCGTCGGCGAGCACGGCAGTCACGACACGCACTTCTCCGGCGTCGGCCGGAAGGTCCGGGAACTGGCCGACTGCAAAGTGGTCGTCGTCGGCGCACCGGCCCGAGCCTGAGCGGCGACGAGACGGCGGTGAATCCAGTGAACACACCGACGGCGATCAGACTCGGACTGGCCGGCGACGTGATGCTGGGCCGGCTCGTGGACGAACGGCAGCGACACCGGCGGGTGACGGCGGTCTGGGGCGACCTCCGGGAGCGTCTCGTCGCGCTCGACGGCCTGTTCGTCAACCTCGAATGCTGTCTCTCGACGCGGGGCCGGCCGTGGCGGCGGACCGACCGCGCCTTTCACTTCCGAGCGAGCCCCAGATGGGCGGTTCCGGCGCTCGAAGCCGCCGGAGTCGACTGCTGTGCGCTCGCGAACAACCACGTCCTCGACTTCGAGGAACCGGCGCTGCTGGACACGCTCGACGCGCTCGACGAGGCGGGTATCGCTCACGCCGGAGCCGGTCGGGTTCGTTCGGAAGCGTTTCGGCCGGCGGAGGTGGCCGTCGCCGACCTCGACGTGGCCGTCGTCTCGCTGACCGACAACACCCCCGAGTACGCGGCGACTGACGCCTCGCCGGGGACCGCGCACGTCGAGACCGACCCGACCGACGCGGCCGTCCGACGGACGGTCGGCGAGACACTCGATCGGGCGCGCGAGCGCGACCCGGACCTGCTCGTCGCCTCCCTGCACTGGGGGCCGAACATGCGGACGGAGCCGCCGGAGCCGTTCCGCGAGTTCGCGCACTGGCTGGTCGACGCGGGCGTCGACGTCGTCCACGGCCACAGTGCCCACGTCTTCCAGGGCGTCGAGGTGTACGACGGTTCGCTCGTCTGCTACGACACGGGCGACTTCGTCGACGACTACGCGGTGGACGAGCGGCTCCGGAACGACCGGAGTTTCCTCTTCGAACTGTCGGTGACGCCCGGCGGACGCGTCACGGCGCTCCGACTGGTGCCGACGGAGATCGCCGACTTCGCCGTGCACGCGGCGAGCGAGACGGCCGCCGCGTGGAGCCGCGACCGGATGCGCCGCCTCTCGGAGCCGTTCGGGACGACGTTCGAACGCGACGGCGACCACCTCGTGCTCTCGGTGGCAGCGTGAGCCGCACTTTCATCACGCCGGCCGGCGTCCCCGCGAACATGCGAATCGAGATCGACACGGACGAGCGGGTCACCGTCGAGGATATCACCTCGAAAATAACCGAGGCCGTCCCGGACGGCGTCGAGCGAGGCGTCTGTACAGTGTTCGTGCGACACACGACCGCCGGTATCTGCGTCAACGAGCACGAGCGGCGATTGCTCGACGACGTCGAACGGGCGCTGGACCGACTCGCGCCCAGCGAGGAGGGGTACGCTCACGACCGGATCGACGACAACGCCGACGCTCACCTCCGGGCGATGTTACTCGGGTCGAGCGCCTCGGTTCCCGTCGCGGACGGCGACCTCGACCTCGGGACGTGGCAGTCCGTCCTCTTCGTGGAGTGTGACGGCCCGCAGACTCGCACGCTGGACGTGACGACGACGCCCGTCCCGTAGCCGGACGTTACAGCCCGCGTCCGGGCCGGTATGACAGACATGTCCTTATCGCTCCAGTGCCTATCGCCTCGGAGTAGATGACAGACCTAGTGCTCCCGTTCGACGACCCGGTCGCCGCGGAGCCGTCGGTGAGCGGCGGGAAGGGAGCGACGCTCGCGCGGCTGCGCGCGCTCGGCTTCCCCGTTCCCGACGGCGTCGTCGTGACGACGGCGACGTACCGACTGCTCGCGGACGCGCCCGAGATCACCGACCGGCTCGACGACCTCGACGCGGCCGTCGCGCGAGGCGACGACGAGGCGCGGTCGGCCGCCGCCGCGTCGCTCCGAGACCTGCTGCGCGAGCGACCGCTTCCGGCGGGAGCCGTGGACGGCCTCGAACGGCACCTCCTCGACGGACCGTCCGCGGTGCGATCCTCTGCGACCGCGGAGGACCTCCCCGGAGCCTCCTTCGCGGGCCAGTACGACTCGTTTCTCGGCGTCGAGGGCGTCGACGCTGTGACGACGGCGGTGCGGGACTGCATGGCCAGCCTGTTCACCGACCGGGCGGTCGCCTACCGCGCCCGGAACGACATCGCCGCCGCGGACGCGGCGATGGCCGTCGTCGTCCAGCGCTTCGTGGAACCGGACGTCTCGGGCATCCTCTTCACCGCCGACCCGGTGAACGGGAGCCGCACCGTCTCCGTCGTCGAGGCCGGACCGGGCCGCGGCGACCGACAGGTCTCGGGCCGGTCGACGGCGGATTCGATACGCGTCGGTGAGGACGGGACCGTCCTCGACTATCGGATCGGTCCGTCCCGGGAGGGGCCGGTACTCTCGGACGAACTCCGCGCGGCGCTGGACGACCCCCGGACGCTCACCGGCGTCGACTTCGCCGCCCGCCGTCGGGAGTTCGAGCGACACGAGCGACTCACCGCGCCCAGTATCCTCACGAGCGACGGCGAGCACCCGACGCCGACAACTAAGGCGACGACGGGACGGCTGCTCGGGACGGGTGCCGCACCCGGCGTCGCCGAGGGCGTGGTCCGCGTCGTCACGGACCCGAGCGAGACGCGGCTATCGAGGGGCGAGGTCCTCGTCGCGCCCTACACCGACCCCGGGTGGACGCCGCTGTTCCCGAACGCCGCCGCCGTCGTGACGGAGGTCGGCGGGCGGCTCACCCACGGGTCGCTCGTCGCCCGCGAGTACGGCATCCCCGCGGTGGTCGCCGTCGAAGACGCGACGACGCGACTACGGAGCGGCGACCGGGTCAGGGTCGACGGCACCCGCGGCGTCGTCGAGCGGTTGGAGTGAGCCGGCGGCGTTCACTCCACGTCGATTCGCTTGCGCCTCCGCAGTTTCGGTAACGTCACGCGGAGAACGCCGGCGTCGTAGGAGGCCGAGACCCGCTTCTCCGCCACCGGTTCGGGTAACTCGACGACCCGACTTCGACCGGCCGGGCCGCGCTCTCGCCTGAGGTAGGTGCCGCTCGCCCGGTCCCCGTTCGGGTCGGCGACGATCTGGAGACGGTGCTTCCGAACGCTGATGTCGAGGTCCTGTTTCCGGAGACCCGGGAGTTCCGCGGAGACGACGAACTCGTCTCCCCTGTCGACGATGTCGACGGGAAACGGAATCCGTCGGTCGGGCAATTCGCGCTGTCCCTGCCGCCGTGGGTTCGATCGCCGTCTCGGAGACATGGTAGTATCGAACTGACGATTCAGCAACACTTAAAGGTACGTCCCGACTGGAGTACGATATCGGGTCGAAACCGCGCTACGGTGTGAAACTGGTCCCGTGCTGCCACCGGGAGCTACCACCATCAGTACGGTTAGCGTTCACGTTTATACTAGAAGTTACTCGTTTACTCAACGAAGGTAGTGACTCACCGTGTGATTCGCCACCTTACTGCGCCGTGGCGGGCAGTAACCCGTGTATGCTCATAATGGACCGTCCACAACGTGGGGCTGTCGCGTCCAGTGTCGAGGCCCTCACTGGTCCTGTCCTCGGACTGCGTCGCGGCACGGAACGCGTTGGGACGGAGCGACGCATCCGGACCACCCCCAGCGTGACGCCCCAGGATAACGTGCCGACCTCGGCTCAGGCGGGAACGGCGGGGCGAGCGTCAGACCGGACATCACCCGCGTCCAGTTCGGCGAGCCGAACTGGACGCGGCGTCGCTTCTGTAACCGATGCGCATCTCTCTCGCCGAGCGGCGGCCGGGTCTCACTCGTCGTCGGCCAGTTCCGCCTCGGCGTCCCGCTCCTCGCGCTCTCCGCGTCGCTCCTCGGCGTCCTCGCGTTCTTCGAGTTCCGCCTCCAGCTCTTCCTCGCGCTGTCGTTCGTCCTCGCGCAGGCCCTTCTCGTCGCGGCCCTCTTTGGTGTCTCCCATACTGGTGATAGATCGGTGCAGAGCGACATAATACTGTCCAATTGACACCTGCGAGACGACAGAATCGCGAGCGCCCGCCGTGATCGCCCGGGGGCACGCTCCCTCGAAAGTCCGGTCTGTCGCGACCGGACGACGACCGAGAGGTGATCGGCCTGGTCCGAACGCACGCGGACGAGAAACACGACATGGACGTCTCGGAGGGAGACGTCCGAGACGGCTGGGAGGAAGTCGAAGCGGCGGCCGACGACTGACCCCTTCGGGCGACCGGTCGGCGCTCAGTCGTGGCGGTGATGACCGTGGCTCCCGTGCGTGAACCGCCCGGCGAAGGCGCGCTGGACCACTTCCGGCAGCGCCGGGTGGACGTGGACGGACTCGCGGACGTCGGCGACGGTCCCCGTTCCGGCCTTCATCGCCACGACGACCTCCTGAATCAGCGCTGAGGCGTCCGGGCCGACGATGTGCGTCCCGAGGATCTCGCCGTCGGGCGCGACGAGTACCTTCACGAGACCCTCGGCGTGCATCGCGTTCCCGCGAGCGGTGTCCTCGTAGCGGTAGGTCGAAGTCGCGTACTCCCTGCCGGCCGCGACCAGGTCCGACTCGCGCGCCCCGACGCCGGCGACTTCCGGCGATGCGAACACGGCGAAGGGCATGGCGGTGTAGTCTACCGGCTGGCGCTCCGAGCCGAACAGGTTGCGGATCACGGCGCGGGCCTCGTGGTTGGCGCTGTGTTTCAGGAGGTACTCCCCGACGATGTCGCCGAGCGCCCAGACGCCGTCGGCGGTCGTCCGCAGGTACTCGTCGGTCTCGACGAACCCCGCGTCGTCGACGGCGACGCCCGCCGCGTCGAGGTTCAGCGCGTCCGTGTTCGGCCGCCGTCCGGCGGCGATCAGGAGGGCGTCTCCCGTCGCCGTGACCGGGTCCGCGTCGTCGTCGATCCCGCCCGACTCGCCGTCCGCTGCGTCCTCGCCCTCGCCGTACGTGTACGGGCGCGCGGTCAGCGTCACCGTCCCGTCGTCGCCTTCGGCGACGGCCGTGACCGCGTGGCCGGTGTGGACGGTGAAGCGGTCGGCGTACCGGTCGGTGAACAGTTCGGCCACTTCTCCGTCCGCCTCGGGGAGCAAGTGCGGACGGCGGCCGACGATAGTCACGTCGCTGCCGAACGTCCCGAAAAAGTGCGCTAACTCCGCGGCGATGTAGCCGCCGCCGACGACGACGAGGTGCTCGGGCGGCGTCTCCAGTCTGAGCGCTTCCGTGCTCGTCAGGTACTCGACGTCGTCGATGCCGTCTACGTCCGGAATCGTCGGGCGCGTCCCGGCGGCTATCAGGACGTTCTCCGCCTCGATTCGGGTGCCGGCGTCGTTTCCGCCGGTAATCTCGATAGTTCGCTCGTCGACGAAGCGCCCCTCACCCTCGAACAGCGTGTGGTTCGGCGACTCGCGCAGTCCGTGACGAATCGCCTCGGCCTCTCCGGCCACCTCTTCGGTCACCTCGCGGACGATAGTTCCGAAATCGACGTCCCGTACTTCGACGTCGACGTGGAACTCCCCGGCCCGTCGCACCGTCTCCAGGACGTCGGCGTGATACAGCAGCAGTTTCGAGGGGATACAGCCGCGGTTGAGACACGTCCCGCCGAGTGGCCCCTTCTCGACGACGGCGACGGACTGGCCCCGGCTCGCCGCGACGCTCGCCACGCTGAGCCCGGACCCGGATCCGACGACCGCGAAATCGTACGACTCCATGTCGAACTGTTGTATCGCTCGCGTAATGAATCTCCGTGCAGCGGGCCGGAGCCGGTCATCGGTACCGAGCCGGGGCCGACTGAGGGCTGCCCGCTCGGAGAGTATGACCGCCCTAGGCGCCCGACCGTCGTCATTTTCGGCGATACCGCTCGCCCGAGATGACTGACCGAAGGCCGGCCTACCCGAACGCCGTCGGCGATTCTCAGCGCATAACTACGCTCTCGGACCGCGTCCCTGTTCGCATGTCTCAGGAACCGTCAGACAGCCCGGCGGAACTGCCGGACGTGCAGGTCGCGCCGCTTCGAGAGCGCGTACGGGGCGAAATAATCACTCCGAACCATCCCGCGTACGACGAGACCAGAGCCATCTGGAACGCGATGATAGACCGGCGACCGGCGCTCATCGCCCGATGTACCGGGACGGCAGACGTGGTCGCCTGCGTCGATTTCGCGCGGGAGAACGACCTCGAGATATCCGTCCGCGGCGGCGGCCACAACGTCGCGGGGAAGTCGGTCACGGAGGGCGGGCTACTGATAGACCTCTCGCCGATGGACGGCGTCCGCGTCGACCGGGACGCGCGGACCGTCCGGGCGGGCGGCGGCGCGGAACTGGGCGACGTCGACCACGAGACGCAGGTGTTCGGTCTCGCCACGGCGCTCGGGGCCGTCTCACAGACCGGAATCGCGGGACTGACGCTCAACGGCGGCTACGGCCACCTCTCTCGGGAGTACGGCCTCGCGGCGGATAACCTGGTGTCGGCGGACGTGGTGACCGCGGACGGCGAGGTGCTGACCGTCAGCGAGAACGGCCACGAGGACCTGTTCTGGGCGATCCGCGGCGGTGGGGGCAACTTCGGCGTCGTCACGTCCTTCGAGTACGAACTCCACGAGGTCGGTCCGGAGGTGTACGCCTTCTTCGTCTGGTTCCACGGCGACGACGCCGAGACCGTCTTCGACGCTTTCCGCGAGTGGGCCGACGACGCCCCTCGGAACGCCGGCGCGTTGCCGTTCCTCGCACACATCCCCGAACTCGACGAGTTCCCGGAACCGTCGTGGGGCGAGCCGGCGATCGCCCTGCTCGGCTCGTTCCGCGGCGAGATCGGCGATGCCGAGGACGTCTACGCGCCGCTGCGCGAGGCCGCGACGCCCATCGCCGACCTCAGCGGACCGATACCCTACGAGACGCTCCAGTCGATGCTCGACGAGGACTACCCCGACGGGCTACGCTACTACTGGAAGTCCGTCTTCCTCACCGACCTCACCGACGAGGTGGTGGACATCGCCATCCGCTACAACGAGTCGGCCCCCTCGCACCTCTCGACGGTCGACGTCTGGCACCTCGGCGGTGCCGTCGCCGACGTGCCGCGGGACGCGACGGCGTTCTGGCACCGCGACAAGCCGTTCATGCTCACCGTCGAAGCCAACTGGGAGGACGAGAGCGGGGACGACGCGAACGTCGAGTGGGCGCGCGACCTCTTCGACGAGGTCGCGTCGCTCGACGTCGCGTCCGGTCGGTACGGCAACTTCCCCGGATTCGCCGAGGACCCGACGACGATGCTGTACGGCGACAACTACGACCGACTGGTCGAGGTCAAGACGAAGTACGACCCGGAGAACGTCTTCCACCTGAACCAGAATATCGAACCGCGGACGTAGAGCGGTTCCGTCGGGAAGAGAGCGATACGTAACGGCGGTATACCGCGGAGTTAAACGCCCTTTTCGCGCGCTAACGATGACTTCGATGCGGATTTTAGCCTGGTGTAAGCCAGTCCTACCGCCAGATAGCGCCCGTTTCGTCTGACAGTCGGCCGAGCGACGTGAACTATCTGAACAATCGTGAACGTTGGCGAAAACGGAGTGAGTCGAATCCCGAAGGGAGCGCGCCGTCGTGATCTGATACCCGACCCCTGGGACTTGCTTGGATCGGGCCACGAACTCGACGCGGTCGGTCGAGACTGTCGTCGTTCTCGACTCGACGGCTCCGCTGCTCGCGTCGCCGTGCGCTCGTCGCTGAGCGGCCGATTCGGCACACACCGCTCTCGTAGTCGGTGACAGTCGCTACGGCGGCCGCTGCTGTGGTCGCCGGCGAAAGTGAAGAAGCGGTGGAGACGGTCGGGACAGCGCCGGTCGCGCCGCAGTCAGTCGTCGGTACGGGACTCGGCCAGCCAGTGGCAGGCCGAACAGAAGGTGAACGTCCCGACGACGAGGCCGACGAGCGCCATCAACACGCCGCCCGTGAGTCCGGCGGCCACCGAGAGAGTCAGTACGGCGAGACCGATGCCCGAGATGGCGGCGTAGTAGCGGTGCCAGGGGACGGCGGCCGCGTCGCTCGGCGTGTCGAGGTACTCCGTCAGGTGGTCGGCCGCGGGCGCGAGCGCGACGTGACCCCTGTCCTGATTGAAGTCGACGACGCCCATGTCGTCCATCTTCGGGAGGTGACACTGATACAGCCCGACGTAGACGCGCTTTCGCTCGCTGGACGTCAGCGCGTCCGTGGTAGTGTCGTTCTCGATCGCCGCGACGTGCTCGGCCAGCTCTCCCAGCGAGACCCGTTCGTCCGGGTCCGCCTCGCGGAGGTAGTGCAGCACTTCGCGGCGACGGCTGTTCTTCAGGATCTCGAATATCAGGTCGAGCGAGAGCGAACTCTGCTCGGCCTCCTCCGCCTCGACGTCGGCCGGCACCCCCTGCTCGGCCTCCATCGACTGACCTTGGCGTCCTGGTTCCTCGATGCTCGTTCCGGTGGTGGGTTGGTCCTGTGTGCTCATGGATAGCCCTCGACGGCGTGGTTTCGGACGGCGTTTCGGGAACCGCGTCGGGAAGGTCTCGACCGCACCCCCGTGGGTCGTGACCAGTGGTACCGTCCGAACCCAAGCGCGTGTCAAATCAGTCACGCGATTAGCACTTAATACTTTGTTATGAAAACATTCTTACACATAAGGCGGGCGCTACGAACTCGTTCGCGCGTTCGTCACCGAGACGCGCGTTAACAGGTCAAAATCGAACGGCGCGCTCATCGCGTGCCGCTACCGACCGTGTACGTAGGCAATGACTCACCGTCGAGGGCCGCTCGCGTATCGACCGCGACCGCGTCCTCGAACGCGCCGTAGTCGACGCGTTCGTACTCCTCGTGGGCCGTCACGAGGACGACGGCGTCGAAGCGCACGGCAGCGTCCTCGATGTCGCCGTGGTCGAGCGGCGTCGCCTCGAACTCCGGGACACTCGACACGTCCACGACCGGGTCGGTGGCCCATACTGACGCGCCGAGTTTCGAGAGCCTGTCCGCGATCGGGCGGGCCGGCGTCTTTCGCGTCTCGTCGACGCCCGCGCGGTAGGCGACGCCAAGTAGCAACACGTCCGCGTCCGCCACGTCGACATCCCGGTCGTCGAGGCACCTGACGACGGCGTTGGCGACGAACGTCGACATGGCGTCGTTAACGGACCTGCTCGTCTCGATAAGCGGCAACTGGATGTCGACCTGCGAGGTGAGGAAGTGCGGGTACAGCGGGATGCAGTGGCCGCCGACGCCCGGACCGGGGTCGTGGATCTCACAGAACGGCTGGGTGTTGGCCACCTCGATGGCCCGGTTGACGTCCACGTCCAAGGGGTCGGTCACGCGCGCGAGTTCGTTGGCGAGCGCGATGTTCACGTCGCGGTAGATCCCCTCGAACACCTTCACGCACTCGGCGGTGGTCGCGTCGCCGACGCGGATGACCTCGTTGCTCGTCACCTCCTCGTAGAGCAGGCCCGCGACGCGCTCGCTCTCGTCGTCGACGCCGCCGACGACCTTCGGGTAGGCACCGCGGATGTCCCGTAGCGCGCGCCCGCTCGCGGTCCGCTCCGGGCAGAACGCGACGCCGAACGACGACGGGTCCAGCCCGCTCCGCTCCGCCAGACGCGGCGTGACCACGTCGCGGGTCGTCCCCGGCGGCACCGTCGACTCGACGACGACGAGGTCGCCCGAGTCGAGCCCCTCGCCGACGGCGTCGACGGCTGCGAGCAGCGCCGAGAGGTCCGGCTCGTTCGTCTCGTCCAGCAGCGTCGGGACGATGAGGACGTGCATCCGCGCCGCCTCGGCGGCCGCGGCGGGGTCGGCGCTCGCGGTCAGCGACCCGTCGGCCGCCGTCTCGGCGACGAGCTCGGAGAGCCCGGGTTCGCCGCCGACGGGGGACTCGCCCGCTTCGACCGCGTCGACCACCTCGGGGTCGATATCGACGCCGGTGACGTTCCCCGTCACGTCGGCGAGGACGGCCGCGAGCGGCAGCCCCATCTTCCCGAGCCCGTAGACGGCGACCGGGATCTCGCCGTCGGCGAACGCCTCCTGGATCGCCAGCCCACCGGTCTCTGCGGCGTAGAGCGCCCCCTCAGGTCGTGCTGCCGTCACTGACGCTCACCTCCCTGTGTTCGAGCCCGTGAGCGGACGCGAGGTCGCTTATCTCGTTGGCTATCGAGAGCGCGCGGAGGCCGTCGTCGCCGGTGATGCGCGGGGTCTCCCCCTCGCGAACGCAGTCGACGAACGAGCGCAGTTCCCGCTTGAGCGGTTCGTCGCTCTCGACGGCCGGGCGCTCGATGATGCTCTCCTGGCTGTACCTGACGTCGCCGTCCTTCGTGTGGTAGGACGGGTCCGAGTGGCGGTAGATGCGCATCGATTGGTCCATGAAGTCGACGTCGACGTGACACTCCCGGGCGGTCACCGAGAGGTCGCGTATCCGTTCCTGCGTGACGCGACTGGCGGTCAGCGAGCAGACGGTGCCGCCCGCGAACTCGATCTGCGCGTCGGCGTAGTCGCCGTTGCACGCGCCGAGGGCGCTGACGCCCGCCACGTCGTCGTCGAACAGCGAGCAGACGACGTCGATGTCGTGTATCATCAGGTCGATGACCACGTCGTCCTCGACGTCGCGCGAGACCGGCGGGCCGAGACGGCGGGCCGAGGCGGCGATCGGTTCGACGTCGGCGAGGACGTCCTTGAGGACGTCCACGACCGGGTTGAACCGCTCGACGTGACCGACTTGCAACTGGACGCCGACGTCGTCGGCGTGGCGGATGAGTTCGCGGCCGTGCTGCGGGTTGCTGACGAAGGGCTTCTCGATGAGGACGGCGGTGCCCGCCTCGATGGCCTTCGAGGCGACGTGATAGTGGAACCGCGTCGGGACGGCGATGGAGACGAGGTCGACCACGTCCAGGAGGTCGTCCGCGTCCGCGACGCCGGTCCCGTACTCGGCGGCGACTTCGGCGGCCGCCGCGTCGTTCGCGTCGGCGACGCCGGCGAGCTCGACGCCGGGGAGTTCGTTGTACACGCGCGCGTGGTGCTTTCCCATGCTCCCGACGCCGATAACGCCGGCGGCGAGCGGATTTCTCGTGTTCATGCTTCGTACTCCGTGAGCGCGACTGTGATCCGCCGGACGTCGTCCGCCGAGAGCGACGGATGGACCGGCAGCGAGAGGACTTCCTCCGCCGCGCGTTCCGCCACCGGGAGCGACGCGTCGACGTCGTCGTAGGCCGGTTCCTCGTGTATCGGGGTCGGGTAGTACACCGCGGGGCTGATGCCGTAGTCTCGGAGGTGAGACCGCAGCGCTTCGCGGTCGTCACAGCGGACGGTGTACTGGTGGTAGGCGTGCCGACAGCCGTCGGGTTCGACCGGCCCGACGACGTCGGTCTCGGTCAGCGCGTCGTCGTACGCCGCGGCGTGCTCTCGCCGAGCGTCGACGTAGTCGTCGAGCTTCTCCAACTGCACGCGCCCGACGGCGGCGCAGATGTCCGTCATCCGGAAGTTGTGGCCGACGACGGCGTGGTTCCCCTCGTCGTCGCGGCCGTGGTCGATGTAGCTCCGCAGCCGGTCGGCGAGCACGTCGTCGTCCGTGACGACCATCCCGCCCTCGCCCGTCGTCATGTTCTTCGTCGGATAGAAACTGAAGCAGGCGACGTCGCCCAGGCTGCCGACCGGGCGGCCCCGATACGCCGCGCCGTGGGCCTGTGCGGCGTCCTCGACGAGGGCCGCGTCGTATCGGTCGGCGAGCTCGCGCAACTCCGCCATCGGGGCGGGACAGCCGTAGAGGTGGACGGCGACGATGGCGTCGATGTCGCCGTGGGATTCTGCGGTCGCCTCGACCGCTTCGGGATCCAGGTTGTACGTCGTCGGGTCGATGTCGGCGAAGACCGGCGTCGCGCCGACGTGACGCACGGCGTTGGCCGTGGCGACGAACGAGAACGGGGTCGTGAGGACGGTGTCGCCCGCGCCGAGCTCCAGCGCTTCGAGGGCGGCGTGGAGGGCGGTCGTTCCGTTGCTGGTCGGAACGCCGTGTGCAACTGTGCAGTAATCCGCGAATTCCTCGCCGAACGCGGCCACCTCGTCGCCGCCGCTGAGGTGGCCGGAGCGCAACACGTCGTGGATGCGACGCAGCTCCGTCTCGCCGACGTCCGGCGATGCGATGGCGATGTCGGGTTCGAGCGGCCGGGTGTCGCTCATCCCGCCTCACCACCGCGCGGGGAGTCGGGCCGACGCTGTCCCGTCGGCTTCAGTTGTGCAACTATCACGGTTTGGGGCAAGCAAAGTATAGCCATTGTTATGGGCGTCCTGTGTCTCGAAGGTGTAGATTTCGCCCTCCCCGGGGGTACTTGCACCGTCGTCGGAACGCTCCTACAACTACGTTGGTATTGTGTCGTTTCTCCCGGGGGACCGTCTCGCGCCCGAGGGATATGTAATACGTAACAAAGGGTGGCCCATGTGATTGTCACTCAACAGTGGCTTCAGGACACGGACACCTCCGCGCACGCCGACGCGTCCGGAGGGGACGATGACAGCGCCGGTCGCCCGCGATACGGTGTTCGAGGTGTTGAGCAACAACCGGCGGCGGTTCATCATCTCGACGCTCCGGCAGCGCGACGACCCCGTGGAACTGACCACGCTCGCCAGAGAGATCGGCGCGCACGAGGCGGACATCGACCCGTCGGCGGTCGATTCGGCCGAGCAGAAGCGAGTCTACGTCTCGCTGTACCAGACGCACATCCCGAAACTGGAGAGCGCCGGGTTCGTCCGATACGACGAGGAGACGCGCACCGTCGCCGCGACGCCGACCGTGGCCGAAGTGGATCGGTACCTCGGTCCGGTGCAGTCGGCGCTCCCGTGGTCGCGGCTCAACGGCGCGCTCTCGCTGGTCGTCGGCGGACTGTTTCTCGGGACGCTGTTCGAGATCTCGGTGCTGACCGGCGTTTCTCCGCTGTTGCTGGCGAGTGCGATCGTCGTCGTATTGCTCGTCGTCGCCGTGGCACAGCTCGTCGATCACCGGCGGTGTCAGCGCGCCCGCCCGCTCGAACTCAGGGATCCGTGAAACTGCAACGATGTTCCACACTAAAACCTCAAGACGGCGTATCGACCAACGACCGAAATGGTTATCGACAGCTCCCGGCAAACGACAGACGCGCCCTCGCCGCGCGGCGGGGACCCACAGAGGGTGGACAGATGAGTGACTCAGATCCGTGGGACGACGTCAGCTACGTCATCAGCTCGCGCTATCGCGTCGAGACGCTCAAACGACTCGCCGAGGGGCCGGCTACCCCCTCGCTCATCGCCGAGGAGACCGGGTTGAGCATCGCACACGTCTCGCGGGCCTTACAGGAGCTCAAAGAGGGAGACCTCGTCACGTTGCTGGTCTCTGAGGACCGACGAAAGGGCCGCGTCTACGGGATTACCGATCCGGGACAGGAAGTCTGGAACACCATCGAAGCGGAGAACATGCTGTAGGTCGCTATTCGGCCGTCGACGCGTCGTCCGGTTCGCGCTCGTCAAGCGCCCCCTCGGGGAGGAGTTGTTCCGGCCGTCTGCGGTGTTTCGGAGTCTGCGCGAACTCCGTGATGCGTCGCCACTCGTCCGACGTGAGGTGACCACTCATACAACCCTGTAGTGAGTAGTCGACGCTCTTCGTAATTTGGGGGTTACGGCGAGAAACGTCCGCCTAGCGGACAGGTGGGCTACTCGCGAGCGACGGTGACTTCGGTCGACGAGACGGTGATCGCGTGGCCCTCGTGCGTGAACGTGAGTTCGAAATCCGCGTCGCTTCCCCGGAAGAACGCGTTCAGCGCGTCGGTGTTTATCGAGTCGGACAGCGGCGCGATATCCATCGGATCCTCGTTCCGGACCGCCGCGAGTTCGAGCGCGACGACCGTCGCTACCGACTGCTCCGGCCCGATAGACCGACTGCTTGTGGTCCCTGCTCCCATGCAAATCTCCATACGAAATCTCTTCCGGAGCGGGGATATATATTTTTCGAAGCCGTCGTAAACTCAATCATCGATATCGCACCATCGGTACGACTTGATTACTGTCGGCCGAACGACGGAAGCGATGACCGGCGAGCGGTCTAACACGTCGACGGCTCAGTCCTCGGCGAGCGTCAGGGCGAGCCCCTCGCGGAGGCCCACGTCGGCTTCGAACCCGAGTCGGTCGCTGGCGACGGTCACGTCCGCCTCGCTTCGCTCGATGTCGCCCTCGCGGGGCGGAACGTGTTCGATGGAGACGTCGGAACCCACCACGTCCCGAACCGTCTCGGCGAGGTGGTTGATCGTGACGCTCTCGCCGGTGCCGACGTTGAACGGGCGGCCGGTCGCGTCGGTGGTGGCCGCCCGCAGGTTCGCCCGGACCACGTCGCCGACGTAGACGAAATCGCGGGTCTGCTCGCCGTCGCCCTCGACGGTCAGCGGCTCGCCGGCCTGCGCCTGCCGGACGAACGTCCCGATGACGCCGGCGTACTCCCCGTCGAGGCCGCGCGGGCCGTAGACGTTGAAGTACCGGAGCGGCACGGTCGGCAGGCCGTACGTCTCCGCGTAGAACCTCGCGTACTGCTCGTTCGAACGCTTCTCGAAACCGTACGGCGAGGCGGGCGACAGCGCGTCGCTCTCTTCGACGGGGACCTTCTCCGGCGTCCCGTAGACGGCGGCGCTGGACGCGAGGACGACCCGGGCGTCGTGTCGGCGCGCGCGGTCGAGGACGCCGACCGTCGCCCCGCCGTTCAGCCGGTGGCAGTCCACCGGCCGCTCGACGGACTCGGGCACGCTGACCATCGCCGCCTCGTGGAAGACGACATCGATGCCCGCCATCGCCTCGTCGACGGCGGCCTCGTCCCTGACGTCGCCCTCGACGACCGTGACGTCCTCGGGGAGGTGGTCCCGCGCGCCCGTCGAGAAGTCGTCCAGGACGGTCACGTCGTTCGTCGGTGCGAGCGCGGCGACGAGGTGGCTCCCGACGAACCCCGCGCCGCCGGTGACGAGCACTCGCCGGTCGCTGACTGACTCCAGTGCCATCTTCTCGGGTCCCACTCCCCTTCGGCGGTAAGTTATGCGGTGACGAACCCGTCGTTGGGACCGCCTACGGTGCGTCGGCTCGCCTCGCGCCCGCGAACCGGCGGCTCGAACGCGGGACACGCGCGCGAACGCGGAGTATAACAATGGGTATCTCTCGACAACCCGAGTCCGATGACGGAGCAAGTCCCGTTCACAGACGTCTACGTCGACGATACCATCGTCGAGAGGGTGGTGGAGACGGTCGAATCGCGGCGGTACGTCAAAGGACCGCGCGTCGAGGAACTCGAAGCGCAGTTCGCCGAGACCTGCGGCGTCGACCACGCGGTCGGCGTCAGCAGCGGTACCGCCGCGCTGTACCTGACTATGAAAGCCGCCGGCATCGGTCCCGGCGACGACGTGCTGGTACCCGCCCACACGTTCTTCGCGACGGTCAGTCCCGTCGTCGAACTGGGCGCGAACCCGGTGTTCGTCGACGTCGACCCGCAGACGTACACGATGAGCGGGACCGACCTCGCCGAGAAGGCCGAGGACGCCGAGAGCCCCGAAGCCGTCGTCCCGGTCCACCTCTACGGCCAGCCGGCGGCGATGGACGCGATTCACGGCGTCTCCGACGCGCACGACCTGACCGTGATCGAGGACTCCTGTCAGGCCCACGGCGCGACCTACCGCGGGGACCCCACGGGGAGCCTCGGGGACGCGGGGTGTTTCAGCTTCTACCCCTCGAAGAACATGACCGTCGCCGGGGACGGCGGCATCCTAGTCACGGACGACGCGGACCTCGCGCGCACGGCCCGCGAGCTGCGCAACCACGGCCGCGACGGCGAGGGCAACCACGTCCGCGTCGGCCTGAACCACCGAATGAACGAGACGAGCGCCGCCGCCGGCATCGAACAGCTGTCGCACTTGGCCGACTGGAACGCGGAACGCGCGGCCGCCGCGGAGCGCTACAACGAGCGTCTCGACGACGTCGACGCCGTGGAACTGCCGATGCAGATGGACGACGCGACGCACGTCTATCACCTGTACGTCGTGCAAGTCCCCGACCGGGATGGCTTGCGCACGCACCTCGACGCGAAGGGCATCCAGACGGGCGTCCACTACGACCCGCCGGTGCATCAGACACCCGCGATGCGGGACGCACTCGACGAGATTCCGTCGCTGCCCGTGACCGAGGAACTCAGTAAGCGCATCGTCTCGCTCCCGATGCACCCCCGCATCACCGACGAGGAGATCGACCGCGTGGCGAGCGAGATACGGGGGTACCACGAATGAGGTACGGCGTCGTCGGCACGGGCTACTGGGGGAAGAACCACGTCAGAGTCGCCAAGGAACTGCTTGACGACGGACAACTGGACGAGGTGGTCATCTGCGACGTCGACGAGAGTCGCGTCGAGTCGCTGGCCGACACCTACGACCTGCCGTACGTCACCGACGTCGACGACTTAGACGTCGACGCCGCGACGGTCGCGACGCCCTCGACGACACATCCGGCCATCGGCGACGCGATGCTGAACCGCGGCATCGACCTCCTCGTCGAGAAGCCGCTGGCGCTGACCAGCGAGGAGGCGTGGGAACTCGTCACGACCGCCGAGGACAACGACTGCACGCTCGGCGTGGGCCACATCTTCCGCTACCACCCGGCGCTGCGGGCGCTGAAACGCCGAATCGACCGCGGCGAGCTCGGCCGCATCAAGTACCTCCAGACCCGCCGCTTCTCGTTCCGCGTCCCGCGGACGACGACGGGCGTGGTCTACTCGCTGGCGGTCCACGACGTTGATATCTACGACTATCTGCTGGACAGTCGGCCCGACACCGTCCACGGCCAACTGGACTCGTTCGTCCGCGAGGGGATCACCGAGACGGCGACGATAACGCTCGGCTACGGCGACACCACGGGCGTCGTCAACTCCTCGTGGCAGATCCCGGTGTTCGATAAGACCCGCGACCTCGTCGTCGTCGGGTCGAACCGCTCGGCGTACATCGACTACTTAGAGAACACGAAGCTCGAACTGTTCGACGCCGAGGTGTTCTCGGACCCGCACGACGGGCTGAAATCCCGCAGCGACGGGTCGATCACCCATACGGCCGAGGAGCGCGAACCCCTGAAGTTCGAGGTCGAATCCTTCATCGAGGCCAGCGAGAACGGGACCCAGCCGCCCGCGAGCGGCGCGGTCGGAGCCCGCGCCGTCGAGACGCTCGAACACGTCGAGCGCTCCGACGCGGAGAACGTCGTGGTGGACGTCGAGCAGCCGCCGATGGTCCAACGGCCCTGAGATTCTGACGACGCCGTCGAACGATGCGGCCGCGTTTTCGCCTGCCAGTCGGCGCAGATTGCAGAGCCGGTTGCGGTCGGGCGGTTACTCGTACACTTGTATCCACCCGTCACTCCGAACTTTGACGAGATACTGGTCGAATTCAAATTCGATGGTTCCTGTACTGCGGCGAGATTCCCCGTTCACGTCTGGTCCAAAGAAGCTCTCTTGAATCGCGGGTGCGTCCACCGCGTTGTACAGGATCGGGGATTTGAGTTCCGTCCGATCAACCCCTTTGGCGTCGGCGATCGCAGTAACGAGTGCAGTCGTCAGGTCCGCGTCGGCGTCTGGGTCGAAGTGATACTGAGCGGCCTGGCTCCACGAATTCTCGCGACCGAGCGTCGGGTCATCCTCGCTCTCGAGGCCGTCGTCAGGACTCTTGGTCATCCATCTCCCCCCGCGCGTGCGTTTCCTGTTTGCTATCGAGGTGTGCGCCCATTCCGTTGAGCGCGTGCAAGACTTGCTCGGCGTTTTCATCGGTCGAAATTCGCTCGCGGTCCTCGTCGAACGTGAGCACCTCCTCGGCGACCAATTTCGGAACGTGTGCGTGATAGAGCGAGACGTAGACGTCGTCCCGCTGGTCGTCCGTGACGGCACCTTCCGGAATCTTGTTCTCCCACGCGGCTATTTTCACTGCCAGGTCGGTCAACGACCACTCTGTCTCTTCCATGAGCGTGTAGCAGAGATACCGACGGCGCGGATGAGCCAGCGCCGAATAGACGTAATCGAGTTCCAGCATCTCGGGTGAAACCGTTTGCTCCTCGGGTAGCCCGGTGAGTGACCTCCGAAGTGTGTCTTCCGTCCTCGCTTGGTCCTCCTCGGTCATCGTGTGGGACACGTTACTCTTACGAGGAAAAAAAAGAATCGTTGACTCACATCTTCACACCCGTACTCGCTGATGCACAACCCTCACCGACGCTATTTCACGCCGAAGTAGCCACGCTGCGCCGTAGCACGAACGCCGGGAAGACACCCCGGGAGGCGGCGAAAAAAGCGGGCGGTAGTGAACTGCTCGGTCCGCTCAGTCCTGCGCGAGCGGCGTCGACTCCTCGGGCGCGTCGACCTCGAAGTCGGGGACCGGCGCGTCCTCGAAGAGGTCCTCGTAGGACGTGGCGGTCAGCTGGACGCGGTGGCCGCCGAGCGTCGTGTACGCCGGCTGGAACGGCGGGAAGTCGAGCGCACGGATCTTGTCGTACACTTCCAGTTGCGTGTCATCGTCGGTCGCCGCCAGTCGCTCGACCGGGATCTCCTTCTCGCCGTCGAGGCTCTGTTTGGTGTAGAAGTAGCGCTCGCCGTCGAACTCGGACTGCGGGGTCGCAAGCTCGCGGACGCGCTTCTCCCGCATCAACGGGAGCTGTTCGCGGAACAGCTCGACGGACTTCTCGGTGACGCGGTCGTACAGGGTGCGAGCGGTATCGGTCTCGCGGATGGGGACGAACGCGCGGGCGACGATATCGCCGGCGTCGACCTCCGGAGCCATGACGTGGAACGTGGTGCCGTACTTCCAGTGGTCGTCTTCGCGGGCGTTCAGGATGGCGTGGCTGAAGACGTTGCTTCCCCGGTAGCGCGGTAGCTCCGCCTGGTGGAGGTTCAGCGGCGCGACGTTCGGATGACCGAGCAGTTCCTCGCCGAGGATGTTCGGGTAGTAGACCGAGAGCAGGTAGTCGATGTCGAGGTCGAGCACGTCCCGCTCGTCCTCGCGCGTGACGACGGCGTGCCCGAGTGACTCGGCGGTGTCGTACAGACAGCCGTCCCACCAGGTGTCCTCGTCGGGACCGTAAGTGACGACCAGTTCCACGTCGAAGGCGCCGTCGTCGGTGAGCAGTTCGAGGCATCGTTCGCCGAGGGGGTGACTCCCCATGAACGCGACTGATGGCATGGCCGGTTCTAGTCGCAAGACCGGTGTAGTTATGGAGTCCCTGTGGCGACAGTCGTCGCCGATCACGCCGACCGCCCACTCAGCTCTCGGCTCTCAGCTCATGAAGGCGAGGACGGCGCGGGGCTTGAGCAGGCCGCTGGCAACGGACAGTCCGGCCCAGACGCCGCCGCCGACGACGATAGCCCCCGCGAGCGTGAGGAGGCCGGTGACGTGGGGCATCACCGTCATCACGGCACCGGCCATGACGGCGGCGATGGCGAGGACGCGCGCGAGGTGGCTGCCGATCGCCGTCGCGTCGAAGGGGAGCTCGCGGTGGATGTAGTAGACGTTGACCAGCGTGTAGGCGCCGTACGTTATCACCGTCGCGATCCCGGCCCCGAGCGCGCCGAGCGGGGGGATGAGGAGGACGTTCAGACCGACGTTACAGGCGGCGCTGACGCCTCTGGCGACCGCTCGGACGCGAGCCAACCCGAGATAGTCGAGAGCCGAGCCGGTTATCTTGTGGACCGCCCGAACGACGACGAAGAGGCCGTAGAGTCGGATCAGCGGCACCGCGCCGAGGTAGTCGGAACCGACGACGTACCGGACGGTCGGTTCGGCGACGACGGCGAGGCCGAACGCCGCGGGCACGTACAGCAGGAGGACGTTCCGGAGCGACGAGGCGTAGATGTCGCCCGCTCGATCGCGGTTCTCGGCGGCGGACTGCTCGCCCAGCGTCGGCGTGATAGTGAATCCGAGCGACTGCGCGGGCGCGATACAGAGATCGGCTATCTGGCGGGCGAGCGTGTAGAAACCCACGGCCGCCGGCGTCGCCAGCACGCCGACGAGGACGGTGTCCATCTTGCTGTCGACGACGACGCTCGCTCGCGTCGCCGCCGTCGGGACGCTGTACCGGAGCAGCCGGTTTCGGAGGTCGGGCTCTATCGACCCGTCGGTCGGCAGCGTCCGGTAGAACCGGACGTACAGGAGACCGAGTCCGACGGCGACGGTGACGAAGAAGCCGACGACGTAGCCGATCATCGCCCCGGCGATGCCGTGACCGAGCGCGACCAGCCCGGCGGCGGTCAGCAGTCGCACGACGCTGTTGATGCTGGTCAGAACGGCGCTGTAGGTGACGCGGTTGAACGCCTGAAAGGCCGACTTCAGGTAGCCGAAGAGGGAGCGGCCGACGACGTAGAGGCCGCCGATCGCCAGCAGCGGCGCGGCCTCCGGTCGGCCGAGCAGCGACGCGATGAGGTCGCTGGCCACCGTGAAGACCAGCGCGACGGCGACGGCGATGCCGGTGATGACGGCGAGCGACGATCGGAGTATGTAGCGGACCTGCGTCGCGTCCCGCTCCACGTACTCGTTGACGTAGCGGGCCGTCGCCTTCGGGACGCCGAGCGTACCGAACAGCTCCGCGACGCCGACGACGGAGATGGCGAAGTAGAGCAGGCCGTACTGGCCGGGGTCGAGGAGGTACCGCGTCAGAACGAGCAGGAGCGCCCCGTTCGCGAGCGCGTGAACGACGCGCGCCGCGAGCGTCGCCTTGAATCCCGCGGCGATGCGCTCCTGGATGCTCATCGCAGGCAGTCCTCGCCCCTGACGAAGTAGAGGCGGTAGTCGCCGTTGGACTGGACGCGGTAGACGTCGGGGTTCTGCCGGAAGTTCCGGAAGTCCTCGGCGGAGTAGCGGAACCCGTCGTAGAGCCCGATCTCCTTCTCGTAATCGCGGGAGGTCAGCGGGACGTATCGGCAGTGCGAGTAGTGTGTCGTCGTGTTCGTCCCGAAGACGGAGAAGGGTATCTTATCTTCCTTGCCGGGGAAGTGCTCGCCGGACGGGGTGTAATCGGAGTAGGTCGTCCCGTAGTAGGCGTCGACGTAGCGGCGCGGCCCGCCGCGCGGGCCGGCGAACCAAACCGACGGATCGCGGTTCTCGAAGGTGGTGACGTGGCCCTCCATGTACGTCTCGGGGACGTGGTCGGAGGTCTTGTACATGTGCGGCGATTGGTGGAGTATCAGCGCCTGCGGGATCAACAGCAGGACCAGCACCACGGCGACGGCGGCCCGCCAGTTGTCAGAGGAGAGGGAGAGGCCGAACGGAACGCCGTCGGAGACCGCCACTGCCGTCAGGACGGTCACGAACACCATCATGAACCCGAGGTAGCGGAACGGCTGGCGGGTGACGCTCGTGACGAAGAAGATACCGAACAGCATGAACACGGGGATGAACCCGAAGGTGACGTACCGCAAGAGCGCGTTGCGGTCGGGATAGCGGTCGTCGAGGCGGCCGGAGAGCGCCGCCAGCATCACCAGCCCGGCGACGACCGAGAGGACGGCGCTGACGAGGAATATCTTGGCGAAGAGGACGCCGATACCGCTGCCGATCGCGTCGAGCGAGCTCGCCGAGGTGGATATCTCGTCGGCCGGGTTCGCCCCGTACAACAGGCCGTTGACGACGGTGCCCATCGTCCCCGTCGCCCGGTCGAATCGAGGCGTCCACAGCGCGAAGAACAGTCCGACGACGACGGCCTGGGGCGCGAGCGAGCGATGGCTCGTGTACCGCGTCCCCGCCTGGCCGTAGGTGGTGGAGAGCGACGCTCGGTTCCTGCGCTCGTCCCAGATCTCGTAGAGGCCGGCGAGTACCTGCAACCCGAACCCGGCGGCGATGACGAACAGCACGTTCGACCCGGACTGCGGGTGAATGAGGATGGCGCTGATGCCCGCGAGGATCAACAGGAGGCCGAGGGGCGTCAGGACCCGTCGGCCCCCGACGGAGAGCAGCGAACTGTCGTCGCCGAGATATCGGAGCACCAAATACAGCGCGAAGGGCGTGAAGAAGATGGCGGCGCTCGTCGGATACGGGAAGATGTAGGTGTGGATGTTGTTGATGGGCAGGAACAGGAGCGCGAAGAAGACGCCGACGGCGAGCGCGTTCGACCGGGCGGCGAGCCGCGCCACGCACAGGCCCGTAAACAGGATGTACAGCGCGACGAAGAAGACCATCACGAGCTGGAGCGTCCGGCGCGGTGCGAGCCCGGTCACCGACGTCAACACGACGGAGGTGCTGTGGATCCCCGGATAGAGGAAGTTCACGGGGTTCATCGTCCCCTCGGCGATCATCCGCGTCCAGCCGAGATAGGAGAGGGCGTCGCCGAGGCCGTAGTAGTAGTAGTCCCGTATCGTCGGCAGCGCGGCCATCGAGATGCCGACGAGCGTCCCGAGCAAGAGCGCGAGGCGGTTGCGGAGCGTGCC
This sequence comes from Haloarcula limicola, assembly GCF_010119205.1. Lineage (NCBI taxonomy): Archaea > Methanobacteriati > Methanobacteriota > Halobacteria > Halobacteriales > Haloarculaceae > Haloarcula > Haloarcula limicola. Next base: position 493,808 of record NZ_WRXM01000001.1, read on the forward strand.
CGTCGGCGCGTTCAGGCCGACGAGGACGGCCGTGACGAACGCGACGGCGACGCCCGCCCAGAACGCGATCGGCGTCGCCCTGTATATCGATATCTCGTACCCGGTCGGCTGTTTCTGTGCGGCGAACCACACGCCGATCGTGTACGCGAGGAAGCCGACGAGGAGGACGGCGACGTGACGGCGTCTATTCGATGACATTTCGGCTATCTGACCCCTGCTGTGAAGTGTTCGGGCATTGTTATGGTCTGGTTGTGCGTGGTATGGGTCGCTTTCCGTTCAGTCCTCCAGCACTTTCTCGTAGACGGCGACGATGCGCTCGCCCATCCGTTCGAGGGCGATGTCGGCGGCGTACTCGCGGCCGGTCGAGCGCTCGCCGCGTTCGAGTATCTCCGTGAGGCCGGCGACGAGGTCGTGGTCGTCGTCGCTGACCGTCGAGGGCTCGACCGGGTCGAGCCGGGTCCGGACGTCGCCGACGTCGGTCGAGACGACGGGGAGGTTGCAGGCCATCGCCTCCTTGACCGTGTTGGGCGACCCCTCGCGGCGGGAGGTCATGATCATCGCGTCGGCGGCGTTGAGGTAGTACGGCATCCGGTCGTGCGGGACGCCGGTCGCCGTCTCGAGCGTGACCGACTCGTCGACGCGGTCGCTCGCGCGCTCGACGATGCGCTTCGCCCGCGGGTGGTTCTTCACGTCCCGCTTCGGCGGGTACGGGAACAGGACGATGCGTTCGTCCCGCGGCCAGCCGAGCGCTTCGCGCGCCTCGGCCCGCTCGATGGGGCGGAACACCGAGAGGTCGACGCCGTGCGGGATGACGAGACAGTCGCCGTCGTACTCCGCCGCCATCCCCTCGGACATGACGATGACCTCGTCACAGAAGCGCGCGAACCGCTTGGTGACCGGGCCGTACTTGCCCATGAGGTCCGATCCCCACAGCGAGAGGACGACGGGCAATCGCGGCTGGGCGACGGCCATCGGCGCGGTCAGGCCGTAGTTGGCGTGGATGAGGTCGTAGCTGTCCAGCGAGTTCGCAAGCACCGACGGGTAGAAGCGGGCGTACTCCAGTATCGACCGCTCGCCGTCCTCCTCGGCGTCGATGGACTCGGAGCGGTTCCGACCGGGGACCGACAGCGTCGTCAGCTCGACGCCGCGGCGTTCGAGTTCCTCGACCTGCGCGCGGAAGAACTGCGCTTCCTCGTTGGTCACGAGGTTGAGGACGCGCAACGGCATCACCTCGTCACCGCCATGAACGCCGACTTCGCGATGTTCATCGCCGCGCTGTCCGTCTCGATCGTGTAGTAGGGAACCAGCTCGCCGGCGAACTTGCCCTTGTAATCACAGAGCCGTCGGGTGTTCGCGCCCATCAGGTCGTACTCGGTGACGCCCTCGAAGGTCGGGTCGGCCAGGATGTCCTTGATGACGCGCCAGTGGATGAGGCTGTTGACGACGATGCCGTCGTGGTCGGTCTTCGCGCCGCCCTGCCAGAAGTACGCCGTGTCCGGGCCGTAGAGGACGGTCACGCCCGAGAGGAACTCGCCGTCGGCCGACCGAGCGACGTAGGTGCGCGCGTCGTCGCCGAGTTCGGTGACGAGGTCGCGGACGTAGGGCCACGACAGCGAGAAGCCGCGGTTCTGGTCGGCGTAGCGGTCCCGCGTCGTCCGATAGATGTCCTCGGCGGCGTCCAGCCCCTCGACGGAGACGGTGACGTCGCTCTCTCGACCCCGGCGGATGTCGCGCCGGAGGCTCTTCGAGAAGGATTCGAGGACCGTCTCGGCGTCGGTCTCGGCGAGGTCGACCACGTACGTGAACTGCGTCGTGAGGTCGAAGTCGGCCCACTGGAACGGGCGCGGGTCGCCGTACTGTCGCGGCGTCAGGAGTCGGACCAGCGACAGCGGCCCCATCGCGCCGATCTCTTCCAGCACCGACTCGACGAACTTCTTGTTCACGCGCTCTCGCTTGCGCTGTTTCGGGCTGGTCGGCATCACGATCGGGCCGAGGCGGGGGATGTTCATGCCCGGCGGCGGGGACATGAGCGTCCGGCCGACGGTTCTGGTCGTCTCGACGACGGGGAGTAAGCCGACCGGTTGGTCGCCCTTGAACCCGCCGAAGAGGACGAGATCGCCGTCGGCGTAGCGCTCGACGACGGAGAGCGCCGCCGGTCTGTGAAACACCTCGTAGCCAGTGTTCGGTAGCGCGTCCCCCCACTCGGAGAGCGTCAGTCGTTCGACTCGCATGTTGCTCGACTCCGAGTCGCTATGGAAGGGTATTGGTTATCGGGTTCCTACGCGGTCGTTGTACAGGTCTCCGGGCGACCCGACCCACGCGCCGCGGTCGAGCGCGGTCCGCACGAGGCGGCGGTAGAGGCGGTCGAATCCGGGGTGGTCCGAACTGAAGTAGCGCGGGTGCCACAGCACCGTCATCACCGCGTCGTTCTCCTGGGCCTCCGAAAGCAGCGACTTACAGGCGGCCCACGCTTCCTCGAAGGAGTCGCTCGGGTCCGGGAGCGCCGCCTCCATCGCCGTCAGCGGGAAGACGACGAACTCGTCGTCGAACGGTCTGAACGGTTCGTAGCCGTCGGTGAACCCGTACTCGGTGGGACTGCCGAGCGTCGTGTCGTATCGGAGCCCGAGATCGCGGTAGTGCTCCCACGTCTCGGGTTCCTCCAGACGGAGATAGTGTTGTCGCCCCCCCAGTACCGACTCGCCGAGGACGGTTTCGAGGTGGTCCTTCTCGGCGGCCAGCCGCTCCCGGTCGTCGACCGACTCGTAGGAGCCGTGGAGACCGACTTCCCAGCCGCCGTCGCGGAGTTTCGAGAGCAGGCCGCGGATGCGCTCGTCCTCGATGTCGTACCGGCCCGCGTACAGTTGCCAGCCCTCCATCGTCAGCCACTCGGCCGGCGAGCGGTCGGTGAACAGCGACTGCTCGTCCAGGATGTAGAAGGCCGAACGGACCCCCTCACCGCGCTCGAAGTCGAGCAGGTCGTCGAACGTCCAGTAGGGCGTCCGCCACGGCGCGAGGTCCAAGAGGTGGCTCGGATCCTGTCGAGTGAGCGCGTAGAAGACGGACTGATAGGTCTTGAACGGCCGGTCCACGTCGTGGGTGAGACAGAGCGCGAACTCGTGGTCGTCGGGGATCCAATCGACGTCGTCGTCACTTTCGGATACGTCGCGGTCGCTCGCCGTCTCGGCACGCCCGTTCGCCGTCGCGTCGGGCCTGCTCGCCGTCATTCTGCGGCACCCAGCGCCTCTTCGAGGACCACGTCGGTCACGTCGACGCGGGTCTCCAGGAGCCGCTCCCGTCGGCCCTCCCACTGGGCCGCCGTTTCGGGGTCCTCGACCAGTTCCTTCAGTTTCGCAACCGCGTCGCCCTCCTCCCGGAAGTTGAAGACGAGGCCGTAATCTTCGAGTTCGCCGAACATCGAGACGTCGTCGTCGCCGACGAAGGAGTTCGAGCGGATCGACGGCGTCCCGAGCAGTCCGGCCTCCATCGCCATCGTCTGGGAGTCGCCGACGTAGCCGTCGGCGTAGTACAGCAGGTCGTGGATCGTCTCGGGCGGGACCGGGAGCCGGTACGCCTCGAAGGCCTCGGGGAGCTCGGACTCGCTGGTGATGTACACCTCGCCGTGACTGGAGAGGTACTCGACGAGCTCGCGCTTGGCCTCGCGGCTGAACCCGGAGTTGCCGACGTCGTGGTGGGCCTCCCAGGAGACGAACCGCAGGACGTAGTACGGTTCGTCCACGGTGACGCCATGCTCGCGCAGCCGCTCGGGGTCGGGGTCGAACCGGTCGGGATGGAGGTACGCCAGTTCGTGGTAGCCGTCGTAGCGGCGGTGTTTCCGGCCGAAGCCCATCTCGAAGTTGGCGGGCGTGCAGATCCGGGCGGTAAAGGGGACGGTCAGGCGTTCGAGCGTCCGCGTCTCGACCTCGTCGTCGGTGAAGGTGACGCTCGGCGTCCCCGTCAGGCGCGCGGCCTGTGCCGCGACGGGACTCAGGTGACTGACGACCACGTCCGAGCCGAACTCGCGGATGGCCCGCATCAGTTTGAGCTCGCGCAGCGCCCACTCCAAGACGAGCCCCGGCGTCGAGTCGGCCTGTCGTGAGAGCACCCGGTAGTCGATGTCGTAGGCGTCGAGTAACTCCGTCGTCACCTCCTTCTCGCGGGCCGTCACCAGCGTCTCGTGGCCCGCGTCCTCCAGGTCCCAGATGGCGTGTTTGAACAGGTGGACGTGAGCCGGGTGGCCCACCTCGAAGTGGACGTTCATCGCAGCAGCGTCAACCCCCGCTTGCCCACGTTCGTGATCGCGTCCTTGGCCGTCTCGGCGACGTACTCCGTCGTCGAGTCCGCCCAGCGGTTGGGATGAGTCAGCAGACACGCCCGGGAGACCCGGCCCTCGCGGAGCAGGGCTTCGAGGTCGGCCGTCGAGTCGGCGCTGACCCGCTTGTCGCCCTCGCCCATCGTGTGGTCCTTTATCTTGAGCGCGCCGTCCTCCCACGTCCGGCCGGTGTCCGAGAAGTACGTCACGTCGGTGAAGTCCATCGACAGGTAGGCCTCGCCGATAATGTCGAACGGTTCGAGGTCGGCGGGGTCGTCCCACATGTCGCGGTTGTCGTGGGGCGTCAGCGGATTGCCGTGCATGCAGACGGTGTCGACGTCCACGTGGTCCCGGAGCCTAGCGAGTTGCGTTCCGAACGACTGGCGCGCCCGCTCGACGTCCCCGTCCGCTCGGTCCAAGTCCTCGTAGTGATAGCCGACCTCGTGGCCGAGCGCGGCGAGGTCGCGGACGAACTGCGGGTCGAACACCTTGTCGATTGTGCGGACGTAGTACGTGCTCGAAACGTCCCGCTCGGCCTCGATGCGGGCGAAGCGGGTCGAGTTCTCGGGCTTCCGGTCCACGTCGTGCCGGAGGATGACGAACCGCTCCGGGAGGGTCTCGCGTCGGATGTACTCCCTGACGGTGAGGAAGTCGTACCCCGCGTGCAAGCCGGTGTCGAGCAGGCTCGCGTACGCTGCGTCGGTGAAGTCCCGCGTCATCGGTAGGCGTTGACCGCGTCCAGGTGTTCCGGGAGCGGGCGATGTTTCGCGGGCGTCCCGACCGCCAGCGTCCGCGGCGGCACGTCGTCGGTGACGACGGCCCCGGCCGCGACGAACGAGCGCTCGCCGACGGAGATACCCGGCAGGATCGTCGCGTTCGCCCCGATGGAGACGTCGTCTTCGAGCGTCGGTCCGCGGAGGTCACCGCCCCGCCGCAGCGGATAGGGGTCGTTTGTCAGCACGGCCCGCGGCCCGAGGAACACTCGGTTCCCGATGGTCGTCTGCGGCGGGACGTAGACGCCCGTCTGCATGCTCACCTCGTCACCGACGTCGCACTGGCCGTCGATGACGGTCTGTGTCCCGACGACGGCGTCGTGACCGATGGTCGTCTCCTCGCGGATCAGGGCGTTGTGACCGGTCTGCAACCGGTCGCCGACGACGACGTCGGGGTAGAGGATCGTCCCGCCGCGTATCACGGAGTCGTCGCCGATGCTCGCGGGCGACTGCTCGCCGTCCGGCGGGAGGAGCTGTGCGGACTCGGCGATGCGACAATTGCTGCCTATCCGGCACTTACTCATCGAGATACCTCCGTTCGGGCTGTCGGTGCGTCACTGGCTGGGCGCGACTGTCGGAGCCGGTCATCTTGCGTTCGAGCGAGATTTCGGCCAGTTCGAGGCTTTGTTATGGAGAGCCTGTGCGGCCGCCGCACTCGGCGGCTCGGTCTCTGTCCTCGGTAAATTGACGCTACGAATCCCTTACTCCCGTATCGTCGTCGTATAACCAAGGTGAGCGCCGGCCACTCGACGACAAATGGGAACCGTCGTCATCTCCGTCGACGCCGAACTGGGCTGGGGGTTTCACGACTACGAACCGGGAGACCGCCCGACCGAACGCATCGAGCGGTCGCGCTGGGGGTGGAACCGACTCGCCGACCTCTTCGAGGAGTTCCGCATTCCCGCGACGTGGGCGATCGTCGGCCACCTCTTCGAATCGGAGTGCAACGGGGCGCACGTCGGCCACCCGTCGCCGCCGGGGTGGTTCGACCACGAGCGCGACCCCGACCCGATGCCCGCGGAGTTCCGCTTCGCACCGGACCTGATCCGCTCGCTCGTCGACGGTCCGGTCGACCACGATATCGGATCGCACACGTACTCCCACGTCGAGTTCGGCGAGTCGTACGCGACGCCCGAGCTCGCGCGCGCCGAGTGCGAACGCTCGGTCGAAGTCGCGGAGGCCGCGGGGCTCTCGCTGTCGTCGTTCATCTTCCCCCGGAACAAACTCGGCCACCGCGCGGCGCTCGCCGAGACCGGATTCACCTGCTACCGGGGGCCGGCACCGGAACCCGCCATCGACGGGCCGCTGTTGGCTCCGGCGCGGAAGCTCGCTCGCGCGACGGTCGTCGACGCCGCGCCGCCGCTGGTCGAGCCGACGGTCGACGAGCACGGGCTGGTGAACGTCCCCGCGTCGCTGTTCCTCTACGAACTCCAAGGCCCCGCGCGCCGGGCGATCGCGTCGGCAGTCGGCGACCCGGTTCTGAAGCAGGCCCGCCTCGGCATCGACGCGGCGGCGGCCGGCGACGGCATCTGTCACCTCTGGTTGCACCCGAACAACGTCAGACGGGAGTACGACGTCGAGCCGCTCCGAGAGATACTGCGCTACCTCGACCGCGCGCGCGAGCGGACGGACTTGACCGTCGAGACGATGGCGGACGTCGCGGAAGCGACGCTGCGCGGTGAGCGGCAGACGGCGAAACAGGTCTGAGCGAGGAGGACGGTTTACGCTCGGACGCGCCGAGGCGGCGTCGCGTTCACTCGCCCGACTGCGCGGCCGAGGCGTCTCCCTCTCCGCTCTCGGAGTCGGCGTCGGCGGCGATGGGTTCGTCGCGGAGGCGGCGCTCGGCCTCGTCGCGGTCCTCGGGGTAGCCGATGTCGTTTCGCCAGCCGTTCATGCGGATGGCGTCGATGGTGCGACCCGAGTCCAGGAGGAGGTCGACGGCGTCGCTGATCTCGTACTCGCCGCGGTCGGAGGGCTGGACGAGGTGACAGGCGTGGAAGATCGCCGGCGTGAACGTGTAGAAACCGGTCATCACGAGGTTCGACGGCGGGTCGTCGGGCTTCTCGACGACGTTCGTTATCTCGCCGTACTTGTTGGTGTCACAGACGCCGTAGCGACTCGCCTCGTCCCAGGGCACCTCCTCGACGAGGAAGGCGGCGTCCGCGCGCTCCTCCTGCTGGCGGTTGACCACGTCGCGGAGGTTGGCCTCGAAGATGTTGTCGCCGAGCATCAGCATGAAGTCGTCGTCGATGTGCTCTTCGACGGTCAGCATCGCATGGGCTAACCCCTTCTGCTCGCGCTGGTGCGTATAGGTGATCGGGACGCCGTCGAAGCTGTCCTCGTAGTGGTTGATTATCGCCTGTTTCTTGTAGCCGACGACGACCAACAGCTCGTCGGCTCCCAGTTCGATCAGCTGTTCGAAGCAGTGCGTCAGGATGGGCTTGCCGTCGACCTCGACCATCCCCTTGGGCTTGTCCTCGGTGAGCGGGCGGAGGCGGCTCCCCTTCCCGGCCGCGAGTATCACAGCGTCCATCGTACTCGGAGTACGGAACCTGACCGGGGAAAGGTATAGTCCGCCTTCGCGGAGTAGCGGCCGGTTTCGACCGGGCTCTCGGCCGGGAACCGTCCGCCCGGAGACGGGTCCGTGTCCGACGAGTAGAGACTCGACTCGTCACGGTTCGACGGGTCGGTATCGTCTCCGACAGCCGCTAATACGCCGTTATCTCCCGTCCGGGGGCGGCTCGCTCCGCATAACAAAGTACGCCCGAAGCATGCGCGTAACTATGACACAGCAGTGGACTATCAGCGGCGACTACGTCGAGGCGTGCAACTGCGAGGTCGCCTGCCAGTGCGTCTGGCTCGAACCGCCGGACGACGACGTCTGTACCGTCTCGCTCGCATGGCACATCCGCGAGGGGAACTACGGGGACGTGGACCTGAGCGACCTCTCGGTCGGGATGCTCATCTCGACCGAGGAGGGGGTCATGTTCGACTCCGAAACCGAGTGGGACGTCGTCCTCATGATAGACGAGACGGCCGACGACGACCAGCGCGAGGCGATCGAGGACATCTACTTCGGCCGGGCCGGGGGTATCTGGGAACCGGTCGCCGACACGCACGTCAGGTCGGCCGAGACCGCCACCGTCCCGATCGAGTTCTCCCGGGACGGCGACGAATACGCCGTCGAGATCGGCGACGCCGTCACCATGGAAGCCCACGGGGCCGTCGGCTTTAACGACGAGGTCGGCACCATCTCACCGCATCCGCTGACGAAGAGCACGAAAGTCCAGACCGGCAAGTCGACGACGGCCACGGTGTCCTACGGCGACGGCGAGTTCGAGTGGGACGTCTCGGGCAACAACGCGTATCTCGGGGACTTCGAACTGGCGAACTCGTAGGTCATGGCCGACGACCGCCCCGGCGATACCGCCGACGACGGGGGAGGCGATGCGAGAAGCGTTTAGACGGCGGTTCGGGCTACAGCGCGCTCCGACGGTCGCGCTCGTCACCTACGTGATAGCGCTGCTCGCGTGGGTCGCCGTCGTCGAGCGCTGGCTCCCGATGGTGGGGTCGGACGGCGGGATGGAGATGCAGATGTCGGCACCCGGCGCTCCGGAAGCGATGGCGCTCTCGAACGGCCTCCCGGGCGTGGGGCTGTACCTCGTCATGTGGGGCGTGATGATGGTCGCCATGATGTACCCGTCCTCGGTCCCGCTGTTTCGCATGTACCACCGGACGATCGCGGGGGCCACGCGCTCGGGCAGGGCGGCTCGTCTGGCGGCGTTCATGGGCACGTACGCGCTCGTCTGGACGCTCACCGGCGTCGTGCCGCTCGCGGTGAACGCCGTCGTGCCCGTCGCCGCCGTCGCCGAATCGCACACCGCGCTCCTGTTCGGCGGGACGCTGGTGTTGCTCTCGGCGTATCAGCTCTCGCCGTACAAGTACCGGTGCCTGAGATACTGCCGGACGCCGCTCGGATTCCTGATGGAGTACCAGCGGCCGGGGATCCGCGGCGCGGCTGCGATGAGCGCCCGCTTCAGCCTCTTCTGCGTCGGCTGTTGCTGGGCGCTGTTCGCCGTGATGGTCGTCGTCGGCTCGATGAACGTCCTCTGGATGGCCGCGCTCACCGTTGTGCTCTCGCTCGAACGTCTCGTCGGGTGGGGTGAGCGGCTGGCCAGCGGCGTCGGCGTCCTCGCGGGCGTCGGCGGCGCGGCGTTGCTCCTGTTCGCACTCTCATGAGCGAGAACGAGATAGAAGAGGGTTCAGGCTTCGATATCGTCGTTCGCTACCTCTTTCCCCGGGAGACCGACGAGGCGACGCGCGCCGTCGGCGTCGGTGAGGTCACGGAGGGAGTTGCGCGCGAGTTCCGCGACCTGTCGGACCAGCTGCGCGTTGCGCGACACCGGCGTCTCGGGGTCGAAGAAGAGGTTGTCCTCCATGCCGACCATCGGGTGAGCACCGAGGAAGAACGCCATCGCCGTCAGCGGGTACTGGTTGGGACCGGTCGCCCGCACGAGGCAGTGGGCCCGCTCCGGCACGGCGTCGAGCAACGCCAGCAGGTTCTGTGGCGTTCCGACCGTTCCGTCGGGAGCGCCGAACAGCAGCGTCACGACCGGCGGCCCGTCGAACGCCCCCTGCTCGCGCAGGCGGTCGACCTCGTGGAGGTCCCGACCGCTCGTGACCAGCAGGTTCGGAACGACCCCTCGGTCTTGCAGTTCGCCGACGAACTGGTCGACGTCGCGGCGGCTCGTCGCCGACGTCCCGCGGTGACCGTGCTGTGCCGGGCCGACGCGAACCGACGCGAGATCCGGCAGCGGGCCGTCGTCGATGGCGGCGAGGAAATCCCCGGGCGGGCAGTCCGGCCCGACGGCGTACTCCACAATCACGTCGTCCCCGCAGCGGTCGTGGACGGCGGTGCCGAACGCCGGCAACCGGGCCGGCGCGGGGTCACCGTCGCTGTCGCGCCCGTGGAGATGGGCGATAGACGCCCCGAGGGCGACGGCCTCGTAGATTTGATCGGCCACGTCCTCGGCGGTCACGGGCAGCGAATCGTTCGCGTCGGTCGAGTAGCGATACCCCGTCGGCGCGACACCGAGTGTGACCTCGTCACCGCGGATGTAGTCGTCGTACGTCATCGTCGGCCCCCTGAGATCGGGTGTGTGGTCACACCACGGACCGACCGTTAGTTATGGAGGTCTTTCGTCACCCCTCCAGTTCGACGAGGGCGTCCTCGTCGGCGACGATGAACGCCTCCTCCAGCAGTTGGTCCTCCTCCGCGGGGAGAAAGACGTACCGGTCGTCCGTCTCCGACTGGATGACCGTCAGTTCCTCCAACTCGTAGCCGAGGTTCTCGTGCGGGTCCGGGTCGTCGGGGACCTCGTCCCAGTTGCCATCCGAGAACATATTCAGTCCTGGAAGCGGTTGACGTCGGCTTTCCCGTGGACGTCGATGGAGCGAACCTCGCCGCTGTAGTAGTAGGCGGCGACGCCGTTGCAGACCCGGCCGGACGAGGAGCTCCCGTCCGTCGCGCGCTTCTTCGCCTCCAGCGTCGTCCCGCCCTTCACGACGGTTCGTTCCTCGTCGACGACGAGATCACCGGAGACGGCGAAGCCGTACATCGCGCCCTCCTCGGCGTCACCGGTCCCGTCGATCTCGATGCGCTTGGGGAGCGGTTGACTCGCCTCGGACTCGCTTTCGGCGTCGCCCGACGGGCTTTCGGAGGACTCGTCGGAGTCCCTTTCGGGCGCCGAACTCGCAGACGCGGAGTCGTCCGCCGACGAGTCGACCAGCTGCCCCGTGATCGTCGTCGAACCGTCTTCGGACTCGCCCGACGAGGAGCTGTCCTCGGTAACGACGTCGCCGACCGACGACTCGTTCGCGGAGCTATCGGACGCGGACAGGGCCGACGCGTTCGAGGACTCCGGTGTCGGAGTCGACGGTTCCGTCGAGGAGCTATCGTCCGACGAGTCGTCGTCCGCTTCCGGTTCGTCGGTCTCCGCAGCCGTCTCGTTCGACGCGCTTTCGGTGGCGGTCTCCGTTTCCGTGGTCTCGGTTTCGGTTTCCTCGGTTTCCGTGGTCTCGGTTTCAGTTTCCGTGTTCTCGGATTCCGTTTCTGTACTCTCGGTCGATTCCTCGGTGGTGTTCGTCTCGGTCGACGCGTTGGAGCTGTCCGCGCTCGTCACGTCAGTCGAACCGCTCTCGGTCGTGCCCGCGGAGCTGTCCCCGACCGGCGTCCAGATCGCGTAGTCGGTGTTCGGCGCGGTCGCCTCGCTGCCGGTGACGGCCTCGAATCCCTCCGGCAGTTCCGTGTCACCGCTACCGGTCAGGCTGATGTTCTCGCCGGACCAGTTGCCCTGGACGTCCCACTCGGTGTCGATGGGCGCGCTGTCGGAGTCGTTCCGGATGCGGCAGTTCCGGACGACGCCGGACCCGCCCTGCCCGCGTTCGTGGAAGTCGAAACAGGGGCCGCCCGGGTCGCCCCAGACGAAGTCGCAGTCCTCGACGACGACGTCCTGCCCGGCGTCGTCGAACTTGATACCGCGCTGAGCGACGCCGCCGCCCTCCTCTGCCGGCGCGGTCTCGGTCGCCTCGAAGTAGCAGCCGCGAATGACGCTGTCGCCGGGTGCGAAGCGCACGCCGGCCGCGTTCGTGTTCCGGAGAACGCAGTCCTCGACGACGACTTTCCCGTTCCCGCCCGTGTAGGGGTCGGAGACGTACAGCGCGACGTTGCCGAACCCCTCGAGATAGCAGGACTGTATCCGGAGCGTGCCCGCGTGGTCCGTCCCGGCGTAGAGCCCGGTCGAGTCGGACCCGTCGACGGTCCCGTCGGGCATGTTGACGTTGACGACCTCCATCGTCGCGCCCTCGGCGGCGCCGACGCGCCAGCGGGACTGCTCCTGCCCGCGCTTGCCCTTGACCGTGATGTTCTCGACGCGGACGGTCCCGCTCGTCGCGCGGATGCCCGGTCGAACCGTCGTCTCCGGGTCGTCGGGCCGGTTGAACGTGACGCCGTCGGGCGACCCGACGAGCGCGCAGTTCCCCTTGTCGCCGCCGAGGCCGGCACCCGTATACTCGTACTCGCCGGCCGGGATCAGTACCCGGTTCCCGTCTGTGAAGTGCTCCTCGAGATAGGAGTCGATGTTGTCGCCGTTCGAGAGCCCCTCTTCGCCGAGGTCGACGGTCGTCTCGGCCGCGGTGGCACCGCCGAACGTCGAACTGCCGAGCGCCGCCGTCGCGGCGACGCCGACCGTCTTCACGAACGTCCGTCGGGTGGTATGTTGACCTTTCTCCGCTTGCGCGTCGTCGTGGCGTTCTGCCATGGTCGGGCAGGCTTGACTTACGGGAAAAGGCGTTCTGGCCAGCTACCGCGTAAGGTTCACCTACTCCATAGCAAATACCCGTCGGACGAGTACGGTCTGTTTACCACGCGCTCTTGGTTCCCCGAAAGCGGCGCTTAATTCAGTAGATACCGCCACACACGTATTATCACCCATGAAGGAATCATTTTCTGTTCGCTCTGACAGAGTAAGCATCAGATAGTTCGATTGAACGGTCGGTAAGGCTTCGATAACAAAGCCGAACGGCGAGAGAGACGCCCACGATGCGGACGCTCTTACTCGGACTGGACGGCACCTGCCGGCCGGTCCTGGACTCGGTGTTCGAGGCCGGCGTCGCGCCCGCGCTCGAATCGCTCTTCGAGGAGAGCGCGACGGGACCGCTCACCTCGCAGCTGCCGCCGTGGACGCCGAGCGCGTGGCCGTCGCTGTACACCGGCGTCAATCCCGGGAAACACGGGGTCTACGGCTTTCTGACGTTCGACGGCTACGACTACGACGTGGTGGACGCGACGGACGTGCGTGCCCACGCGCTATGGGAATTGCTCGACCGACAGGGCCGTTCGAGCGTCGTCGTCAACGTCCCCGTGACCGCCCCGGCCGCTCCCATCGACGGCGCGATACTCCCCGGGTACGTCTCCCCGGAGGACCCGCCGGGTCACCCAGATGGGATCTTCGACGACGTGCGCGAGGAAATCGGAGCTTACTCGGTCTACGGGCCGATGGATACGCCCGGCGAGGCCGACCTCGACGACGTGGCGGCTCACTCGGAGACCCGCGGCGACGCCTTCGCCTATCTCGTCGATCGGTTCGATCCCGACTTCGGCTTCCTGGAGTTCCAGCAGACCGACACCGTCTTCCACCGCCGCCCGACGGACACCGAGGCGATCGAACGCGTCTTCGGGGCCGTCGACGACGCCGTGGCGACGGCGCTCTCGGCCGCCGACCCGGACAACGTTATCGTGGTGAGCGACCACGGCATCGGCGAGTATAGGGGGCACGAAATCCGCGTTAACGAGTGCTTACGCGACTGGGACCTGGTCTCAGCGACGGCCGGCGGGGAGGGGATGCCATCGTGGGACGCCATCGCGCGCCGCCGCCTCCAGCGCGGCGAGAGCGGCGGGACGCCCGACCCCGGACTGCTGGAACGCGGCGTCTCGTCGCTCGCCCGGGTCGGCGTGACCAGCCAGCGGATCGAAGCGGTGCTCGAACCGCTCGGACTCGCCGAGGTCGTCGCCCGGATCGCGCCCACGGACGCCGTCCGCGCGGGGACCGAGCAGGTCGACTTCCGGAACTCCAGGGCGTACATGCGGGACCGGATCGAACTCGGCGTCCGGATCAATCTCGCGGGCCGCGAACCCGAGGGCGTCGTCGACCCGGACGAGTACGAGGCGACGCGGACCGAGCTGCTCGACAGACTGCGCGACCTCAACGATCCGGACGGCGAGCCGGTCTTTGAGACGGTCCTCCCGCGAGAGGACGTCTTCGAGGGACCCTACGTCGAAGACGCACCGGACGTGGTGGTCGTCCCCCGAGAGTTCGAGAACTTCCTCAACGGCTCGCTGCTGGGCGAGCGCTTCGGGACGCCGCGGGAGTCGTGGAACCACAAGCGCGACGGGATCGTCGCCGCGACGGGCGCGGACGTGGACGAGACGGCGTCGCTCGCCGACGCGCACCTCTTCGATATCGCGCCCACCGTACTGGGGACGCTCGGGGTTCCGCAGTCCGACCTGATGGACGGCGCGGCGCTGTCGGTCGTCGAACCGCCGCCGGTCGAGACGTATCCCGAGTACGAGGACCGCGACGCGAGCACGCGGGACGACCACGACGTGGCCGATCGACTCGCACACCTCGGCTATCTCTCCGAGGACCAATAGGCCGGTTCCACGCCCTCAGCGGCAGCCGCACGACGGACCGCCGAGCGCACCGATCCGACCGAGTGAATGGAGGCGGACGTCCCGCCGAGCGAGCGGCGCTCGCCGCGTCACGAGCGGTCGTCCGGTGACGGTGATGTTCGCTCGGCGGAGCACCCCGTCGGCGGAGGCGAGGACGTGGACGCCGTCGCGGTCGAGACCGGACTGGCAGAGACAGAGGTCCTCGATGAGCGTCCCGTCGCGGTACGAGACTTTGACTGCCGCGCCGCGAGCGGCCGAGCCGTCGACCGTGAGTCCCCGGAGCTGGATCGGGTGACGGCGAACGTCCGCCCCGACCGCGTCCGGCTCCTTCGCCCAGACCGCCGGGACGTCGTCGGCCGCGACGGTGACGTGCGTGTCCCGGATCGTCGCCTCGTCGAGCCACTTCGCGCAGGTGATGCCGCCGTCGCTCGCCGTCACTTTCTCCATGACGACTCGACAGTTCTCGACGAGGACGCCCGACCCCTCGCGGAGGCGGATACCGCGCATGTTCGGGACGCTCCGCCGGGCCTCGTCACAGCGGACCGTGACGCCGCGCACCGTCGCCGGGCCGCTGACGCGGACGTTCGAGACGCCGCTGTTCCGGTAGACGCCCCCGACGACGTCGACGCGGCCGACGGCGGGCGAGGCGTATAGGCCGTTGTCGGGGAAGCCGTCGATGCGGCAGTCCGCGAACGCGACGTGACCGCGATGGTCCTCGCCGACGTAACAGCCGGTGTTCGTAAAGCGGGGGTCGCCGCCGTCGGGCATCCGGAGGCGGCGAACGACGCCCGTACCCTCCTCGCGGGTCACGCCGAAGCGCATTCCGTCCTGGTCTAGGTCCATCTCGCCGCGGACGGTCACGTCGCTGACCGCCAGCCCGTCTTCGACGGCGGCGTATATCGGCCGCGGTCCGGTGTCCGCCCGCCGGAAATCGAACGTCAGCCCGGAGATCGCGAGGTCGCGGGCGTCGCCGTCGCCGCCCAGTCCGAACAGCGGGCCGGTGATTCCGGGGTCGGTCGTGATCGTCGCCTCCGGGCCGACGATAGCGAGGCGCTCGAACTCCTCGACGCGCCAGCTCCCGTCGAGGCGGTACTCGCCCGGCGGAAACCTGACGAGCGTGTCGTCGGGGTCGATCGATTCGAGAATCGGCAGCACGGACTCGGAGCCGCCGGTGTCCCCGCCCGCCTCGGCGACGTCGACGACGGTCCCGTACCGCTCTGCGTCGGGCGGCCACTCTTCGGTCTGTCGCTCGACGTCGAGCGGCGTCTCGCTCTCCGGCGTCGGGCCGGGGGTCCTCGGCGTCGGCGTCTGCTCGTCGGGTCCCGGCCCCGGATCGTCGCTCGGGCACCCGGCGAGCGAGCCGAGCAGCCCGGCCGCTCCCAGTCGCTCGACGAGCTCTCGCCGGGTCCAGTCCCTGCCCATACCCACGCTGACGGCGGTCGAGGAATTGTTATAGTGCTCGTACAGGGAGTAAGGCCGCTCTGCTCGTCCGGCCCGTCGTAATCGAGCTAGTCCTGCCCGATCGGGGCGGAGACGGCCGCAGCGTCGTCGTCGTCATCGTCGTCGCCGTCGTAACCGCTCGCTTCCGCCTCGACTGTCGCCCGCCCGTCGAGATAGCTCTCGTGTGAGTAATCGAGCAGCATCGCACCGAGGAGGAATACGGCCGAGAGCGCCAGCGCCCCGACCGCTCGGGAGAGCGTCGAGAGCGGACCGCCGTCGCCGCGGGCCGCGCGGACGAGACCGGCCACGCCCGTCGCGCCCGCGGTCCCGTACAGCACGGCGACCGGATGGACGCCGTCGGAGAGGTGTTTCGCCCGGAGCCGCCAGAGGAAGTTCCGGAACAGCATCCCCGACACGCGCGGGATGTACGAGCGGTAGCTGATGTGGCTCTCCTCCTCGCCGTAGTTCGCCGGTCGCGGCACGTCGAGGACGCGCAGGCCCGCGACGTTCAGCCGGACGAGGAGGTCGTTGCAGTAGCCGTAGAACTCGTACATGTCCTCGATGCCGGCCGTCTCCAGCGCGTGCAGGGAGATGGCGGTGTAGCCGTTCTGCGGGTCGCCGATGGACCAGTAGCCGCTGGCGATGCGGGTGAGCCAGGTCAGGATGCGGTTGCCGACGTACCGGAAGCGCGGCATCGTCCCGTAGTGCCCGTCGAGGAGGCGGTTCCCCTTCACGTAGTCGGCCTCGCCCTCGACGATGGGGCGGATGACGCCTTCGAGCAGTTCGGGCTGCATCTGCGCGTCGCCGCCCATCACCGCCGTGACGCCGATCCCGTCCTCGCGGGCGGCGAGGTAGCCGGTCTTTATCGCGCCGCCGACGCCGCGGTTCTCCTCGTGACGGATGGGGACGACGCGTCGCCGGAACCCGTTGGTCCGGCTATCGCGCTCGTTGACCCGCTCGGCGGTCTCCCGTATCTCCCGCCACGTCTCGTCGGTCGAGCCGTCCTCGACGACGTAGACGCGATCGACGTAGTCGGGGACCGTCTCGATCACCGTCCCGACCAGACCCTCCTCGTTGTACGCCGGAACGACGACGGCAACAGTTGTCTCCCGGTACATCTCACCGGCCCCCGACGCGGCGTTGATGCTCGAAACCCATTCTCATCAGTACTGCCGGCGAGACCCGCATTGTTATGGTCGGCTTGCGGAGACGGACGGCCGTGCGGTGACTGTTTCGGCGGCGCTCCCCCGCGTACGGCGGCCTTATGCCGGTCACTATCGGCGGTAATCACCGATTACCGGCCCACACAGCGCCTATAACAATACCCGCAGGACCGAGGTACTGTGACGATGACGCTCGAAAGCGCGGTCGTCGGCGGTGGAACTGTCTCGGACTTCCATCTGTCAGGATTGAAGAAGTGTCCAGCGACGAACCTCGTCGCCATCTGCGACGTGGACGAGTCCAGAGCGCGGACGAAGGCCACGGAGTACGACATCAGCGCCTACGCCGACTTCGAAGGGATGCTGGCCCGTGAGGACCTCGACTGGATCCACCTCTGTACGCCCGTCCAGACCCACCTCGACCTGGCGCGGATGGCTATCGAGGACGGGATCGCGGTCCAGATCGAGAAGCCCGTCACGACCTCCGTCGCCGAGGCCGAGGAGCTGGAGAAACTCGCCCGGGAACACGACGTGCCGGTCTCGGTCGTCCACAACCACAACTTCGACCCGGCGGTTCGCAAAGCGTCGAAGCTCATCGACGCGGGGGCCATCGGCGACGTGCGCTCGGTCGACCTGCTCTACTCCGGCGAGACCTACCCCGACGACGTCCGCCGGGGCGCGTGGGCGTTCGACCTCCCGGGCGGCGAGTTCGAGGAGGGGCTCCCGCATCCGATATACCTGGTGCTGAAACTCGGCGGCTACCCGGTCGACGCGGCCTCGATCCAGTCCCAGACGGAGCGGACCCGCGAGTACGAGCAGGGGTTCGACTACGACAGCGCCGGCTTCCAGTACACGAGCGAGTCGGGCGTCCTCTGTAGCGGGACGATACTCGCGAGCGACGTCCCGCACAAGGCGGTCCGGGTCCACGGCGA
The DNA here is from genome assembly GCF_010119205.1 of Haloarcula limicola. NCBI lineage: Archaea > Methanobacteriati > Methanobacteriota > Halobacteria > Halobacteriales > Haloarculaceae > Haloarcula > Haloarcula limicola. The sequence continues at coordinate 511,651 of NZ_WRXM01000001.1, forward strand.
GCGCGGGAGCCTGGACATCGACATCGTCTCACAGTCCGTCACCGTCCTCGACAAGGACTACGAGGCCTCGCCGAAGGCCCGAGCGCAGACGAACATCGACCACGTCCTCGGGCGCGTGCAGGGGACCGTCGAGAACGTGGTCGCCGTCGCGCGGCGGGCCCTCGACGACGACTGGACGGCGGAGCGCGACCTCGATTCGCACTACTACCAGATCGACGCCGACGCGCGAGCCATCATCCGCGGCGAACCGATGCCGGTCCCCGTCGAGGAGGGGACATGGACCATGCGAATCGTGGAGTCGGTGCGGGCGGCGGCCGTTCAACCGATAGACGACGGGCAGATTCGAGTCAACACCGATTCGGCGTAAGCGGTCGTTACCGGAGCGGGTCGCGACGACGGCGCTCCATAACAAAGCGGGAATCTTCTGAAACCCGGGCATACCGAGGCGGGCCACCGGCCCGTAGGACCACAATGGAACGGGACACACTTGCAATCACGAGTATCGCGTGGGTACTGCTGGTCGTCGGGGCCAGTATCGCGCCGTTTACGCCGGTCGGGACGGCCGCCGGGAACGTCGAGAACGTCGAAGAGCGGCCCGACGAATACGCGGTCGTCCAGGGGAGCCAGTGCATCCCGCTGGCGATGGTCGGCGACGCCTCTCAGAACGTCTCGACGTACTACGACTACCGGGGCGGGACCGGCACTGATTACAGCTCTCACGGGACCGACGACCTGCAGGTCTCGGGGGTAAGTCAGCTCTACGTCTACCGCGGCGAGGGCGGCGATAGTCTGGTCTTCCTCCACGACAGCCGGAACGACGACACCGGCGGCGGGGCGCTCTCGATGGACATCACCGGCATCCCGACGCAGGCGGGCTGGGCCGTCGAGGACGACAACTACGACGGACAGGACGACAGCTTCGAGCACACCGAGACGACCAGCGACGTCGACTGGCAGTGGCAGCCGAGCCGCAACGACGGGGGCGCGCTGCGCGGAATCGCTCACCTCTCCGGGAGCGACGGTATCGAGATCTCGGCTGGCTTCGGCGAGAACAGCGACTCGCCGGACTCCGACTGGGCCGACGACCCGCTATCTTGGCGAGCACGGAGTCCGAGCGGACTCGTCGAACTCGATAAGTCCCAATCGGTCTCCGTGGTCGCGGGCGGCTGTCCGACCGCTGACCTGACGGCGACGCCCGCGAACCCGGCCGTCGGCGCAAGCGTGACCTTCGACGCCGGAGGCTCGACGCCGGCGGGCGACATCGTCAGCTACCGTTGGGACGTCGGCGACGACGGGAGTTTCGAGGCACAGACCGCCCAGCCGACCTTCGAACGGGCGTTCGAGACGACCGGCGAGAAGACGGTCGCCGTCGTGGTCGAGGACGCGAACGGCAGGCAGAGCGAGGCCAACGCGACGGTGACGGTCGGGTCGAACCAGCAGGTCGAGGCCGTGATCGAAGCGCCCGCGTCCGCTCGCGTCGGCGACGCGGTGCAGTTCGACGGCCGGAACTCGACGGCCGGGCAGTCGGCGACCTACCGGTGGGCGTTCGGCGACGGCGCGACGGCCACCGGGCCAGCGCCGACCCACGCGTACGGGAGCGCCGGCACGTACGACGTGACGCTCACCGTGACCGACGGCAGCCAGAGCGATACGGCCAACGCGTCACTCGTCGTGGAGGCGAACGAGAGCGACGATCCCACGGCGGCGCTCGCCGGACCGGCGACGGCGACGGTCGGCCAATCCGTCACGTTCGACGCCTCGAACTCGACGGTCCCGCGCGGCGGTGCGACTTACCGCTGGGACGTGAACGCCGACGGCACCGTCGAGACCGAGACGAGCCAGCCGACGCTGGCGACGGCCTTCGACGCGCCCGGTGATCGGACCGTCAGCGTCACCGTGGTCGACGGAACGAATCGGTCGGCGACGGCGAGTACGACAGTCACCGTCGAGCGTGAGTCGTCGAGCGGCGGCGGGAACGGCGGCGATAGCGGCGGTGACGACGACAGCAGTAGCGGTGGCAGCACGGGCGGTGGCGGTGCCGCCCCGCCGCCGTCCAACGATGGGCCCCCCGCGACTGCGACGCGGACCGACGAGGGCGTCCGCGTCGAGGTCAGTGACCCCGGGACCGGTGCCGTCGGCGTGGCACTGGACGACGGAATGCTGGGCTCCGGTCCGGCAGCGGTCCAGCGGATCGCGCTCGCCGACGCCAGAGCGGGGACGGCCCTCACCGTGACCGACGCGTGGAACGGGAGCGAGGGACCGCCGACCGGGAGCGACGAGACCCTGTTGGCGCTCGACCCGACGGTCCAGGACGGGTCGGCACCCTCGTCGGTCACCTACCAGATAGCGCTCGACCGCGAGGCGATCCGCAACCGCGGCGGCTCCGTCGAGTCGCTCGCGGTGGCGACGTGGACCGGCTCTGACTGGCAAGCGGCCGAGACGACCGTCGTCAGCAACGGTTCGACGGTCGTGGTGAACGCCACAGCCGGCCCCGAGACGCCGCTCGCGGTCGGCCTCGCGCGACCGAACATGGTCGGCGGGAATCTGACGGTCGAGGGGGACGCCGTCGCCGACCAGCCGGTGAACGTCACGGCGACGCTCACGAACGCGGGGCAGCTCGAGGGGACGAAGACGATAACCGCGGTACTGGGCGGTCGCGTCGTCGGGTCCGAGCGAGTGACGCTCGGCCCGGGCGAGACGAGGCGGCTCACGATGTCGGTGATACCGGCCGCGTCGGGCCGTCAGCGGCTCACAATCGCCGGCCAGAGCCGGATGGTCGACGTCGCGCCCTCCGAGGCGGACATCGGCCGGCCGACCGTCACCGTCGAGCGCGACGCCGTGAACCCCGGCGAACCCGTGCGCGTGACCGCGACGTTCACCAACGATGGGACCGAGTCGGGCACCGTCACCGCGTCGTTCGTCGCCTTCGGCGACGTCGTCGGGACGGAGCGCCTCACCGTCGCCGCGGGGGCCTCCGAGACGGTCACGTTCGAACAGCGCATCGAGCAGCCCGGCCAATACACGGTCGGCGTGAACGGCCAGAACGCCAGCGTCACCGTCGACGGCGACGCGACGCAGCGCCGGAGCGAGACGCCGGCGGGCGGTGACGGCGGGTCCGACGGCGGGACGTCCCCGCTCCTGCTCGGCCTCGTCGCCGTCGGGAGCGTCGGCGCGCTGGCCGGCGGCATCGTCGTCCTCAGCCGACAGCTCTGACACGGACGAGACGCTTTTTTCCGCAGGGCAGACTTTCGCTGCCATTCGGTACGCAGTCAGCGACGCACAGTCGAAGCGCGATTGCTCAGCGACCGATCGCGATAGACGGCCGGGGGTCGGCGCTCGGCCCGCGCTCGACGCCGCCGAGGACGCGCGTACGGCCGACGCACCGAGCCGCATCGACATAGTCTCACGACGCGCTGGGCGACCGAGAGCCGGCGGGCTCCGGACGCCGGCCGGTGGGTTCCAGTACCCCGTCGCACGGCAGACCACGCTGGACCGAACGACGAGAGCGGGTCGACCAGACGACGGGCCAGCGCCGACTGATCGACGGACCAGTTCGGCTGTACGGCGAACCGTCGGCTCGCCGCGGCTCCATTCACCGACGCCGCGTAGCCGCCGAGTCGACACGGAGCGACACGCCGCTCTCGTGGGGAGGCGACGGCGGTGACGGCGTCGCTGTGCCGACACGACTGCCGTGACAGGCTGTCCTGATTGCTGGACGGGTGAGCGTGTCGTCGGCTCAGAATAGCATCGACGGGAAGGCGATGCGGAAAAGACGGAACTGCGCTCGAACGGCGGCGTTACTGGGACGGCGTCGGGGCCTAAGTCGCGTTCGCTGACTGCGTCGCGTTCGCCGACTGGGCCGTCTGTGACTGATCGGTCGGCGTCACGTCGAGCCGCAGGTAGAGGACCCGTTCGGCCGTGTTCTCGTTCACGTCGTCGGGCATCGGCCCGCGGACGACGTAGTAGACCAGGCGGAGGTCCTGACCGGCCATCGACGGGCTGACGGTGTGGTCGTAGGTCCACGTCTCGTTGACGCCTACGCGTTGGTTCTGGGTCAGCAGGTCGTTGCTCGCCAGTACGGTCCCGCCGTCCACGCGCTGAATCTTCGCGACGATCGTGTAGTTGGCCGCCTCCTCGTGGTGGTTCGTGACCTCCACGACGAGCTGCTGCGGTTGGCCCTGCGTGACGTTGGTCGGGTAGCCGCCCAGTCCGCCGTCGCCGGACTTCGTCAGCAGCGACGCGCTGGTATAGGACATCGACTGCTGCGGCCCGGCGAGGGCGACGGTGGCCGACCCGAGGGCGGCCACGACCGCGAGACAGAGACAGACCGTCAGCACGTTCGTCACCGCGTCCCCGGCAAAGACGCCCTCGTTCCGTGGCTGTCGCGCGACGGTCAGCGGGTCGAAGCGCTCCCGGGACGGTAGGAGGAGCCGCCGCGCACCGCCGACGACGACGCCGACGCCGACGATGGCCCACACCGCCGCCAGGACGGACTCGGTCGTCAAGAGGACGCCCGCCGCGCCGAGAGTGACCGCGAAGAGCGGGATCAGCGTGACGCTGACGCCGAAGGCGAGCGCCAGTCGCTCCTGGGGGAGCAGACCGTCGTGGGCCGAGGACAGCGAGAGCGTCCGCGACTGCTCGCCCGCGTCCCTGTTTCGCGCCCGGCCGGGAAAGAGCGCCGCGACGACGGCGTAGCCCGGGGCGAAGAAGACGAGTATCGACCCGACGACGAACAGGCCGACCTCGCCGCCGACGCCGCCGGCGACCGCCGCCGTCGCGAACGCGACGTACGCGACGAGGACGACGAGGTCCACCGGGACGACGTCGAGAGTCGATTCCACGAGGCGACGGGCAGTTTCCGTGACACTCACACGTCGGTCCCCCACTGGTCGGCCGAGCGCGAGGCGTCGGCCGGGACGCTGACCACAGACATTGTTCGGTTACGGGCTTTCCCCGAACGTCGCTTTGTTATACCGCGCATACCACCGCTGGCCGTCGGTTCGGGGGCGGCAGACTACCGACGGAGGCCGTACCGTAGGCTGGGTATAACTTACCCCCCGGGGCGGCCACTTTCTGGCCGACAGATGTGGGCGTGTAACTGCCAATGGCAAGGGCCGACACACCGCGGGAGGGACCGATGAGTCCGGAGATCTCGAAACTATCGACGAACGACGGAGCGGTATGGAACGACGCGCTCGATCGGACCGACGAACGGACGCCGTTTCACCGGTTCGAGGCGCTCGAAGTGTTCGCCGCGCACTCGGGGGCGGAGTTTCACCCGCTGGTCGGCTACAAGGGACAGGAGGAGATCGGCCTGTTCCCGCTGTTCACCCTGGAGAAGGGGCCGATAACGACGGCGTTCTCCCCGCCGCCGAACCTGAAGGTGAGCTATCTGGGGCCGGTCCTGTTGACCCAGCCGGGGATGAAAGCCAACACGGTCGAGCGCCGGCGACAGCGGTTCATCTCCGCCTGTATCGACTGGCTCGACGAGGCGCACGCGCCCCGGTACGTCCACGTTCGGACGGCCATCACGACGCCGGACACCCGCCCGTTCGACTGGGAGCTGTTCGAGGAGACGCCGCGTTTCACGTACGTCGTCGACCTCGACACCGGACCGGAGGCGCTGTTCGACCGGTTCAGCCGCGACGCGCGCTCGAACGTGCGCGAAGCCGAGGAGGCCTGTTCCGTCTCGCTGTCCGGCCGAGACGCCGCTCGACGGATCATCGAGCAGGTCAAACAGCGCCACGACGAGCAGAACATCGGCTTCCCGGTGACCCCGGAACTGGTCGGGGACCTCTACGACGCGCTCCCGGAGGGATATCTCAGACCGTACGTCTGTACCATCGACGGCGAGTTCGCGGGCGGGAGTCTCGTCCTCGACGACGGCGAACGCGCCTACGGCTGGCAGGGGACCGTCAAGCAGGACATCGAGTACGACATCAACGACTTGCTCCACTGGGAGATCATCCGGGACGCCGCCGACCGCGGCGTCCGGAGCTACGACCTCGTCGGCGCGAACAACCCGCGCCTCTCGCGGTACAAATCGAAGTTCGCGCCGACGCTGACGCGGTATCACTCCCTGGAACGGAGCGCGACGGGGTTCGGGATGATGGCGCAGCTGTACCGACGAATCCAGTGAGAAGCCGGATCAGGACTCGTCGACGGCGGCGAGCCACGTCTCGATCCGCTCGTCGCCGCGGTACCGGACGCTGTTCGTCTCGCGGTCGTAATCGACGACGCCGGCGGCGTCGAGCTTCGGGAGGTGCGCGTGGTGAAGCGAGACGGCGATCCGGTGGCTCGGCGTCGCGCCGAGGCCGGTCGCTCGCTCGGTCTGTGCGATGGCCGTCGCGAGCGACTCCAGCGTGACGGGCCCGCCGGCGTCGACCAGCAACTCCAATAGGGTTCGCCGCCGCCGGGAGGCGAGCAGTTCGATCGCGTCGGAATCGGGGAGCAACCCCGTCTCGCTGTCCCCGTCACGGAGCGGCGATTCGTCGTCCTCAGGCGACATGGGTAGACCGAACTCGCGGGGCGATCGGCGCGCTCGCGACGGCGACCACCTCACTCATCGCGGGACGGTGAACGGCGGGTTCTGTACCAGACGCCGAAGGCGAGCGCTGCGATGCTGACCAACAGGATTCGTTTCGATGCGAACATCACGCCGGATACTCACACGAGGAGACAGTAGTTATACGTCGTCTTCTCGCGTTTCCAGATTCGATATTCGAGTGAAACAGTTCGTCCCGTCCGGCGGACGAACGACTGCCTACCGCCGCTAACCAGGGAATAACAATACAACTAGCCCGTGCAGTCAGAACGCGGGGAGAGCGACACTGCACGTACTGGCCAACCGGTCCATCCCTTGCCAACTCACCCACCCCACCCCCCCACTCAGGCCACGCGACGGCGGGCGTCGTCGTCCGAACTGCGCTGTCCGCTCTCCCCCAACGCGATTCGTCCGGGAGTCTCGGGGAGAACGTTCGTAAGAGTTTCTTAGCCCCGAAAAGGCTGTGTGTATTTAATACCGTGCTCGGGACATCCCGATCCGAGACCAATGAGTTCAGGTGAGTCCCACGAACGCCTCGACAGGCTGTTGCCTTCCGGCGAAACGGACCTCCGCGTCGAGGTGTTCGTCCACTCTCTCGCGCCCGTGGGATGTAAAGAGAAACAGGATACCCTGGTCGAACGACTCAGGGCGCTCGTCGCGGACGGCGAGCTCGCGGATATCGATCTGCATGTCTGGGGAGACAGCGTCGCGACCGGCGGCCCGCTCGCGGAGGTCGGGGCCGGCGAGCGAATCTCGGCCGCGATCGGCGAGTTCTACGAACTGGCCGCGAAAACTGACGTCTCCATCTCGCCGTTCTTCCGCATCTCGAAGGTGACGTCGAGCGTCACTGACGAGTCGTTCCGGCGTATCGTCCCCCCGCACTGCTGTATTGCGCTGTACGCCGAGGACGAACTGGTCGGCGTCTTCCCCAGTCTGATAGACGGCGTCGCTTGCACACCCGACGACGCGGTCGCGTACCTCGAAGCGCGCACGCCCAGCGAGCTCCCCTCTCAGATACTCGCCGACGACCGTCCCTAACTGCAGAGGTGCGCGTAGCGGGCCAGCAACAGCCCGTTGTGGCCCACGGCGTACAGTTGCGGCAGCGAGAACGCGAGCAGCGCCGCGCGCCGATAGGTCGTATCGAGGCGGCGACAGACCGCGAACAACACGCCCAGCGCGGCGATTTTCAGGGCCAGTAACCCGACACCGCCCGCGACGTCGAGGATAGCTCTCGCGACCGGGTTCGCTTCGCTGAAACACAGCGACAGCCCGACCAGCGTCAGGGCGACGTCGGCGCTCGATGCCCCCAACACGACGCCCCAGAGTACGTGGTCGTATCGCAGTCGGGAGTCCCGAAGGAATCCGACGTTCGCGGCGAGATCGGAGGTCACCGGTGAGTAGTGGTCGGGACGTGCATTGGTAACAGGCCGTATAACGGCCCGCTGCAACGGTCGAAGGGAGCGGTTACCGCGAGAAATCGAGACCTAGGTGGCCCAACCGCCGCGGAACCCGTTATTCGGGCCGTACGCCCCAGCGAGGCCCCGTACAGAGTGGGTAACTATACCATAGTCTCCTGTTCTCTCGCTGTGATGTCCGATACAGACAGCAGTTCGGAATCCCGAGATGGGGGTGACCGATGACCGCACGCCTCGCGACCGTCGGCGTGGTCCTCTTGGTGGCGCTCACCGCGCCGATCGCCGGCGTGGGTGCCGTCGCCGCCGCGCCGGGAGACGACACGCGCGAGATAGCCTACGGCGAGACCGTGAGGGGTGCCGTCGACAGCGTCGACGCGATACGAGACAATCCGACCGAGAACGGCCACAGCGGCCAGTGGTACTACGAGCCGGTCTCGTTCGAGGGCGAGGCCGGGGACGTGGTCAACATCAGCCTCTACGGCCCGACCGACACCTCGATGGTGCTCGTCGGTCCCGACGGCCAGCGCCTCTCGCACAACGAGGACGGCGGGACGGGCAACAACTCCGAGATCGTGACGCGGCTGCCCGCGGACGGGACCTACACCATCCAGGTGACGAGTCACTTCCCGGAAGACAGCTACGAGTACCTGCTCTCGCTGCACCGACTGGACGCCGAGGACCGGACGTCCATCGAGCTGGGTGAGACTGTCGTCGGCACCGTCGACGAGTCGAACCCGGAGAGCGAGCAGTTCCACGGCCGATACGCCGAGCTCTCGCTCTCGGCACCCGTCGGGCAGGAGATCGAGCTGACTCACTCCTCGGCAGCCGACTCCGGGCTGTTCCTGATCGGCCCGAACAACCGAGTCGTGGCCCAGAAGGTCGCTCCGTACGCCGGACAGGACGTCACGCTCCGGTACGTCATCGAACAGGAGCGGCCCTACACGGTCATCGTCGCGAGCGACGACTACGAGGGCGAGTTCTCCTACCAGGTGAGCGCGAGCGCGGTCGCGGAGAACGAGAGCGCGAACGACAGCGCGACGGGGAACGAGACCGCCGCGAACGAGACGAGCGACACCACCGATGACGAGACCGAGGGCCACAGCGGCCACGCCCCGGACGCTCCCGCTTCGTCGTCGCTCCGCGTGCTCGACGGCGGACTCAACCAGTCCGCGACGACGCTCGGGACGTCCGTGACGCATACGGTGACCGTCGCCAACTTCGGCGACGCCGCGGGGACGTTCGACGAACCGATCGTCGTCGACGGCACCGAGACCGTCCGGTACAACGCGACGCTCGCGCCCTACGAGATGCGGACGCTCAGCGTCAGCATGACGCCGAACCGGACCGGCCAGTACGCCGTCGCCCTCGGTGACAGGGCCGCGCAGTCCCTGACCGTCGTGCCGCCGGCGAACGCCGACGGCAACACGGTGCAGATCGGTAACGACACCTACGTCGGCGTCGCCCAGAACGCGATGGCCGGGCAGACGGTCCCCTTCGAGTTCGAGATGGGGGCGGCGGACGCGACTCTCCGGACGGTGTCCGTCGACGCCGGTGGGTCGGGGACGCTGTGGCTCGAGGCGACGCGAACGGCGAACCTCTCCGCCGGCGGCCCGCCCGCCGACGGGCTCGCCGTTCAGCACGGCTTCGCGCTCAGCCCGTCCCTACAGAGTAACGGAACCACGGTCGATCAGTCGATTCAGCGCGGCGCGGTCACCGTCGACGTGTCCCGAGCCGCGCTCGGCGAGACCGCCGAGGCCGACGTCGTCCTCTACCGATACGACGAGGACGCGGGGACGTGGAACGCGCTGCCGACGACTCGCGTCTCGTCCACCGCGGAGAACGTGACCTACCGGGCGGAGACCGATCGGTTCTCCACGCTCGCGCTCGGGACCGTCACGGCCGCCCAGACCGGCGGCTCGCTCTCGACGAACGCCGTCTCGGCCGGTGAGACGGTCACCGTGACCGCGACCGTTCGGAACGCCGGGTCCGCGCCCGTCGAGACGACTGTCCCCGTCACCGTCGACGGTGATACCGTCACCGAACGAACCCTGACCGTCCAGCCGGGCGGCGAGCGGACGTTCACCGCGACGCTCTCGCCGGCCGCCGGGACGCACGCCATCGGCGTCGGCGACACGCAGGTCGGCACGCTCGACGTCGCGGCGTCGGGAACGGCCGACGGCGAGGACGCGGTGACGACCGACGCGACCCCGACCTCGACGACCGGCGGCGACGGTCCCGGCTTCACCGCCGTGGTCGCGCTGCTCTCGGTCGTGGCGGCGCTGCTGATGGGATACGGGCGCAGAGAAGCGTAAGCCGACGCCCGAACGGCCCACCAAGCCGTTCGAGGCGATCGGTATCGCTAGGTACCGTTATTCCGGCGGCGAAATCTCTATTTTCCCGCCGCTGGTGACGACGATCTCGAACCCGTCGACCGTGGCCGTCACGCTCACCGAGTCGCCGCTCCCCGTGATGATCGCGTCGAGCGCGTCCGTGTCTATCTCGTCGTACAGCGGGCTGAGCGCCGTCGTCTCGCAGTGACGGACAGTCGCCAGCGCCTCGGCGACCGCGATACTCGGCGAGACGTCCGCGAACGAGACAGTCGTCGTGTACGTGTCGGTCATCGGGTCGTAAGTCGGTTTGGCCGCGTCCGCGTCAGCCAACTCACCACCGGGTAGTTCCCATGCCTGTGCCTGCTCAGGATGGCCGGAGTCGTTGCCGTTCATCGAGCTAACAGGAGGTCGATGCACAGCGTAATAAAGGCTCCGTCAGACGCGACCGACGAAGGCAACTAGCGCGCCCTTACCGACTGTTCGCGCGCGGTCGGAGCAGATCGAGGCCGGGCCACCCGTCGTCCCACCACAGGATGAACGTTACCCCGAGCAACAGCGCTTCCAGCGCGAGAAACCGATACCCCATGGGCGTGCCGAGAATCCCGACGAACTCGACGAACAGCTCGCCGGCGCGGGCGAAGATCGCCGTCGGCTCCATGGGATGGGCCGGGACCACCGGCCAGAGCAGGAAGCCGAGCCTGAGGTGCCCCCCGAGAACGAACGAGTAGACCGCGTCGGCCGGCGGGTGTGCGAGGTACGCGAGCGCGAACCCGACGCCCACCGAGGAATGGCCGTACCGATGCGCGACCGCGACGACCAGGAGCGATATCGGGACGGCGAACAGGATCGAGTGTGCGAGCGACGTCCCCGAGGGCAACAGCGTCGTCCCCCAGCCGAGCGGTTTGTCGACGAGGTCGGGGAACTGCGAACCGACGGCGACGGCGACGACGTCGACGCCGCTGGGGCGCTCCCGCCCGCGGACACGAACGTACAGCGAGTAGACGAGGTATCCGACGGCGAGGTGTTCCCACGGCCACATCGGCTATCCGCTCCTCGGAGCGACTGCAGTTGAGTGTCTCACGCCAGCCGCTGAGGAGCGTTTCCGTATTGTTATACTGATTATACTCCGGGACGATACCGCTCCCGTCTGGTGGTTTTTCCGCTCGGTCGACGGACGTGAACCCCGCCGTCTGACTCGTAAAGTATGAACTACATTATCTGTCCTATGAACTTAATTACTAACCCCGAAGGAGGGGTTGTCGCCGGTGATGCCTGAGCACATCACGGACCAGGAGTTGGAACGGATGGCCGAGTTCGCGAACACGCCGGTGTACCTGCGAAAGCCCGAACAGTTACTCCCCGAAGACGAGGAGTGACCGCGCCGGGGCGATCTCACTCGGTGAATTCGACCGGTGGCGGGCGTTCTCGCCAGCGGTAGACGACGTGGACCGCGGTCAACACGACGAACGCACCGACCACTATCATCGCGACAGTCCCTTCCGCGACGCCGAGTCCGGCGACGGACGCGGCGATGAGGAGCGTACTCAGGACGGCCAACCCGAGATAGTACAGGTACCAGCGCGGCTCCTCGGACTGCTCGCCGAGATACGGGTCGATCTCGGACGCCTTCCGCGAGATCGACACTTCTCCGGAGTCCTCGTCGTACTCGACGAGACCGGAGTCCGCGAGCTTGGGGAGATGTGTCTGATACAGTGACACGTACACGCGTTTGCGCTGCTGTGTCGAGAGCTCCTCGACCGTCGTGTCGTTCTCCCAGGCCGCGACGTGCTCCGCGAGGTCGGTCAGCTGGATCGGGTTCGGCTCGGTCCGCAGGAAGTACAGGACGTACCGACGGCGCGGGCTACTGAGGATGTCGAAGACGCGGTCGCGTGAGAGTTCTGTATTGTTTTGTTCCATCGCATCCGTCACTGCGGTTGGTGAGGAGGCTGTTCATCTGGCTGTCGTCCGAGACGACACGAACGTACCGATAATCGGACACCCATTTGTTACAGCGTCGTTACTCCCGAGACAGGCCGGATTACTGCCTTCGGCGGCAGCAAGATCCGAACCTGATACCGCCGTTCGCGACGCGTCGGGACGGTCTCGACAGCCGTTCGCCTCGCTACCGAACTGGTTAGAAAATGGTAAAGAACTATATACTTCGATTGTCAGATAAGAAGTGGAACCGTCGCTACCGCACCGTCGCTGGACCCCGTTCCCGAAATTCAACTACCCGTGACAGATAACGCGAATCCACAGGCGAGATCGAAGTCGAACGCGCCGAGCGAGGCCGACGGAGCGACCGAATCCGCCGGCGAGGGTGGTGACGAGGCTGCGGGACGCGCGGCGGACTCGACCGCCGCGCCTCTCACCGACAGCGAGCTGTTCGACGTCTTGAAAAACGAGCGCAGACGCGCGGCTCTCTCGCTGCTCTTCGCCTCGGAGGACGCCCGGGTCTCGGTCAGTTCCGTTTCCGAACAGGTCGCGGCCCGGGAGAACGACACGACGGTCGATTCGCTCGAAGAGCAGCAGCGAAAGCGCGTCTACGTCTCCCTCTATCAGTGTCACCTCCCGAAGATGGACGGGCTGGGAATCGTGGAATTCGACCGCGAGACGGGCACTATCGCGCTGGGCCCCAACGCGACGGTGCTCAGCGGCTACGTCGACGGCGAAGCGAACGCCGGACGAGCGTGGTATCGCTACTACGCCGCGGTGGCGGTCGCGGGGGCGGTCGGCGTTCTCGCCAATCGAGTCGCCGGGCAGATTCTCGCCGCCGAACTCCTCACCGGGGGCGTCCTCCTCGCCGTCGCCGCCTGTGCGGTCGCTCACTGGTACCGGGAACGCTAACGCGGGGGAATAACCGGTTCGTACCGGCCCGTGAACCGGGACTCAGACCGACTGCAGCGCCGTCTCCTCGGGAGCGGTAAAGAGGTCCGCGACTCGCCGAGTGGTGTCGTCGCCCTCGCTCGCGTTCTCCAGGAGGACGGTCTCGCTCGGGAAGAGGCGCTCGCCGAGTTCCAGGTCGTGGTCGCGTGCGGTCGATCCCGTCACCGTGAGGTAGACGCCGATGCCCGTCGCGGCGATATCGGCCTCCTCCTCGTTGCCGTTATCGGGGTAGGTGAACGTGATACCGTCCAGGGCCGCCGTTCCCAGCACCGCCTCGACGAGCCGTTCGTAGCGCGGCGAGATACAGAGCTCCCCCTCGTATTCGGCGACGAATTCACGGTTCAGCGGTCGGTTCTGGGCGTCGATCACGCCGGGCAGCGCCAACAGCGTGTGATAGACCGTATCGCCGAGTCCGGTGACCACCCGGACGTCCGTATCGAGCGGGTCGATGCGGTCGTTTATCTCCCCGATGCTCGTGAGCGGGTCGTCCCGGAGCTGGACGACCTCCTCCAAGACGAGGTCGGCGCTGTCGAAGCCGAGCGCGAACTCGTGGGTCCGGAGGGCGCGGAACGGCTCCTCGCGGCCGATCAGCTGCACGTCGCCGTGGTCGGTCGGGACGGTGACGCTGTCGAAGACGACGCGGCGCGGCATCCCGTCGCGGTCGTCCCGGAGCAGCGTGTACTCCGGTCGGCGCGGGTCCGAGAGCGTCGAGTACTCGGCGAGGCGATGGTAGACGTCGTCGTCGGCGCGCTGGTTCCCCTTGGTGATGGCCTTCTCGTAGCGAAGCGTCGAGATGATGTCGTCGGCCAGCTCGGCGGTCCCGGTCCGAGACGCGAGCCGTTCGAGGACGGCTTCGAGGGGCCTGCCCTTTCGCGGCACGGCCACCCTGGTCGTCGTCATTACGGCGATCGACAGGAGCGAGCGGTAAAACCAGTTCGATTCGAACGAGGAGCCCCGGCGGGGTTCAGTTGCCGCCGCCGATGACCGACGAGAGCTGTTCGCGCCACTGTTTGAGCTCCTCGATCTCGTCCTCGAGGGTCGTGAGGCGCTCGTCCACTTCGCCGTCGCCGATCTCCTCGCGCAGCGAGTCGAGTTCCGATTCGAGGTCGTCGAGCTGGTCGTCCAGCTCGTCGACGGTCCCCTCCACGTCGTTTACGTCCGATTCGACGGTCTGGACTTCGTCGTCGAGGCGAGAGACATCCTCGCTCGCCGACTGTGCGGTCGACTTCGCGCTCTGAATATCGGACTCGAAACTGGCGAGCTCGGACTCGAATCGCTCCAGACGATCACTAAAGTCCGAGATCATCTGATCTCCGGTCCCATTTTCAGCGAGAAACTCTTCGAGCGCGTCGGTATACGCACGGAGGTCGGATATATCTCCCTGAATACGCTCGATACGCGCCTCGTTGACGCCGTCCGTCGGTTCGTCGTCCTCAGAGACGGCATCGAGCGCTCGCTGGAGGAGCTTTACGTCCTCGGGCGAGACGTTCTGTCGTCGAATCTCGTCGGCCATCGCCGCGACGACGCCGTCCTCCACGTCGGGTGCCGCCTCGTCTCCGTCCCCGTGCGTCGCCCCGTCACCGCCGCCGGGGCGGTTCGGGTCCTTCAGGTCGAGCGTCTCGATGTCCTCGTCGTCCTCGTCTTCCAGTCCGGGGACGCTGTCGGCGTCGCCCGCGATGACGTCCCTGACCGCGTCGTCGCCGCCGCCAACCAGGTCGGCGTCGTCCCCGTCAGTCGGCGGGTCGACGGACTCGATCTTCGGTTCCGTGAGGAACTTCTCGACGTCGTCGGTGCCGGTCGCGCGGATGCCGTAGACCGTCGTGTAGTCCGCGTCGGCTTCGACCTCCTTCTCGAAGGCGATGCGGTCCTCGTTGATGTCCCAGTACTCCGAGCCGTACTCGGGGTGGAAGCCGAGGTCCTCGACGGCCACGTCCTCGGGCACCTCGTCGACGAGGCGAAGCGTCACCGGTTCCGTTCGACGGGACTGTACGTTGAACGCGATCGCGGGCACGGGGAACTCGTCGGCCTCGAACCGCTTGGTGACGGTGACCCCATCAGAGGCGACGGTAACCTCTTCATATGTTTGCGAATCACTCATGTTTGTTAATCCATACCCCGCAGTATTAAAGCTACTTCGCCTCTCGCAAGCGCTGATTTCGACCGCCGCCGTCAGAGGTCCACGCGATCGCCGATCTTCGCGATCTCGAGCGATCGGGGGTACTCGAAACTGTTGGCGTGGTTGTGCAGGACCGTCGGCTCGGTCGTCATGCCCTTCCACATGTCCCAGTGGCTCGGCAGCAGCCGGTCGAGTCGGAGTTCGTTCGCCGCCTCGATGATCATGTTCTCGTCGCTGTACCACTGCGTGCGCGTCGGTTCGCCGGTATCGCTGTCGTCGATCATACCGATGGTCCCGAACGCGAGGACGCCGAGGTCGATGTCGTACGCCTCGCCGACCGCCTCGAAGTCGCCGGGGCGGGCGTCGCCGCCGTGGAAGAACGTCCCCGACTCGTGTTCGAAGACGTAGGAGACCGGATGCTCGGCGTCGGGGTCGTTCGCCGGTTCGACGTGTATCGTCAGATCGCCGATCTCGAGCGCGTCGCCCTCCTCGACCTCGTGGAGCTGGTCGTCGGTCACCGACCAGTTATCCATCCACGCCTCCTCGCGGATGACGTCGTGACCGCTGTCGGTGGTGTAGTAGTCCGCGTTCGTGCCCGCGAGGATCGGGGCCTGCGAGGGACCGTGGACGTGATCCGTGTGCTCGTGGGTGCCGAGCACCGCGTCGGCCTCTTGTACGTCCGTCGGATCGAACGGCACCGGTACCATGCGGACCGTGCGCGGCGGGTCGCCGATACCGAGATACGGGTCGATGAACACCGTCGTATCGCCGCTGGACTTGACGATGAAGCCGTTACAGCCCAGATACCAGATGGCCAGCCCGTCGGGGTCGGCGTCCTCGACGGCGCGCAGGAGCCAGTCGTCCCAGTCGGAATCAACCGTCATGTCCCTGTCTGCGACGGCGGCGGGCTAAGTCGTTACGGACTCCGGAACTCCTCGATGCGGTCGTCGCCGTACTCGACGCTCGCGACCGACGGGAGCGCCCGGAGCGACCCCGAGAAGAGGAAGTAGAGCGTCCCGAGGAAGTTCGCGCCGCCGACGAACAGGACGATGGGGACCGGGCCGACGACGGCCGCCGCCGCGCCGCCGAGGAGCGATCCGAACGGCGTCGCCACCTGCTGGAGCGTCGACATCGAACTCGTCACCCGCCCCAGTTTGCGCTCCGGAACGACCGTCTGGACGAGCGTATCGAAGAGGACGCTGTTGCCGCCCGAGTAGACGATCGCGAGCGCGAAGAACGCGACGACGGCCGGCGTCCACGTCGCGAGACCCGCGCCGATCCACGCGAGGCCGGTCAGCGCCGTCCCGCCGAGCATGAAGTAGCCGTAGGGTACGCGGTCGAGTCGCGCAGAGAGCACCGACCCGACGAGCGCGCCCGCGGCCAACGCCGACAGCAGGACGCCGTACAGGCCGGCGCTCCCGCGGAGCTCGGCGAAGGCCGGGAGGATAGCGAGCATCATCCCGGTCGCGAAGCTGATGAAGATCTGCGGGAGCAAGACGGGAACGAACGCCGTCCCGCGGAGGTACGCGAGGCCGTCGCGGAAGTCGCCGACGTATCGCCGCGTCCGCTCGCGGAGCGACTCCGAGTCGGAACCCTCTCGCTCGGTGTCCCCGCCGCCGTCGGACGCGGCCGACACTCCGTCGCCGGGGTTCGTGTCGTCGGCGTGCGCGTCGGTGTCCGCGTCCGGAGCGCCCCTGCGCCCGGGCAGCGTGAGACCGGCGAACAGCAGGATCGCGACGCCGAAGGTCGCCGCATCGACGAGGAACGCCCCGACGGCACCGACCGCGGCCAGTCCGACGAGGACGCCGCCCACCGCGTTGAACGCCATGTTGACGCCCTCGTGGGCGGTGTTGAACACCGCGTTGGCCGACGAGAGGTTCTCCCGGCCGACGGCGCGGGGGAGCGCGGCGGACTGCGCCGGGTAGGTCACGAGGTTCACGAGCGACGCCAGCGGAATGACGACGAGGACGAGTTCGACCGTCAGCGCGTCGAACCACGCCGCGACCGGGATCGTCAGCACGAGCAGGCCCTGAACGGCCTGCGTCACGACGAGCGCCCACCGGACTTCCACGTCGTCGACCAGCGGCCCGACCGCGAAGGAGAGCAGGCCGGGGACCATCACCAGAAAGGAGGCGACGCCGGTGTAGAACGTGGACTGGGTGAGGTCGTGGACCAGCCACAGCGCCGCGACGTAGTAGATGCTGTCGCCGGCGTTGGTCACCAGCCGGCCGACGAGCAGGCGGAGGAAGGTCCGATTGGAGAGCAGTTCGCGCACGACACGTCTCTCGCACGACGATTCAAATATGTGTTGTGGTGGTTCCTCGCAGTTTCAAGCGAGGCGAACCGCACCTCGGATCGGCGGCCGAGGGGGGGGGACTTCCTAAAAGGGGACTCCGCGTCAGTCCTCGCAGCAGCCGCCGGCCTTCTGCCCGAAGTCGACGGCCAACTGCTCGGAGACGAGTTCGTTGAGCTCCTGCAGGCGGAGTTCGAGGTCGTTCTGGACCTGCAGGTACTCGCTCATCACGGGGATGTCGTGAAGCTCCTCTTGGGCGTCCTGCAGTTTCCGGAGGTCCTCCTGGGAGGCGCGGCCGGTCTGGCGGGCGAGCTGGAACTCCTCGCGGAGCTGCTCGAACTCCTGGATGGCTTCCTGGGCCTCCTCGTGGTTCTCGACGGTCTCCTTGGCTTCGAGGTAGCGCTGGTACACCGGCAGTTCGGTGATGGCCTCGCCGAACTCCGTGGCGAGTTCCTCGACGCTGTCGTCGGTCGGGTCGGCGGCGGTGTCGCTCTCGATGCTCATGTCCCGGGGTTGGGACTGGCGATGTATAGGCTTGCCGAAACCCCACCTACGAATTGTCGTGGCTGTTTACCGGTAATCGCCGTACCGGAGCTGGCGATACCGGGAAGAGACTACAATAGTCCGTAGCCCAGAAGCGCGGAGGTTTTACACCGCGAAGCAGTAAGCCGTCTCAATGAGCCAAGAGCGTACCGAGGGCGACCTCCGAAACACGGGCCTCTCGCTGAAACACGACCGGGAGTGGGACTACGAGATCGACCGCATCGTCGAGGCGGTCGAGGAGCGCGACGCCGAGACGGTCGGACTCCAGTTCCCCGAGGGGCTGAAGCGGCGCGGTCCCGCCGTCACCGACGACCTGCGGGAGACGCTTCCCGACGACGTGCAAGTGATGATGTCGGGTCAGCCCTGCTACGGGGCCTGCGACCTCGACACGTACATGATGCGCCGGACCGACGTGTTCGTCCACTTCGGCCACTCGCCGATGAAGGAGTCCGAGAAGATCATCTACGTCCCGCTGTTCTCGAACGTCGACGTCTTCCCGATGATGGAGCGGGCCACCGAAGAGGAACTGGCGAGTCCGGACGAGGACCCCGACGTGGGCCTCGTGACGACGGCCCAGCACATGAACAAGTTCGACGAGATGCGCTCGTGGCTCGAGGAACGGGGCTACGAGGTCCACGTCCGCAAGGGCGACGACCGCCTGACCCACGAGGGGCAGGTGCTTGGCTGTAACTACGCCAGCGCCGACGTCGACGCCGACCAGATCCTCTACGTCGGCGGCGGCAAGTTCCACCCGCTCGGCCTGGCGATGGAACACCCCGACAAGAAGGTCGTCATCGCGGACCCCGTCAACAACGCCCTGACCGTCGCCGACACGGAGCAGTTCATGAAACAGCGCTACGCCTCGGTCCACAAGGCGATGGACGCCGAACAGTGGGGCGTCATCTTCTGTACGAAGATCGGGCAGGGCCGCTGGGACCAGGCCCAGGAGATCGTCGAGAACAACGACGACGCCTACCTCATCACGATGGACGAGGTGACGCCGGACCGCCTGACCAACTTCGGGATGGACGCCTACGTCAACACCGGCTGTCCGCGCATCACGACCGACGACGGCCCGCAGTTCAAGAAGCCGATGCTCACCCCCGGCGAGTACGAGATCGCCATCGGCGAGAAGCCGCTCGACGCCCTGGAGTTCGACACCTTCCACGGGACGTGGTGAGGCGCGCCGCCGGGAGAGGGTTCGAATAACTCCCAGACATTCCCAAAGGTTTTTGGATGAATCTGGCGTATCCCCGCTGATGCCGACAAAGAGCGCCCTCGCCCAGCAACTCGCCGTCGTCGCGGGATTCGACGACCCACGGGCAGACCTCGAACAGTACCGGACGCCCCCGGAACTGGCGGCGCATCTCGTCCACACGGCGGACCTCCAGGGCGACGTGCAGGACCGCACCGTCGTCGACCTGGGATGCGGGACCGGCATGCTGGCCCTGGGCGCGGCACTCAGAGGACCGGACACCGTCGTCGGCCTCGACATCGACCCCGCGCCGCTCTCGACGGCCCGGACGAACGAGCGCAAGGTCGGCTCGACCACGTCGGTCTCGTGGGTGCGCGCGGACGCGACGCGGGCACCGCTCTGTCCCCCCGAGGAGACCACCGTCGTGATGAACCCGCCCTTCGGCGCGCAGTCGGGCAACGAACACGCCGACCGCGGCTTTCTCGAAACGGCCGCCGAGGTGTCCGAGGTCTCGTATTCCATCCACAACGAGGGCAGTCGCGAGTTCGTCGAGTCCTTCGCCGCGGACAACGGCGGCGAGGTGACCCACGCCTTCGAAGCCGAGTTCGACCTTCCCCGCCAGTTCGACTTCCACGAGCGGGACTCGCAGGTCATCACCGCCGAAGTGTATCGCATCGCCTGGGACTGAGACGGGCGAGCGGCGCGTCCCTCGTCAATTCCGCGGTTTCCGCTTCTCCGCGACGATCACGCGCGTCCCGTTCTCACCGGCGTATAGTCGGGTTCGATTCCGGTCGAACGTGAGGCCGCCGATGGTGCTCGTCGTCATGTTCGCCGGGACGGGCCCCCGCCCGACGGTCTGATTCGCGCGGGTGACCGCGATCCGAAACCCGTCTTCGCTCGGGCGGATCGTGACGTTCCTATCGGCGATCGTCGCGTCGGCCGTCGACGGCGGCGACGTGAACGCCGTCCGACGCTCGCCGCCCTCGCGGCGGAGTTGGACCCGGTAGACGGTGTCGTTTCCGAGCACCGACCAGCCCGTGCGGTTGGCGTACACCGTCTCGCGCCAGCCCACGCCGCCGACGATCACGGGAACGCGCTTGTTCAGGGAGAGCCGCCCCTTCGGCACCGCCGCGATCCACACCTCTCGGTCGGCGTTGACGACGACGACGCCGCTCTGGGTGACGTTGGTCTGGGCCTCGCCGACGCCGAACGGCGTCGGAACCGAACCGACGTAGGCGTCGCGGACGCCCTCGTCGTAGGTGACGACGTAGTCCCTGACTTCGACCCCGTTCTCGGGCACGTCGTCGGGGCCGATCTGGACGAGATTCGTCGGCACCGACGCCAGACAGAGCGCCCCGAGCGCGACCACGATCGCGATCGTCGCGATCGAGGGGCCGTGCCACTCGAAGCGGGGGAATCGACCGTCGAGCGGCCTCGCTCCGGCGGCGAGCAGGAGCGCGAGGAGGAAGACCAGCCCCGTCCCGAGCCAGCGGTACAGCGTGAACCGACCGCCGCCGACCGGAAGGTACACCGCCCAGAGGCCGTTCGCGATGGCGAAGACGAGCGTGGCGAAGAAGACGCGCGTCGGCCGCGGCCGCCTCTCGCGAGTCCGGAGGAGCAGCCCCGCGACCACGACGCCGGCCAGCAGTCCGATGGCGTGACCCTGGATGGCGATGTCGGCCCACCAGGGCGTGATGTAGCGGGTCGCGCCGCCGACGGTCGGTTCGGGGTAGCGAAGCGCCGTGTAGACGAGGTCGACGATGCGGTTGGCGAGAAAGGCACCGAGGAAGAGGAACGGACGCGTGACGAGGGCGAACCCGGCGAGCGCGAACACCACGCCGGAGAAGCCGACGACGGGACCGATGGCGAAGACGCCCGTGAACACGCCGACGGTGGCCATCGCCGCCGGAACCGCGAGGATCCGCGCGAACGGGTTCGTCGCGAGCGAGGAGAACGTCTGCGTGCCCCGCTCTCGCGGGTAGTGGCCCCACACGTACTCGACGACGGTGCCGTAGACGAGCGTCGCCATGAGGTTGCCCGTGATGTGACCCTGGCCGGCGTGGGTGAAGGGACCGGTCAGCATCCCGAGCGGGTAGAAGTACGACCACGTCCGGAACGGCGTCACGAGCGGACGTGAGTACCACCAGGCCCCCTGTACGAACCAGTAGACGGCGAGGACGCCCGCCATCGTCAGCAGCGTCCCCCACGGAACGCCGAACAGGAGGCGACGGCGGAGCGGGTCCAGCAGTCGCCCGCCGGCGAGGCGGCGCAGCGCGACCAACACGACGACGACGGCGACGACGACAGCGAGCGGCCGGAACGGTGCCGCGGCCACCGCCCCCCACAGCGACGACTGCATCATTCACCCACTCTCGGGACGGCGACGGCTTAGATGTGGCGGCGATGTCGGCGACGGTGAGCGATCAGAACGTGTTCGATGGCCCCGGTTCAGAACAGACCGATACCGACGCTGTAGGGCCAGGACGTGCCCGCGACCGTCAGGACGACGAGCGCGCCGCCCGCGAGCGCGACGTTCTTCAGGAACTGCGTCATCTCGTCCTGTTGCTGGTCCTCCGGGACGGCCCAGAAGTCGTGCATCGTCACCGCCGAGGCGACGAGGAAGACGGCGAGCGCGCCCGCCGCGACGACGGGGTACGCGCCGAGAATGACGAGCAGGCCGCTGAACACCAGTAACCCTCCGCTCCCGTACACCGCCGCCGCGGGCGCTGGCAGCCCCTTCGCCTCGGCGTAGGGGATCATCCCGTCGGCGTTCAGGAAGTGATTCAGCCCGGTGAACGCGAGGACGCCGCCGAAGAGGAGCCGGCCGAGCAGGAACAGCTCGGCCGATCCCGCAGTTTCGAAGGCCATCAGTGTTGCACCTCGACGACGACGGCAGTTCGAGCTCGGGTCGACCGTGCAGCGAGTTGTGGTTTCATTACGTTACTTGGTTCGGATGCGAACCTATATATCGCTTCCCGGACATAGTCGATACCAGGTAACGTCGATGTCATCAGAAATCTTCTCCGAGGAGGCGGCCGACGCCGATGACGGCCCCTGCGCGCTGGTCGAATCGCTCGAACAGATCGGCTCGAAGTGGCGACTGGTCGTCCTCCACGAACTCCAGGGCGGCGAACGCCGGTTCAACGAACTCAAGCGCGCGACGGACGCGAGCTCGCGGACGCTCTCGCGCGTCCTCGACGACTTACAGGAGATGGAGTTCGTCGAGCGGCGACTGGAGGAAGACGCCCCGGTCGCGACCTACTACAAGCTGACGCCGAAGGGCGAGTCGCTCTGTCCGGTCTTCGACGAGATCGAGTGCTGGGCCGGCGAGTGGCTGGCGGCGTGCGACGAATAAGAGGTCTCGTACTTCGCGAGTAACCGAGAACACAGCCTTTTCCACCCGGTAGGTCGATAGAGGTACTGATGGGAGTACGGCCACCCGCAGACGACAACGACGACCCGGACGTCATCGAGTTCGGTATCGCGGCGCTAGACGCGGCCCTGTCGGACGCCGATATCGAGTATCCCGCTGACGAGCGCGAGGTACGCGAGCGGGTCGGGCACGTCGAGGTGCCGTACGACGCCGCCGGACACACGACGACCGTCGGCGAGGCTCTCGACGAGATCGACCTCGGGCGATTCGAGAACGAGCAGGCACTGTTGAACGCGCTCCACCCCGTGTTCGAGCGCAAGCGCGAGGCGACCGGCAACAGCATCCTCTCGCAGCTGCGCTCGCTGGTCCCGTTCTAGTTCTGCCGGTCGTTCGTCGTCACGGCGGTCTCCGTTTCCGTCTCCATCTCGGGGCGCTCGGCCCCCTCACCCTCCTCTGTGTCCGCCGAATCGGCAGTAGCGTCCGCGTCGGCGCTCCCTACTGTCTCCGCCGGCGGCCCGGACTGTCGGTCCGTGCCGACGCGGTTCGCGATGTCTTCGAGCCGTCGGGTCTGCTCTCTGTTGACGGTCACGATCATGTCCGAGAGGACGCCGAACATCAGCAACTGGAGCCCCAGGAGGATCGCGACGCCACCGACCATCGCGATGACCTCGTGCGAGATGCTGTTGACGACGTAGTCGTAGACGACGAACGCCCCCAGCAGGACGCCGAGACCGATCGAGCCGAACCCGACGCTGCCGAAATAAAACAGCGGGTTGTTCGTCTTGGCCATCCGGTAGAGCGTGACGATGATCGTCGCGCCGTCGCGGAACGGCCGGAGGTTCGTCTCGGACTCGTCGGGCCGCGGCCGATAGGTGATGGGGACCACCGCTGTCGGGACGCCGTGTTTCACGCACTCGACGGCCATCTCCGTCTCGATGCCGAACCCCTCCGAGTTGAGCGTGAGACGGCGGAACGACTCGGCGGTGAACGCTCGGTATCCCGAGAGGATGTCCGAGAGGTAGCGGCCGTGGATGACCGAGAAGGCCCAGTTGATGACGGTGTTGCCCGTCTGGTTGAGGCGGGTCATCGCGCCCGATCGCATATCGGCGAAGCGGTTGCCGATGACGTGCTCGGCCCGCCCCTCGAAGAGCGGTTCCAACATCCGGTCGGCGTCCTCGGGCCGGTACGTCATGTCGGCGTCGGCGAGCAGCACGTACGGCTGATCGACGTGGCGCTCGACGGCCTCGCGGACGGCCTGTCCCTTCCCCGAGCCCTCGCCGCCGACGGTCTGTTCGACGACGCGAGCGCCCGCCGCCGCCGCGAGCTCGCGCGTGTCGTCGCTCGACCCGCCGTCGATGACGAGGACGTTCTCGAACCCCGCCTCGCGGAACCCGGAGACGACGGGTTCGATGGTCTCCGATTCGTTGTAGGCGGGCAGGAGGACGCAGACGTCGTCGCGGTCGGCCATTGACCCAACGTCGGCCACGCGCACCCAAATAAATGCGGGTCCGCGTCTGG
This sequence comes from Haloarcula limicola, assembly GCF_010119205.1. Taxonomy (NCBI): domain Archaea; kingdom Methanobacteriati; phylum Methanobacteriota; class Halobacteria; order Halobacteriales; family Haloarculaceae; genus Haloarcula; species Haloarcula limicola. The sequence continues at coordinate 535,864 of NZ_WRXM01000001.1, forward strand.
CAGTACGTGAGTGATCGGTCAACGGCAACGTAGTCGTTCAAAACGGCCAGAAAGTCCCCGCCCGCTCGGCTCTTCCGACTCGCTGTGGTCCTCAGTCGCTTCGCTCCTTGCGGTCCTTCCTTCGTCTCATCCGCCGAGCGACCGGCCCCTTTCAGTCCCACCCGTTTCGGACGTTCAGCCGGCTACGAGACGCCGAACCCTCAGTCCGCGTCGCCATCCCGCTGTTCGCTCAGGTGTTCCCAGATTTCCGTACAGCCACAGCCGTCTTCGACGCCGTCGAGGTGATCGTCGCGGCCGTCGCTGCTGTCGTCGAGGTCGCCGTCAGTGTCGCCTACGTCGCCGTCCCGCCGACCGCGCGGAGCCTGTCTCTGGTTACTCACGTTGCGAGTAACTATCCGCGTCAACTGATAAATACGTTCCGGCGACTCCCCGCGCGTTTTACGTACCGGGAGGTGAACCACTCCGTATGGCCGATGCGTCCGACGTGTTCGACCGCGTTGGGCTAACCGAGTACGAGACGACGGCGTTAGAGGAACTCCTCTCGCTGGGCCGGACGACCGCGCCGAACCTCGCGGAGGCCAGCGGCATCCCGAAGGCCCGCGTTTACGGCGTCCTCGATTCGCTCGCCGACCGCGGGTTCATCAAGGTGATCCCGGGCCGTCCGAAGGAGTACCAACCGAAGTCGCCGGCCGAGATCCTCGACCGCGCCGTCGAAAACAGGCGACAGTCTTTCGAGGGCTTCGCCAGCGACGTCGAGGAGTACCGGGAGGCCTTCCTCTCGGAGTACCGCCCCCGCTACGAGCGCGCGAGCGAGGACATCTCGCCGACGGCCGAACTGTTCCACGTCGTCGACGTCGGCGACCCGAGCGAGCGGGAGACGCGCCGCCTCTACGACCGCGCCGAGGAGACGCTGCGGGTCATCACCAACAGCTTCGCCTACCTCGACAGCGTGGACCGGGCGCTCGCCGATGCCGTGGAACGCGGTGTCGACGTCGCCGTCCTCTTTCTCCACCCCGACCGACTCCCGCCGGAGAAGGCCGCGGTGCAAGCAGAGGTGGTGGAGCGACTGGCCGACGAGTTCCCGGAGATAGCGGTCCGCTTCAGCACCGAGAAGCTCCCGTGGCGCGGCACCCTGGTGGACCCGAGCATGGACTACGCCGGCGGCGAGGCGATACTGCTCGTCGAGGAACCCGACGTGCCGAACCACATGCGACAGGCCGCGCTGACCGACAACGGATCGTTCGTCGCGGGGATGAAGCGGTACTTCGACCTGGTGTGGGAGTACGAGAGCGTGAGTAGTTTCGACCGGACACAGTCGTAGCGACCGGGTACTTTCTCAGAAGGGATCGTTCCGCCAGACGTCCAGTTTCCGCCCGATGATCCTCTCGACTGCCGATATCTCCGACTCGAAGGCGTCGGCGAGATATCGTTCCATTTCGGAGTCCATCTCGGGATATCCCGTCCGGAGATTCAGGTAGTAGATGAGTTCGCCGATACCGGTCCAGCGAAGGTGGTCGTGATAAATCTCGTTGAGACGGAGGTTCTTCGGCGTCTTCGTCTCGTTCTTCTGTCGGTCCGTATCACGCCACTGCTCCGGTGGCTCGACGTCGAGGAACTCACAGATCCGATCCAACGCGGCGGGCGGGTCACCGATCCACTCTTCGAATATCAGCAGGAGTATCTGGTCCTCGTCGAAGAGGTCGAACCACCGCTCTAAGTGAGTCGAATACTGGTTCTTGTAGTACCAACACATCGCGGTGTCTCGGTGGTCGCGGCTTCCCTCTATCTCGGCCTCGATCGCATCGCTGAACGGATACACCCGTTCCCGTCCCTGCCTAACGTTCTTCCAGTACTGAGAGTACGCCCGTGATATCGGGTTACGAAGCGTGAATATCAGCTTGATGTCGGGGTACTGCTCGCGGATACGAGCCGGAGGATCGTCGCTGGGGTCGAAGCGGTAGTTGCGGTTCGAATCGAACGTGATGCCCCGATACCAGTACGGTGGCGACGCCTCGCCGACGGCCGTCTCGCCGTCGTGATTCGCGAACTGCTGCTCGTAATACTCAGTCCCTCTGGAGTAGTTCTCGTCTCGATCGAAGAACCGGAGTTCCTTCGCTGCCGGCATGAATATATCGTCGTGTTCGGAAAGATAGTCGTGAAGCGTCGTAGTCCCGGCACGCGAGACGCCGGGGATGAGAAATGTCGGGCGGCTGGCGTTCTGCATAATGGCTGCATCCGACTCGACTGTTATCAATACCGCGGGACTGATACTGTCGCCCCGTCGAGTCTGGGGATTCGAAATCGGGAACCCGAAACAGCGGCCGCTGATATGCGACGTGGGACGGTCGTCACGGCCGATCGGAACCCTGCACGTTCGACCGCCTCGGCGACCGCTTCGGAGCAGGCACCATAGGGATAGGAGAACTGTTCGATATCTCGGTCGAGGTACCGCTCTAGCTCGGTCTTCGAACGCAGAACGTCGGATGTGAGCGCGTCCTCGTCCAGCGATGTCAACGGGACGTGTTCGTACCCGTGCGCGCCGATCTCGATCAGCCGGTGGGTATCGAGTCGCCGTAGCTCGTTACCGCTCAACATCGCCGGAGCGGCGGTAGTCGTCCCGTCGATTCGCGCTATGACTGCGTCTCGGACATCGGATCGTTCGAACTTCAGCGTCGCTCGAAGGCGCTCGTACGCGTCGTGTCGGCTCTCGTCGTCAGTGAGTGGCTGATCGACCGTTTCCCCGCCGATAGAGACGGCCACGCCGGTAGCAGACTGCAACTTCGCCGCGAGCCGATACTCGTACGGAGACATCCCGTCGAGATACTTTCCGGCGACGAAAACGGTGGCGGGTGCCTCGTACCGCTCCAGTAGCGGGAGCGCCTCGGTCAGATTGTCCCGGTAGCCGTCGTCGAACGTGATGACAGCGGTCGGTTCGGCCGGCGGTGACCCTGCAAGACACGATTCGAGGAGGTCCGAGAGCGACGAGACGTCGTATTCGGTGGTGATATACGCGAGCTGTCGCTCGAACGTCTCCGGCGTCACGGCGTACTGCCACGGCCCCCACTCCTTCTCGGCGCCGGGGTGTACGCTATGATACATGAACGCGACGACTGGGACGGATCTGCCAATTCGGAACCCGACCTCGTCTACGGCCTGTCGAGCGCGCCAATGGAGTCGCTGGAGCGGAATCACGAGCTCTCCGTCCTCAGTAATCCACGTGTTCGAACCAGTGTTCGAACGTCTTATCCACCCGTTCGTCTAAGTCCTTGGTCTTGGGTAGGTATATCTCTTCGAGACGCCGTCGCGTCTCGGGATTCATTCCCTTTTCGTATTCCGATTCGGACTGGAACGGGTTACTGAGGTCGCCGCTCTGAACGAACTCGTGGAGCGGTCGAATCGGTCGCTTGATCGACTCGCCGAAGTTTCGATAAACGAAGTTCACCGCCCGATAGTAGGCCTTGTCGACGGCGTTGATACCGAAACTCCGCCTGGCGTCGTTGACCCGCTCGTCGAGTATCGACGGTCGGAACGTCGGGTCCGCACCGACGAAGTCGTACACTGATTCGATGAACGATTCGTCGTCCGCGACCAGGTCGTCGAAATACAGCAGCTTGAGTTGGTCCGAGTCGAAATGCTCCTCGAAACGCTCGATGTGGTCCACGTACATCCCGGGTCGAATCCAGTTCTCGTAGAGGTCGTAGTTCTCGAAGAGTTCCTCAAACTCGAAGGATATCTTCCCCTTCGACTTCTCGTGCCAGTAGTGAGAGAACGCCCTGTCCACCGGGTTCCGAAGCGAGAACAGTAGCTTCGCGTCCGGGTTCAGCTCCGCTATCCGCTCGGGAGTCACTTCTGATCGGATGTACGACGGCGTCTCCTCCCCGATGACCGCGTATTCATCGGGGTCCGCCGGGAAGTGCTGGCGGTACCACTCCGTACCGCGGTGGTACCCCATGTCGAAGTAATGGACGGAGTCCGTATCGGGGACGTAGACCTCGGGGTGTTCGGCCAGCCCCTCGTACATCCACGTCGTGGCGCACTTCTGGGGGCCGACGATAACGAAATCGGGGACCCACTCGTCGGTATCAGACAGCATAGTCCTAGAGGGAGCAGGTCGCTACAAAAGTGTACAGATACACGGCGAACGTCTCGCCCGTTGGAACACCCACGACCGGGGGACGCGGTTCCGAACGTCGAAGCGAGCAGAAACGTTGATAGGAACACTATCCGCTAGTACGATCGGAGGGATGGCGGAGCCATCAGATACCACGAACGGAACCGAGGCAAGTACCAGTGAGAGTCCCGTCTCGGTCGTCGTCCCGTATAGTCCCGCACACACGCCGGAAAATATCTTCGACGACGCCGTCGCAACGGCGCAATCTCAGTCGGTTCCGACGGAACTGATCGTCGTAGAGGACACCGAACAACGAGGACCGTCATGGGCGCGTAATCGAGGGCTCGAACGCGCATCGACCCGTTACGTCGCGTTTCTCGATGCCGACGACTACTGGCACGACGGGAAGTTGGCCCGTCAGCTCGCCGAGATGGACGAGTCCGAAACGGGGATCTGTGTCGAAGCCGACGACGTGCAGCCGTCGCAGTTTCTCCGGGAGCTGTATCTCGGCAACATCGCCTCGCTCACATCGTCCGTACTCGTCGATACCGAGCGGACCGACATCCGATTCGAGGAAGCACTCGAACGCCGGGAAGACCACTTATTCGTCCTCGAATCGGCCGCACAGAGCGGTATCTGTTTCGTTCCCGACCTCTTTACCGTCGGCGGTCACGACGAGAGCCTCTCACAGGGGACGGCGACTCGGTACCGGCTCGAACAGGATTTCCGCTTCTCTCGGTACGTCAAAGAGCGCGTACCCGAGGTACGCGATGCGCTCCGGTTTTACGAACAGCCTCGGTGCGACCACGCGTTCGACAACACGCCGGGAGACCTCTATCGGCTCGCGCTCCTCTGGCCGTCTCTACGGGCGGTCGTCGGAATGTGGATCTCGCTACTGTGCCAGCGGCTCAGTTAGGCTGGAATGACCGAATCGAGCAGCGAGATCGCCTTGTCCCTGACTCTCGTAGAGAGACTGACGAGTAGCCCCAGATAGACGCCTGCGGCCAGAATCACGATTGCTACCGTCCAGTAGTGACCGGCTGGTATCGTATCGCGAGCGGCTAGCAAAATACCCCCCATCCCGAGCGCCGAGACAGCCTGTGAAGCGAATTCCGTCCAAGGCAGGCTCGGTCGGCCGATGAGCCGCGCGATGACGCCGAAGCTCACGACGAGCAGACCGGTCGCCGAGAGCGCCGTAGCGGCCGCCGCCCACTCCCAGCCGTACGTCGAGACGAGAGCGACGTTCAACGCGACGTTCACGGCGATGAACGCGCCACTAACCCGAAACGCTACTTCGGGGCGATCGATCGCGTTGATAGCCGAGATGAACTGCTCACCGAACGCCGCGACGAGTTGGGCGTAGACGAGAACGACCAAGACGGTCGCACCGGCTCGGAACGCGCCGTCGTATATCGCCAGAATACGCGGTCCGACGAGCGCGGCGCCGACCAGTCCCGGGAGACAAAAAACGCCGGTGAACACGAGTCCCTCGTTGAGTAAGTGATGTATCTGGTCGTAGCTATCGTCCGTACTGAGGTCGCTGAACTCGGGAAACAGCGTATGCTGGACCGACTTACTGACGAGAATGAGCGTCGCCGACAGCGTCCAGGCGACTTCGTAGATACCGACGAGCGACGACGTCACGAACAGGCCGAGTACCGCGGTGTCGGTCCAGCTAAACGCTCGGCTCTTGAGTCGTGCGAGCCAAGAGAAACGGGAATACTCCACGAGGCTGTGAAGGTGTTCTCGCTCCGGGAGACGCGGCCGCGACTGAGAGAGATACAGCCCCAACACGCCGGCCGTCAGCAACGCCACGGCGTGTCCGATGAGCAGCCCGGAGATGCTGTAGCCGAGGAGTATGAAACCGACCTGTAGCACCGTCCGCACGATCCGCTCTACGCTCTGTATTGACCCCGAGTGGACGACCTGTTTCTCGCCGCTCAGTACGGCCTGCAGTAGTCTGAAGACTCCGGTACCGACCAAGAGGAATACGAATTCGGTCGTGACCGGTGCACCGACGTACTGTTCGAAGTACGACTTTGACAGCGACACGGTCACAACCAACACGAGCAGTATCCCGCCAATGATGACGATTCCGCCGCCGAAATACGCGTCCCGTTCCCCCGCTTCGCTCATTCGCTTGATTATGGCGGTGTGGACGGCGATTATCGGTACAGCGACGAGGAACAGAACTGCCGTCGCCTTCGCGTAATAACCGAGCGGCTCGGGACCGAGCAGTCTGGCGATCGCGAACGTGGCGACGAACCCGGACAGCGAAACCACGACCTGCGAGAGAAAGTGAAATGCGGCAGTCCGACCGAGTTTCAACGCCATTACTGGCGGAAGCGCGCCGAGGCTTGTGTGTGTTCCTATCGAAGTTCGTCACTCACTGCGTTCAGCGCTGGCCGAGCGGAGCGCCTCTACCGTCTCCGCTGACACGCCGACCGTCCCGATTCTGAACTTTCCGGATTCCCGCCCGTGACAGTCTGATCCGCCGGTTTGCAGCAGGTCGTGATCAGCGGTCAATCGGTCGGCGTCCTCGATACCGAACTCGACGTCCGCATCGTACGGATACCACGTTTCGATGGCGTCGACCCCGTTCCGAACCGCAGCTTGGACTATCTCCGGGATCCGGTCGGATCGGATGCGACCGGGGTGGGCGAGCGACGCGACACCGCCGGCCGCGTGGATGGCGTCGACGACCTCGCCGCAGGGAATCCGCTCCATCGGGACGTAACATCGGCCATCCTCTGCGAGATACTCGGAGAACGCCTCACCGATGCCGTCTACGTATTCCTCTTCCAATAAAATCTCGGCCAGATGTGGCCGTCCCATCCCGCCACGGACATCGCTTTGTAACGCTTCGTAGCTCAGCTCGAGGTCGGTCACATCATTGAGTTCGCTGACGAGTCGTCTATTTCGCTCGCGCCGATACGTTCGAGCGCGGTCGAGAACTGAGTCGAGCGCCGCGTCTGTCGGATCGATGAAATACCCCAGCAGCTCGACCTTCGTCTCGAAAATGTCGGCCCTGATTTCGACGCCAGTTACCACCTCTATCCCGCTCATTCGTTGCGAGCCTGCGCCGAGTTCGTCGAGAACACGATCGTGGTCCGTTATCGCGATCGCCTCTAAGTCCCGCTCTCGCGCCTGTTCGATTCGATCGTCGAGCGTGTCGGTTCCGTCGGATCCGACTGTATGCATGTGGAGATCCGCCGCGATCTCGGAGGTCATCGCGGCAGCATAGCGGCGTGACGGGTGAGAACGTTCCGGTCGGTTACGAGTCCGAGTCGAGTTTTCCCTTCTCGCGTAGCTGTTCGATGACGGACAGCTCCTCGTTTCGGGAGATGCTGAAGTCGTATCCTTCGAGCGGCTGGTCGATGATGTGGTTCGAACCCAGATAATTCATGACTTGGCCGACGCAGTCGTCGAGCGAGTCGTGTTCGGTGTCGACGATGAGATCTGGATCGAGCGGTTCCTGGAAGGGGTGGTTGACGCCGGTGAACTTCTCGATTTTGCCTTCCCGCGCCTGTTTGTACAGCTCTTTCGGGTCACGCCGTTCGCACTCCTCTATCGAGCACTTCGTGTAGATGAGGACGAAATCGCCTTCAGATTCGATTATCTCACGCGCCTGCTGCTGGGACTCTCGGAACGGCGTTATCATACCGACGATGACGGGAATGTCGTTCCGATTAAGCAGTTTACAGATGTATGCCGTCCGTTTGTTGTTCAATCGCCGGTCTTCCCGAGAGAAGCCGAGTCCGGGATGGAGATTTTGTCGGAGATCGTCTCCGTCCAAGTTCTCTATTGGCAATCCGTGTTCGATCAATTCGTCCTCTACGCGGCTCGCCAGTGTCGACTTCCCGGACGCCGGACGACCCATGAACCAGAGTGTGAACATCGTTAGTTACTCACAAATACGTCGTCCATTTGCAATATATCTTCGGCCACTTCGGGTCGCATCAGTTTCTCGCTGGGCAGTTCTCCGTCGCCGAGCATCGCTCGTAGCTTCGTCCCGCTCGGTTCGACGTGCTCCGAAGCGTCGTGGGGACAGATCTTCTCGGAGACGACTCCGTCACAGCGTCGGCAGAAGAACGCGTAGTGGTAATACAGTGGCGTGATACCGACCGTCCCGACGCGATCGAAGATTTCCTGTGATGCGAAGTCACTATAGTACTCACCGACGCCGGCGTGGTCGCGGCCGATTATGAAGTGGGTACAGCCGTAGTTCTTCCGGACGATACTGTCGAACACCGCTTCACGCGGTCCGGCGTACCACATCCGCGAGGAGAACATCGCGAGGACGATGGCGTTCTCCGGATAATACCCCTCGACGAGCGTCTCGTACGCGGAGAGTATCGCTTCGTTAGCGTAGTCGCCGGCTTTCTTCTCTCCGATTTTGGGCTGGATGAACAGCCCGTCAGTCTGTTCGAGCGCCGACTTCTGGAGATACTCGTGAGCGCGGTGCGGGACGTTCCGTGTTTGAAAGCCGACGACAGTGTCCCAGCCCTTTTGATTGAATAGAACGCGCGATTCGATCGGCTTCAGAAAGTGGTCCGCGTTCATGCCGTCCGCGTCGTCGAACGCCTTTATATCGCCCCCGACGAAGAAGGGATCCTTCTCCAGAAAGGTCTCGACGCCGGGATGGTCCGGGTCGTCGGTTCCGAATATCTTTCTGGCCGCTTCCTCACCGTTGTAGCGATAGATCTCGTCTACGTCCAGTAGGCCGAGTCGTTCCCCATTCGGCCCCGTAATACCGACGCGGTCGCCGGGGCTCATCTCGTTTGCTTTCTGCGCGGTGACGTCGAGTACGATCGGGAGCGTCCACGGTTCCCCCCCTTCGAGCGTCATATCGTTCACGACCTTCAGGAAGTCGTTCTGCGATAGGAAACCGGTAAGCGGACTGTAGGCTCCACTGGAGATATTCAGAAAGTCGTAGTAGAGGTTCTGGTCGAGTTGAATCTCCGGATAGCTGTCGAACTCATCTCTTAGTTCCTCGCTACGTTCTGGGGACAAAAAACGGTCGACGAGCGTATTTCCGTGGGGAGGAATCATTACGTAACCGCCAAGAAGTGCGATTCGCCGAGGTGAAAATGTTTCGTCTACGGACGACGCCACCCCTCGGCTTCGGACGAGCGGGGGGGCGCATACTGACGCAGAATCGCCCGATAGCGCTCGACGGCCGCCTCGAAACTGTACTCGCGCTCTATCAGCGCACGCCCGTTCTCACTTATTCGCTCGCGGTCGTCGCGGTCGAGGATCGATTCGATGCCCTCTCTGAGCGCCGAGGGCTCTCTGGAGTCGATGAGAAAACCCGTCTCGCCCTCCCGCACCACGTCTGGAACGCCGGAGACCGGCGAGGCGTACACCGGGGTGCCACAGGCCAGCGCCTCCAGTATCGTCGTCGGCAATCCCTCCGTCGGTTGGGAGGGCAAGACGAGCAGGGAGAGGTCGTTCAACTGGGCGGGCACGTCGTCGTGGTCGACCCAGCCCGCGAGTTCGACGCGCCCGGCGTCGATCTCGGCGGCGAGTTCGGCCTCCAGCCACTCGCGTAAGTCGCCGTCGCCGATGAAGCGGAAGGTCACGTCGTCGGGAAGGGTCCGAGCGACCGTCGCCAGTTCGCGGATACCCTTCTCCTCGTCAAGGCGGCCGAGGAAGCCGACGACGCGCTCTCGCTCCGCGTAGGGTTTCTCGACGGCGAACTCGTCGGTCCGAACGTACCGCGCGCCGGTCGGGAAGACGTCCGGTGCTTCGGGGTGGAGGTCGAGTTGCCGAGCCATGCTCGGCGTGTAGGTGACGACGCCGTCGGCCGCGGCGAACCCCGCCCGTTCGAGGGCGCGCACCGCGCCGGCGAGTCCGCGAGCGAGCGGCGCTGGTAGCCGCTGTTCCCAGTTGAGACGCAACGTGAGCGGAACGTCCCCGCGCGGTTCGACGAGGACGGTCTTGCCGAGTGCGCGGGCTACGAGAATCGGGAGCAGATACGACGTCGCGCCGTAGAAAAGGACGACCTCCTCGTCGCGGTCGGCCAGCACGCGACACATCCGTAACTGGTTGAGGAGGAAGCGGGTCGCGGCAACGAGAACGGTATCACCCGACCCCTTCCGGGTGAGTTCGATCAGTTCGCGGTTCTCGCGAATCTCCGAGTCTCCGGGGAGGTCGGCGGTCACGAGGGCGACACTCGTGATAGCCGAGAGCACGTCCAGCAGGCTTCGTGTCGCGTTCTCACCGGCGGCGGCGAGTGGATGGGTGACGACGCAGACGTCGGGGAGGTCGGGTTCCGTCATCGAGTCAACCCCACACGTACGCTCCGTAGAGGTAGCCAGCGCCGACCGCGCCGGTCAGCACGAAGAGGAATATCAGTTGCAGGACGGCGGCCACCGACGGCGAGCGGACGAGGCCACGGAGACGGTTCGGCACGAATTCGAACAGCAAGTCGCCCAAGAACGCCGACTCGTCGCCCGTCGATTCGGGGACGAACACTTCCATCCCGCGTTTCGAATACCCCTGCCAGAACGCCCGGTCGACGAGCCAGCCGGGGTCGGTGCGGTAGTCGAAGACCTTGTGCGCGACGAGGGCATCGGGAACGTAGTAGACACCGGTACCGTACTCGCGCTGGAGTCGAGCGCACAGCTCCGTCTCGCCGCCCTGCAGGTTCTTCGCGCCCTGTCGGCCGCCGATGTCGTCCTCGAACCCGCCCAGTTCGAGGAAGGCGTCGCGTCGAAAGGAGATGTTCGAGCCGAAGGTGTTGCGAACCTCGCCCGCTTTTTCGGGGTCGCCGTCCGGGCCGAACCCGCGGTGCGTGACGCCGACGAGCCAGTAGAACTCGTCGGGGAGAAAGGCGGGCTTGCCGGCGACCCACGCCGGGACCATCCGTCCGCCGACGGCCGGGACGTCGCCGTCGGCGTCGTCGCGTTCGTAGCCGCCGACGAGTTTCTCGACCCAGTCTTCGGCGGCGACGGCGTCGTCGTCGAGAAAGGCCACCACCTCTCCTGTCGCCAACTCGGCTCCGTTGTTCCGGCTCTCCAGTAAGCCGACGTTCTCGTCGTTACAGTGGACGAGGACGCTCTCTCGGCCGCCGAAGTCGGTTTCGAAGCGATCGGCGACGGCCTCGCTCCCGTCGGAGACGAGGACGAGTTCGACGTCGTCGTAGGTCTGGGAGAGGACACTCTCGGCCGCCGCCCGACAGTCGTCGTATCGCTCCATCGTATGCGTACACAGGACGACCGAGACGCGCATGCACGCAGGTGCACGACGGCCGCTGTTAGGCGTTTCCATCCCGCGACCGGTCGGAGGTCAAAAGGCTTATGCGCGCGTTGGAAGTGTTTCCGGCAATGAGTCAATCGCGGGGCTATCTCGACGAGAACCCCGAGCTCGAGTCCGCCCTGGACTGGGTACAGGAGTGGTATCACATCCCAGCCCTCGTGGTGCTGATCGGGTTCATGCTGTGGAATCGGGTTCGCAACTACTCGCAGTTCATCGTCGACGGCGAAGTGCTGTTCAGCGCACAGGACCCCTGGTATCACTACCGGACGACGATGTTCGTGGTCAGGAACTGGCCGGCGACGATGCCGTTCGACCCGTGGACCTACTTCCCCCACGGCACCCGTTCGGGCCAGTTCGGAACGCTATTGGACCAGACCGTCGCCACGGTCGCGCTCGTCGTCGGCCTGGGATCGCCGAGCGAGCAGACCGTCGGCATCGTCGCCATCCTCGCTCCGGCGGTCATCGGCACGCTCGCGGCCATCCCGGTGTACTTCATCGGTCGTCGCCTCGGCGGCCGCCTCGGCGGCGTCACCGCCGTCGTCGTCCTCGCGTTCTCGGCGGGCGTGTTCCTCCAGCGGAGCCTCGTCGGGACGTACGACCACCAGGTCGCAGAGGGATTCCTCCAGACGCTCGCGGTGCTGGGCGTGATGGTCGCGCTCGGCGTCGCAGAGCGCGAGAAACCCATCTACGAGCAGTTCCTCGAACGCGACGTCGACGCCCTGAGAGACACCGTCGGCTACTCGCTGCTGGCCGGGTTCGGCATCACGCTGTACCTCTGGACGTGGCCCCCGGGCGTCCTCCTCCTGGGCATCCTCGGAGCCTTCTTCCTCCTGTGGCTCACGATGGAGTTCGTCCGCGGGAAGAGCCCGGAACACGTCGCCATCGCCGGCGCGATAATGATGGGGGCGGTGACGGTGTTCGAACTGGCCGTCATCAAATCGCTCAGAATCACCGCGACGGACCACTCGCTGTTGCAGCCGCTGATGGCCGCCGCGATCGGCGTCGGCTGCCTGTTCATGGCGTGGCTGGCCCGCTACATGGAGGCAGAGGACTACGACCGCAACCTCTACCCGGTGACGGTCGGCGGCATCCTCGTCGTCATCACGGTCCTGATGGCGGTGCTGACGCCGGACCTCCTGAGCTACATCGTCGACCAGGTCCTCCGCGTCGTCGGGTTCACGTCGAGTCCGTCGGCGACCCAGACCTCCGTCGGCGAGGCGACGCCGCTTCGCAACCCCCTTCGCCTCTATCAGTACCACGGGCTCGCGCTGTTCGTCGCCATCGCCGGGGCGATCTACATCACCGCGAAGCAGTTCCTCGACCGCGACGCGCCCGCAGAGCAGTTCCTGATGGTCGTCTGGGGCGCGTTCATCCTCGCAGCTAACTTCACGCAGATCCGCTTCGGCGTCTATCTGGTTTTCCCCGTCGCCGCTCTGACTGGATTCGCCATCGCGCGAATCGTCAGTTGGGTCGACCTCTCGGCCGACGACGGCGTCGAGGTGTACGAGGTGTTGACCGTCATCGTCCTCGTGTTCACCGTCATCGGACCGCTGCTGTTCGTCGCCCCGACGGCCACCGCGGTCGGCGCGACGGCCGCGCCGGGACAGGAAGCGCAGGGCTGGGACGACGGCCTCGACTGGATGGCGAACCACACGCCGGAGGAAGGTGCCTACGGCACCGGCGGCGACCGGTCGCTCGAGTACTACGGCACCTACCAGATCCGAGACGACTACGACTACGAGAACGGCGAGTACGGCGTCATGTCGTGGTGGGACTACGGGCACATGATCACCGTCGAGGGCGAACGCATCCCGCACGCCAACCCCTTCCAGCAGGGTTCGACGACCGCGGCGAACTTCCTGCTCGCGCCCAACGAGTCACAGGCCAACGCCGTCCTCGAGAACATCAACGAGGACGACGCGAAGGTGCAGTACGTCGCGGCCGACTGGAAGATGGCCAGCGTCAACAGCCAGTACGGCGGGAAGTTCTTCGCGCCGCCGCGCTTCTACAACGTCTCGGACGTCGCGGCGAACGACTACTACCGGTCGATCACGAGCAGGAACACCGGTCAGCAGTTCAACTACCGGACGCAGTCGTACTACGACACCACCGTCGTCCGGCTCTACCGGTACCACGGCAGCGCCGTCGAGCCGCAGCCGATCGTCCTCGACTGGGAAATCGCAACCCAGAACGGCCGGAGCGTCGCGGCGACGCCCGAAAACAGCCGAACCATCAAGACCTTCCGGTCGATGGAACAGGCGCGGGCGTACGTGGAGAACGACTCCACATCGCAGGTCGGCGGCTTCGGGGGGCTCCCCAGCGAGCGCGTCCCGGCGATGGAACACTACCGCTACGTCGGGTCGAGCGAGCGCAGCGCTTACGCGTCCGATAGCTTCAACTACGCCACGCTCATCGAGGCGCAGGGCGCCGGGTTCGCCCCGCGACCCGCCGGCAATCAGAGCTGTTTCGCCAACGAGACGTCGATGCCGGTCGGCGGCCAGAACTACTGCATGGCCGACGGCATCGCCAACGCGATGAACGAGAACAACCCGGCGTGGACCAAGATATTCGAGCGCGTCCCCGGCGCGACAGTCGAGGGGACCGGTCCCGCCGACTCGGTCGTCACGGCCTCGGTGCAGATGCGCAACCACGAGACCAACGAGACGTTCGTCTACCGCCAGCAGGCCCAGACGGACGCGAACGGGAACTTCGAGATGACGCTCCCCTACTCGACGACCGGCTACGACGAGTGGGGCACCGAGGAAGGCTACACGAACGTCAGCGTCCGCGCCGAGGGACCGTATCAGTTCAGCACGCCGGCGAGCTTCCAGAACAACAGCATCACTCGGTCGACGGGCACGGCCGACGTGAGCGAGGGGCAGGTGCTCGGCGAGACCCAGTCGCCGGTGACGGTCGAACTGGAGGAGACGAGCCGCGACATCAACGTCGGCAACGACTCGTCGGATAACGGGACGTCCGGCGAGTCGCTGAACCAGACGGCGAACGGCTCCGACAGCGGGGCGACGAACACCACGTCCGGTGGCGAGCAGTCCGGGACTGCGACGCCGGCACCCGGGACTGACGCCGGCACGGCGACGGCCGAACCCGCGACCGACGCGGGGACGCCGGCCGCGACCGAGACGGCGTAACTCGTCGGCGATCGGGTCACCGACGCGAGGCTCGATTTTTCCGTAAGGTTCGATTCCCTCACTCCGACCCGTTCGGCTCGACCGCGCTCGCTCGCCAGTCGCCGAATCGGTCGAGCAGGTCGGCCTCCTCGAAGCGTTCGATGCAGGGCACGTCGTAGGGGTGCAGCGATTCGACTCGCTCGGCGAGTTCGGGATAGCGCTCGTCGGTCGTCTTCGCCAGCAGAATCACCTCCGCTTCCTCGTGAACCTCGCCCTCCCAGCGGTAGACGGAGTTACACTCGAAGCGATTGACACAGGCCGCGAGGCGTTCCTCGACGAGAGCGTGTGCGATGTCGCTCGCGGCGTCCGGCGGCGCGGTGACGTAGGCGGTCGGCATGGCCGACCCGATACGCGGAAGCGAGAAGAACGTTCGGGCGGCTGGCGGTCGGTACTCTACGGGAGGGGATTGAACGCGCCGTTGATGTCCCACTCGTGGAGACAGTGGGGGTTCCCGGCCAGTTTCTCCCCGTCTTCGACGGCGATTCGCCACGTCGTCTCCGCCGCGTCCCACACGTCTCGCCGACCACAGCACTCACACGTCCGTTCCGTGGGCGATACGATCCTTGCCATGACTGACCCAAACGCGTGAGCGGTTATCAGCGTGCCGGTCTCTGAGGGTGAGCGTTTTGTCCGTCGGCCGGCAATCCCGACGGGATGGGATTTCACACGTTCGACCCCGACCGCGCCGACCAGCTGGAGGACCCGAGTCGCTACGAGTACGTCTCCGTCGACGAGCTGCTGGCGCTGTTCGACCCAGGTCCCGAGGACGTCGTCGCGGATCTCGGGAGCGGGACCGGGTTCTACACCGACGACGTGGCGGCCGCGGCGGGGACCGTCTACGCCCTCGACGTCCAGTCTGAGATGCACGAGATCTACCGCGAGAAGGGGATGCCCGAGAACGTCGTCCCGGTGACGGCGACGGTGGAGGCGATGCCCGTCGACGAGCCGCTGGACGCGGTGTTCTCGACGATGACGTTCCACGAGTTCGCCACGCCCGAGGCGATGGCGGCCGTCGCTGACGCCCTCAAGGCGGACGGCCGAGTCGGCTTCGCGGACTGGACGCGCAACGGCGCGGGAACCGACGGTCCGCCGGTCGAGGAGCGCTACGCCGCGGCCGACGCCGTCGAGCTGTGTGAGGAAGTCGGTATCGAGGTCCACCGAGCCGAGGACCGCCGCGAGACGTTCGTCCTCGAAGGCAGTCTCTAGAAGTCCGGCAGGTCGCCGGCGTCCACCTCGTCTGCCTCCCAGTCGAGGTACTCGTCGGCCAGAACGTCACAGACGACCTGGCCGAGCTCGGTGAGCGAGGCGTTGATGGACGAGACCGTCTCCCAGGACTGGATGTCCGGGTGGATGTCCCGCTCGAGCCAGTTCTCCGGTAAGCCCGGCGCGTGATAGCCGACGCGACCGGCGAAGGAGTCCCAGAAGAAATCGAACTCCGCGACGAGGTCGAGGTCGGTGACGACGTTCCAGTCCGCCTCGTCCAGATTCGTCTCGGCCGCCCACGACTCGAAGGCCTCAGCCCACGCGCCGTCGTCCAGCGCCTCGGCGAGTTCCTCGCGGCGGTACTCGTCGCCCTCGACGGTCACGTCCTCGTAATCATCGGCGCTCATCGCGCTCTCGAGCTCGGGCCGGTCCGGCGTCGCCACGTCGAGTGTCATGGGTCGTCTTCGCCGCCGACCGTGAAAAACCTCAGCGCTCGCCGTCGAGGGCCGCCGACCGTAGCTCCTCGCCCCGTTCGGAGTCGACGGTGAGCGACGGCACTTCCATCGGGTCGCCGTCCTCGTCGACGGCGACGTAGACGGAGTAGGACTCCGTGGTCGGTTCGCGCTCGCCGGTCCGCGGATTCTCGCGGGCGGCCTTCAGCCGGACCTTGACGCTGGTCGTCCCGGTGTCGTAGACGTACGCTTCGACGAGCGCCGTCTCGCCGACGTTGATCGGGCGCTTGAAGTTCACCTGGTCCATCCGGGCGGTGACACAGCTCTCGCCGGCGAAGCGCATCGCGGCCATGCCGCCGAGTTCGTCCATCCACTTCAGGACGTTCCCGCCGTGGGTCGTCCCGAGGTGGTTGGCGTGGTTCGGCTGGACCATCCAGCGGTTCTCCAGATACGTCTCCAGCAGTTCCGGCATACCGATTCCTGTCCGGCCCACCTAATTGAGTGTACCGGCGAGGGGTCCGTCACTCAGACCGTGACGTACTGCGCTTCCCAGTCTTGCCGGGCGTCGAGTTCCCGCTCGCCCCGGCGCGTCAGCGTATAGAAGTTGGTCCGCCGATCGAGTTCGCCCTTCTCGATGAGTCCCTTCTCGACGAGCGTATCGAGGTTGGGATACAGTCGCCCGTGGTTGACCTCGCTCTCGTAGTAGTCTTCGAGTTCGTCCTTGATGGCGAGTCCGTGCGGTTCTTCGAGCCCCGCGATGACGTACAGCAAGTCGCGCTGAAAGCCAGTCAGATCGTGCATGGTTCCCGCTCGTTCCGTCGGACTCCGCACATATCACTATTGCTAAACTGGAGGTGAGTAGATAACCCACAGGTAATCTTCCGCCGTCGTGTAGTTACCGTCCTTGGAACCCGCAAAATAACAGCGAAAGCGACCGTCCGTCAGAGGAACGTGTATGTCTACTGAATATTGTGCTCTCCGAGGGCCGGCGAAGGACGGCGTGTCGCCGACCCGACAACGGTAAAGGAAACGCCCGTGTACCCCGGACTGATGACCGAACACGCGGCGTCGGCGGGCGACGACCCCCCGCGGCCCTCGGGGGAGGGGTCCGTCACCGTCGTCGGGACCGCCCACGTTTCCGAACACAGCGTCAAGGAAGTCGAGACGAGCATCGAGGAGAGCCGGCCCGACATCGTCGCGGTCGAACTCGACGAGGGTCGGTACAAACAGATGCAGGGCGAGGCCCCCGACGACCTCGACGCCGGCGACCTGCTGCGTGGCAACACCGTCTTTCAGTTTCTGGCGTACTGGATGCTGTCGTACATCCAGACCCGACTCGGCGACCGATTCGACATCGAGCCGGGCGCGGACATGAAGGCCGCCATCGACAAGGCCGAGGAGCTCGGCCTGGGGGTCGCCCTCGTGGACCGCGACATCCAGACGACCGTCCAGCGGTTCTGGGCGCGCCTGTCCTTCCGCGAGAAGGTCGCCCTCGTCGGCAGCCTCGCGGCCGAGATGGGGCCGCCGCTGACCGTCGGTCTCACGATCGGCGCGACGGTCGGTGCAGGAGTCGCCATCGTCGCCGGCGCGTTCGGCGGTCCGTTCGTCGTTCCGTCGGGATTCCTCGCCGGGATACTGCCCGGCGGGATCGCCAGCACGATCGCCGGCTTGCTCGATACGCTGTTGCTCGTCGTCGGCGCGAGCCTCCTCGTCGGCTTACCCATCGCCGCCTTGCTCGCGCGGTTCCACAGCGAGACCGACGACGTGGAGGAGTTTGACATCGAACAACTGACCGAGACGGACGTTGTCAGCGCGATGATGGAGGAGTTCCGCCAGTTCTCCCCCGGCGGCGCCGAGGCGCTCATCGACGAGCGCGACGCCTTCATCGCGCACCGACTCGTCGGCCTCCGCGAGGCGGGCTACGACGTGCTGGCCGTCGTCGGTGCCGGCCACCGAGCGGGCATCGAACACTACCTCGAACACCCCGAGGAACTCCCGCCGCTGGAATCGCTCACCGGCACCGAGGACGGCCGACGAATCTCGCTGTATCAGGTCGTCGGCTACGGCGTCGGCCTCGTCTTCCTGGTCTTCTTCGGCCTGCTGATACTCGGCGGGGCGAGCCAGGCGGTCCTCCTCGAACTGTTCGTCGCGCTGGTCGTCGTCAACGCCGTCTTCGCGGGCGGACTGGCGAAAGTCGCCGGCTCGCACTGGTCCAGCGCCGTCGTCGCCGGCGCGTTCGGCTGGCTGACGAGCCTCTTCCCGCTGCTCGCGGCCGGCTGGTTCGCCGGCTACGTCGAACTGCGCTACATCTCGGTCAACGTCGGCGACATCGCGAAGCTCAACGAGATCCTCGGCGACGAGCAAGCCCCGATATCGGACCTCCTCGCCCGGATGCGCGCGGTCCCGCTGTTCCGGCTCATCCTCATCGTCGCGCTGACCAACATCGGTAGCGCCGTCGCCTCGTACGTCGTCTTCCCGGCGCTGCTGCCCTATCTCGCCGCGGACATCGGCGGGATGGCGGGTGTGACCGCCCTCCTCTGGGAGGGTATCAACCGCGGAACGCAGATACTCGTGGGGGCGCTGTAATGGGACTCAGCTTCAGTCGGCAGGAACTCCGGGACCTACTCGTCGCGTGGCTGGCGCTCGGGCTGGCGTTCACGCTCCTCTTGCAACCGCAGTTCCGGTCAGCGCTGCTCGGGCGGGTCGGCGACCTGACGCTCGCTTCCGTGATCTCGACGCTCGTCGTCAGCCTGCTGACCGTCGGCGTCGGCTTCCTGCTCCACGAACTGGCCCACAAGGTCGTCGCGGTACGCTTCGGGCAGGTCGCGGCGTTCCGCGCGGACTACCGCATGCTCGGGTTCGCCATCGTCGGCGCGCTGGTCGGCTTCCTCTTCGCCGCGCCCGGGGCCGTCGTCCACCGCGGCCGCATCAGCGCGAAGGAGAACGGCCTCATCGCGCTGGCCGGCCCGGTGACGAACCTCCTGTTGGCTCTCGTCTTCCTCGTGCCGTTTCTCTTGTTGGTCGGCACCGACGGGTTTCTCACCGACCTTGCCAGCCGCGGCCTCCAGATCAACCTCCTGCTCGCGGGGTTCAATATGCTCCCGTTCGGCCCGCTGGACGGCCGGAAGGTGCGAGCGTGGAGTAACGTCGTCTTCTTCGTCGTCGCCGTCCCGTCGATTCTGCTCGCGTTCGCCGCGCTGTTCTTAGTTCCGTTCTGAACGCGGGCGAACGATGCGCTTTTGCCCGCGCCGCGTGCCCCCTCTGGTATGACCGACGACGACGCCTCGGCCGAGGACACCGAGGACGCTGAGGGACTGACTTACGCCGAAACGGGCGTGGACATCGACGCGAGCGAGGCGGCGACGAAGGCGCTCATCGGCGCGGCCGGCGAGTTCGAGGGCGACTACGCCGGTCTCGTGGACATCGGCGACCAGTACCTCGCGCTGGCGACCGACGGCGTCGGGACGAAGTTGCTCGTCGCGGAGGCCGTCGACGACTACTCGACCATCGGCATCGACTGCATGGCGATGAACGCCAACGACCTGCTGGCCGCGGGCGTCGAACCCGTCGCGTTCGTGGACTACCTCGCCGTCGAGAACCCCGACGAGGAGACCAGCGAGGAGATCGGGGCGGGTCTGAAAGCGGGGGCCGAACAGGCCGGCGTCGCCCTCGTCGGCGGCGAGACGGCGGTGATGCCCGACGTCATCAGGGGACTGGACATCGCCGGGACCTGTGCCGGTCTGGCTCCGAAAGACGCCGTCTTCCCCGGCGAGGCCGAGGCCGGCGACGCCATCGTCGGGTGGCCCTCGTCGGGCGTCCACTCGAACGGGCTGACGCTGGCCCGGGAGGCCGTCACCCGAGAGCACGACTACACCGACCCCTTCCCGCACAACCCGGACGTGACCATCGCCGAGGAACTGCTGACGCCCACCCGCATCTACAGCGAAGTCCTGGCCCCGCTACGGGACGCCGAGACTCACGCCGCGGCCCACGTCACCGGCGGCGGGTGGACGAACCTCGCGCGCATGGGCGAGTTCCGCTACGAGATCACCGACGCCTTCGAGGCCCAGCCCATCTTCGAGTTCGTTCAGGCAGAGGGTGACGTAACCGACGAGGAGATGCATCGAACGTTCAACATGGGGACGGGGTTCGTCGCGGCGCTTCCTGAGGCGGACGCCGAAACCGTCGTGGAAGCGTCTGCCGATGCACGCGTCATCGGTCGCGTCGAAGACGGAAACGGCACGGTCGCGATTCGCGGGCTCGAACTCGACAGCTAACGGACCCGAGGAACGAGGGTCCGTCTTTTTCGCCCACGTTTTTGCCGCGAGCGGTTCGACAGCGGCGAACCCGAGCGGGAAAAAGGTGGATGCGGGACGGGATTCGTCGCGGCGCTTCCTGAGGCGGACGCCGAAACCGTCGTGGAAGCGTCTGCCGATGCACGCGTCATCGGTCGCGTCGAAGACGGAAACGGCACGGTCGCGGTTCGCGGGCTCGAACTCGAATAGAACTCAGGCGGAGAGGGGGTCGTCGGGCCGTTCGTCGGTGACGTCTTCGTTTTCCGCGATGCGCAGCTGCATCGCTTGGCGGAGGTGATACAACGTCGTCTCGTCTTCGGCCGCGGCGAGTGCCGCTTCGAGGTGGAAATCCAGCGAGGTGTCCGTCGGTGGCATGTCTCGACTGCTACTCCAGCGACGACCAGTATATAATGCCGGGACCGTTCTCGCGGTTAGGGCGCGTTTACGGCGGAGAAAAGGTCGTTTTCACCGATCCTCAAAATCGAGGCCGAGAGATGGGAGCGCGTACCGCGAGCTAGCTCACGGTGCGGGCGATGTCGGCCTCCGTGATGACGCCGATCGTCTCGCCGCCCTCGACGACCATCACGGCGGCGTTGTGGTTGAGATAGGCGTCCACCTCGTCGATGGTCGCGTCGGGTTCGACGGTCGCGATGGACTCGTGCATCACTTCGGCGACGGGGAGTTCGCCGACGTTCTCCTCGGGTCGCTGGCGGATATCGGAGTTGCCGATGAGTCCCTGCGGCGCGCCGTCGCGGATGACCGGGACCTGCGAGTATCCCTTCTCGTCCATGAGCTGTTTGCTCTCGTGGACGGAGTCGTCGGGCGCGACGCCGACGACCGGCGAGTTCATCACGTCACGCGCTCTGACGATGCCGCCCTCGGCCTCGTCGAGCGCGTTGACGATGCGTCGCAGCGTCGAGAGCCGGGGGTCCACGTCGCCGCCCTCGATCCGGGCGATGAGCGGTTGGGAGACGTCGGCGCGCTCGGCCAACTCGCTCTGGGTCAGGTCGAGTTCGTTTCGCCGCTCCCGCAAATCGTCGGGCGTGGGTAAGTCCATGACCCACGATAACTATGGGTAATACAAAAAGCCACCGGCTGGATACGGGTCGTCGGTCGCCGTTCAGCCCTGGGTTTCGCTCTCGTCGTCTTCCTCGGTCTCGAAGACCTCGATGACCTTCAGCGGGACGTCCCGGAGCGCGCCGCCGATCTCGCTCTTGGCGATCCGCTGGGCGTGTTCGGTCGATTCGGCGTTGAAGACGTCCATCTCAAGCACCAGTCCGACGAGGGCGGTATCCGCCGCGATGAACGCGGAGTCGAACGGTTCGCCGCAGGCGGGGCAACCGGTCGCGCCGACCTCCACCTCGACGTAGTCCATCTCGGCCTCGTTGAGGCGCTTGCCGGCCTCGCTCACCGCGACGCCGATGGCGTCGTCGATGTCGTCTACGTCACGGACCAACCAGGCTGCTTCCATCGCCACCAGGTAGTTCATACGAGGAGTCACACAGTCGCGCTACTCGTTAGTTTTGATTCGCGCCCGCTGCGCACGTCACTGTTACTATCGCCATAAGTTACGAGAACGCCGAGTCGTTCCAATGCTCCAGTTACGCCCGACAGGCCAGTTCGCTCTCATAGATTTGTCCTCTCTCCAAGTGTAGTTTAATCGCCGGACGGCGACGCCACTATCTGTCACGAACGTAATTGTACGTTTACGATACAGGCAGAAAATATATATGTCGGTCTCGCCCTGCCAGCTATCGAGGGACGATGGAATCCCGACTGTACCCCGCAACGCTGCTCGTGCTGTATCAACTCACGCTGCTCGCCGGCATCGTGTTACTACCCCTGGCGATGGTTACCGAACGCCTCGGCCTGCGACTCCCGATCGACCGGGCCGTGACCGGGCTCAACGACGCCTACGAAGAGGCACGAGCGTAGACGAAAGCGGCCGGAGGCGGTCAGCCTCACCACAAAAAGAGGTTTTATCAGCGCCCGAGTGATACGGAACGGTAATGAGAGACACGACTCCCGACTTCTCACGCCCCCAGACGGCCGACGAGTTCCAGACCGACCCCTACGAGCCGGAGGTGGGGTCGCTGCCCGAACAGAGCGGCCGCGACGACGAGAAGGTCAACAAGACCGGGACGACGACCATCGGCATCACGACGAGCGAGGGCGTCGTCATCGCCACGGACATGCGCGCGTCGCTGGGCGGCCGGTTCGTCTCGAACAAGAACGTCCAGAAGGTCGAGCAGATCCACCCGACGGCCGCGCTCACCCTGGTCGGCAGCGTCGGCGGTGCCCAGTCCTTCATCCGCTCGCTCCGCGCTGAGGTCAACCTCTACGAGGCCCGCCGCGGCGAGGAGATGAGCATGCAGGCGCTCTCGACGCTCGCGGGCAACTTCGCCCGCGGCGGCCCCTTCTTCGCCATCAACCCGATCCTGGGCGGCGTCGACGAGGAGGGCCACCACGTCTACAGCATCGACCCGGCCGGCGGCGTCATGAAAGACGACTACACCGTCACCGGCTCGGGGCTCACCGTCGCCTACGGGACGCTCGAAGACCGCTACGAGGACGGCATGAGCAACGAGGAGGCCCGCGAAGTCGCCGCCGCCTCGATCAAGGCCGCCGCCGAGCGCGACACCGGCTCCGGCAACGGCATCTTCCTCGCGGACGTCACGAGCGACGGCGTCGACATCCAGGGCTACGACTTCGACGAGCTTCTATAGTACCTTTTTGTGACTCGGATGTCCTCGCGGCGCTTCGCGCCGCTGTGGGCACCACTCGCCACAAAAATCTACGCTAAAAAGGCCGAACTCGCGGCGTCGCCGCGAGTTCGGTGTCTGCCGGAGCACAGCGACGGCAGGCTCGTCAGAACTCCGTTCTGACGGCGTCTTCGCGCGACGGAGCGCTCCCGGCCCGCAGCCACCGCCCGCTACCGCTCGATCGAGAGGCCGGCGTGCCAGCCGTCGGCGTCGGCTTCTTCGACTGCTTCGTCCATCCGTTCCAAGTACGTCACCGCGAGGCTGGCGCACTTGGCGGCCTTGCGCTCGCCCTCGGTGCGGAACTCGCCGGTCTCGCGGTTAGCGTAGACGGTACAGACCGCGCCCGCTCGCAGGCCGTAGATGCCGGCGAGCGTGAGGACGCTCGCGGCCTCCATCTCGAAGTTGTAGACGCCGGCCTCGCGGAGTTCGCCGATTTTCGCCTCGCTGTCGCGGGCCTCGAAGCCGTCGAAGCCGGGTCGGGACTGACCGGGGTAGAAACTGTCCGTCGAGCAGGTGACACCGAGGTGGTAGTCGTAGCCCAGTTCCTCGGCGGCGGCGACGAGCGCCGAGACGACGCGGTGGTCCGCGCTCGCGGGGTAGTCCTCGCGGACGTACTCCTTGCTGGTCCCCTCTTGTCTGACCGCGCCGGTCGTGATGATCAGGTCGCCGACGTCGGCCTCGGGCTGGATGGCTCCACAGGACCCGACGCGGAGGAGGGTGTCCGCGCCGACGCGGGCCAGTTCCTCGACGGCGATGGCGGCGGAGGGCGAGCCGATTCCCGTCGACGTGACCGAAATAGGCGTCCCCTCGTGAGTACCCGTGGCAGTGCGGTACTCGCGGTGCTCGCCGACGATCTCGTGGTCGTCCCACCCCTCGACGACTTTCTCGACGCGCTCGGGATCGCCCGGCAGGAGCACGCTGTCGGCCACGTCCTCGGGGCCGACTTCGAGGTGGTACTGCTCCCCGTCGTTCGGGTCCTCGCTGTCGCCGGTCATCTATCCAGATGCGACCGGGAGATAGTCGTCGGGAGCAGTTCGCCGAGCGTGTACTCCTCGGCCTCGTCGCCGTCGGTGTAGATGCGAAAGGACGCGTCACAGAACTCGGAGAGGGTCTGTCGGCACATCCCGCAGGGCGTGACGCCGTCGCGCTCGGCCGACGTGACGGCGAGGCGCTCGAACTCGCGGTGGCCGTCCGCGACGGCGCTGCCGATGGCGACCTCCTCGGCGTGGAGGCTGTTGCTGTAGTTGGCGTTCTCGATGTTGCAGCCGGTGTACACCGAGCCGTCGGCCGTCTCGATGGCCGCGCCGACGCGGTACTCCGAGTAGGGTGCGTAGGAGGACTCCATCGCGTCGCGGGCGGCTTCCATCAGGTCGTCCATACCGGCGGGTCGACCGGCCGGGGCAAATAGCCACCGGCGACTCCGAAGTCACCGCGGTTTCGTCATTCCCCTTCGGCGAACTCGACGGCCGCCTCGACGACGGACCGGACCTCGGCGACGAGCTCGTCCACGTCGTCGCTCTCGGCGTAGACCCGCACGTACGGCTCGGTGCCGCTCGGGCGGACGAGCGTCCACGAGTCGTCCGGAAAGGAGAGGCGGACGCCGTACGCCGTCGAGACGCTCGCCTCGGGGAACGCCTCGGGCAGCGCCTCCTCGATGCGGACCATCGCCTCGGCCTTCCGCTCGTCGGGGCAGTCGACGCTGACCTTGCGGTAGGGGCGCTCCGTGACCGTTTCTCGACGATCTGCCAGCGACTCGGCGGCGAACAGTCGCGCGAGGACCGCAGCGCTGACGACGCCGTCGATCCAGTCGCCGAAGGCCGTGTGGAGGTGTTTCCACGGTTCGGCGGCGAAGACGATCTCGGTGTCCGCGTCGCCGGCCGCTCGCTCGCGGGCGACGCCCTCGTGGAGCGCGCCCAGACGGACGCGTTCGACACGCCCGCCCGCCGCCTCGACCCGTTCGTCGATGCGGCCCGAGGCGTTCGGCGTCGTGACGACCACGGGGTCGGCGGCGGCCGACGCCCGAACGTAGTGTTCGGCGAGTATCGCCAGGATCGTGTCCTCGTGGACCACCTCCCCGTCGCCGTCCACGATGACGATCCGGTCGGCGTCACCGTCGTGACCGATGCCGAAGTCGACCGCCGTCGCGGCGACGAACGACCGGAACTTCGAGAGGGTCTCGGCCGTCGGCTTGCTTCCCCTGGCCGGGAAGTAGCCGTCGACGTTGGCCTCGGTCGCGCGGACGTCGGCACCCAGCGCTCTGAGGACCTGTGGCGTGGCGACGCCGGCCATCCCGTTACCGCAGTCGACGGCAACCGTCAAATCGTCGGGCTCAGCGCCGTATTCCCGCGCGTACTCGGCGACCGACTCGCGGTACGTCGGGAGCACGTCGGTCCGTCTCGGCTGGCCCCACTCGCCCCACGCCGTCGGTCCGTCGCCGTCGGTCACTCGGTCCTCGATCCGACTCTCGGCGTCGCCGTCGTACTCCTGCCCGTCCTCGAACAGTTTGATGCCGTTGTCCGCCGGCGGGTTGTGACTCGCCGTCACCATGACGCCCCGGCGACCCCGCGAGGCGTAGGCCAGCGCGGGCGTCGGGACCCGACCGACAGAGACGACGTCGGCTCCGGCGCTCTCCAGTCCGGCGGTCAGCGCCGCGGCCAGCGCCGGCGAGCTTACCCGCCCGTCGTGACCGAGCACGAACTCCCCGGCGTCGCGGCCCGCCGCCCGCCCCACTCGAAGCGCGAGTTCGGGAGTCACTCGCTCGACGACGTCCCCGCGGATCCCGGCAGTCCCGAACAGGTTCATACCCGTCACTCGGGCTGGTTCCTGTATAGTTCTCCCGCTCTCGGAAGGAATAGAGCGGTGGCGCGCACCCGCGAGGGCGCTCGCGGCGACCCCGCGAGCGGTTCCCCGGTACGCGCGAGGGACGAGTAGCGCAGCGACGCGAGCAACGCAGTCGGTTGGGGAGGCGTGTGGCCGTCGGTAGATGCTGTGCGGAGACGCATACCGCGCCGAGCGACGCGAGGCGCGGTTTCGCCGTCAGAACGGAGTTCTGACGAGCCTGCCGTCGCTGTGCTCCGGCAGACACCGAACTCGCGGCGACGCCGCGAGTTCGGCCTTTTTAGCGTAGATTTTTGCGGACCGGGTTCCCGCAGGTCGCCGCAGGCGACCGAGGAAACCCGGTTTCGGAAAAAGGTACTTCTACATGTCCGGCCACGCCTTCGCGGCGCGGCCGAGGCCGGCGACGTCGTTGATCCAGTTGGCGGCGATCCCCTTCTTGAGGATCTCCGCGGGGAGGCCGCCGAACGTGTCGATGGGGACGCCCTTCACGTCGTGGGCGACGGCCTCGTCGCCGACGGAGATGACGGTTCCCTTGTCCTTGTGGGTCCAGGTCTTCAGCGGCTGGCTGCGGACCGAACGAGCCAGGTTCTCTCCGGCGACTTCCGCGGCCTGCCAAGCGGCCTGTGCCGTCGGCGGCGCGGGCTGTTCGCCGGGCTGCTCGATGAGCGCGCAGTCGCCGATGGCGAAGACGCGCTCGTCCTCGGTCTGGAAGTCGCCCTCGGAGTGGATGCGGTGGTTGCGCTCGTCCTTTTCGAGGTCGACGTCGCGGACGCAGTCGCGACCGGTGATGCCGCCGGTCCAGATGAGCACGTCGTAGTCGAGTTCCGCCTCGTCGCCGATGTAGACGGTCTCCTCGTCGACTTCGCCGATGAAGTCGCCGCACATGATGTTGACGTCGCGGGCCTCCAGCCGCTTGCGGAGCGCGCCCTGCAGTTCGGGGTCATTGCCCGGGAAGACGTCGTCCAGCCCCTCGACGAGGTGAATGTCGATGGGCGCGCGGTGCTCGTCGCGGAACTTGGCGATCTCGCCGGAGGCCTGGATGCCGGAGAGGCCGGCACCGCCGACGACGATCTGCGCGGGGTCGCTCTGGGAGGCCTCGCGCGCGGCCTGCTGGACGGCGTCGTGGATACCCAGCGCGTCGTCGAGGCTCTTGAGCGTGTGGGCGTGTTCTTCGAGGCCGTCGATGCCGAAGAAGGCGGTCTGGGAGCCGATACCGACGAGCAGGTAATCGTAATCGACCGTCGAGTCGTCGTCTAAGACGACCTCGCGGTCGTCGGTGTCGATGTCGGCGACGGTGGCCTGGACGAACTTGGTCGTCGGCTCTTTGATCTCGTGGACCGGGATGGCGATCTTGTCCTGGATCGTCGGGTCCCGAATGCAGCGGTGGGATTCGTGGAGCACGAGGTGGTAGTCCGTATCGGAGATCCACGTCACGTCGGCTTCGCCGTTCAGTTCGTCTTCGAGGCTCTTGACAGCGCCTGCACCGGCGTAGCCGGCACCGAGCACGACGACCTTGTCAGTCATACTCCCGTCTCGGAGGTGCGGTGATACAAAGGCTACGGAATCGCCATCAGCGACCGGCTAAACCGTGGTAACGTGAGACAGGAATGAGAGCCGCACGCACGCCGAACGGGGAGAAAAGAGACCGACTAGTGCTCGGGTTCGCCGGCGGGGGCCCGCATGTCGTCGATGGTGAGGATGAGTTTGTTGTTGGTGTCGTCTTTGCCCTCCAGGGTCCCGATGATCTGGAGCTTCGAGAGGGGCGTCGGGCCGACGGTGACGGAGTCGCCCTCGTGGAACGCGGAGATAGAGCCCTGCAGTTGGATCTCGGCGCGGCACTCCTCGGGGTGGTGGACGCTCGTCAGATCGATCTCCTCGACGTTCGAGTGTTCGACGAGGTCCCCGTTGTGACGCAGCGGGACCTCGGCGGCCTGGTCCATGTCCTGAATCTGCAGCGCGTCGTAGGCCGTCGCGGTCGGCTTGTAGCCGCCCTTGGGACCGGGGACGCCCTCGACCAGTTGGAGCGCTTTCAGGCTCTGCATCTGGTTTCGGATCGTGCCCGGGTTCCTGTCGACCTTCTCCGCGATGTCCTCGCCCTTTACTGCCGTCTCGCTCTCGCGGTATAGATTTACCAACTCCTGCAGAATATTTTTCTGACTGGGAGTCAGTTCGATCGATGACATAGTCGATGGTTCGGTATAGCCGTCCTTAAAGGCGACGGTGGTGGCCGTCCGCCGCGGATTTTGCCGGATACCCGCGAGAGCCGAAAGCGATACGGACTTACGAACCGACAGACCTCCTACAGATATGCAGGACAAGCGGATTTTGGTGACGGGCGGCGGCGGTTTTATCGGCTCGAATCTGGCGAACGCTCTCGCAGCCGAAAACGACGTCGTCGCGCTGGACGACGGCTATCTCGGGACGATCGACAACGTAGACGACGCCGTCGAGTACGTCGAGGGGAGCGTCCTCGACGACGACCTGCCGACGGACGTAGACGTCGTCTTCCACCTCGCCGCGCTCTCCTCGTACGCGATGCACGAAGACGACCCGACGACCGGGGCTCGCGTCAACGTCGAGGGGTTCGTCAACGTCGTCGAGCAGGCCCGCGACGACGGCTGTGACACCGTCGTCTACGCCTCGACGTCCTCGATCTACGGCGACCGCACCGAGCCCTCGCCGGAGGACATGGACGTCCACGTGAACACGGGTTACGAGGCGTCGAAGCTCGCTCGGGAGCGATACGCCGAGTACTTCCACAACCACTACGACGTATCGCTGGCCGGAATGCGCTTCTTCTCCGTGTATCAGGGGATGGAGGACGGGGCCGAGGAGCACAAGGGCGAGTACGCGAATCTCATCGCCCAGTTCGCCGACGACATCGCCAACGGCGAGAACCCCGTGATCTGGGGCGACGGCACGCAGACCCGCGACTTCACGCACGTCGACGACATCGTCCGCGGGCTCGAACTCGCGGCAGACCACGAACTGAACGGCATCTACAACCTCGGCACCGGCGAGCAGTACAGTTTCAACCATCTCGTCGACGTACTCAACGAGACGCTCGGGGCCGACGTGGACCCGGTGTACGAGGACAACCCCATCCCGGAGGACGTGTACGTCCACGACACCTGCGCGGACTACTCAAAGATACACGAGGCGACGGGCTGGGAGCCGACGATCTCGTTCGAGGAAGGCGTCGAACGCGTCTGCGAACAGTACGACTGAGACGGAAAGCGGGAAGGAACGAGCAGTTACTCGCCCTCGGTCGGTCGCTCGACGCCGCGGAACTCCACTCTCGCACCGCCGTCGCTCCCGGCCGTCGCCGCGACGGTCCAGTCGTGCGCCTCGGCGATCTCCCTGACGATAGAGAGCCCGAACCCGGTCCCGTGGTGGGTCGTCGTGTAGCCGGCTTCGAACAGCGCTTCGTCGTCGATGTCCGGGAACCCCGGGCCGTCGTCTTCGACGAAAAATCCCTCGTGCCGGTCGAGGCGACCGATACGGACGGTGACCGTCGGGCCGCCGTGTTCGATCGCGTTCCGGAAGAGGTTCGCCGTCAGCTGTCGGAGCCGGCTCTCGTCGCCCATGATCGTTCCGAGCGGCGTGACGCGTTCGACGGTCGCGTCCGGAGCGTCGACCGCCGCCCACGTCACGTCCACCACGTCGTCGGCGTCGACCGGCGAGGGGGCGACGACCTCCTGTCCCTGGCGTGCGAGCGCGAGGACGTCCTCGATGAGCTCAGCGATCCGTTCGAGTGCCGACTCGGCGGCGTCGAGGTGCGTCTCCTCGCCGGTGTCGCGAGCGAGGTCGAGGCGCGACTGTGCGACCTGTAGCGGATTCCGAATGTCGTGGCTCAGCATGTCGGCGAAGCGGTTGAGGCGCTCGTTCTGGCGTCTCACCTGCTCCTGTCGCTCCTTTCGTTCGGAGATGTCGCGGGTGACGCCGATGAGTCCGACCACTTCGCCGTCCGGACCGTGCCACGGGACCTTCGACGTGAGGTTCCACTGGTCGAGCATCGGCAGGTACTCGACCTTATCGAGGACCGGCTCTCCCTCCTCGATGACGTACTTGTCTTCGACGTAGGCCCGCCGGGCGTGCCGGTTGGCGACGATGCCGATCTCGGGGTCGGTGTTGCCGAGGAAGTCGTCGACCGACTCCTCGAAGTAGCCCGAACTCACGTACTGGTGGCGGGCCTGGTCGTCCTTGACGTAGAGGTGAACCGGAATCGACCCGAAGATAGAGTCGAAGAGACGACTCTTGTGGAGCAACTCGGTGAGTTCCGCGCTGTCGAGTCCCTGTTCGAGCATCCTATCGACGGTCGCTTCGTCGACGTTCGGTGCGGCCGTCGGGTCGATCTCGTCGGTCTCGTGGTCGGTGTCGATGCGAGACTCCACGGCGACTTCGACCGCCGTCGCTGCGAGCGTCTCGAAGGCGTCCGGCCCGTCGTGGACGACGAACTCGTCGATATCGGTCCCGACCGCTCGGGCGGCGGCCTCGTCGCCGGCGCGGGAGAAGAGGACGACCGGGAGACAGGGGTGGGCGGCACCGATTCGTTCGGCCGCGTCGATCCCGTCGAATCGGTCGGGGTCGTGACCGATCACCAGACAGTCGATATCGGGCCAAGCGAGACGTTCGAGCGCGGCCTCGGCGGAGTCGGCCGTGTATACCGTCGCGTCGGACCGCCGTTCTAGCTCGCGCGCCCCCTGTTCGGTGCGGACCGCATTGGCATCGAGATAGAGGAGATGCGAGGCGACGTCGTCTGACCCCATCGATGAGCGACAATACGGGCGATACCACTTAACTGATGTCCCTACTTTTATTCGGTCGCTGGCGTAGCACGGTGTATGGACAGAACCGTTCGCGTCCTCGGCGTTCCCATGGACCTCGGGGCCGACCGGCGCGGCGTCGATATGGGACCCTCGGCGATTCGCTACGGGGGGCTGGCCGAACAGCTAGACGGACTCGGCGTCGACTGCACCGACGGCGGCGACCTCGCGGTGCCGAGGCCGGAAGCCCGAGACCCCGACGCGGACCACCCACGCGGCGGGCGGGCGAAGTTCCACCGAGAGACGAGAGAAGTCTGCGAAGACGTTCGAACGGCCGTGAGCGGCACGATCGACGACGGCGAGTTCCCGCTGGTTCTGGGCGGCGACCACTCCATCGCCATCGGTACCGTCGCGGGTGCGGCCGAACCCGACGAGTCGCTCGGCGTCGTCTGGTTCGACGCCCACGGCGATTTCAACACCCCACAGACGACGCCGAGCGGGAACATCCACGGGATGTCGCTCGCGGCCATCCTCGGCAAGGAGTCGTTCGCCGACGAATCCTGGGCCCACACGCCCGCGGTCAGCGAGGAGAACGTCGTACTGGTCGGACTCCGCAATCTGGACGAGGGCGAGCGGCGGCTCATCCGCGAGAGCGACGTGACGGCGTACTCCATGTCCGACGTCGACGCTCGGAGCGTCCCGGAGGTCGTCGAAGAGGCCCTCGGTATCGCGGCGGACGGCACCGACGCCATCCACGTCTCGCTCGATATGGACTGGCTCGACCCGACCGAGGCCCCCGGCGTCGGGACGCCGGTCCGGGGCGGCGTCTCCTACCGCGAGGCCCACGTCGCCATGGAGTACGTCGCGGAGCGACACGACAAACTCCGCTCGATGGAACTGGTCGAGGTCAACCCAATCCTCGACGACCACAATCAGACCGCGGAACTCGCCTGCGAACTGGCCGCGAGCGCGTTCGGCAAGCGGATCCTCTGAGCGGTCACCCGAACCCCTCGTACTGCATCGAGTCCTCGGGGACGCCGACCGCCTTCGCCGCGCTGACGAGCGTCGTCACCATCGCCGTGACGCCGCAGGCGTACAGTTCGGCGTTCTCGGGGTGGATTCTCGCGTCGATGTCCGTCTCCGGCTGTTCGGTCGCGACGTCCGCGAACGCGTCGGGCAGGTCCGCCTCGTCGAGTTCGTCCACCAGGTACTTGATGAACACCTGCTGGACGTAGTCGGTCTCGCCGTCCCAGTCGGTCAGCAGCGACTCGCGGGTCAGCGTCGGGACGAAGTGGAAGTTCTCCCGCTCGTCGGCGAGGTCGCGGAAGTGCTCCCCGTGCGGGATGTCGTCTTCCCAGCCGCAGCCCAGGAACAGCCAGATGTCCCGCTGTTCCCCGTCGACGGTATCTCTCCCCTCCTCGAACGTGTAGTCGATCATGCTCTTGAACGGGGCGGCACCGGTCCCCGTGGCGAGAAACACCATGTCCCGACTCGAGGGCTCGTCCAGCGTCATCTCCCCGTTCGGACCGCGGACGACCACCTGGTCGCCGACCTCGAGGTCCTGGAACAGGTCGCTCGTCAACCGACCGCCGGGGACCCGCCGGATGCCGAAGGCCAGTTCGTCCTCGTTGGGCGAATCCGCCAGCGAGTACGCCCGCGGCGTGTCGTGAAACTGGAGCGTCACGTACTGTCCCGGCGCGAAGTCGATCTCCTCTTCCGCCCGGACCCGCACCTGCAACAGCGACGGATAGGCCCGTTCGAGCCGGTCGACGAGCGTCGAGATGTCGTCGCGGCGGTGCTCCGAGACGTCGACCGCGTCCAACCGCTCGGATAGCTCGTCCCACTGGTACTCCGCGCCGTCGTGGATCTCGTCGAGCCAGTTCGCCCCGTCGAGGGGTTCCAGCTGCCCGCGGATGGCCTCTTCCACCGCTTCCGTGCGGTTGTCGTCCATCGCCTCCGCGAGCGTCACCGTCGCGGATTTCGTCGCGAGGGGCAGCTGTTCGGCCCGCTCGTGTTGAGACAGATGCTCCCGAACGTCCATACCCGCTGTACCACCCCCGCCCTGTTAGTCCCTCACCTTTCATTGACAGCGGCGCGTCGCTAACTGGACGGGTCTGCACCAAAAAGCTCGAATCGCACAGCGATTCGAGTCCGCTACTCCTCTACCGCGACCGCCGACGGGACGACCGTTACGCTCACAACGCACCTTTTTCTTCATCGGGTCGCTGTCGGCGACCACTCTTCGAAAAATCTGCACCAAAAAGCTCGAATCACACAGCGATTCGAGTTCGCTACTCCTCTACCGCGACCGCCGACGGGACGACCGTTACGCTCGCGACCTTATCGCCCTCATCTAACCTCATGATGGTGACGCCCTTCGTGTTGCGACCGACCTGCGAGACGTCACCGGCCCGGATACGCATTATCTGGCCCCGTTCGGAGATGATGATGAGGTGGTCGTCGTCCGTGACGGCCTTCGCCGTCGAGACGCGCCCGTTGCGCTCGTCGGTCTTGATGTCGATGAGGCCCTGCCCGTAGCGGGACTGCGGGCGGTACTCCGAGAGGAGCGTTCGCTTCCCGTAGCCGTTCTCGGTCACCGTCAGCAGCGCCCGGTCGTCGTCGTCGTCGGTGGCGACCATCGCCGCCACCTTGTCGTCGCCGGTCAGTTTGATCCCGTTGACGCCGCGGGCCGACCGCCCCATCTCGCTGACCTCGTCCTCGTCGAAGCGGATGGTCATCCCCTCTTCGGAGGCGATGACGAGGTCCATCGTGCCGTCCGTGACCTCGACGTCGATCAGTTCGTCACCGTCTTCGAGCTTCGCGGCGCGGATGCCGGTCGAGAGGATGTTCTCGAAGTCAGTCGCGCACGTCCGCTTGACGTAACCGTCTCGGGTGACCATCGTGATACACTCGTCCTCCTCGAAGTCGTCGGTGGAGACGACGGCGGTGAGCTCCTCGCCGTCGTCCAAGTCGATGAGGTTGATGGCGGACTTCCCGCGCGCCGTGCGAGACATCTCGGGCACCTCGTAGGTCTTCAGCCGATAGACCTGCCCCCGATTGGTGAAACAGAGCAGGTAGTCGTGGCTGTTGGCCCTGAACACCTTCGAGACGCGGTCGCCCTCCTTGGGGTCGGCCCCGATGATGCCCTTGCCGCCGCGGTTCTGCGGGTCGAACTGCTCGACGGGCATCCGCTTGATGTAGTCGTCCTCGGTGATGACGACGACGCAGTCCTCCTCAGGGATGAGGTCCTCGTGCGTGACTTGGCCCGCGTCCTCGATGACGTTGGTCCGGCGCTCGTCGTCGTATTCGTCCTTGATCTCCCGGAGTTCGTCCGTGATGACGCCGTCGAGTTTCTCGCGGCTCGCGAGGACGGCTTCGAGGTAGTCGATGGTGTCCTGGACGTCCTCGTACTCCTCCTGTATCTCCGCCGCTTCCATCGAGGTCAGCGAGCCGAGCTGCATCCGGACGATGTGGGCCGCCTGTTCCGCCGAGAAGTCGAAGTCCTCCTGGAGGCCGTCCCTGGCGGCGTCGCGGTCCTCGCTGTTGCGGATGAGTTCGACCACGTCCTCGACGTTCTCCAAGGCCTTCAGCCGCCCTTCGAGGATGTGGGCGCGCTCTTCGGCCTCCGCCAAGTCGTGTTCGGAGCGTCGGCGGACGACCTCGCGGCGGTGCTCGACGTAGTGCTGGAGGCTCTCCTTCAGCGAGAGGACCTGCGGCTGGCCGTCGACCAACGCGAGGTTGATGACGCCGAAGGTGGATTCGAGGTGGTGGTCGAGCAGTCGGTTCTCGACCACGTCGACGTTCGCGCCGCGCTTGAGTTCGATCACGACGCGGACGCCGTTGCGGTCGGATTCGTCGCGCAGGTCCGAGATGCCCTCGATCTTCCCCTCGTTGACGTCGTCGGCGATGCGCTCGACGAGGCGGGCCTTGTTCTCCTGATACGGGAGTTCGCTGATGACGATCCGCCCGGCCTCCCGGTCGACCTCGTACTCGGCGCGCACTCGCAGGCGGCCGCGGCCGGTCGCGTACGCCGAGTAGATGGCGTCGCGGCCGACGATGTTGCCGCCGGTCGGGAAGTCCGGCGCCTTGACGTGTTCCATCAGCTCCTCGACGGTGGCCTCCGGATTCTCGATGAGGTGGACCGTCGCGTCGACGAGCTCGCCGAGGTTGTGCGGCGGGATGTTCGTCGACATCCCGACCGCGATGCCCGACGAGCCGTTGAGCAGGAGGTTCGGTACCTTCGCCGGCAGCACGTCCGGTTCCTGCAGGCGGTCGTCGTAGTTACCCGAGAAGTCGACGGTGTCCTTCTCGATGTCTTCGAGCAGTTCCTCGGCGAGGGGGGCCATCCGCGCCTCCGTGTATCGCATCGCGGCGGCCGGGTCGCCGTCCATCGAGCCGAAGTTCCCCTGGCCGTCGACCAGCGGATAACGCATCGAGAAGTCCTGTGCCATTCGGACGAGCGTGTCGTAGATGGCCGAGTCGCCGTGCGGGTGGTAATCACCCATCGTCTCGCCGACGATGGACGATGACTTCCGGTGGGCGGTGTTCGAGGAGACGCCCATCTCGTGCATCGCGTAGAGGATGCGACGATGGACCGGTTTCAGCCCGTCGCGCACGTCCGGCAGCGCGCGGCCCGCGATGACCGACATCGCGTAGTCGATGTAGGACTGCTCCATCTCGTCCTCGATGCGGACGTGCTTGATGCGGTCCGCCGGCGCGTTGGAGTCGGGTACGTCGGAGCTCATATGTCCACCCACTCCGCCTCAGGCGAGTGTTCCTTGATGAACTCCTTGCGCGGTTCGACGGCGTCGCCCATCAGGATGTTGAACATCTTGTCGGCGGCCGCCGCGTCCTCGATGGTGATCTGCTTGAGGATGCGGTTGTCGGGGTCCATCGTCGTCTCCCAGAGCTGCTCGGGGTTCATCTCGCCCAGTCCCTTGAACCGCTGGACCTGGGTCGGGTTGCCGTTGCACTTTTCCTCGACGATGCGGTCGCGTTCCTCCTCGGTCATGGCGTCGTAGGTGTTACCGCGGTAACGGACGCGGTACAGTGGCGGTTGCGAGGCGTAGACGTAGCCGGCCTCGATGAGCGGCTTCATGTGCCGGTAGAGGAGCGTCAACAGCAGTGTCCGGATGTGCGCGCCGTCGACGTCGGCGTCCGTCATCATGATAATCTTCTCGTAGCGGACGTCTTCGATGTCGAACTCGTCGCCGATGCCGGTTCCCAGCGCGGTGATGAGGTTCCGTATCTCGTTGTTCTCTAAGATGCGGTCGAGGCGGTGCTTCTCGACGTTCAGAATCTTCCCCTTGATGGGGAGGATGGCCTGGAACTCGGGGTTGCGCCCCTGTTTCGCGCTCCCGCCCGCGGAGTCGCCCTCCACGACGAACAGTTCGGCCTCTTCGGGGTCCCGGGTCTGGCAGTCGGCCAGTTTCCCGGGCAGGGCCGTCGAGTCGAGCGCGGACTTCCGGCGCGTGAGCTCCTCGGCTTTCTGGGCGGCCTTGCGGGCCTTCGCGGCCTCGACCGCCTTCCCGACGATGACCTCGGCGGTGTCGGGGTTCTCCTCGAAGTACGTCGAGAGGCCGTCGTGCATCGTCGACTCGACGATGCCCCGTACCTCGCTGTTGCCGAGCTTTGTTTTCGTCTGGCCTTCGAACTGCGGGTCGGGGTGTTTGACCGAGATGACCGCCGTCAGGCCCTCGCGGATGTCGTCGCCCTTCAGCGTGTCGTCTAAGTCGTTCAACAGGTCGTTGTCGGTCGCGTAGTCGTTGATGACGCGCGTCAGCGACGTCTTGAACCCGGTGAGGTGCGTCCCGCCCTCACGCGTGTTGATGTTGTTTGCGAAGGCGTGGATAGACCCCTGCAGGTCGTCGGTCCCCTGCAGGGCGATCTCGACTTTGACCGGCCCGTCGGCGATCTCCTCCTCGGCCTCGAAGTAGACGATGTCGGGGTGGAGGGGTTCTTTGGTCTCGTTCAGGTACTCGACGAACTCGCGGATACCGCCGCCGTACTCGAAGCGCTCCTCGGTGCCGTCCCGCTCGTCTTCGATAGTGATGGCGACGCCGGAGTTGAGGAAGGCGAGTTCCCGAAGCCGGGACTCGAGCGTCGAGAAGGTGAACTCGCCGGTCTCGAAGATGTCGTCGTCCGGCCAGAATCGGACCGTCGTCCCGGTCTCTTCACCGGGTTCGAGGTCCCGAACCCGCTCTAGTTCGTACTCGGGTTCGCCGTGGTCGAAGCGCTGCTTCCAGAGCGCGCCGTCCCGCTTGACCTCGACTTCGAGCCACTTCGAGAGGGCGTTGACGACGCTGACGCCGACGCCGTGGAGGCCGCCGGAGACCTG
The DNA here is from genome assembly GCF_010119205.1 of Haloarcula limicola. NCBI lineage: Archaea > Methanobacteriati > Methanobacteriota > Halobacteria > Halobacteriales > Haloarculaceae > Haloarcula > Haloarcula limicola. The sequence goes on from NZ_WRXM01000001.1 coordinate 573,076, forward strand.
GTAGGACTTGTTGTCGAACTTCCCTCCGGCGTGGAGGATGGTCATCACGACTTCGACGGCCGGGCGGCCGTGCTCTTCGTGTTCGTCCACGGGGATGCCCCGACCGTCGTCGGTGACGGAGACGGAGCCGTCTTCGTGGATAGTTACGTCGATAGTGTCACAGTAGCCCGCGAGGGCCTCGTCGATAGCGTTGTCGACGACCTCGTAGACGAGATGGTGGAGACCGCGGGCATCGGTCGACCCGACGTACATCGCCGGCCGTTTGCGGACGGCCTCTAACCCTTCGAGGGTCTGGATCGACTTTGCGCCGTACTCATCAGACTCTCCTGACATAGGAACTGATTTCCTTTAATCGATGCGGGATTATAAAGTTCCCGCACGCGCGTGTGCGCGGCGTCCCACGGTGACGATAAGCGGGTCCTACCGACCGCCCGACCTCCCCGCGACCGCGTTTCACTTTCACCCTGGTGGCGATTACCTTTTAACCTCCACGGCGGTACCTATGGCACGACATGACCTCGTATCAGTCTCAACTCGGCGAGGGAGACGGCATCGCCGAGGAGTTGGCCGAATCTCAGCGGGCCATCTCCATCGCCGAGTTCTTCGAGAAGAACAAACACATGCTCGGCTTCGACTCGGGGGCCCGGGCGCTCGTCACCGCCGTCAAGGAGGCGGTCGACAACGCGCTCGACGCCTGCGAGGAGGCCGGCATCAAACCGGACATCTACGTCGAGATCCAGGAGGCCGGCGACTACTACCGCCTCGTCGTCGAGGACAACGGCCCCGGCATCACGAAGGAGCAGCTCCCGAAGATCTTCGGGAAGCTCCTCTACGGCTCTCGGTTCCACGCCCGCGAGCAGAACCGCGGTCAGCAGGGTATCGGTATCTCCGCCGCCGTCCTCTACTCGCAGCTCACCTCCGGCAAGCCCGCGAAGATCACCTCCCGGCCGAAGGGCCAGGCCGACGCGCAGTACTTCGAACTCATCGTCGACACGGACTCGAACGAGCCCGAGATAAGCGTCGACGAGACCACCTCGTGGGAGCGCCCGCACGGCACCCGCATCGAACTGGAGATGGAGGCCAACATGCGCGCTCGGGGCAGCCTCCACGACTACATTCAGGACACCGCCGTCGTCAACCCCCACGCCCGCATCGAGTTCGACGAGCCCGGGCTGGACGAGCCGCTGAAGTTCGAACGCGTCGAGGGCGCGGGCCTCCCCGACGAGACCGAGGAGATCCGCCCGCACCCCCACGGCGTCGAACTCGGGACGCTCCTGAAGATGCTCGAGGCGACCGATTCGTACTCCGTCTCCGGCTTCCTCCAGGAGGAGTTCACCCGCGTCGGCGGGAAGACCGCGCGGAGCGTCGTCGAGAACTTCAACGACCGCCACTACGGCCGCGGGATGGCGTGGCAACCGCCGAAGGTACAGGAGGAGGTCGACGTCGCGTCGGCCGTCGAGGAGGCCGTCGCCAACAAGGGCGCGGCGGCCACCAGCGAGTTCGCCGACTCGATCTCGGAGGCCGTCCACGACCGCGATAGAGTGGCCCACCACGAGATCGAAGCGATCGTCGCCGAGGCCGCCGAAGCGGTCGAGGCCGACCACGATACCACCTTCGGCGAGACGGTACGGGAGAACGCCGTCGCCGCCGCGTGGTCTGTCGTCACCGACGAGCGGGCGAGCGACCTCTACGGGCTGGTCGACGCGGCGACGACCACGCGGAAGGACGACGCCGTCGTCGAAGGGCTGGCGAGTCGACTGGCGGATAAATTCGACTCCGAAGGGCGACACCGTCTCACCCGCGACGAGTTCCGCGAGTACGTCGACCGCGCGGCCGACATGACCGAGGAGCAGGACGACGCCACCTTCGGCGAGACGGCCCGCGAGAACGTCGTCGACCAACTGTGGGACGCGGCCGTGCGGGTCCCCGACGACCCGCCGAACGTCTCGGCGGTGGCCGACGACCGCGACACGGCGAGCGAACTCCTGACCGCGATGCGGGAGACGGACATCATGTCCCCGCCGACGGACTGTCTGGCCCCCATCACCGCCGAACTGGTCGAGTCCGGACTCCGAAAGGAGTTCGACGCCGACTTCTACGCCGCCTCGACCCGCGACGCGGCGGTCCACGGCGGCGACCCGTTCATCGTCGAGGCCGGCATCGCCTACGGCGGCGAACTCAAGGCCGAGGGCAGCGTCGAAGTGATGCGCTTCGCCAACCGCGTCCCGCTGGTCTACCAGCGCGGCGCGTGTGCGACGACGGACGTCATCAAGACCATCAACTGGCGAAACTACAACTTAGATCAGCCCGGCGGGTCGGGCGTCCCGAACGGCCCGGCGGTCATCATGGTCCACGTCGCCTCGACGAACGTTCCCTTCACCAGCGAGTCGAAGGACGCCATCGCCAACGTCCCCGAGATGGAAGACGAGATCGAACTCGCCATCCGGGAGGCCGCCCGCGAGCTCAAGAGCTACCTGAACAAGCGCCGCTCGATGCGCCAGCGCCGCGAGAAGCAGGACAAACTGGCGACCATCCTCCCGGAGATGGCCGAGAAGTTGACGCAGGTCACGGACAACGAGGAGCTGAACATCGACGACTCGATCGCCCGCATCATGAACAACGTCCTCGTCGAGCGGGAGATCGAGAACGGGACGGTCCGCCTCATCGTGGAGAACAACGACGACGTGAACGCGGACGTGGACCTGACCGACATCGTCACGGCTCGCCCCGAGGTCACGAACGGCGCGAACGTCGTGGAGATGGACGGCGAGTGGTTCGTGAAGTGGTCCGCGACGGTCGAGCCGGGCGAGACCGCAGTGTTGGAGTACAGCGTGGCAGACGACGCCGAGTTCACCGTCTCGGTCGACGGCGTCGAGGACGAGAAACTGACGGTGGACGCCTGATATGAGCACAGAATCAGACATCCCACAGAACGAGGAAGAGGCCCGCGAGAAACTCATCGACCTCGCGGCGGAGTTCTACGACCAGTTCGCAGAGGGCGACGTGCCGCGGATGACGCTGCCGACCCGGACGAAGTCCAACATCGAGTACGACGAGGACAAGGACGTGTGGGTGTACGGCGACCGCACCTCCACCCGGTCGGCGAAGTCCGTCTCGGGCGCGGAGAAGTTGCTGAAAGCGACCTACACCATCGACTTCCTCGCCCAGCAGTTAGAGGAGGACCGCTCGTCGACCCTGCGTGAACTGTACTACCTCTCGGAGTCGTGGGACTTAGAGGAGGCGCAGTTCAACAGTCAGGACGAGTCTAACGACCTCGTCGAGGACTTGGAGATCGTCTCGGAGGTCACCCGCGAGGACTTCCACATGCGGCCCGAGGAATCGGGGGCGACGCTGATGGGACCGCTGCAGATCCGCGAGCAGACCCGCCGCGGCGAGCGCGAGATCCACTGTCAGGAGGACGTCGGCGAGGGCGGCTACCAGATTCCGAACAACCCCGACACCATCGAGTTCCTCGACCACGACGCCGACTTCGTCCTCTGCGTGGAGACCGGCGGGATGCGCGACCGGCTCGTCGAGAACGGCTTCGACGAGGAGTACAACGTCATCGTCGTCCACCTGAAGGGCCAGCCCGCGCGGGCGACCCGCCGGATTACCAAGCGACTCCACGACGAACTCGACCTGCCAGTCGTGGTCTTCACCGACGGCGACCCGTGGTCGTACCGCATCTACGGCTCCGTGGCCTACGGCTCCATCAAGTCCGCGCACCTCTCGGAGTACCTGGCGACGCCGGAGGCCGAGTTCGTCGGCATCCGCCCGGCCGACATCGTGGAGTACGACCTGCCGACCGACCCGCTCGGCGACTCGGACATCAACGCGCTGGAATCCGAACTGGAGGACCCGCGCTTCCAGACGGAGTTCTGGCGCGAGCAGATAGAGCTCCAGCTCGACATCGGGAAGAAGGCCGAACAGCAGGCGCTGGCCTCGCGGGGTCTCGACTTCGTCACCGACACGTACCTGCCCGAGCGGCTGACCGAGATGGGCGTCATCTGAGGGCCGTCGCGCTCGGACGCGAGCGGGTTATCGGACGACGAGGTCCTCAGTCGCGGTCTAAGACGACCGGGACGCGGCGGCCGGCGACGTCGGCGGCGAACGCCTCGTCGTCGGCCTCCAGCGAGTCGAACGTGTTGTAGTGCATCGGGAGGACGAGGTCGGGGTCCATCGCCTCGGCCAGTTCGGCCGCGTCGTAGCGGTCCATCGTGTAGCTCTGGGAGATAGAGGGGACGAACAGCGAGACGTCGAGTTCCGAATGGCCCGGAAGCACGTCCGAGTCGCCCGGCCAGAACACTCGGACGCCGTCTATCGAGACGAGGAAGCCACAGCCGATCCCCTTCGGATGGATCGGGTCGCCGCTCTCGTCGACGTTCGGCCCGTCGGGGTCGTTGTACGCGGGGACAGTCCAGATGGGCACGTCGTCGACGACGAGTTCGTCTTCCATCGAGACCTCCCGAACGTCGTAATCGAGGTCCGAGAGGCGCTCTAGGTCGCGGCCGGAGTCGCGGACGTTGATGCCCTCGAAGGCGACAATTGTCGCGTCGTCCTTCGCGACGCGGCGGATGCCGTCGGGCTCGTAGTGGTGGACGTGCGTGACACAGACCACGTCGCCGTCCTTCGGGGCGTAGTCGCGCGTCTCGGGGTGGCCGACGCCGGGCGTATCGGGTTCCCACTCGCCGGTCAGGACGCCGTACCGCCCCGGGTCGAGGTAGACCACGGTGTCCTCGCCCTCCAGTCGGAGCGTCGCGTAGCCGAGCCACTCGGCCGTGATACCGTCGTGTCTGATGGTCATATCGGTGATACAGACGGTGGCGGTATACGCCTACTGGTCGCGAATCGTTCCGGCGTGCGACGCGCGAGCGGCTCACTCGCTCTCGGCCAGCCGCGTCACGCGGTCGAGCGAGTCGGCGGCGTCGGGGGGCTTGTCTTCCCGAACCGCGAGGAATCTCGGGAACCGGAGCGCGTAGCCCGACTCGTAGTTCGTCGAGGACTGGATCTCCTCGTAGCCCACCTCGAAGACGAGTTCGGGCGAGAAGGACACGTCTCGGCCCTCGCTCGCGGTGACGCGGGGTTCGAGGCGCTCGGTCAAGTCGTCGAGTTCCTCGTCGGTGAGGCCGGTGGCGACGTTGCCGACCGTCGCGAAGCCGTCGTCGGTCCGCACGGAGAGTTCGAACGTCCCGAAGACGTTCGCTCGCCGGCCCTCGCCCCACTCGCCGCCGGTCACCACGCAGTCGAGCGTCTCCACGTCGGGCTTCCGCTTGCGCCAGTTCTTCCCGCGCTTGCCCGGCGTGTAGGCCGCGTCGGGGTCTTTCAGCATGATGCCCTCGTGGCCCGCGTCGAGGGCCGCGGCCTCGATCTCGGCGATCTCGTCGGCGTCGTCGGAGAGCCGGAGGTCCGAGACGGCTTCCTCAGAAACGAGCGAGTCGAGCGCCGCGTGGCGCTCTCGGAGCGACGCGTCGAGTAAGTCCTCGCCGTCGGCGTGCAGGCAGTCGAAGAGGTGGAGGCGAACCGTCACGTCCTCGCGGGCCGCCGCCACGTCGTGTTTCCGGCGGAAGCGCCGTAGCACCTCCTGAAAGGGGAGCGGGTCGCCCGCGTCGTCGACCGCGACCACCTCGCCGTCGAGGATGGCCGGCGCGTCGAGCGACTCCTCGACGGTGGCGACGATCTCGGGGAGCGGGTCGGTCACGTCCTCCATGTTCCGCGAGAAGAGGGTCGCTGACTCCCCGTCGAAGTGGACCTGTACGCGAGCGCCGTCGTACTTCCATTCGACGGCCGCTTCCTCCCAGTCTTCCAGCGCGTCGGTGACGGTGCCGGCCTGTGCGAGCATCGCCTGCACGGGCCGACCGACTTCGAGGTCTATCGCCTCGAGTCCCGCCTCCCCCTCGTCGCGGGCCACCTCCGCGACGTGGCCGTAGTCGTTTGAGACCTGCAGAGCGCGCTCGACGGCTTCGACCGACACGTCGAACGCGTCGGCGATCGCGTCCCGGACGGTGCCGTCGCCGACGCCGATGCGCATCTCCGAGAGGACGAGTCGGGCGAGGTAGCGCGCTTCCTCGGCGTCACAGCGGTTGAACAGGCCGAACAGCATGTCGACCTTCGTCTCCTGACTGCCGTCGCCGGAGACGGCTGCGAGGTCCGACAGCTCGCGGGCCACCTCGGCGACGGTGAGGGCGTCGCTCCCGCCCTCGTCCCCGCCGAAGGCGGCCAACCCCCGCTGGCCGCCGAAGTCGTAGCTCGCCGCCACGTCGCCGATCTCGCCCCGCTCGGCCAGCCGCTCCTCCACGTCGTCGGCGCTCACGTTCCGTCCGGCGGCCCGCGCGATGGCCTCGTAACAGAGTCGCGGGCCGATATCGAGCGTGGTCGAGGCGTGGGCGGGAAATACCCGCCCCTGCGCGAAGCGAGCCAGCGTATCGAGGTCGTCGTCCGCCTCGGCCAGTAGCGCCGTGACGGATTCGATTATGGCTGTATCGGCGCTCTCGGCTTCGATGGCGGCGGCGCGGTCGGCGAAGGCGGCGAACTCCATCGGCCGTCCCTACCGGACAGGCGACCGTAAACCCAGCGTCATACGGCAACTGACCGTCTCAGCCGAGTTCCACCTCGACCGCTACCACGTCTCGCCGGCCCGACGCGGCGTACGGCCTGTCGAGTTCGCCCGGCGACCGGAAGTCGTAGCCGAGCCGCTGGTCGCCGTTCGTGTCCCGATGCGCGACGAGGACGACCGACCGGCCCTCTGCCGGAACCACGTCCAACTGGACGGTCACGTCGTCGTGCGAGCCGGGTTCGAGATAGCCCGAGACGCCGAGCACCTCGCCGTCGGCGTCGTCGGCGCGGACGACGACGAACCCTCCCGATGATAGCGACGCCTGATCGACGGTCAACTGCCCGCCCTCGACGGTCGGTTCCGTCACCGTCATCGACGCCACGGGCGAGGAGAGCAGGACAAAGGCGACGTAGGCGACGCCCAAGAGGACGGCCGCGTGTTTCGCGCCGTCCTTGAGCGTCCCCTCGCCCAACTGTCCGCCGATGAACCCGGTCAGCACCGCCTGCACGAGCGCGGTGTGGAAGAAGACCAGCGTGTACGCCGCCTTGTCGACCCGCCCGAGCCGCGCGAACTGGTCGACGCCGACGCCGAGTCGGTTCGAGGAGTCCGGCACCGGCACGGACGAGGGGAGACTGGGCACGAGCACCTCCTGCACCGCGACGATGATGACCAGAAACACCAGGAAGGAGACGTAGATGACGACGAGGTAGGTGAGCATCTCCTGTCGGCGGCGACGCCGGAGCCGGCGGTCCGCGCGGGACTGGGAGGCGGCGATTCGCAACACCGGACCGAGTTCGCTGGAGGCCCGAACCGAGTTGGTCACCAGCGCCACGACCCGCGAGATAGGGGTCGTCCGGATGCGCTGGCCGAACCGGACGAGGGCGTCGTCGGCGTTCGCGCCCATGCTGATGTCCGCCCAGATTCGGTCGAGTTCCGTCGAGAGGACGCCGACGTCGCTCCCGCGAACGCGACGGAGGCTCTCGACGAACGTCATCCCCGCCTCGTTGAGGCTCGCCAGGCGTTCGAGCAGTTCCGGCGTCGCCGCCTCGATACGCCTGATTCGGCGGGCGTAGACGGTGCGGACGACCGCGAACGAGCCCAGAACGAGGAGGACCGACTGCACGACGAGGTCGTCCAGCAACCTGACGTTTACCGTCTCGGTCTGGAACGCGGCCGGTGCGCGGACGGCGAAGAGCAGGAGAGCGACCGAGACGGCCACGTAGAGGACACGGGTGGGGTGCCAGACCAGCGACCGTATCGGCGACCGGAGCCCGCGCTTCAGCCACCTCAGCCGGTCGTAGAACCGGAGGCGGGCGACGTTGGCCCGCTCGCCGGGAACGATCCCGCCGTCGGTGAGCCCGGAGCGAGACCGCGCCGCCGTCGGCCGGCCGAACGTCGCCGTCTCGTGGTCGTCGAAACTGTCGCTCGTCCCCGAGTCGCCGATGCCGAGCGAGTCGAGTTTCTGACTCAGGTACACCATGAACCCCAGATTTCCGAGCGGGATGGCGAGGTAGGCGAGCAACTGGAGGAGCGCGAGCGTATCGGCCGTCGTCAGGCCGAACACGAGCAGTATCGTGATGAGGAACAGGACCCCGGCGACGAAGATGGTGACGTATCCCTCGGCGATGGTGGCCAGCGACTCCAGCAGGTCGGCCTGTCGCTGTTCGGCCTCCTCGTGGTGGCGCTCGTACTGGTCGCGGAGGAACGTCGAGAGCGACTGGCCGCTCTGGAGGACGCTCCCGAGGTTATCCGAGAACGTCTTGAACTGCTCGCTCGGCGTCCGCCGGGAGACGCGTTCGAGCGCCGTGATCACGTCCCGGCCGAACAGGTCCATCTCGCGGACCGCGACGCTGATCTCCCGGGCCGTGTCGCCGTAGATCTCGTCGTTGCGAGCGAGGACGCCCATCACGGCCGGGAACGACATCCCGCCCCGGGAGAGCGCGTACATGAACGCGATGGTGCGAGCCATCCCCTCGTCGATGTTTCGCTGGCGCACCTCCGCGGTGCTCTTGGGCATCTCCCAGCGCATCGCGTAGGTCAGTCCCGCGATGAAGACGCCGAAGAACACCCCGCCGGCGACGAGAATAGCGAGCGTCTGCGTCGGGCTCAGGACCAACTCGAATCCGACGAGTCCAACCGCGCCGGTTATCGTCCGCGGCAGGCCCATCGATAGCTCGACCAGCGTCGGGACCAGCAAGAGGAACCCGCCGACGGTGTAGGCCCCCGCGATCGCGCCGCCGACGGCGGCCAGTCCCGTGAACAGGAGCGTCCGCGCGGCGTAGCCGCGGTAGGTGCGGCCGACGTAGGCGGCCTCCAGTTGGCGCTCGCGTTCCGGCGACGACCGGACGTACCGGCCGAACAGCCGGCGTGCGATACGCGTCAGTCGGTCGTCGACCCCCTCGTGGACCATCCCGAGGCCGACGAGCGCGAGGACGGCGACGACGACGGCGAGCGGTGCCAGCCCGAGCGGGTTCAGCGCCATGTCAGACCGTCACGTCGTCCCCGATGCGGGCCAGGACTTCGTCCTTGTCCGCGTAGTACTTGTTCACCATCGCCGTGAACTGGCGGAAGTCGTCGACGCCCTCCCGCTGGAGATACCTGAGGAAGCGCTGTCGGTCGTTCATCTCGCGGAGGAGCTCCGAGCGCTTCCACCCTCGCTCTTCTCGGATCTCGTCTAAGAGGTCGCTGTTGCGCTCCTCGAAGCGGTCCTCGGTCGGCTGCCAGGAGTACGTGTTCGAGTAGTCGAGCTCGCCCGTCCGCTGGTCGATGCCCTCGATCTCGGCCAGCGTCTTCGCCCGGCGGACCCGCTCGTCGCCCGAGCGCCCGAGCACCTGCACGCAGAGGATGTCCAGGCTCTGGACCATCGGGCGCGGGACGTTGATGGGCTCGTTCTCCAGCCGGTTGATGACCGTCTGCACCGAGTCGGCGTGCATCGTCGAGAACGTCGTGTGGCCGGTGTTCATCGCCTGGAACAGCGTGATGGCCTCCTCGCCGCGGACCTCGCCGACGACGATGTACTCCGGCCGGTGGCGGAGCGCCGACCGCAGGAGGTCGTACATCGTGATGTCCGAGTCGTCCAGTCGCTCCCGCGTCACCGACGAGAGCCAGTTGTCGTGATACAGCGACAGCTCGCGGGTGTCCTCGATGGTCAGCACCTTCGAGCGCGGCGGGATGAACATCGCCAGCGCGTTCATCGAGGTGGTCTTCCCCGCGGCCGTCCCGCCGGCGAAGACCAGCGACTTGTTGGACTCGATGGCGAGCCAGAGGTACGCGAGCATCTCCAGCGAGAACGTCCCGTGGTTCAGCAGGTCGATGGGGGTGAACGGCTCGTCGGCGTACTGCCGGATCGTGAACGCCGACCCGCGAGGGGTGACCTCCTCGCCGAGGGCGAGTTCGATGCGCGACCCGTCCGGCAGCGTCGTCGAGACGACCGGGTCCGAGACGGAGACGTGTCGCCCGGACCGCTGGGCGAGTTGCACGACGAAGTCGTTCAGTTCCGTCTCGCCGAAGACGACGTTGGACGCGATGTCGGTGTACTCGTCGTGATAGACGAACACCGGGAGGTTCGGGCCGTCACAGGAGACGTCCTCGATGGCGGGGTCGTGCAACAGCGGGTCGATGTGACCGTAGCCCAGAAACGAGCGATAGAGGTAGTAAAAGAGGCGGTAGAACGTTTCGACCTCGACGACGACACCGTACTCCTCCAGTCTGCGGCGCACCTCCGCCGCGAGCGCGCCCTCGGGGTCGTCCTCGACGTCCTCGCGGTAGATGAGCGGCCCGCGAACGTCCTCGAAGAGGCGGTCGAGCAGTTCTGCTTCGACGTCGGTCAGCGAGGGCTCGACGACGTGGTAGCGGTGCTCGTCGGTCTCGGGGTCGCGGTTGATGGAGACGAACGCGAAGGGCGCGTTGAGCCAGTAGCGCTCAACTTCCTCGTAGCCCGCCAGCCCGTCGAACGCCACCAGGCTATCGTGGCGGGCGGGATCGTAGTTCGATTCGGGCACCGCCGATCCGGACAGCAGCGTCGCCGTTCGAGAGAACCACGCCCGTATCGCGTCCAGCGGGTCGGTCGGGGCGTCGCCGGCGTCGGGGGAGTCGGAATCGGACATCGGTGGCGGAAGGCGGAGGCGTCGACGCCCCCAGGTTACCTGCGATTTCGCAGCCACCTACTTAAAATTCGCTCGCCAGTTCTCAGTCTTCGTACTCGGCTCTTCAGATTGCGGAACTGTCGGTAGTCGCTGGTTCCGCAACACCCTTACTACTGGCTTTGTTGGAATTTTCCGCAGATGATAGAGTCTGGATAGTGTGGTCAATATCGTGGAGAGAGGTATCACTCCGCTCTCCCTGGAAACAGCCCTGACAGCACGACGGCGGTGCCTGCCAGTCCGAACAGGAAACCCACCAATGGAAACGGGTACACTCCCTCGAAGAACACAACGAGAAGCAACCCGACGAGCGTCATCTGTATACCGAGAATCCCCGATTCTATTGTATTCACACCCTCATGTGTTCGTTGAGACCTCAAAATACTCCGGTCGGTACGCACCCCTAACTAACGACTATATACGTAGAAATCAAACCGAATAATAGAACCTCAATAGAGCCTTGTCACTATATTCGGATTTAAACCGGCGCAATCTCCCTTCACGAGCGGTTGTCTCGTTCGATCGCCGACAAAGAAGGCTACCGATGTCGGGCCGTTACCGCCCTCGAGAGCGTGTAGAGCAACGCCGTAAGCAGAGTCGTATATCGAACGACTGCCAAGAGCGTACTTTCGATCGCATAGAGTAGTTCGATAGCAAACCCATCGACGAGGAGAGCGAACAGGTGGGCGAGGAGAAACTCGACCAGAACGATGGTCCCGATACGCGCGCTCTCGGCGGTTATGGCAAAAGAATTAAATAAACAGTATTGATAAATCGTGGCCTTGGCCCGAGCAACGAGCGGGATCGTAACCCTCCTTTTGCTGGTCGCGGGAGCGGGCATCTCCTTCAAAGTAGGAGTTCCGCTGATCCGATCGTTCCTCGGCGGTGATCTCCCCGATTGGATCGCGATTCCCCTGCTCATCGTCGGAATTATGACTGTCGTCGCCAGGCTGTTCTTCGTTCTCTCCCTCGTCGGATTGGTACTCTAACGGTCGGCTCGACTCGAAGACGCGCCTTTTCGAGCGGGATGGACGAGTCGGATGTAGCGCCGCCTTCGACTCGTTGCTAACTGGTGAAACCGGGTCGCCACCTACCGGTGCGGCTACCACTCAAGTGCGGTCGATGGTGAGAAGCAGGTACGCGAAGACGGCGGCGACGGCCGCGCCGACGGGGAGCGTCACGCCGGGGAAATAGCGGAAGAACAGCGCCGTCGCCGCGAGCGTGAGGAGGGCGACCAGTCCGAGCAACACGCCGAAGAGGCGAACCGGGTCGGCGGGCAGCGCCGCGGCAATCCGCTCCTCCTCGAAGTAGTAGTAGAGGCTGAGCGCGAACGGGAACGCGAACGCGACGAGGGCGGCGAAGCCGAGGTCGCCGGCCAGCGAGAGTTCGGCGGCCGACTGGAAGTCGGCGACCTGCCACGCCCAGAGGAAGGGGCGCTCGTTCGGGAGCGTCGCGCCGAAGATGAACTGAAACCGGAAGGGGAGAAACCGGAGCGCCACGACGGTCAGCCCCGACACCTCGAAGACCGAGGCCGACCACGGCGCGAGCGCGACCAGCCACGTCGAGAGAACGGCAAGTTCGCCAGCGTACTCGGATTTGACCCACGCCATCCTGTCACCAGCACCGACAGGCACCGGGTAAAAGCTACCGGAAAGACGGTGCTAAGAGCGTTGCGGTGCTGCCGTCGCCGTTACGTTCATTGCGACGGACTACCAACCCTCACGTAGCCGAATGAGGCGCGACCACTTCACCGTCGACGTAGAGAGCGAGCACGACGGCACTCCGACCATCAGTATCGACTACGACGGCCCGGCGGACGGCCTTCGCGAGCGCCTCACGACAGGGACAGACGGCACGCTCGACGCGGGCGAGATCGACGTCGTCTTCCGCCGACAGGCCGACAGCGACGGCGGCGTCCTCTCGCTGACGAACCGCCTGACCGGCGAGTTCGTCCTCGAAGTGCCCGCGGACACGGACGACGTGACGGCGCTCGTCAGCGCCGCGGAGGGCCGCGAGGACGACGGCCGGTACGAGGTCAGGCTCACCGACAGCGACGGCGAGTCGCTGGTCTACGAGAAGCGGACGCTGCTCGTCTACGACCACGACGGCAGTCTGCTCCGCCAGCGGAGTCTCATCCCCGGCGGCGTCGAACTCTAGGGCGAGAGCCGCGATTCGACCGCCGGCAACACCTCGGTCACGTCCGCGCGGAGGACCCACTCCGCGGCGTCGTCTTTCGGCGTCTCCTCGTAGTTCACGACGGCGAGCGCCGCGTCCGACTGAGTGGCTATATCGGGTAGCATCGCCGCCGGATCGACCGACAGCGACGACCCGACGGCGAGGAACACGTCGCTCTCGCGGGCGAGTCGCTGTGCCTCGTCCATCGCCGCGTCCGGCAGGGCTTCGCCGAACAGCACCACGTCGGGGCGGTAAACGCCCCCGCAGTCACAGCGGGGCGGCACCTCGCCGTCGGCGGCGCGGTCGAAGGCCTCGTCGGCGGGCAGTCGGTCGCCGCAGTCGTCACAGCGGACCCGGCGGTGGGTCCCGTGGAGCTCGACCGCGCGGTCGCTCCCCGCATCGTCGTGGAGGCCGTCGACGTTCTGCGTGAGCACGGCGTCGAGGTCGCCCGCCGCCTCCATCTCGGCGAGGGCGACGTGCGCCGCGTTCGGCTCCGGATCGAGACCGCCGTATAGCTCGTCCCGGAGGTCGAGTCGGTCGCGCCAGAACCCCTCCGGGTCGGCGTCGAGTCGCCGTCGGTGGAAGGCCATCGGATCGAAGCGGTCCCAGACGCCGTCCTCGCCGCGAAACGACGGAATGCCCGAGGCCGTCGAGACGCCCGCGCCGGTCAACGCGACCACGCTGTCGGCGTCGTCGATCGCGTCGGCGACGGCGTCGAGGCGTGGTTCGGAGACACCGACTCCGTCGGCGTGTTCGTCCATACGTGCGGGCACGGGCCGACGAAGTAAAGTTCGCGCGGTCGGAGCGGACGCCGAACCGCCGCGACTTCCCTGCGTCGAGGTCACGTATCGAATCGTCCACGTCACGAAGAAATTCTTCGACGTTCGGAGACGCCTCGACGGGCGAGGTTCCGGCGGGGCGAACCGATACAGACGGATTTAAACCGCCACCGCACCGCACTCCGCATGACATGCGATTACATGAGTATCAGGCGAAGCAGGTCTTCGCCGACGCGGGAGTCCCCACGCCCGCAGCGAAACTGGCCGAGACAGTCGACGAGGCCGTCGATGCGGCCGAGGAGATCGGCTATCCGGTCGCTATCAAGGCACAGGTTCACGTCGGCGGCCGCGGGAAGGCCGGCGGCATCAAACTGGTCGAGAGCGAGGAGGAGGCCCGCGAGGCCGCCGAGGACATCATCGGGATGGACCTCAAGGGCTACCACGTCTCGCGCGTGCTCGTCGAGGAGGCCGTCGACTTCGTCAACGAACTGTACGTCGGCGTGACGATGGACCGCGGCGAGGGCAAGCCGGTCGCCATGGTCTCGACGAAGGGCGGCGTCAACATCGAGGAAGTGGCCGAGGAGGACCCCGACGCCATCGCCCGCGAGCACATCGACCCCGCCTTCGGGATGCATCCGTTCCAAGCCCGGAAAGTCGTCTACGAGGCCGGCGTCGACCGCGACGTGGCCAACGACGTGGCCTCGGTGCTGACGACGCTCTACCGGCTCTGGGACGACCGCGACGGCAGCGACGTCGAGGTCAACCCGCTGATGATCACGAGCGACGACGAGGTCATCGCCGCCGACGCCGTGATGAACGTCGACGACGACGCCCTGTTCCGGCAGCCCGAGATCGCGGAGATGAGCGAGGAGGCCGCCGAGGGCGACGAACTCGAACAGAAGGCCGACGAGTACGACTTCGACTACGTCCGCCTGTCGGGCAACGTCGGCATCATCGGCAACGGCGCGGGCCTCGTGATGACGACGCTCGACCTCGTCGACCACTACGGCGGCTCGCCCGCCAACTTCCTCGACGTGGGCGGCGGCGCGAAGGCCGACCGCATCGCCAACGCGCTCGACATGGTGTTCTCCGACGAGAACGTCGACTCTGTCGTCTTCAACATCTTCGGCGGCATCACCCGCGGTGACGAGGTGGCACAGGGTATCAATCAGGCCCTCGAACAGTTCGACGAGATTCCCAAACCCGTCGTCGTCCGCCTGGCGGGGACGAACGCCGAGGAGGGGATGGAGATCCTGAACGAGGACCTCGTGACGGTCGAGCACACGCTGGAGGACGCCGTCCAGCGTGCGGTCAACTACGCCGAGGAGGTCGAACAATGAGCATTCTAGTCGACGAAGACACGCGCGTCGTGGTGCAGGGTATCACCGGTGGGGAAGGGAAGTTCCACACCGAGCAGATGATGGAGTACGGGACCAACGTCGTTGCCGGTGCCGTCCCCGGTCGAGGCGGGCAGGAAGTCGCCGGCGTGCCGGTCTACGACACGGTCCAGCAGGCCGCCCGCGAGGAGGACGCCAACGCCTCCGTCGTGTTCGTGCCGCCCGCGTTCGCGGCCGACGCCTGCTTCGAGGCGCTGGACGCGAAGGGGCTGGACCTCGTCGTCGCCATCACCGAGGGCGTCCCGACCCAGGACATGGCTCGGGTCTACCGCAAACTGCAGGAGACGGACACGCACCTCATCGGACCGAACTGCCCCGGTCTCATCACGCCCGGCGTCGCCAAGCTCGGCATCCTGCCGGGGAACATCTTCTCCTCGGGTAACGTCGGACTCGTCTCGCGGTCGGGGACGCTGACCTACCAGGTCGTCGACAACCTCACCGAGCGCGGGCTGGGCCAGTCCACCGCCGTCGGCATCGGCGGGGACCCGATCATCGGAACGGATTTCATCGACGCGCTGGAACTGTTCGAGAACGACCCCGAGACCCACGCCGTCGCGATGTGCGGCGAGATCGGCGGTGAGGACGAGGAGGAGGCCGCCCGCTACATCGGCGAGCACATGGACACGCCGGTCGTCGGCTTCATCGCCGGCCGCACGGCCCCGCCGGGCAAGCGCATGGGTCACGCCGGCGCGATCGTCTCCGGGAGCGGCACCGGCACCGCCGAGTCGAAGATCAACGCGTTGGAAGACAACGGCGTCCCGGTCGGCGACACGCCCGAAGAGGTCGCGGACCACGTCGAAGACCTGCTGTAACGCCGAAACTCTATATCTCTCCCGTTTTTTACTGGCGAGGTGAATAGGAGCCGAACGGGGCTCGATAGACGAACGAAGTGAGTCTATCGGCGTCCCGGTCGGCGACACGCCCGAGGAAGTCGCGGACCACGTCGAAGACCTGCTGTAACACGGCGCTTCCGACACGTCCCCTCTCGGAATCCGCTGTAACCCGCCCTTTCTTATCCTCGCTTTTCGTACGTGCGCTGAATGACCGAGCAGGGGACTCCGTGGACCGTCGTACTGACCGGGCAGGAATCGGGAAGCACGGCCGAGTTACCGACGGCGATGGGTGAGTTCGACGACCTGCGCACGGAGCGCGTCGACGGCGAGGGGCTCCTCGACCGACTCGACTCGGGCGGCGTCGGCGCGGTCGTCGTCGGCGATGCGCCGCCGGCACAGGACGCCGTCGAGACGCTCGACCGCGTCCGCGAACACGGCGCGTCGCTGCCGGTAGTGGCGGTCGGGACGGACGCGGACGCGGAACGGATCGAGACGGCGCTATCCGCCGGCGTCAGCGACTACGTCCGCTGGCGCGACGAGGACAGCGCCGGTGAACTGGCCGCTCGGCTCCGAGCGCTCCGCACGACCCCCTCGCGCGACGGCGTGGCGGCGGCCGACCGCTGGGAGCGTATCGTCAGAGGCGTCGCACACGACGCGAAGAACCCGTTGAACGTCGTCAGCGGCCGGCTCGAGCTGCTCGACGTCGAGGAGACGCACCGAGACGCGATGACGCGCTCGGTCGGCCGCGTCGAGACGCTGCTGGACGAACTCCGAGCGGTCGCGATCGCCTCGGGGCCGGTCGACCACGTCGAGTCCGTCGCCCTCGCCGACGCGGCCAGACAGGTGTGGGCCGGGATGGACGCGAGCGAGGCGACGCTGCGCGTCGAGACGGGCGGGAGCGTCGAGGCCGACCCCGACTCGCTCCGGCTCGTCTTCGAACGCCTCTTCGAGAACGCCCTCGTCCACGCCGGTCCCGACGTAACCGTCACGGTCGGCGACGCCGACGGCGGCTTCTTCGTCGCCGACGACGGCCCCGGAATCCCCCCGGAGGACCGCGGCGAGACGCTCGAACAGGGATACAGCACGGTCCCGGGGAACGAGGGCTACGGCCTGTTCGTCGCCGCTCGGGTGGCGGCCGAACACGGGTGGACGCTCGACCTCGCCGAGAGCGAGGCGGGCGGGGTGCGCGTCGAAGTGACTGTCCGCTGAGAAGTGCGTCGGTAAGACCGCCTGAACCGGGTCGCCGCTCGCCCGTCGACCGGCGAAACCGGAGCGAATAAATGGACAGATGAGCGGAAAACCGCCGGACGTGACGGTTTTCAGTCGGAACGAACCGGGTGACGTGAACGTTCCGGTGTAGCTATAAGGCCAGAATATGAACGTTCGCATATGCCCCACACCTGCCGGAACTGCAAGCGGACGTTCAGCACGGAGCTCGAACTCGAACTCCACCTCGACACCTGTTCGGACGGGCAGCTGTACTGCGACGACTGCGGCGACCGGTTCGCCGAGCGAGCGGCCACAGAGGACGGCTGGCACTATCGCTGCCCGAACGAGGACTGCGACGGGAGCGGCATTGACGACGACATCCACCGCGTATCGGACGCGCGCATCGTCGAACAGTAAGCTCGGTCGCGGCGAACCGAGTCATTCGCCGCCGCGGTCCGCCTCTGCGATGTCGGCCAGCCGAGCGCACGCCCGGGCGCAGACCGGCGCGTAGCCGGCGGCGAGTACGGGGAGTTCGAACCCGACGACGGAGCCGCCGGGGTGCGGATCGACGAAGTGACCGGTCGCGGGGACGCGCGCGACGGTCCACGTCCACCGATAGTTCTCACAGGTCTCGATCTCGAAGGGGAGCCAGAAGCCGCCGACGACTCTGACGCGTCCGGTCGTTCCGGCCCGAACGTATCGGTCGTCGCAGTCGACGGCGGTTATCGAGGGCCCCCACTCCGGCCACCGCTCGGTATCCGTCAGCGCCCGCCAGACCGCCTCGACCGGCGCGTCGACGACCCGTCGGACGACGAGGCGGCGTCCGTCCGGCGTCGCCGTCAGTTCCACTTCGGTATCTCCCAGCGAGCACGCCATTATCAGACGAGATAGGACGGGACCAAGGTATAGGTTGGTCCGGTCACAACCGCCGGCAAGATGATAGAGGCCCGCGATTTACGGAAGGAGTACGGCGACTTCGTCGCCGTGAAGGGGAGTACGTTCTCGGTGGGGAGCGGCGAGGTGTTCGGCGTCATCGGCCCGAACGGGGCCGGGAAGACGACGACGCTGAAGATGCTCGCCGGCCTGCTGGAACCGACGGCCGGCGACGCGGAGATCGCCGGTCTCGACGCCGAGACGACGGAGATGCGCGAACGACTCGGCTTCCTGCCCGAGGAGTCGCCGCTGTACGAGGAGATGACGCCCGTCTCGTACCTCTCGTTCTTCGCGGACCTCTACGACGTGCCCGGCGACGTCGCCGAGGAGCGGCTGCACGAGACGCTCGACGAGCTGGAGTTGGAACACCGCGACCGGAAACTCGGCGACATGTCGAAGGGGATGAAACGGAAGGTGGCCATCGCCCGCTCGCTCATCAACGACCCGGACGTGCTGATCTACGACGAGCCCGCGTCCGGACTGGACCCGCTGACGACGAACTACGTCATCGAGTTCACCGAACAGCTAGCGAGGGAGGGGAAGACCATCGTCTTCTCGGCGCACAACCTCTATCACGTCGAGTCTATCTGCGACCGCGTCGCCATCATGAACGAGGGGGAGATCGTCGCCCGCGGGGACCTCGATACCCTGCAGGCCGACTACGGCGAGACGCGCTACCACGTCTACACGACCGTCGAAGTGCCGGACGCGGCGAAGGAGAACGGCCACTACCACCGCGTCGTCGAGAGTATGGACGCCGTCGAGGAAACTCGCGGCGCGGCCGAGTCCGCGGGCGGAGCGGTCGTCGACATCCGCACCGAGGAGTCGAGTCTGGAGGACGTGTTCCTCAACGTCGCGGAGTCGGGGACGACCGGGAGTCGCTACGTCGGGGAGGACGCGGCGTAGATGCAGTGGCGGAAGGTCCTGCGCGTCGCGCGCTGGGAAGTCACGAAGAACGCGGGCGGCGTGGACAGGCGAACTGTCGCTGTCATGGCCCTCGCCATCGTCTCGATGGGCGCGGTCGCCGGCCTCTCCGTCGCCGGCGGCACGACGGGACTGGACGCCGGTATCTACCGCGTCGGCGTCGAGGAGTCGAGCCCGTACTACGGCGTCGCGGCCGACGACGGTAGCTTCCGCGTCCAGAACCCCGACCCGCGGGCCGTCCGTCGGGGTGAACAGGAACTGGCCTTCGACGGGACCCGGCGCGTAACCGAGATCCGCTCGGCGAAACAGGCCGCCGCGCTCACGGCGTTGCGCGACAGCACCGAGCGGTACAACGACCGGCGACTCGCCCGCGACGACAACCGGACGGCGGCGTTCCCGGTGGCCGTGACGCTCGTCTACGCCGAGCAGGACGGCGTCGAATCGCTCGACAGCGGCGGTTCGACCGGCGGGGTCGGTGACGGTGGTGCTGACGACGGTGGCACCGGTGACGGCGACGGTGGTACCGGTGACGGCGGTACGAACGCCGGCGAGAGCGCCGACGGCGGCGCGGGAACCGGCGGCAGTGCGGGAACTGGCGACGGCGCGGCCGGCGGTGGCGGCGCGAACCTCGGCGGGCTCGGCGCGCGGCTGACCGGCGACGTGCAGGGCGGAACGCCCTCGGACATCTCGCCGCCGTTCCCCTTCGAGTCGCTGGTGCTCGCCTTCCTCTACATCGTCCCGATGAACTTCGTCATCCAGGCGTACGGGTCGTCGATGCTCTCCGAGCGGTTGAACCGCCGGGGCGAACTGCTGTTGGTGACGCCGGCCTCGCGCGGCGACATCGTCACGGGCAAGACGCTGCCGTACTTCCTCGGCGCGATGGCCGTCGCCACGGCCATCACGGCGACGCTGTTCGCGACCGGAATCGCGCCGAGCGCGAGTCCGATCGCCGTGCTCGCGGTGTTACCCATCCCCCTGCTCTTCCTCGCGGCGACGTTCTGCGGCGCGATGTTCGCCCGGTCGTTCAAGGAACTCACGTTCGTCACGGTGACGATAACCGTCTCGCTGACCTCCTACGCGTTCGTGCCGGCCATCTTCACCGACGTGACGCCCATCGCGCTCATCTCGCCGCTGACGCTCGTCGTGATGGACCTCACCGGCCAGTCGGTGGGCCTCGCGGAATTCGCGTTCTCGACGGTGCCGCCGCTGCTGACCGCGCTTGTGCTGTTCGGTCTCGGTGCGGGCCTCTACCGCGAGGAGGACATGTTCACCCAGCGCCCGATCCCGCTGAAGGTGCTCGACTCGCTCTCGGGGCGCATCGCCTCGCGGAAGAGCGCGGCGAAGATGAGCGCCGTCCTGCTTCCGTTCGTCGTCGTCGCCGAGTTGACCGCCGTCGCGTTCCTGTTCGTCCTCGATTCGGTCTCGCTGAACGTCTTCGGGACGAACCAGACGCTCGGGATCGTGCTCGTGCTCCTCGTCGTCGCACTCATCGAGGAGGTGGCGAAGAGCCTCCACGTCTACGCGGGCTACGTCAACGCTCGGTACGAGCGCACGCTTCGCTCCGCTATCGGCCTCGGCGCGCTCTCGGGACTGGGCTTCTTCGTCGCCGAGAAGGGGCTGCTCATCGCGCGCCTCTCGAACTTAGAGGGGCTGCCGATCGGCAACGCCGCCCTGCAGGGCGCGACGCCGCCCGCGGGCGTCCCGCTCTGGCTGGTCGCGCTCCTCTTCCTGCTCGCGCCGCTCGCGCTGCACGCGGTGACGGCGGCCATCTCCTCGGTCGGTGCCCAGCGGGGCCGGACCGCGTACGTCGCCGGTATCGGGGTGGCCGTCCTCGTCCACTTCGCCTACAACCTCACGGTGGTGACCGCCCTTGTCTGAGGACCGCCCGTGGTACCGCGACCCGCGACTGGTCGTCGCTCGTCGGGACGTGGCCTCGCTCTCCCGCGAGAAGACGATCGTCCTCGCGCTGCTCATCCAGCTCTTCGTCGCGGCGTTCTCCTCCTTTCTCGTCGTCGGCCTCACGTCGCTGTACGACCCCGGCTCCGTCTCGACGGGCGAGGTGGAGATGGCCGTCACCGGCGACGCGCACGAGGAGCTACTGGACGCGGCGCGCGAACAGGAGGGATCGAACGCGGTCCACTACGAGAACCCCACCGAGGCCGAACTGGCGTTTCGGGAGGGTCGCGTCGACGCGCTGCTGCGGGTCGACTACGTCGAGAGCGCCGGGGGCGGCGGCCAGCGCGTCGCCGTCACGGCGCGCGTCCCCGAGGGGTCGATCCGCTCGACGCTCATCGTCGTCGAGGTGCGCCGCGTGCTGAACACGCTCGAACGACAGGTGCGGGCCGACAGGGTCGAGTCACTCGACGAACCGCCGGTCCCGCTCCCGTCCGAAGTCGCCGCCAGCCCGTACTTCGGCTTCACCTACACCGTGTTGATTCCGCTGTTGCTCTTCCTCCCGCCGTTCATCAGCGGGTCGGTGGCCGTCGACACCGTCACCGAGGAAATGGAGCGCGGGACGCTCGAACTGCTGCGCGTTGCGCCGGTGTCGCTCGTCGACATCGTCGACGGGAAGGCGCTCGGCATGGTGCTCATCGCGCCGTTGCAGGCGCTGCTGTGGGTGGCGCTGCTCGCGGCGAACGGTATCCCGGTGGCCAACGTCTCGCTGTTGCTCCTGTTCGTCACCGCCGTCGCGGCGGCGGTCGTCACGCTCGGTGTCACGCTCGGCGTGTCGATGCGGCGTCGCCGCCCCGCGCAACTGCTGTACTCCGTGCTGACCCTCGTCGTGTTCGGCGCGGCGGTGGTCCTCCCCGAGCACCCGACGACGACGGTGGCGAAACTGGCCGTCGACAGCCCGACGCTGTCGACCTACGGCCACGTCTTCGGGAGCGTCGCGCTGGCCGTCGCGGCCTACGCGGTGGCCCGGCGCTACGTCGCGGGCGTGAACGCCGACGCGCTCTGACGCTCTCCGTCACGGTCCGAGCACCCGCGTCCCGTCTGTCCCGTCCGCCGCGGCACTTTTGCCGCCGGCGCTCGGCCGTTCGCTATGGAGTACACCACCCTCGGCTCCACCGGCACGGAGGTCAGCCGCCTCTGTCTGGGCTGTATGAGCTTCGGCACCTCGGAGTGGCGCGACTGGGTCTTGGACGAACCCGAGAGCCGCGACATCATCGAGCGGGCCATCGACCTCGGCATCAACTTCTTCGACACCGCGAACATGTACTCGCGGGGGGAATCCGAGCGCGTCCTCGGCAACGTCCTCGCGGACTACGAGCGCGATTCGGCCGTCGTCGCCACGAAGGGGTACTTTCAGATGGACGACAGCAACCCCAACTCCGGCGGGCTCTCCCGGAAGGCCTTAGAGCAGGAGCTCTCGAACTCGCTGGAGCGGCTCGACATGGACACGGTCGACCTCTATCAGATCCACCGCTGGGACTACGACACGCCGGTCGAGGAGACGCTTCGCACCCTCGACGACGCGGTGCGGCGCGGCGACATCCGCTATCCCGGCGCGTCCTCGATGTGGGCCCACCAGTTCGCCGACTCGCTGCGGGTGAGCGAGCGGGAGCGCCTCGAACGGTTCGAGACGATGCAGAACCACTACAACCTCCTGTACCGTGAGGAAGAGCGGGAGATGCTCCCGCTGTGCGACAGAGAGGGCGTCGGCGTGATGCCGTGGAGCCCGCTGGCGCGGGGTTACCTCACGCGACCCCACGAGGAGTTCGAGGCGACCACGCGCGGCCAGTCGGACGACTACGCCCGCGAGCACCCGTACTTCGAGGGCGGCGGCCGCGAGGTGAACGAGCGCGTCCAGGAACTCGCCGACGAGCTCGACGCCACGATGGCGCAGGTCGCGTTGGCGTGGCTCCTCCATAAGGAGTGGGTCGACACGCCGATCATCGGCACCACGAGCGTCGAGCACTTAGAGCAGGCCGTCGAGGCGCTGGACATCGATCTCGATTCGAGCGACGTGGCGTGGCTGGAGGAGCCCTACGAGGCTGTGCGGGTTTCGGGGCACGAATAGGGAGACTCCGAGCGGAGCGAGGAGTCTCCGAAAGTATGAGCGGGAGCGCAGCGACCCGCGAATAGCGAGGGGCGCGACCAACGGGAGCGGCCCTCGGCGGAGCGGTGACCGCAGGGAACCGCGGAGCAGTAGCGAGGGTCCGAACGGAGTGAGGACCCTCGATAAAGCGCAGCGGGGAACGAAGTGACCCGTGAGCAGGCGACCGCTCGAAGCGATCTCAGGGAACCCGCCCGCCCGGCGTGCCGGGCTGCCCGGTCTCGGCCTGTTCGTGCGTGTGATGGAAGAAGCGGACCAGCGGGGCCCCCGCGTCGTCGCTGACCGGCTGGAAGCAGACGCGCTGGAACCGGTCGTTGTCCAGCAGGTTCACCATCACGCCCTCGTCGTGGACGGAGACCGACTCGAAATCGGCACCGCAGACCGGGCAGACGACCGGCCGGTCGACGTCCGTATCGCCGCCGTTGCCCGGCCGGTCGTCTCTCTCCCGATCGCCGTCGCTCACCCGCGCACCTCGCCGGCAATTCGGCGTATCGTCTCGTAGTCGGTGTCGTCGTACGCGATGAGCCGCACGTCGGAGAGCGATTCGGGTTCGAACGCGGCGATCTCCTCGCAGATGATTCGGACGCCGGACTCGAAGTCGAAGCCGGCGATGCCACAGCCGATCGCGGGGAGGACGACCGACTCACAGCCCAGCGCGTCGGCCTCCGCGAGCGCGTTCCGCGTCGCGTCGCGGATGCTCTCGCCCGTCGACTGGCCGCCGGGCGGCATCGCGGCGGCGTGGACGACGTACTCCGCGTCCAGCTCGTACGCGTCGGTCGTGGCGACGCCGCCGAGGTCGACCGGACCCTTGCTGACGGCCTCTTTGTCGAGGCCGCCCCCCGCCGCGCGCTTGAGCGCGCCGGCGACGCCCGACCCCATCCGGAGGCTCGTGTTCGCGGCGTTGACGAGTGCGTCCGCCGACTGTGCGGCGATATCGCCCTGGATCACCTCGAACTCCATGTCCGGGTGTGGGACCGACTCCACCATAGAGTTACGGGCCGCGAGGCCCGGCAGACTGATTGTCTCGGCGCGCCGAGTTCGCCCCGTGCTCTCGGTGACGCCGCTCTCCGCGACCGTGACTGACGCCTGCTTCTGTCACTGGCCGGTCGAGGCCGACGCCCTCTCGCGGTCGCTCCCCGACTGGCTCGCCGTCGAGACGGCGGACGGCGACGCGTGGGTCACGGCGCTCGCCCACACCGTCAGCGGGGTCGAGTCCTTCGGCGTCGAGTTGGTCGGACCGGCCCACGCGGTCAACGTCAGAACCTACGTTCGCGGCCCGAACGGCCAGCGCGGCGTCCGCTTCCTCGCGCTGTTCACTGACGACGCGTTCGCGACCGCGGCGGCCGCCCCGACGCTCCGCCTCCCGTACCGCGACGGCGTGCTCACTCACGAGACGAGCGGCGGCGAGTTCCGCTCGCGGCGGACCCTCGACGTGGACGGTCGTCGGGCGCTCGATCTCCGCTACGCGCCGAGCGACGGCGAGGCGACGACGGCTCCGCCGGACTCGCTCGCCTCGTTCCTCGTCGAGCGCCAGCGGTACTTCACGACGGACCCCTTCGGCACTCGTCTCGTCGGAAGCGTGGGCCACGACCCGTGGCCGCTCCGAACCGTCGACGCCGATGTGAGCGGATCGCTGTTGCGGACGCTCGGCCTGCCGAACCCGGCGGGCGACCCGCTGTTTCACTACAGCCCCGGCACCGAGTTCGCCCTCGCACCGCCACGGCCGCTGTGGCTGGACTGAGTGTTTCCAGAACGCTTACAACTGACCGGGCGTGGATAGTTGACACAGTGAGCGAACTGGACGGGAGTTTGGAGGAATTCGGCGGGTGGGCCGGCGTCGCGTCGGTGGTCTCGACCAACGCCGCTATCGCCGGGGCGACCCTCGCATCGCCGTCCTTCGCGTGGGGCGACCACGCGCTGTCGAACCTCGGGCAACCCGGCGACCCCGTGGCGACGCCGGTGACGACGCTGCTGTTCGACGGCGGCCTCGTCCTCGGCGGACTCGTCGGGCTGCTGTTTTCCTACGCGCTCTGGACCGGCAGCACGAACCTCGTGGAACGCCTCGCCGCGCTTCCCCTCTGCGTCGCGTTGCTGGGGATGGTCGGCGTCGGCGTCTTCCCGTACACGCAGCCCCTTCACGGCCCGGCAGCGATCACGCTCTATCTCGCGTCGATGGTAGCGATGGCCGTCTACGCCGTCGGCAACGCGCTCGCCGGCGCGACCGAGCGAGCCGCGGGAACCGTCGCGCTGGTGGCGCTCCACGTCGGCGTCTGGTGGTGGTGGCTCTCGGGCGGCGGGCTGTCCCGCGGCGGGCTCGCGATCCCCGAACTGCTCGGCTCGCTGCTGTTCAGCGCGTGGGTGCTCTGGACCTCCCGCTGGCACCTCCGCGGCGCGCGGGCCGACGGGCGCGACGCCCAGTTTCAGCGATGATTTCGGGGACCGAACAGCTAAGAGAGCGCCTCGTCTGTTCCCGCTCGACATGGTTGCCATCGAGACGAGCGACCTGACGCGCCGGTTCGGGGACGTCACCGCGCTCTCCGGCCTCTCCCTCTCGGTCGAGGAGGGGGCGCTGTTCGGGCTGCTCGGTCCCAACGGCTCCGGGAAGACGACCGCCATCGAACTGCTGACCGGTCAACTCGAACCCACGAGCGGGACCGCCCGCGTCGTCGGCCGCGACCCGGTCACAGAGCCGATGGCCGTCAGGGAGGCCATCGGCATCCTCCCAGAGCGCGAGGACCCGCCGAGCTTCCTCACGCCGCGGGAGTACCTGACGTTCGTCGGCGAGGTGCGTGAGACCGCGGAAATCGAGACGCGGATCGACGGGTGGGCCGACCGCCTCGAATTCGCCGGCGTGTTGGACGCGCTCGCAACGGGCCTCTCGGAGGGCGAACGCCAGCGCGTGATGCTCGCGGCGGCGTTCCTCCACGACCCGGACCTCGTGTTCATCGACGAGCCGCTGGTCAATCTCGACCCCATCATGCAAGAGCGGGTCAAAGAGCAACTGGCGGCGTACTGCTCGCGGGGGAACACGCTCTTCCTCTCGACGCACTACGTCGACGTCGCGGCGGAGCTGTGCACCCACGTCGGCATCGTGGACGACGGCGAACTGGTCGCCGAGTGCGACCCGCGCGGGATGAGCGAGGAGGAGTTGCTCGCGTACTTCGTCGAGGAGGTCGGCGGCGACCCGGCGGTCGCGGAGGCGCGGGCGTGACCGGGACGCTGTTCCGCTGGATGCTCCGCGAGGAGTGGCGGCTGCACAGCCACCTCTTCGGCGGCGGCCGCTTCGCCGCCTTTCCGATAGCCATCGCCGTCCTGACCGGCGCGGGGACGTGGCTGCTCGGCCTGACCGGAACCGGCCCCGAAGCGGTCGCCGGCGGACTGGTCGCCCTCGTCGGCTTCTTCGGTCTGCAGGTCGGCACCATCGGCCTCGTCGGCCGCGATGCGCTCCGGGACGTGCTGGGTGACACGACGCTGCTGGTGTTCTCCGCGCGGACGCTCCCCGTCTCCTGGCAACGCCTGCTGGCGACGTTCCTCCTGAAGGACGTCTGTTACTACGCCGGGTTCGTCCTCACGCCGGCCGTCGTCGGCTACGGCGCGGTTGCGGTCGCGGAGGGGACCGCGATCCACCCGCTCCTGCGCCTCTGGGTGGCCGTCGTGGCCGCGTTCGCCTTCGGCGCGTCGCTGAGCCTCGCGCTGGTCGCGCTCGCGGGCCGGAGTCGGGTAGCGTTGCTGGCTGTTCTCGCGGTCGGCGCGGCGGCCGCCGTCGGCGGGTTCGTGGACCTCGTCGCGTACACGCCCTACGCGCTGTACGCCGGCGGAACGCCCGGATCGGTCGTTCGGGGCCTCCTTCCGACGGCGCTGTTGGCCGCCCTCGGCGTCGCGCTGTTCGAACCGATCGAGGAGGGTTCGTCGGGTCGCCATCGGCGGACTGACGGCCTGTTCACGGGCGTCGCGGATCCATTGACGCGGCGGCCGCTGTTGTCCGTGGCCCGCTCTTCGGGGTCGGTCGGGAAGGTCGTCTTCTCGATGGGTGTCCTCTTCGCGGTGACGGCGCTGTTACTCGACCGGATAACGATGGCGACGGGAATCGAGCCGCACGCGGGCATCGCCTTCGGGACGCTGCTGGGACTGGGCGCGTTCACGACGTACAGCTGGGTGACCCAGTTCGATGCACCGCGTGAGTACCTCCGGTTTCCGGTGCGCTACGAACGCGTATTCTCGGGGACGCTCCGGGCGTATCTCCTGCTCTCGCTCTCGGCAGCTGCGGCGTACCTGGCCGTCGCGGCGCTGTGGTATCCGCTCGCTCAGCTGGCCGTCGGCCTCCTCGTCGCGCCGGGCGTCGCCGGCTACGTCTTCGGCGTCTCGGCGTACCTCACCGGACTCGCTCCCAACGAACTCCTCTTCGATACGGCGCTGTTCGCCTGCTTCGGGGCGGCGCTCGCGGCGCTCGCGGTCCCCCTATTGGTCGCGGCGCTGGTCGTCTCCATCGCGCCCTCGTTCGCCGTCGTCGGCGCGGTCGCGCTCTCGGTGATCGCGGGCGTCGTCGGGCGGTGGCTCACCGGGCGGGCCGGACCGCGGTGGGAACGCCGGTTCCGGACCGCTTGATTTTCTCACATTTTTCTGACCTCTACCTATAAGTAACGAAGCGCTCTCTAGGAGAAAGTACGAGCCACGATGGCAGCGGAATCAATCAGGGTACTGGTCGTCGACGACAGCGAGTTCTTCGCGCAGATGACCGCAGAGACGCTGACCGAGGAGCACGGCATGGAGGCCGTCGCAGAACACAGCGGGACAGCCGCGCTCTCTCGACTGGCCGACGGGGAGTTCGACTGCGTCGTCAGCGACTACGAGATGCCGGAGATGGACGGACTGTCGCTGTTGCGGGCGATTCGTGAGGACGACCCCACGCTCCCCTTCATCCTCCTGACCGGGCGGGGCGACGAAGAGACCGCCAGCGCGGCCATCGCCGCCGGGGTGGCCGACTACCTCCTCAAGCTCGAAGTCGTCGAGGACAAACAGTACGGTCGCTTAGCCAACCGCATCGAGAGCGTCGTCGGGCAGGACCGCACCCGCCGGAAGTTCGAGTCGCTGGTCGAGAACTCCCCCGACGGCATCGCGCAGGTGGCGACCGACGGCACGATTCTCTCCGCGAACCGGGCGATGGCCGACCGACTGGGCCGAGACCCCGATTCGCTGGTCGGCGAGCACCTGACCGACGTGATGGACGCGGAGCCCGCTCAGCGCAGAGTCGCCGCGGTCAGGCGGGCCGTCGAGACCGGCGAGACCGAAGAGCTGGAGGACTCGGTCGACGGTCGGCACTACCAGACGCAGTTCGTCCCCGTGGAGAGCCACCGGCAGCGAGACACGGTCCAACTCGTCGAGCGCGACGTGACCGAGCGGGTCGCTCGCCAACGGGAACTGGAGCGACAGAACGAGCGACTGGAGGAGTTCGCGAGCGTCGTCAGCCACGACCTGCGGAACCCGCTCAACGTCGCCCAGAGCGCGATGGAGCTGCTGGAACGCCCCGACGACGAGACGGAGGCGGACCTGCTGGCGAAAGTGGATCGGTCGCTCACGCGGATGGGCGAGATCATCGAGGACGTGCTGACGCTGGCCCGCGAGGGACGCACTGTCGATGACCCGCAGCGCGTGACCGTCGAGGCGCTGGCGACCGACGCGTGGGCGTGGGTCGAGACAGGCGACGCCACGCTGTCGGTGACGACCGACGCGACGATACTCGCCGACACGAAACGCGCCCACGACCTCTTCACCAACCTCTTTCGAAACGCCGTCGAGCACGGCTCGACGAGCAACCGGACGCAGTCCGACGACGCGACCGAACACGACGACCCGGTCGCCGTCGAGGTCGGTTCGCTCCCGGGCGGTTTCTACGTCGAGGACGACGGCGTCGGTATCGACGCGTCGGGAGACGTCTTCGAGATGGGGGAGTCCTCGGGCGAGGGAACCGGCATCGGCCTCGCCATCGTCTGGCAGGTCGCGCGGGCCCACGGGTGGTCCGTCGAGTTGGCCGAGAGCGAGCGCGGCGGCGCGCGCTTCGAGTTCACCGGCGTCGAACCGGCCGACTGAGACGGGTTTTTGCGTCTCGGCCCCCTACGTCGGTCGATGACACTCCGGGGCGTGATTCTGGACCTCGACGGGACGGTGTACCACGACGATAACCTGCTGCCCGGGGCGGCCGACGCCGTCTCCCGCATCCGGGAGCGGGGGCTCTCGATCTGCTTCTTCTCGAACAACCCGCTCCACGACGGCGCGGAGTACGTCGACCGCTTGCGGTCGCTCGGCGTCGACGCCCGAGAGGGGGAGGCCTGCTCGTCGGCGGAAGTCACGCGGGAGTATCTGAACGAGAATCACGGTGGAGACGGCGTCTTCGTCGTCGGGTCGCCGTCGCTCCGCGAGCGCGTTCGGGGGACCAGCGCCGAGCTGGTGACCGACCCCGGCGGCGCGGCGGACGTGTTGCTCGCCTCCTGGACCGACGAGTTCCACTATCGGGACATGCACGACGCGCTGCGCGTCCTCGACGGCGACACCGCGTTCCTCGGGACCGACCCCGACCGGACGTTTCCCGACGCCGACGGGAACCCGATACCGGGGTCCGGCGCGATAATCCGAGCCGTCGCGGGCGTCGTCGAACGCGAGCCCGATCGAATTCTCGGGAAGCCCTCCTCGGTGGCCGTCGACGCGGCGCTCTCCCGGGTCGACTGCGCCCCCGAGGAGTGTCTGGTGGTCGGCGACCGGCTCGACACGGACATCCGAATGGGCGAGCGCGCCGGGATGACGACGGCGCTCGTCCGGTCGGGCGTCAGCGACGACGCGGCCCTCGAACGGAGCGACGTGACGCCGGATTACGTCCTCGACTCGCTCGCCGACGTGGACGACGTCCTCGACGCCGCCCGGTGACGAGACGGTCGTCGTCCGTTACGACGCTCCTGTTGGCTGGCCTACGCCTTTATGCCGCCGCCGACCGTTGTTCCGGGTGGTGATACCGATGGGCAAAGACATCCTCATGATCGTCGGCGACTTCGGCGAAGACTACGAGATAATGGTCCCGTACCAGACGCTGCAGACGGTGGGCCACGAGGTAGACGCCGTCTGTCCGCAGAAGGAGGCCGGCGACACTATCAAGACGGCCATTCACGACTTCCGCGGCGACCAGACGTACATGGAGAGCCGCGGCCACAACTTCGAACTGAACGCGACGATGGCCGACGTGACGCCGAGCGACTACGACGCTCTCGTCGTCCCCGGCGGCCGCGCTCCGGAGTATCTGCGGACCCACGACGAGGTCATCGAGGCGGTCCAGCACTTCTTCGAGGCGGACAAGCCCGTCGCGGCGCTCTGTCACGGCCCGCAGATCCTCGCCGCCGCCGACGTGTTAGACGGCTACGAGATGACGTCGTACCCGGCCTGTCGCGCCGAGTGCGAGGCCGCCGGCTGTTCGTGGGTCGACGGCGTCGTCACCGACCGGAACCTCGTCACCGGGCAGGCCTGGCCCGACCACCCCGAGTGGGTCGCCCAGTTCATGGATCTGCTGGGCGACGAAGTGAGCCACGGCGAGCCGGTCGCCGCCGACGACTGACCTCCGGCGAGCGGCGTTCCGACGGCATAATACCGACGGCTGCCAACCCTTCCCACGGCGGGAATAGATTTGTAAGGGGACCGCGCGAATTCGAAGGTGCATGGTCCCCGATACACCCTCCGACGACAGCGAGAGCGACAGCGGTTGCCCGAAGTGCGGTCACACCGGCACCGACGTCGGTCGCATCTCCACGACCGGCGGCGGCATCTCGAAGATGTTCGACGTGCAGTCCAACGAGTTCCGCGTCGTCTCGTGTACGAACTGCGGCTACTCGGAACTGTACCGAGACACCGGATCGGCGGCGAGCGACCTCGCCGACGTCTTCCTCGGCTGAGATGACGACCGGACTGGTCGCGCTCGTCTTCCTGATCCTCGCGCTCGCCGCACCGCTCGCGCTGTTCTTGCTGGTGCGAAGCGAGGGCGAGCAGCGGGTCGAGACCGACCGCGAGTCGGCCGAACGAATGGCGCGTCGCGACACCGACGACGGTCGGCGGTCGCGCTGATCGCTCGCCGACCTCGCACCAGCCGCGCGGTTTTCCGGTCCTCAGGCTTCTCGGAGCCGATGGACCGCGCCGGTGGACCCGGAGAGGCCGCCCTCGTCGGTCGAACAGACGAGGAGCTCCCCGCTCGGCGTCCGGCCGAAGGAGAGGACGTTCGACCCCATCTCGCCGTCCGCGACGGGGACCGCCGTCACCGACCACCGCGACTCGCCGGTGTCCGTCCCGACGAACAGGTCGCCGTTCGCCCGCCAGTCGGCGAAGACGTAGCGGTCGGTGAGCGCCGGAACGGCGTCGCCATCGTACAGGTAGCCGCCGATGACGGAGATGCCCGACACCGCGCCGCCCTCGTGGGGATACTGGATGATCGGATCCCGTAGTGGCGTCCCGTCGGGCGTCTCCGACGGGCACTCCTCGGCCTGAAAGCAGCGCCGGCCCTCGCGGACGTTCCAGCCGTAGTTGCCGCCGGCCTCGACGATATCGACCTCCTCGAAGCGCGACTGGCCTACGTCGGCGACGAAGAAGTTCCTGTCCGGGCCGAAGGAGAATCGCCACGGGTTCCGAAAGCCCCACGCGAACTGCTCGTCGAGGCCCGACTCGCCGACCAGCGGATTGTCGTCTGGAATCGCGTAGGGCCGACCGTCTTCGCCCTCGCCGTCCACGTCGATGCGGAGGATGCTCCCCAGCAGATTCTCGGTGATATCCTGCCCGTTACCGCCGTCGACGGCGTCGTACCAGTCCTCGACGTGGCCGGTCCCGACGTCGCCGCCCCCGCCGCCGTCGCCGACACCGACGTAGAGGTAGCCGTCCGGGCCGAACCCGACCGACCCCGCGTTGTGGTTGGACTGCGGTTCCGGAATCTCCAGGATCGGCCGCTCGCTCTCGGGGTCGAGCGCGCCGTCGGAAACAGCGAACTCTGAGAGGACGAACGTGTGCGAGTAGTTCGCCGGCGTCCCCTCGCGTCGAGGCGCGCTGTATCTGACGAACGCGCGTCCCGATCCGTCGTAGTCGGGGTGGAGCGCCATCCCGAGGAGGCCGCGCTCGTCGTAGCCGCTCACGTCGACCATCCGGTCGGTGACGTCGAGCGCCATCGTCGGCTCGTCGGCGTCGGGACCGAGATACGCTATCTGCCCGGCCTGGTCGACGACGAAGTACTCGTCTCCGCGCGGCGCGACGACGTCCACCGGCGCGGTGAACCCGGAGGCCACCGGGTCGACGCCGAGTTCGAGGGCCGACAGCGAGGCGTCCGGGGTTCGCGTCGGCGTCGTCTGCCCGCCAGCGCCGTCACCGGGACCCGTACAGCCGCTGAGCCCGGTGAGCGCGAGTCCAGCGCCAGCGAGGAACTGACGGCGAGTGGGACCGTTCATACGCGGGAAAGGGTATCGACGAGCAAGAAGGTTCGCCGCCCTCGAATAAACTCAAAACAACGGGAGAGTGTACCGATGTCGAACCCTTTATGAAACGGCTTGTGCAATGGGTCAAACGATTATGGTCGACAGAGACGAACTCCGCGAGCAGTTCACCGAGGCCTTCGAGGACGCCGACTACCCCGTCTCCAGCCCGATGGGGCTCATCCCGGCGCTGCCGAACGGCCCCTCGACGAAGTTCGAGTCGGGCGACTTCTCGATGACGGCGATGGAGCTCAACACGAAACTCGACGGCGACTTCCCCTACGAGAACGTCGATTCGCTCGTCGACGACGTGATGGCCTCCCTGGAGAGCCGCGACCTCATCTAAGCGGCCGGGAGCGCCGATCGCGAGACGGAGACGACGAGCGCGACCGCGAACACCCCGAGTGCGAGCAGCAGGTAGTTCGCTATCGTATTGTCCGCACGGGCGAGTCGGAGCGTGTAATTCTTCCGCGAGAGCGGCCAGAACGGGGTTATCCCCATCGGCGTGATGACGTCGGCGAGCAGGTGCGAGAGGACGGCGGCGGTGCCGACGACCCCGCCGAACGCCGCCAGTCGCCTCGACGTCTCGACGCCCGTCCCGGTGCCCGCGGCCCACCCAATGGCTCCGAGGACGCCCCCGACGACGAGGGCGAAGAGGAGCGTGTGGGTGACGCCGCGGTGTCTGATCAGCGGAATCCGCTGGTCGAGGTCGGGGACTGGCGCGAGAGCGAGCGAGAGCGCGCCGCCGAGGACCGCCAGACCCGCGAAATCGAACGACAGGAGCGCGAATCCCACCGGCGCGTAGACGAGCAGCGCCGCGCCGTAGTGACCCGGTCGGTACATGGCGCGGCGTTCGTCCGCCGGTGGCTTGTACCTGCCGAGTAGTCCGCGTCCCCGTGCCGCATCCTCGTCGTTTATCCGTCGGGCGTCCCAAGCCGGCGCATGGCCGTCACGTCGGGACTCGACTTGCTGGTGCGGACGTTCGGGCCGTTTCTCATCCCGGCGACGGTGTTCGCCCTCGGTGCGGTCGGCTACCTGTTCCTCTGGTTGCTGACCCGGAACCGCCGGCAGACGTACCGCGCCGAGGACGAGAAGCGGTGGTAGCTCTCCGCGAAACTTGCGCTTAGCCTGCACCATCCTTTTGTGTTAGACCGGTCTAAAATGGCGTATGTTGAGCGCGAAGATGGAGGACTATCTGAAGGCTATCTACCGCCTCGAACGGGAGGGGGACCCGCCCGTGGCGACCTCGACCATCGCGGAGACGGTCGGCGTGACGCCGCCGACGGCGACGAGCATGGTCGAGAAGCTCGAGGACCGCGGCCTGCTCGAACGCGAGAAGTACAAGGGCGTCACGCTGACGCCGGAGGGCGAGACGGTCGCGCTGGAGGTCATCCGCCACCACCGCCTGCTGGAGACGTTCCTCACCGAGGAGCTGGGGTACGACTGGTCGGAGGTCCACGAGGAGGCCGAGATCCTCGAACACCACATCAGCGAGGAGTTCGAGCGACGCGTCGCCGCCGCGCTGGACGAACCCACCGTCGACCCTCACGGCGATCCGATCCCCAACGACCAACTCGACCCCATCGACGACGTTCCGGCGGCCGTGCTGGCCGACCACGGCGAGGGCGCGCGCCTCGAAGTCGTCCGCGTCCGCGACCGCGACGCGGAGGAACTCACGTACCTGGACGAGGTCGGTATCACGCCGGGGACCGAGCTCGTCGTCGAGGAGATCGCGCCCATCGGGATGGTGACGGTGCGCTTAGCGGACGGCGAGACGGTCTCGTTGCCGGACCACATCGCGGACGCGATCCAGGTCCGGAGCCGCGACGACGTCGTCGCCGAGGTGAGCGGTGCGTGAGCGAGGCGACGTGGCTGACGGTCGTCTTCATCGCGGCCGGCGCGCAACTGGCGGTGCTGCCGGGCGAGAAGGTCCAGTTCATCATCGCGGGGCTCTCGACCCGCTTCAACCCGTACACGGTCGTCGCCGCGGCGGGCACCGCCTTCGCCGGGTGGACGGCGGTCGAGGTCTGGCTCGGACAGACCGTCACCGGACTGCTCCCTGGGATCTACCTCGACGCCATG